>JBEBRK010000009.1:0-165815 GCA_040394885.1 Gemmatimonas phototrophica
CGCTTCAGCGTTTATTGCGTGAAAGAGTTCCGATTCGCGATCTCGTAACAATCCTCGAAGCCCTCGGCGATGCGGCAGAAACCACCAAGGATCCCGAAGCACTCACCGAGAACGTTCGCAGATCCATGGGTAATGTCATTATCAGATCCTATACAGAACCGGATGGCTCTGTGCGCGGCATATCACTCGGGCCCAAACTGGAACAGTCCCTCATGAGTCTGTTCTCTCCACGCAGTGCACAAGGCGGTGGAATAAACGCAGCACAGATGGCGCTGCTGACTCCGGAAACTCTGGCAAACACGCTCTCGCATCTAAAACGTATATCCAGCGAATCCACCGTTGATGGAAAAGTGCCTCCACTTATTACATCACCTTCACTTCGCGTAGGAATTCGCAGGTTAGTTTCGCCTGTACTACCAAACCTGCCGGTAATATCTCTGGCGGAGTTCCCTTCTTCTGTAACGCTAAATACCGTTGCTGTATGGGACCTTGAAGATGCAGCCTGACGATTCACTTTCAGGACGCAACAGCAGGATTATAGTAGCATCGGGGATGCGCGGTACTGGCTGTTCCACTATATCCCAGGCTTTTTCAGATCTGATTTTTGCCAGCGATGTAGTCGATGCCGGATCTGTATGGAGCAAGACGATAAAACTCTGCACAGCCCCTTTTAACCGATTGATACTAGTCAGCACGCCAGATGGAATATCTATATCGTCGAGCTATGCCCTGGTAAAGCTGGTCCGAGATCATATCCCTGCTGCAATAATTGATCTGGTAATCAACAAGAGTGAAGAACGCGAAGCAGTTAAATCATTTGAACGTATGCAGCATGCAACAACAAAGTTTTTAGATACAAAGGTCAACTTTGGGGGATATGTCCCCTTTGATGAAACTCTCAGCAACACATTCATACCAGCGGTTGATGAGATAGCAGACAGGATCGACAACGAAATCAGATTCGGTTGCTTCATTGGATACTAGGAGATAAATCATGACAGACACATCGGTACTCAATAGCGAACTCGCAAATAAGACTGAGGATGAGATCCAGGCCCGACAGGCTTTGATCGAGTCTCACCTTGGGCTTGTGCATCATATGGCACGTCATATGGCGCGTGCATTAGGGGGCACTGTCGAACTGGACGATCTGGTCAGCTTTGGAACCATTGGCCTAATCGCAGCTGTAGATCGATTTGAGGTCGAGCGCGGTTTATCGTTTAGTACGTTCGCCGCGCCTCGCATTCGAGGAGCGATCCTCGATGAGATACGTAAGCAGGATCACATCCCCAGAACTCTACGAAAAAAAGAACGTGATCTCGCAAGAGCACGTGAAGCTCTGGAAGCTAAACTTGGCAGAAGTGCTTCAGCTGCAGAGCTGGGTGAAGCACTTAATCTGCCTGTTGAGACGGTATGGCAATGGGAAGGTGACGTCGAACAGTCAAAGCTGATTCGTATTGATAATGATTCCGGAGATGAAGAGGAATCCCGTACCAGTATAGGCTTCGATATGATAGCAGATGATCGTTTTGGCGATGTCGAAGACTTTTTAACCAAGGAACGCGAAGTAGAGCTATTACGCGAAGCCATTATGAATTTAAAGGAGCAGGAGCGGGTAGTTCTCTCTCTTTACTACTTTGAAGAACTTACACTCGGTCAGATCGCTTCTATTATTGAAGTTAGCGAGAGTCGCGTCAGTCAGATTCGCGCAAAATCGCTGGTAAAGCTGAGAGAATGCATGGGATCGCTGAGAAGTGCTGTTGCGTAAGGGATATTGGATGTTGCGCTTCGGCGGAAAGTATTTCCTCCTTACTAAAGATGCGGCAACTTCTTCCTACAGCAACTATAACAGTGATCTACGTCTAATCGCTGTAACACCATTCAATACAACAACTTACACAACCGATAAAAGATGGCCCATCGGTTGCTTTTAATCGTACTTATGGCATCAAGTATAAAACCAACAGGAATGGCAAGCGGAGCTGCAGCCCTAAGATACTGGGAACGCCGCCAGGAGATTTCCTCAAACAACCTAGCAAACGTATCAACCGACGGATACAAAGGAGAACGTGCATTTGCCCGACTCGTTGAGAATGGCCTTCCCCGTGTTGATGCCATAACAAACTATCAATCAGGTTCAATACGCCCCAGCGAAAATCCTCTGGATATCGCCATTGAAGGAGATGGATTCGTTGTGGTCCAGACTCCGCAGGGAGAACGACTTTCCCGCGGCGGTTCTCTGTCGATATCAGCTTCGAACGTGCTGATAGACAGCAACGGCAATCCGATATTAGGTCAAAAAGGACCGATAGTTTTAAGCAGTTTAAATACGGACCGAGCCATCGGCGAAATATCTATAATGAAAGATGGTTCTGTAAGCGTCGATGGTCATGCTATTGACACATTAAGAATTGAACAGCTTACGGGAAATCAGCAGCTGCAACGTGCAGGAACCGGCTTGTTTATCCCTCCACAAAATCGAACGCCGTCAGACGGTGGAGCTTCTGTGCTTCAGGGGGCACTGGAAGAAAGCAACATATCGCCGATAGGTGAGATGGTAGATATGATATCGATTCAACGTGCATACAGCGCTGTACAGCGTGCGATATCTACTCTTGATTCTGCACGAGGTATTGCCGTCACTGAACTTGGCAAACCAGTATAACTGTTCGCATCAAAATATATATAAACTTACAGCCTTTAACTTATAAACCACAATGGATCCAGCTCTAAGAGCAGCCGCTACAGGTATGCGCGCTCAACAGACCAGAACGGAAGTAATCGCCAACAACCTTGCAAACGTAAATACTACAGGGTTCAAGCGCAGTCGTGCTCACTTTGAAGATCTTCTTTATCAGACGGTCCAGGGCCCTGCAACACTCGGTTCGCGCGATACCGAGCAGCTACCTGCAATACAGATTGGCAGAGGTGTACGTCTCAACGCTGTTCAGAGAATGATGTCGCAAGGATCGCTGGAGGAAACCCAACGTCCACTCGACCTCGCAATTCAGGGAGAAGGATATTTTCAGGTCGAGCTTCCAAATGGTTCTCTGGCTTACACGCGAGATGGCAGCTTTCAAATCTCAGATCAGGGGATGATAGTCACCAACAACGGATATGCCATCCATCCTCCTATCGAAGTGCCAAGTAATCTTACTGATATTACGATTTCTTCTACCGGGATCGTCTCTGCCAAAAGACTGGACGGTACCGATAGCGAAGAAATAGGCCGTATCGAACTTGCAAGATTCGCGAATCCACCCGGTTTACAGGCAGTTGGCGAAAATCTTTATCTCGAAACCCCAGCCTCTGGCGAGGCCATAACTGGAAACGCACAAGAAGAAGGACTTGGACGTATTTCTCAGGGTTTCCTGGAAGCAAGCAATGTAGAGATCGTGCAGGAAATGGTCGATATGATTACCGCCATGCGCGCCTATGAGATTAACTCAAAAGCCATAAAGACCAGCGAAGATATGGCGCAGACCACAAACTCTCTTCTGAGATGATGTTTACCGCTACGCTGGCTGTATTGGGCATCTTTGGTTGTATTGCAGCCAAAGATATCCAGCGTGGTGTCACAATCGAAGCACATCATACTTCTTCCGGCTGTAGTTCATCTGAAAACAAATCTATTATAGGATGGATTACCAAACGCGTCATTAAAAAAGGCGAATTACTAGATCGCCCTGCTATTGCGCCACCAAATCTGCTGATTGATAAGTCATCTACCAGAGCGATATATAAGGATGCAGATCTTCTGGTTTCAATAAATGTTATAGCGCTTGGCGACGGAAGCCTGGGAGATACAGTTCTTGTACGAACCCCAAACCGTCGACGTATAAAAACCGTAGTTACCGATACAAATACCGTACTCATTATCAGATGATTCAGCACCTTCCATACTCCAGCTAATTTCATGCACTTCAACCACAGCTTTTTAGCGCAAAGGATAGCAGGTATCGTATTGTGCGCCGTCATCACAGGTGTAACATCGCCAGTTTATACACGGGCAGAAGCACAAAACCACACCGATTCTCTAAAACAGCCAGCGCGGGATGAACCGGGCAGTCATACACGGCAGCAGCCCGCACGAGAAGAATCGAGTGGCCATACACAGCAACAGCAATCCTCTACTCGTTTAACTACGGCGACACCAGGCCGTCAATCCTGGACTTCCGATAAGAGAGATTTCAGGATCGGAGACATTGTCACTATTCTGGTCGATGAATACACACTTACATCTCTCAGCAAAAGAATAGACGCATCGGACAGTCGGAAGCGCGACATCAGTGTTGCATTGAATACACCGACAAAAACCACATCTGTGGCCGCTGGTGGTGGAAATAATTCGAGTTCTTACGACAGAGGTTCGGATGCCCGTACTAACAGAATTGCCACCGAGATGACAGCCAGAGTTATCGAGATAAGCGAGAATGGATTAATGAAGCTTGCCGGTTCAAAGACTATCGGAATTGAAAAATCCACCATTAAACTCGAACTGTCCGGCTGGGCGAGATCAGAAGATGTGCAGCGCAACAATACAATTCAGTCATTTCGTATGGCCGATTCTCAAATAGCGTACCAGGCTGAAGGGCCGCTGGCTTCGTCAAAGAAGAGCATAATCAGTCGACTACTTGGTAAAGTGTGGCCATAATAAAAAGGGTGACCATGATCAAAGATATGGCCAAGGCCAAAAATGCAGAGATGACAAAGAGTGCGACACTGATCAGGCGTGTGGCCATGACCCTGGCCTCATCAAAATTGACGAGCTCGCTTATAGCTTTAGGAGTAGCTCTCCATCTATTTCCTCTAGCGGTCGCAACAGGCCAGACAACAATTCGCGACCTTACCGCAATTGAAGGATCTGTTCCAGTTCGCATAGTAGGGTATGGAATTGTTGTGGGATTAGATGGCACTGGCGATCGTGGAAACAGCTCCAGAAATGGTGATCAGACCGTTCAATCTATAGCGAACATACTGAAACGTTTTGGTATTGAAATACCAGCATCTGCCTTAAAAACCAGGAATTCGGCAGCTGTATTGGTTACAGCCGAAGTCTCGCCATATCTAAGAACAGGAGCCAGGTTTGATGTTACAGTTTCATCGTTAGGCGACGCCCGTTCATTAAAAGGCGGCACACTATGGATGACACCGCTGGTTACAGACCCCAACTCCAAATCCCTTGCAACTGCACAGGGCAGCCTGATCCTAAGCGAAGGTAAATCCAAAGATCGATATGCAGTAGAAACATCTGCCCGCATTCCAAATGGAGGAATTGTAGAGGAGAGAGTATCTACCGAATCATTTGCATCTTCATCAAGACTGATATTAAAAGATCCGAATATTGCCAATGCATCACGCATTGCAGAGGTTATAAACCAGGCCATCGCCGCTGGAACAGCAACCGTAGAGGATCCTGGAGCAATACTACTCAAACTTCCAGATGGCATAGATAGAGCGGCCACTATCGTTCGAATTCAGGAGCTGAGTATCGATGCAAAAACACCAAGCCGGATCGTTATTGACAGCAGAGACGGATCTGTTGCTGCTGGTGGAGATATAACTATCAGTGCAGCCACAGTGAGCCATAGCGGAGTTACAATAACGATAGGCAACGGCTCTGGTACAGCTCCCAGACAACAAGGTGAAGCGACACCTGCAGTGCAGTTAAATGCCGGAGTTAACGCACAAAGGCTGGCAGCCGCACTTCAGGCAATCCAGCTGGAAGCACAGGAGATCGCTGCAATTTTTACAGCACTTAAAGAAGTTGGAGCTTTGCAGGCGGAGATAATAGTAAAATGACAGATATCAAGTCAGTTTTCAGCACACATTCTCATACCGACAGACTTCCCGAGATTCCACAGCTACGCAAAGCTGCCAAGGATATGGAGTCATTATTTGTTCAACAGATGTACAAGGCAATGCGAGCAACAGTTCCGGACGGTGATCCGAGTATGAACTCCGCAGGAGAGTCCATGTTTACCGACCTAATGGACGAGCAGATAGCTGCCGATACTCCAGATCAGTGGGCCAGCCGTACTGGCAGCGATCGCGGTCTGCAGGAAGCGATCTACAAACAACTCTGCGCAAAACTATGAACGAAACAACATCACCTCAAGCAGACGATGCAGCGCTTCCCTTGCCTTTAGAGAATAAGCTGTCTGCGTTGACAAACACGCTGGAATCAGAAGTGGAGACTATCAATCAGTTAATCTCCACCATATCTGAGCAGCGTGAAGCAATCGAGCGTGATGATATAGATTCGGTTGATCAGAGTGTGTTCGCGACACACAGAATATTACTGACGCTGAACGAGCTACGAAGCAGACGCGTTGCCATATACCAGCTACTCGGACTCGGTCCATCATCTTCGATTTCAGAGATTGAAAGACTCCCTGATTACGGACATTGCCACCATCTGCAATTGGCATTAACAAGGCTTAGAGAAACGGCTGAAATATTAGCTCGCGAAGTTCGGATTAACCGGACTATACTGCGTGAGACGATTATTCATAAAGACAACTACGCTACGGAGCTGCTTAACACCGCGTCCTTGTCCGCGCCAGTATACGATTATGCCGGAAACGAGCACAAACCAAACAGCGGAATCAATATTTTTTCAGCGATAGCCTGATGTCAATCAACTCTATTCTTAACTCTGCACGGCTTGGGTTATCGGCACAACAGGCTATTACGCAGACAATTACGCAAAATATTACAAACGCCACAACAGACGGATATACAAGACAGCGTGCGCTCACACAGACACTGTCAACTGGTGGCGTAATAGTTTCGAATGTCGAAAGGATTCGCGACTCGCTTTTAGATACAAACTTTCGCCATCACACCCCAATGTCGTCGGGGTATTCAACAAGAGCATCCGGACTTGAGCGTATCAGCGGTATTTTTAATGAACCTGGCGATTCCGGATTAGCAGCTACTCTGAATCAGTTCTGGGATGCATGGTCGGATCTGGCGAACTCTCCAAACAACGCCGCAGCCAAGAGTGTAGTTCAACAGCGGGGAGATCAGCTTGCAAATACTCTGAATCGATTTTCAAGAGATTTAGACGCCGATCTCAACTCTTTTGGTAGTGCCCTCTCTGGCAATGTCAGCGATTTCAATAGAATTACCAAACAGATTGCAGATATAAACAGACAGGTTATAGCCTTTGAGTCCGGAGGGCAGACTGCATCTTCACTGCGCGACACAAGAGACCAGCTTATCGACACGCTCGCATCGCTGACTTCAATTACTTCCATCGAACAGACAAATGGTAGCGTCACAGTTTATCTCGGTGGAAGTGCGATTGTAGATGGCGTAAGCAGCAAGGAAATCACCCTCTCTGGCAGCCCATTGTCAGGTGGCGTCTCTCTGCTTTTAGACGGAAGAGCTGTCAGACTTGATAGCAGCAATGGCTCAATAGGCGCGTATCAGCAGCTGATAAACAGCGACATCCCCAAATTGAAGTCTGAACTCGATTCGATTGCGGCTGGTCTGGTGAACACTGTCAACTCTGCACATCGCACAGGCTGGACAGCAGCAGGAGAGCTGGAAGGGCTGTCGAATTGGGATATTGCTACACCACCAACAGGATCAAACATAGATTTTTTTAATTCAGCAAACGTTACCGCTGCCAATATCTCATTATCTCAATGGGTCTCCTCCAATCCAACCTATATCGCTTCGGGTAATATCCAGAACGCAACAGGAGATAATTCAGTGGCGCTGGGGTTGTCGCAACTACGGAATTCTCCCTCCATACTAAGAGTTGGGAGCACTACAGATTCACTATCATTCAATGAGTTCTTCCGGGACACAGTGACGAGGCTAGGAGTTGCCACTGATGATGCGCAGGTATCGTTTACCATCTATAACTCTCTGACTATAAACGCCGAAACGAACAGAGCCAGTTCAAGCGGAGTGTCAATTGACGAGGAACTTATAGCATTAACCTTACATCAGCAGGCTTATTCAGCAGCATCCCGAGTTGTTACCACTGCGGATTCAATGGCTCAGACACTACTGGATATGGTTCGATAACAGGCAACCAATACTCTTAAGCCGACGCACCCTTAAGTCGACACACGCTTAAGCACACACACGCTTAAGCCCGCACACGCCTAAGCCGACAGCACGCTTAAGCAAGACAGCTCAGCTCAATCGCGAAATCATTTGCGAACAGACTGAGCTGTTTTCCGTTCTGAACATACGACACAGAAACCGTATGGGACTGTTTTCCAGCATGAGTCAGTAAAGCAGCTATATCGCGAATAATCCTCCCGCAGACGCCAATCACTGGAGGCACATCAAGCAGCTCCAAAGTGAATTCTGAGTCAAAATCCCGCCTCAGCGAAACTATATCTACAGCATCTCTGACCAGTCTATCTGTCTCGTATGCCTGGATTGCAGACATCTCATCATCCACAACGGTCACCTTCCTCAACAAATCTACAGAAGATTCAAGCATCGGTATTTCATTCAGCAACGCCTGCATCACTGGGGGCAGATCCTCCTGGCGAGACATTATCTCGGCGACTCCTACCAGAACCGTAAGCTGATTTCCCAACCTGTGAGCAATACCTTCCAGTACCGAATCAGAAACATCCTGCCAAGAAATTTTGTCCAGTTTTATCGATTCGCATCCGATACTTAGACTATTGTCATAGCTACTGGGGATGGTGTCTACTTCGCCATTCACTTTAGGATTCCTCTCTGAGAAGCATATCGCGTGTTTGTAATCATCGGACTGATAGTTGTATTCGGTAGTGTGATTGGAGGGTACTTGATGCACAACGGTAACATCGCTGTGCTAATTCAGGTATCCGAATTTGTCATTATCGGAGGTGCCGGCATTGGCGCGCTGGTGATCAGCAATCCACCGGCACTTATAAAACGCATCTTCGCGGCTGTATTCCAACTGCTGAAGCCAAGTCCATACAACGAAAAATCGTATAGCGAGCTACTGCAGCTAATGTTCGACTTATTCCAGAAGGCTCGCAAAGATGGTCTGATTGGACTCGAATCGCATATCGAAGATCCACACAAGTCTACGATCTTTCTGAAATATCCATCGATAATCAACAACCACCATGCGCTGGCTTTTCTGACAGACACCCTGAAAGTTCTACTCACTGGTGCGGTGGAAGAACACCACCTTTCCGAAATTCTGGACCTCGATCTGGAAAGACAGCACGAAGAAGCCATGGCAGTCCCACATGCCCTCAACAAGGTTGGAGATGCAATGCCAGGATTCGGAATTGTTGCAGCGGTTCTGGGTGTTGTTATCACGATGGGATCCATCAACGGAGCCGCATCGGAAATAGGACAGAAGGTTGCAGCCGCTCTGGTTGGTACGTTCCTCGGGATATTACTTGCATACGGCTTTATAAACCCACTGGCCAACGCCGTGGAGTCCAGAATCAAGTCTGAAGAAGCGTATATGATGTGTATACGCACAGCCTTGCTAGCCTTCGCGCGTGGAGATTCACCAATGACATCTGTTGAATTTGCGCGTAGAAACATAGAACCTAGCGACCGACCCAGCTTCGCTGAGCTTGAAGGGCTCACGAGAAGACGAGCCGCATAAAGATGGTTTTCACAAATGGATAGCATTGAGAGTACAGCACCTGGCAGTTCTGTCGGAAAAAAGAACGACAAGGTGGTTCGTATTAATAGACGACGAAAGAAGACCCACTCAGGTCACCACGGTGGCAGCTGGAAGGTGGCCTATGCTGATTTCGTTACAGCTATGATGGCGTTTTTCATGGTGATGTGGCTTCTCAGCATGGACGACAGCATGAAAGAAGCTGTAGAGGGATACTTTGCCAACCCGATCGGTTTTAAAAACGGCTCTGTTGGCGGAACAATAATTATTTCAAAGGGGCGTTCAGGGGGCGGCAAACCTCAGCCGGATCCCCGGTTGTTCCTGCGTTCAGCAGAAGAAAATCGTTATTCAAAACTGGCCAGTGATATCTCTGAAAAGGTAAATAACACAGCAGGATTAAAGCTCTTAGGAGCCAAAATAGAGACAGTTATGACCGCTGGAGGCCTTCGAATAGAACTTATCGAATCCAACTCCGGCCAGAGTTTCTTCGAAAACGGATCCGCTCAGATGACTTCGCTTGGCACTCAGGCCCTCAGCCTTATTGGCGAGGAGCTGAAGGGTCTGGGCGCCAACCTGGTTCTGGAAGGCCACACGGATTCAAGACCGTTTGGCGCCGACGCCAGATACACAAACTGGGAATTGTCTGCGGACAGGGCAAATGCAGCTCGAAGAGCGCTGGAAGGCGCCGGGGTCTCAAAAGACAGAATTGTTGAAGTTAAAGGCTACGCCGACCGAAGCCTTAGAATACCGAACAACCCGTACGCACCAGGAAACAGAAGGATATCGATACTTTTGCCATTCTCGACAGACATTGAGGAACTGGACGCACGGGAGATCCAGCGGGCCCTTACCGAACCCACCCAAGAAACCTAAGGAAACTTTAACCTTTGGAAGGCCCCGTTTTTGCTCCCTCTAGGCTAACTTTTAGCATCCCCCTAAATTTTTTGTCTATAACGAAGGAGTAAATAAATGGATACACGCCTCCTGCTTGCATCCCGACGTACCGGTGCAATGTTCGCATCGGCACTGGTACTAGCGGCTGCATCCAGTACTCTAAGCGCTCAAGGCGACACAGCCGCCGTGGAGTGCAATCCGGCCAACGTTCCTACCCAGGCCTTAGGCAGAGCTACACTCTCGCTACAAAAGGCGTTCGGAATTATTCAGTCGAATCAGAGCATTTTGCAGCTGGACTCTGCCGATAGAGTCGATTCCACCGGCAAGCCATTGGTGCTCCGCGACGCCACAATCGACCTTAAAGCAGCTATCTCTGCACTTACTGGTCCTGCTGACAAGAGAGACAAGGGAGCTAACGACTCATTAGGTCGAGCTTTCTATCTTGGTCAGGCTTACATCCTCATGCTGGAACAGCCTGGAGTTGTTCCAATTGGCAAGAGAAGCGACTATGGTATCGCCACAGATAGCAGCTTCACGATCGACCTTCTCGCTGCTGCGGACACGCAGTTCACCAAAATTGAGACGGCATATCCAGTTTGCGTAGAAGAAACATCAAAGTGGCGCCAGCAGCGCCCCTGGCTCGATGCTCTAAACGGCGCAATCAATGCCATCAACTCGCAGGAAGCTGATTCTGCAGAATTTCTGGCTCGCCGCTCGCTAATCATCGATCGTACCAGCCCATGGGCATACGGAATTATCGGAAAGGCTCATAAACAGCGTAAGGACTACGACAGCGCCATTGAGATGTTCGAAAAGGTCATCAAGATGGTCGATGAGTCCAACGACACATCTTTAGCAGGCGACAAGATCGAAGCTCTCTATGACATAGCAGATGTCGCTACACAGAGAGCATCTGCTGCCTCAGGCGCAGAGAAAGAAGCAGCCATTGCTGCTGCTATCGATGCCTGGAACAACTTTATTCCGGTTGGAACTCGCGAACTTCTTGTTACCAACGGCGTAGCGCAGATGCGCAATCTGCTGCGCTCGGTCAAGGATACAATCTCGCTTCCAAAGATCTACGCCAAGATCATGGAAGATCCGTCGCATTATGGTGAATCCACACTGTTAAACGCTGGTCTGATAGCAACCGAAGCAAGTCGCACCTCGGACGCTATCAAACTATTTGCTACTGTAGTTGAAAAGAACCCATATCAGCGCGACGCTCTTAATAATCTTGCAGCGAGCTACTCTACAAACAAAGAGTACTCCAAGATGATTCCAAATATAGATCGCCTGGTTCAAGTTGATCCAAACAATGCAAATGCATGGCTCCTCTATTCTTTCGCATATAGAGGCATGATGCAGGAAGCAGAAAGCGAAAAGAATACAGCACAGGTTAGAGCTTACACGGATTCGCTGGTTAAGTACACAACCAAAGCCGACAAGCTGCCAGCTGAATTAACGCTATCTGGTTTCTCTCACACATCGAGCGAGACAACGCTGACAGGTACCATCACCAACAAGACCAAAGCATCCAAAACCTACACGCTCGAAGTTGAGTTTTTGGACGCTAAAGGCAACGTCGTTGGTACAAAGACAGCCAGCGTTGGTCCAGTAGCAGCCGATAACTCTGAATCATTTACAGTTACACTTCCTGATGTCGATGCAGTGGCATTCAGGTACAAGCCGCTGGACTAATTAGTTCTGGCTGGTTTCAGTTGGTTCTGGTTGGTTCTAGCTGATTCCCGTTGGTTCTAGTTTCAGACTGGCTCGTTCTAAAGGAAAAGGAGCCCTGGCTATAATAGCCAGGGCTCCTTTTTTCGTTTTACTTCACGCCAAACTGAAAATAGTGTGGGCAGATAAAAACCTACTCTTTCTCCTTTTTGCCGATACACGTTTCTATTTTGCATGTCACAACGACGCCCTTGGGACCAACTGCCCAGAATACCCCTCCATTCGGAGCTACTGCTACAGCATTCAGCTCAGCTGTGTGCAATCTGAGCCATGTCTTTCCGAGGTCCAGTGAAACCGAGGTTCCCTTAGTTCCAACTGCTATAAGAAACCTGAAGCCATCCGAACTCACACTCGTAACTCCGGATAAATACCCTGATGCAGCGGACGGAGTTGATTTGCTCCACGTCTTGCCACCGTCGTATGTATAGGTGGATGTTACTGATACTGAGTCCGGCTTTGCGTAGTCTCCTCCAACAACGATTCCACTATCCTGTGCCCAAAAGTGCACCGAGAATGCGCCTCGTGACTGCACAGCTGCCTTGACTGGTATATCTGCCACCTTCCAGTTCTTTCCACCATCATTTGACGAATAGATGCGGGAGCTACTTGCACCACCTGTAACAAACCAGGCCGACTTCTGGCCGAATGTTGTCAAAGCTGTACCGCTTGCAGCAAATGCAACTTCGTTTGGAGCAGCGTCAGGAAGCGCATCGCCCGAAATCTGCGTCCACTTGGAGCCTCCGTCCTCTGTACGTAACACCATGAATTTAGTTGACCCGCCTGAAGACCCGCTCTCTGCTATAGGATCACCTAGTGCGAGCCCATTCTTCGAGGAGGCAAAAGATATTGCGTTGAGAAAGACTCCCTTTCTAACGTCGTTGTATTGCAAAACCCATGTCTTCCCTCTGTCTGTGGTTTTATAGATACGGGCAGTATCCTGCCCCGATGACATAAGAAAGACGGTATCAATTGAGATGGCGTGCACGTCACGAAAATCGAATGAAGTAGCTCCTGCCACCGTATCGACGTTCCAGTTTTTGCCGCCGTCTACCGTCCACATAAAGGTTCCATTGGTTCCGCTCACCCACGCTGAAGTGTCGGAAAGGACGCTTAACCCCCGAAACGATGCTTTTGACCCTGTTTCGTGTGTAATCCATTGAGCATGGGCGGCCTCGGAGGCGGGGGTCAGTAGAGCTGTGAGTCCCAGGACGCTGGCAGCTAAAACCCTTTTTGTGACGGAGAAATTCATGCGAACAAATTTAATCTTTAATGCGAAATCGGGAGATTGTTTTCGGTATTTATTCGGTATATTTATTAGATGCGCCGCGCCCGAAAAAACGACCAGCAGATCCAGCTTTTCCCCGATGAGATCGATAAGCTTTTGCGGGAGCTTAAACGAGTCGGAACGCGTGCGGATATTCAATACTTTGGTATAAGAACTAAAAATGTTCTGAATGGGCCGGATGTAACAGGGATGGGGTTTTGGTCTATAAACCCATATGTGGGCTGCGCATTTGGATGCACGTACTGCTACGCCAGATTTGCTCACAGGTACGTAGTACGTCGCCATGCCGATAATAACAGGCTGGATGAAGAGCTTGTTCAGGATGTATCTCAGATGGACCCCTGGCTGGCTTTTGAACGTCGCATATTTGTAAAGCAGAACGCACCCGAAACGCTTCTTAAAGCACTCAGGGACGGGGGTGATAAATACCTGCCGTTGCTGGATGATCAATCTATTCTAATTGGCTCTGCTACAGATCCGTACCAGCCGGCAGAGCGCAACTTCAGAATAACTCGTAGCATTCTTGAAGTTCTGGCAATGCATCCAGGTCTTAAAATCACCATTATTACCAAGAGCCCTCTAATTACTCGCGACATAGATATTTTATCACGTATTAGCAAACACTCTGAACTATCTATAAGAATTTCTCTTATAACTCTGGACAGAGAATTAGCACGAAGAATAGAACCTCGTGCACCAACACCGGAATCACGAATCAGAGCAATAGAGCGGCTTAGTGCTGCAGGAATAGACATTCATGTAAACTGTATGCCCGTATTGCCTGGCATTACAGATGACCCATCCGGATTGGAGCAGCTTGTTAAACGTGTATCCGAAGCTGGCGCCCACGGGATATCGGCATGCGCCCTCAGGTTGGATCGTTCAGCAAGAGATCGCTACATACCGTTTATTACTAAAGAATTTCCGGATCTGATTAATCGATACAAAAATAGTTATCTCCGCAGTAGATATGTTGGTGAAAAATACAGAAATGGATTAAAGACTTTCTTCTCTGAGGTAACACAGAAATATCATATTAACGGAAGTATGAAGAATTTGTGACGATTTACAGTTTAGAAAGAGTCTACTACGCATCATGAAAATACGATTCTTTCTATTCTTTGGGTTAACAGCTTTATCTATTTCCTGTCGTGATGCAGTAGCACCACATATCATAGAAGAAGAACCGGAAATACCAAGTGAAGAGAGCGAACTCAAGATTGGAGAGATACGCGTTCTCCAGTTAACCACCTATGATGGATCGGGTGAGGTTGTACACCCCGACTTTGTCCGACCACCTATGTCTTTTAATAACAGATCCACATATTTGGCAATAACGCCTTATCCAAAGGGCAACGCCAAATATGAGAATCCTTCCATCTTTTCAGCAGCTAATGAGTACGCCTGGATCCCGGTAAATAAGGCCAGCACTCCAATTGCCTTCCCAAAATCAGGGCACCTCTCAGATCCGGACGTCGTATATAACTACTCCACTAACGAGCTTTGGGTCTACTATCGTGAAGCGAACAGCAATAACGAGATACTCCTTACAAGATCTTCCAACGGAGTTGACTGGACAAAACCACAGTTGGTTCTCTCAGCACCAAGCCATCAGTTGATCAGCCCATCTATTGTCAGACATAACAGAAACGAATGGATAATGTGGACGGTCAATGGTGGTAGTTCCGGCTGTTCAGCTAAGTCCACATCGATAGAGATGAGGTTATCTGAAGACGGAATACACTGGGGAAACCCAACTCCTGTAAATTTTGATAACGGTTCTATATCGCCATGGCACCTGGAAGTTCAGTGGATACCATCACGCAACGAGTACTGGTCTGTATATAACGGTAAAACGCCAGGTTCATGCACCACTCCGGTTCTTTATTTTGCAACAAGTAAAAACGGAGTGACATGGAATGTATTCCCAACACCACTCCTGCAAAAAGGAGCAATAGATGAATTCAACGACGTTGTGTATCGTTCAACATTTGAGTACAACCCTCATCGTGATGAAATAACCTTCTGGTACTCCGGTGCCAAATTTGTAAGTCCTAACTACCATTGGAAATCAGCGGTACAGTTATTAAGAAGATCCGACGTATATGCCCTTGCAAACGCCGAGGCTTCCAATTTACGACGTAACAGAATTTCCCGGGATCTAAGCAATAATTCGAGAAAAATTCCTATTCCACTTACAGATGATACCGCGCCATAACATCAATAAAAAGAGAGAGTTGACTCCAGCTAATTGGAATCAATTCTCTGGCGCAACATATCAGTAGCCCTGCTCACTCTCATTTTCAAAGCTGAAACATTTGCACCTGTGACACGCGACATCTCCTCATACGTTAAATCATCAACATACTTCAGAATAATTGCATCACGATATTTGGAAGGAAGGCACTTTACGGCACGGGCAACGGAATTGAGGACCGTTGCTGTGTCTCTATCGTACCAGTCGTCCATATTCCTGAGGATATTGCTTTGCCCCAAATGACTTAGAGATGAAGTACATTTAGCCTCAGATTCATTTGAGACAAAAGATATTATTGACGCTTCCATAGGAACAAAGCGTTTTTCCCGCTTCCACCGTGTTGCGAAAGCGGTTTTACAGCAGTTTCGAACTATAGGAAACAGCCAGCACCAGAATTTATCCGGCTCCTTGCAGGAGGATAAACTACGATACGCCCTCAGAAAAGTTTCCTGAATCGCATCATCAGCCAGATCTCGGTCGCCTAGATACATGACCGCGTATCTGCTACACGCTCCATAGTATCGCTGCATTAACTTTCCGAATGCTTCACTGTCTCCACTAAGCACTCGAGCAATCACTTGCACATCGCTCTCCATGCATCGATAAAACCTCCGATGGCATGCGTGCGTCACAAGTTACTCTACTCCTATATAACAGGGATGTTACAATTTGTGCATGCTGCCCTCCACATGGGATGCGTGCACAACAAAACCCATATACTATTTCCTATGGCATGCGCGCACAATAAAAACGCCTATACTATTCCCTATCTGGCAGTCTCCAGTGCAGCTGTGTTCGATTCCAGCTCCTCAATTATATAACAGTGCAAACCGCAATGAATATAACCGGCCTTTTTCATCCACTTCTTGTATGTTTTTGATGCTTCGGTGTACCAGTTATTTGTATCGCCAACAACACTGTCTTCCGAACTGAATATCTCGATAAATGCGAGCCCGGCTGTTCGCCTGGCCAGTTGAGCGAGCGCACGCTTGAAGTCCTTTGGCGGTAGGTAGTTCAACACACTGCAACAGACAACCAGATCAAACTTTTGTTTTGGAAACAGCTTATCGAGATCATCGAATGTGCCCTTTACAAGATTACGCGATTTTCCAAAGGTAGAGGTTGTATAGTCACTTGGGTCTACACCAACATAGCTTGCATTGGGCCGAAATTTCTTGATGAGTGGTTGCCAGCGCCCCTCTCCTGCCCCTGCATCCAGAACGGTCTCAATCGGACGCATAAGCATGTATTCCGCCGCAGCCACGGCGAGCCTTACCTGTCTGGCCAGATCGTCATCTGTCCCAACTTTATGTACCGGATCACGATACCATTTATCAAAATAGGTGCGGTCGAAGCTTTTCATGAGTAAGTTTTGGATATGGAAGTCGACGGAATGTATCAGAACACCCCTTGGGAGAACCTAGCACTCTGGGCTCCTTGGATAGGGGCCGGCGCCATTATCTGCGCCATCGTTATGCTAATTATCCTCCGGCAGCGATCTGCACGGTCAGATTTCTTCAGTGAATACTACCCTCTTTCACAAATTTCGTCAGCTACCTTAGCGATTGGGATGTGTTTGCTGGTTGTAGGGATACTTTTCACAATTTTATGGCGCCCGGCGCATGACGCATATCCGCATGCGTTCGGAGCTACCTCGTTTACAATCGCAATAATTACAGGTACCATCGGGGCTGTAGTTGGGATGATTGTAAAGCGATGGAAATGGGAGGCGTTTCTCTTTGGAGGGCTGACGGCCTCTGTCTGCGGAGCTGCGGCTATTTCTGCGTATTCCAAGTCTATTATTGCAGAAGGCCAGGTTACAGCTATGGTTCTTCCGATTGGATTTGCCGTGGCAGCTCTTCTGTCGAATCTGATTGCGAGTATTAAATATCGCGATGGTGTTTTGTATGAGGCAATCAGTACAGGCGTGTTCCTGGCCCTTGCACTGTTTTTTGCGCATAAGCTGCCAGTTGTACAGTTCAGGGAAGATTCGAGCCTTTACCCGGTAACTGGAGCGTTCTATATAGTTGCACTGGGAAGGTTGTCACGAGTCTGGTTGCTACCGTGGTGGTACTCGATTGGAGCGGGCCTTGCCGCGATTGGCATTGGATACATGTTAGCTCACTGGTACGGCTTGGCAATTGCAGCTGTTGGAATCAGCGTTGCAGGTGCAATAGACCTGAGGAGGTTACCAGGTGAGGTGTTTATTTCGCCAATGAAGCGAACAGACAATCAGTAGTTTCGTAGGGAAACACACAGTTTTATTAAAAAAAAGCCTGCGCTCTTCGATACTATCGAGAGCACAGGCTTTTTGCCACAGTATAATCTTCTTACGGAAATACTAAATCGTACGTGTAAGCTTAAGGTTCGGCTCTAGTATTTCGCCAGACTATTATCTACATCGTCCGCCCAACGCAGGATTCCACCTTCAACGTTCCAGACTCGTGTAAAGCCGGCATCGATCAGAGTATTGGCTGCCTTGCGGCTACGTGCGCCACTCTTGCAATGAATGACTATGTCGCGGTTTTTATCGAATGTATCTAGGGATTGATGCAACGTGCCTAACGGTACCAGACGAGTGCCGTTGATGTGTGCAATATCCCATTCGAACTGTTCACGGACATCAACAAAGTCAAAGTCATCTCCACGCTGTAACTTCTGATTTACCTCATCTGGAGTAATGTCTTGAACTTCTGCCCGTGCTGCTTCTGCCGCTGCATGTTGTGGAATACCACAGAACTCTTCATAGTCGATCAATTCCTTGATTTCACGGGTTCCGCAGGCAGGACAGGTTGGGTCCTTGTGAACTTTGACATTCCTGAAGGTCATTCCAAGCGTATCAACCAGCAACAAACGACCTATGAGGTTGTCACCAATACCAAGTATCAGCTTGAGTGCCTCTGTAGCCTGAATTGTTCCGATAAGCCCTGGCAGCACTCCAAGAACTCCACCTTCAGCGCAGCTTGGAACCAACCCTGGCGGTGGTGGTGTCCTGAACAGACATCTATAGCATGGGCCGTTTTCGGTTGCAAACACAGAAGACTGGCCTTCAAAACGATAGATACTACCGTAGACGTTCGGCTTGCCTAACAATACCGATGTATCGTTGGTGAGATATCTCGTTGCAAAGTTGTCGGTACCATCGACGATAATATCGAAATCCTTCGCAATCTCAAGCGCATTATCAGATGTAAATGGAGCTTCGAAGGCTTCCACATGCGTATGTGGATTTGTGTCAGAAATACGATCCTTGGCGGATTCAATCTTTGGACGCCCGATATCCTTTGTACCGTGTATGATCTGACGCTGGAGATTAGTCACATCTACAACGTCGAAATCCACCAGTCCTATTGTACCAACACCGGCTGCGGCAAGATATAGTGCGCTGGGAGAACCAAGTCCACCCGCTCCAATCAACAGGATACGTGCGTTCTTTAACTTTCTCTGACCATCGACTCCAACATCTGGCAGAATCAGATGTCTGCTGTAACGCTGAACCTCTGCGTTATTCAGCTCTGGAAGCTGTGAAGACATATGTATCAGCCCCCAGCAATTGCTGGTACGATTGTTACTTCGTCTCCATCCTTAACAGGGGCGGCGAATCCACCATTGAAGCGAATATCATCGTCGTTGAGATAGAAGGTAACAAATGGATACGGCTCGCCAGCTTCATCCTTTAAACGTGGAGCAAGATCAGGATATGTTAAAGCGATTTCGTTGATCACATCTCCCAATGTGTTCCCAGAAGCCTCGAGAATTTTGTTTCCACCGGCAAGCTTGCTAAGTACTGTTGGTAAGTTAATTGAAATAGCCATGATATTTATCTGTGTATGTTAAATGAATCGTGAATTGAAAAAGATGCAAAACTGTATATTCGTATCTGGAGCCTGTTCTTATGCGCCCTGCATCGACTCAACTAAAGAACGAACTTCTCTTAAGCGAGGAGCAATCACTGGCGCATCTTTCAGTGGCGACAGAGATGGATCGGTTACAGCTTCGAGCGTCTTTAGCCCGTTACCTGTAATGCACAATACGATCTCATCATCAGCCTTGAAGCGCCCTTCCTGTGCCAACTGTAGAGCAGCAGCAACAGTTACACCACCAGCGGTTTCGGTAAATATCCCGACTTCTTTGGCGAGCGTTTTTATACCTTCAACAATTGCAACTTCGGAAACAGCAGCTCCATATCCACCAGACTCAACAATTGCCTTCTTTGCAAATATACCGTCAGCCGGATTCCCAATAGCGATAGATTTTGCGATCGTATTTGGATGAACCGGCACAACCTGCTGCAAGTCCTGCTGAACCATATTTACAATAGGTGAGCAGCCGGCGGCCTGTGCACCATATATACGTGGAGCATCACCGCTGATAAGACCAGCCTCGGTAAACTCACGAAATCCTTTTCTTAACTTTGTAACCAGCGACCCACCAGCCATTGGAGCAACAACAGCTGTTGGCTGTCTCCAACCAAGCTGTTCTGCTATTTCAAAGGCCAGAGTCTTTGAACCTTCGCCATAATATCCACGCAGGTTGACATTCACGATCCCCCAGCCAAAGTAGTCGGCAACCTGAGCGCATAGACGATTCACATCGTCGTATGTTCCTTTTATACGAACAAGGTTGGGTGAATAAACCTGTGTTCCAACAATCTTACCCTGTTCAAGATCGTCGGGAATAAAAATCCACGCCTTCATCCCTGCGCGTGCAGCATGTGCAGCTACCGAATTTGCAAGGTTTCCTGTAGATGCACATCCGATAGTATCCAGACCAAAAGCATGAGCTGCATTGATAGCAGTTGCGACAACACGATCTTTAAACGAAAGAGTTGGATGGGAAACGGAATCGTTCTTAACCCAGCACTTTGCAACTCCCAGCAACTTTGCTAAACGTGGCGCCTCAACCAGCGGTGTAAAACCTGTATCCAAAGAAAGGGTCGGTGTGCCTTCAAATGGCAACCACTCGATATATCTCCAGATAGATTTCTCCCGAGATTCAATTTCCTGCCGCGATGGTAGTATACGATCGGTGTTTGGAGCTGGATCCAATGGCCCCAGACAATGCTCACATATCGCGACAGGTGCCGCTTCAGCTGGAGTTTTACAGAGTCTGCAAATTAGCGGATTAGGCGTAAGTGTGCCTTTAAACTCTGTTGCTGCCACGGCTGTTTCTGCTGTTGTAGACATATATATAGAAAGTTAAAAAAGAGATCTGATCTATCCAAAAGCTGGTTCGAGCGAATTCTGCGGCTTTGCGTCTCTACAAAGGTCGTCTGTCTTGACAATCTTTGCTGCCCGTAGGGCTGCTGCTGTCTCAGCGTCTACAGGATAGAAGTGCTGTTCCGCAGGAAACTTCCCTTCACGCACATCTGTAGCATAACGGGCAAAAGCGCCCTCGATTGTGTTGCCAACCTCCGCATACTGGCTAACAAACTTGGGAGCTATATCACCAACAAAGTTACCAAGGATATCGTGTGATATAACCAGTTGCCCATCTACGTGAGGCCCAGCTCCAATCCCGTAAACCAGAATGTCGAGCCTGTCACGTAAATACTCTGCTGCTTCCGGTGGCATGGCCTCGAGAAGAATTGCAAAAGCGCCAGCTTCCTGAAGCGCTAAGGCATCTTCCAAAAGCTTATCGACAGCTGCAACGGATTTACCCTGCACCTTATACCCGCCCAGTTGCGAAAGGCTCTGTGGAGTCAGTCCAAGATGCCCCATAACGCAGATACCCGCATCGGTCATAGCCTTAACGCGGTTGGCGATTCTTACCCCGCCTTCGCACTTAACAGCGTCACAGCCAGTGGCAATAAAGCGACCTGCATTTAGAATCGCAGCTTCGTCACTTTGCTGGTAAGATAGAAAAGGGAGATCGCCAACTACGAACGACCGTTTTGCGGCCCTGCATACGGCTGTCACAAAAACGATCATCTCATCCATGGAGACACCTAGTGTGTTGGGGTATCCGAGCATGGTCATGGCCGCGGAATCCCCTACCAAGATCATATCGACACCAGCGCGCTCCGCGAATGTGGCGGTCGGATAATCATAGGCGGTGACAAAAACCGCAGGCTGATTACGCGCTTTGAGAGAGTTGAGAGTGGATAAAGTAACTTTTGGGGCCATGACGAGATTGAGTTTACGGTTAAATCCGTGGTGCTCGTCAAACATTTATCCCTCTAAAACACAAAAACCCGCCGGCTAACTACTGCCGCGGGTCCATGCTTTTTAGCAAATTGTTTAACGTGGCTGCAATATGCGGCAAATCACCACGACTTCGATTGTATATAGATGATAGTTGGCGTGGGGGAGCAGGTCAAGGGGTAGGTACTCAGCACATTGCTCTTACTCCTGGATTCTCCTACGATTTGCCATTTAATTTGCTAACATCAAGTTAAAAAACCCAACCCCACCGTATCATGCGCAGAAAGATCTTAGGAGTACTCGCACTTCTCATTGCGATTCTACTGATTGTAGTCTCCACCAAACCAGACACCTTTAGGGTGGAGAGATCGATCACCATCAATGCAGCTCCGGAGTATGTCTTTCCATTGATCAATGATTTCAAACAATGGGCACTCTGGTCACCATTCGAGAAACTGGACACCAACATGGTAACGAATATCACGGGTCCAGAAAGCGGCGTTGGATCTGTCTATGAATGGAAAGGCAACAAGAACGCTGGCGAAGGACGTATGGAAATTACAAAGTCTGAAGCACCAAACTTCATAGAGATAAAGCTGGATTTTATCAAGCCTATGAAGACAAGCAACATGACTGAATTTACAGTAACTCCTGTAGTTTCCGGTACTGACACGACGAGTACTGTGACCTGGGCTATGTATGGGCCAAATCATTTTCTGAACAAACTCATGACTGTATTCATGAGCCTGGACAAAATGATCGGGAGCAGCTTTGAGGAAGGCCTACAGAGTATGAAAAAGGTCGTAGAAGGCAAGTAATGCTTACCAGAGTGTGCTCGTAAGCACACTCTGGATAACTACGCCCCTAAAATTACGTCGTCTCGCTTGACCCACTGAAGCAGCTTTGCCACCAGCATCTCGTCATTTACTTCGCGCCTTAATACGGTCGGCCGTTTTCCAAAAATGGCGAGTGTGTGCTGAGTTAGAACGCGAGGGTGTCTGTAGGCCAGTTTATCTGCGATGTCCTGAACGTTAAAGCCAGGATCGCGAAGATATGCTGCTGCATGCAGCACCCTCGCAGCGATAAACATCTTTTTGGGCGGCTCAAGCCCGGCGTTAAAAAAGGCCCTGTACAGCGTGGTGAGTGGGGTCTTGCTCATCGGGACCATATCGCGCGCCGACGAATATGCGTGCGGTCGTTCGAAAATATCCTCGATGGTCCTCGAGACCTCATTCGGAAGAGCACGCCGTTCCGCCTCCAGCCCCGCAATCATCTTGGAGATAAGAGAGCGGGTAGAAGCCCTGACCAATAACCGACCGAATCTGGCCCTGCTATCATCGAACTGATACAGAACGGTATCATGCAACCCACGCCGCGCCAACAGAGCCAGCGCTCTCATGGCAGGTGGGACAAACTCCGTATAAGCAATAACTGGAGTAGCAGGGAACTGCCTTAAGATACGAGCTACTTCCCGAGCCCTGATTGTTTTATCGGCATAAGGATCAACTACAACAACCCCTACCTGCCTTCTTCTGATCTCGCTCTCCACCGAGTCCAGACTGGCAGCACTGACCAGGTCGGCGCCAAGGTCATTTACAGCCGCTGTGAGCCTTGGAAGAAGCTGAGAAGATAGATATGAGACGACAAGCATAGATACACCTTAAAAACCGATAGGACGCAGAAGTTCCATATTATGTGAGCAAAAGCTCATGGAGTTGTGATAATATGGTAACTGGCCACTTCAGTCAACGAGAGGGAGAGCCATTAATCAGATATTAGGATATTAGCTCCTCAAGTGTTCGCTAGATAGAGCTTTTTGCCAGAAAACTAGAGCGATAAAAAAAGCCTCAGACAGCGGATGACTGCGATTTAAGATACACCTCCACTTCGTTGACCATCGATTCCACATGTGGGGATACAAACAGCTGTCCGGAATCGATGGCCGGAATACGTACCTTTTTACTTGGTTTCCTGGCGGCATCCTTCCACATGAGTCGCGTATCTTTGCTATTCGGTTTTAAATCACGCTTGGATGCGACTACGTATAACAGCGAACCATCATACGGCTCTACCTTGTAGGCGGATATAGCATCGAACGTTGCGTCAGCCACCTGGTTTCTATAGTAGCTACCATCGATAAGCACCTCGTCCATATGCCCCGCCTGAAGGACATTTTTAGCTCGGTTGAACTTTTGACCTATATACTTTGGCCAATCCAGCGGCGAAATAGAAAATAGATCGGATGTATATCCCGAGACCTTGCCAAGCAGAAACTGTGCAGGCCTCAAGGCGTCTATAACCCTCTGCGGAACCCATGACTTCTGATAGGTAGTCGGATGCCATGTATCTGCCAACATCAGAACAACTTCCTCGCCCGAAGATCGAAGCTGTTGGGCCATCTCATAAGCGATGACTCCGCCCGTACAGACACCCAGGAGCTTGTATGGCCCGGTTGGATACACGCTGCGAATCTCTTCGATATTGTGTTGAGCTGCATCTGAGATTGTAGTAAATGGTTTGGTCTTGCCGTCGAGGCCACGCGCCTGAAGACCATAGAAAGGCTGCTGAGTACCAAGGAGTTTGGCAAATTTGGCAAACATAATAACGTTGCCGCCAACTCCAGGAACTGCAAACATTGGTGGTCGGTATCCGCCTGCGTTAATTGCAACCAGCGATCTCCACGACGGCTCAAACCCATCTTCAGTAAGCAGCTTTGCCATCTGGGATACAGTCGGGGCACGGAATAGCGTAGCCAATGGCAGTTCACGCCCAATTACCCTGTTGACCTGCGTGAGAAGCTGCACCGCTTTTAGCGAGTGCCCTCCCATTTCAAAGAAGCTATCGTGTATACCAAGTGTGTCCAATCCCAGCACCTGCTTCCAGAGAAGCAAAAGCTGTAACTCCAGAGGATCCGATGGATCCGTTTTATCTAGCTCTCCCATTACTGTTTCAACCTCATTTGGCCGTGGTAAGGCTTTTCTATTGACCTTACTATTTGCAGTGAGCGGGAAGCTGTCCAGCACCATAAAGCTGGACGGAACCATGTAGCCTGGCAGAATATTGCGGAGATAGAATCTAAAATCGTGGATAGATGGACGCGACTCCAATTTTACGTCGTCATCCAAAATTAAATATCCAACTAATTGATCCTGTCCTGAAGCATCGGTATGGGTACCAACAACTGCCTGCTTTACGGCCGGATGTCGTAATAAAGCAGCCTCGATCTCCTCCAATTCGATGCGATATCCCCTGATTTTTACCTGCGAATCAAGACGACCGAGATGAATCAATCGGCCATCTTTTAGCCACTTTGCAGAGTCGCCCGTTCTGTATAGGGTTGGACCGTATATGTCGGTAAACGGATTTGCAACAAATCTTTCTTTAGTTAAATCCGGCCGCCCGACATATCCTTTAGAGACTCCCACCCCACCGATATACAGCTCCCCCGCCACACCTACGGGAACTGGTTGCATATTTGGGTCCAGCACGTAGACGCAGGTATTGTCGATTGGGCGCCCTATAGAAATGGGCGTAGTGACCAGATCGCCCCTGTTTCCAATCCGTTCAACTGTAGACCAAACTGTGGTTTCTGTAGGACCATACACGTTCCAGAGTTCGCCGCAGCGATTCATAAGAAGTGTTGCCAACTCCTGCGATAGCGCCTCACCCCCGGAAAGGATCTTAAGCTCATTGGAGCCGAGCCACCCTGAGTCAATCAGCATTCTCCAGGTGGACGGTGTAGCCTGCATTACAGTTGGACGGATGGTATCGAACCGATCACGCAGCAGTCTGCCATCCGCAGCTTCTTCCCGGCTCACCATAACAACTCTTGCACCCGCAACCAAAGGAAGGTAAAGCTCAAGGGCCGAGATATCGAAAGAAAGAGTCGTAATAGCCAGAACAGTGTCGGAGGCACTTAACCCAGGCTCACGCAACATACTATTCAGGAAGTTCACCAGAGAGCGGTGTGAAACTTCAACTCCCTTGGGAACTCCGGAAGATCCCGAAGTGAACAGGATGTACGCAGTGTCATCCAGGCTACCAACCGCTTCCAATGCCCATCCGGATTGAGAATCAATCTTCTCCTTCTCGGAATCCACGGTAATAACCTTAAGAGCCTTGCCCGAAAACATCGGTGCAAGCGATTGATCTGAGATGGCGATAGACATCCCGCTGGCATCTATCATACTTAAGATGCGCTCCTTCGGAAAGGCCGGATCTAACGGTACATACGTAGCACCCAGCTTCATAAGAGCCAATAGAACTACGACCAGGTCGGGGCTGCGATTCAGATACACACCAACCACAGATCCACACTGAACTCTTTGCGTTCTTAAATAGCCAGCTAATTTATTTGATCTTATTGTAAGATCCGAGTATGTCAGCTCAACATCACCCATCTTAACAGCTACTGTGTCCGGCTTGGTCAACGAATGCATCGCAACCAGATCGGACATTTTTACATTCGGAAACTCTACAGGCTCAGGATTCCAGCCATGCACAACTACCTGAACTTCTTCATCAGATATAACACGATACTCGTGTATGGATTTAGCTGGATCGTTAATTACACTTTCAACAAAGCTAAGATAATGGCGGATAAACTTAGCTGCAGTATCTCTATCATAGAGATCAGAAGCGTACTCTACATTTATACGCTTGAACAGTTCAAAATCTATGTTTAGAGTAAAATCGGCCAACGCTGTTCCATGATCAAAGTCGAACTGATCAACCTTTAAACCATTTAACTGTAGCTTTTCGATTGGAGCCGTAACCATATTGAACTGCGTCTTAACCAGCGGCGTAGAACCGAGCCCGCGGGCGCCACCAACTACCTCAACGATCTTTTCAAATGGAAGATCCTGATTTGCAAATGCACCAAGAGCAGCCTCCTTTACACGACTCAGTGCCTCCAGGAAAGTGGGAGAATCAGTGAAGTTTGCACGAATCATTAAAGGATTTACCATACTGCCAACCAGATCTTCCAACTCGGCACGATTGCGTGTAGCAATAGGCGCAGCTACAGCTATGTCGTACTCGGCGCTATAGCGTGCAAGCAATACCATGTAGCTGGCCAGCAGTGTCATAAACGGAGTTACAGAGTTCTTCGAACTCCATTCTTTAACTCGCGATATAAACCGATCGCTAAGAGACTCAACAATGACCCCGCCATCGAAGCTCTGCTTCCCTTCCCGCTTTCGATCTACAGGGAGAGTAGCCACAACAACCCCATCTACCTGCTTCTTCCAGTATTCCAATTGACGATCCATCTCCGGGCTCGCCAACATATTGCGCTGCCAAACTGCGTAATCTGCGTATTCGATGACAGGCTCAGGCAACGACGGCGCCGTATTGCCTGAATAGGCGTTATAAAGAGCGGATAGCTCCCGATACAGAACCGTGTCGCTCCACTGGTCTCCAATTGTATGATGCGTAACTGTAAGCAGAATATTCTCATCGTGCTCAAGCTGCATAAGATAGACACGAAACAATGGATCTACCGACAGATCAAAAGGGATCAGACACTTTGAACGGGCGAGACTGGCGGCTTCAAACTCCTTTCTCGACCTTGGCATACCAACAAGATTAATCTCTTCGATATCTACAGGCTTTGTAGCAGATGCAACAATCTGCATCGGCTCACCATTTACCAGCGAGAACGATGTACGATACACCTCGTGTCGATATACAATAGCATTCAATGCAGACTTTAACGCCACTTTATCTAAACTTCCCTTTAGATAAAGCGCGAACGGCATATTATAAGGAGTACTTTCTGGAGCAAAATTCTGCAAAAACCACATCCCGGCCTGTGAAGATGTAGCCGGAAAAATAGAAGGTCTATCAAAATGTCGTGGCTGCTTCCGAATTACATCTATCTCATTATCAGACTGTTGCGATAGCCTTTCGCGATCAATAACATCTGCCAGTTCAGCAACTGTGGGTGCAGAAAACAAAATCCGCATGGGCAGTGCAACCTTCAACTGCGTACGTACTCGCGATACTATCTGCGTCGCCAAGAGAGAATGTCCACCGACACTAAAGAAGTTATCGTTTGTGCCAAGAGATTCTATCTTTAGGACTTTGCGCCATATATCGTATACCTCCCGCTCTGTTTGAGTTTCAGGAAGAGTCTGTTCTCCTATGGATACAGGGAGCGAAAGAGATAACAGAGAGGAGCGATCTATCTTACCAGACGTCAGCGTAGGCAGCTCTTTAAGTACAATTACATGCGATGGCACCATGGCAGCCGGAAGCCTACTACGACAATAGTCAGCCACATCTTCAGATGATATGGAAGCACCTGAGCGGGGTTCGACATAAGCAACCAGATAATCTGCATTTGCAACTTTCACCACCAGAACAGCGGCACGCACAACTGCTATATTCGTCAGAATAAGATTTTCCACCTCTGACAGTTCTATACGAACTCCGCGCAACTTAATCTGATGATCGTTGCGTCCAACATACACTATCTGTCCTTCGTCATTTAACCAGACTAAATCGCCAGTGTTGTAGATGCGCTCACCTGAAATATTTGGGTGAGCAATAAACACAGACTCTGTCTGGGCTTCAAGATTCTGATATCCCCTGGCAACACCAACTCCACCAAGCCATAGTGTCCCCACCTGGCGAACAGGAACAGCATTTAGGTCTTTATCGAGCACATACGCATTTACATGCGAAGCTGGAGCGCCTATTGGCACGGCACTTAACTCATAATCGCCAGGCCTGGTAAGATACGTTGTGGCCCAGACCGTTCCTTCTGTTGGCCCATACTCGTTGTAAAGCCTGCATTTCGGGAGAAGATCATAGTGCTTTTTGATCAACCCACTTGGCATCGCTTCAGCACCAACTATAACAACATTCAGGCTATTGAGCGCACTACGAGCCTCAGATGATGCGTAGTCGAGCATCATATCGTAAACTGTAGTCAGCAGATCAGCAAAGTTAAGCTGTTCACTACGAACCAGCTCAACCAGATATCCAACATCGGTTGCTCTAGACGATTCCGGAAGAACAACTGCACCACCAACCGCCAACGTCCACCAGAACGATCCGATCGAGCCATCAAATGTGAACGAAAACGGTAAAAGTGTACGGACATCACCATTTTGCGAAGAATGTCCATATTGTACCAGTCGCGCTCTTGTACTCGCCGCCAAGCTGCGGTGAGAGATCATCACCCCTTTAGGACGACCTGTCGAACCCGAAGTATAGATAACATAGGCCAGATCATCAGGAGAGTTAGAGCTACTTCCATCAAATAATGATGTATCAACATCAACAATCTCTGTGCGGGCAGATACTCGCGCTTCGCTCAGCAGACTATCGACCTCTACAACATCCCAGCCACCAGCTGGTACAGAATCCCGGTCCTTACGGAGAGACAATACAACTTTTACCCCGGAATCCTGCAGCATCCACCCAATACGCTCCGCGGGAGCATTTATATCCAACGGAACGTATGCACCGCCCGCAGCAAATACTCCAAATATTGATACGACAAGCTCTATAGATCTATCCAGGAAAAGCGCGACTCGAGTCTCGGGGCCAACGCCCTGTTCCTTTAAATACTCGCCAACAATAGATGCTCCGGCCAGCAGATCGGCATAGGAAGCCGATCTATCTCCTATTTTAACAGCCGTACGTTCCGGGTTTTGTGTGGCAATAGTCGCAACTAGCGCATGTACAAAGTGATGCTGAGTTGGCGACATAACGGTCATTTAATTTGGGGAGAGAGATAAAATGCACTTGCTGGAATCAATCCACTACTTAATTAATAGATATAATTTAGCCAATCCATGCGGCAGTGTTCACCCCTCTCCCCTGCCTACTACAACTCCCAATATTTACGATGACATTGCTACCGTGCAGATACTACCGTGCGATTAATCTCTTTATAAGAAATGTGAATGCTGCCTCACTTGCCTGTTCCACATTTCCTAACCATCTAATTATGCCACGCCTGTCAATAACGACGGTCTGATTCCCAAAATACTGCTCCTCAAATGGGCTGGGCATAGCCACACGGCGCCCATCCGGTTTTGTAAAAAATGAAGATTCCTGAATAAACAGCGTTCCAGGCAGATTGAAGCTTAGAAACGACTGCGAAATGGTATCCATCTCTTCCTTCGTAGTCTGCACTCCTGGCGGAAAACTAAATCCTATAGTTTTTGCAACAAAGGTGATTGAGATATTTCCAGAGCCAAAGGTGGAATCGATATCTTTGAAGATGTTATACCTGTTTATACAGAACATCCCGCAGTTTTTATCAAATACTGTGTAGATATTTACTTTCCCAGGAATTGGCCTTGGAGACATAGTGTCCTGACCAACTTTGACAAAGGACTGCGGCTGAACGGCTTGCGAACCGACAATATTAGCCTGCCGCTCCAACCTGGCATAGCTATTCGAAATACTGGATTTATCCCACTGCGATCCCAGAGTCTTTAACGAATCTATATACGGACTCAGATATCCTACTGCAGAATCAGCTCCGTAAAGATAGGAATATGCAGAGGCCGAATATAAATAAGGAGAGTATACCACTCTAGCCCATGTATTTTTCTCAGCCTGATTCAGCGTTTTGCTGATATTGATAACTCTTGTACTATACTCGAATATCTTCGGTACATCAAAGACGGTATGGTAGTGAGCAAGCAGTGCATGATTTGCCTGAAGCTTCTGAATCCGAGTCGAATCATCCAAACTATAAAGATAGGCAGCTAGGGCCTCGGCCTTATCAAGCCTGGATGGAAGGATCTGGAGATAGTTAAGCATGCTCTCCAGCAAAACATGTCCAAGACTCTGAACCCCAGGAGCCTCAAAAATCCGACGCCTTACCGCAGCATCAGCGAGGCTGTCCTCCCCGAGGATCAATCCAAGCCTCTGTAAAAAAAACAACTGATTCTGCGCGGTAGATTCGACTTTCATCTGAGATACGCATCGCTTGCCAATCTCGATAGAAGCTGGAGACAGCCCATTCCGAGCTGCCCCTATCCCTCCTCCTCTCTTTGCATTTTCACCTGAAATCAAAACATCCACATGAAAAACTGCACGCTCGCAGGCAGCTGGATCCGAATACCGTGAAAAGTCCAGCCGACCCAGGTCGGCTATCAGTGTATCTCTAAGTACCGCAGAATCCCTTTGCGCCGTAGTCGGGACTCCACCAATATCACTCTGCTTACCACCTCTGGAGACCGCGCACGCCGAACCCATCACCGCAAGAACTGATACGGTAAACACGCGGAATAGGTGCGGCATTCGAGTAGTGAATAGGGCGATCATCTATGTAATTATACTATATGGAGCTGCTCAGGCTGACCATATTGAAGTCTTTTATTCTCATACTGGGCACCATTACAGGTGCGTACGGGCTATAGACTCTCTCGGCCATTCCAATCTGTTCAACTCTATTAAATGCACTCAGGATAGAGTCGGAAAATCTGAAGTTCCGCACAGCCTGTTCAATTTTCCCTTTTACTACAAGCCAGACACCGTCGCGGGTGTATCCTGTCACCGTAAGACTCTGGAAGTCAGATACACCAATTCCCGAGAATCTTGTGATTAACAGACCACGCTCCAAACCTCCAATAAGCCTCTCAATAGGAAGGTTAGTTCCTGCAATTCTGTACGAACCGCTAGCTTGCAAACCAGCATTTGAACCAAGCTGCTGAACAGCGTAGTATCTATCATACGCCAGGTTCTTGAGAACTCCGTTTTCAACCCAGACGGCCGGATTATAAGCGGCTCCAGTATAATCAAAAGGAGGAAATCCCAACTCCGGGTCCATAGGATTGGATGTTATAGTGATCCGTGAATCGAATATGCGCAACCCAATCTTGGAATCACCATTACCAAGGGAGAAAGGAGACTGACTATCCCGCTCTTCAGCCATGCGCCTGTTAATTGCACCAGTTCCAAAGACAGGAGAGAAGAAGTCGGCAACCGCCTGCGGCTCGAGAACAACATTATACCTGCCAGGCTCAATTAAAACAGGATTCCTGGATGCGTGACATTTTTCAACCGCGCGCTTTATCAGCTTGGAAAAATCAATCCTGTTCCAATGAGAATTATCTGTCCCTGCCCACCCGGAAGCAGAACCATCTGGAGATCTGACTGTAAGACTGAAGTCAACTTTTGTGCTGGGATAATAAAGTGTCGCGTTATCATCTCTATTATGCACCTGCCCATATGCAGATGCCTGAAGAAAACCAGCTGTTACAAATCCTAACTTTTTTGCTTCATTTACTGCTGTCGCTGCGACTGTAGCAGTCCCCTCCGAATCAATACCATAGGTTTCATCACTCCATATTTGAGGTGATGAATGTTCTTCAACATTGAGCAATGCAGTCATTCGATTGCCTCTTTCCGGACTGAGACGAGCAAGTGCCTCAGTTCTTCTCAATGCGGCTAAAAGCGAATCATCATCGATCTCGTTACTTGCAGTCATCGCGGAGTTACCACGCACATGTCGTATAATTGACACCTGTGTGTCGCGATGCTCTCCCATAAAAGTTATAGAGTTATCACTCCACGTAACCTGCGAGTTCCATTGACTATCAATATTGACATACAAAAATCCGCCACCAAAAATCTTCTTTCGTAATTTTTCAGTTAGCGCCTTTGCTCTTTCAATCGACAGGAATCGACCATCGTCCGGATCTCTCATACTCGATTCCTGGTTAGGTCCATCACGGTTACACCTTTAAAAATCGCAGGGACAGAAGTAACTGTGTGGGAGTTAGTTCTTGCAGGCTGGCCTTTGGTACGGATCATAGGAAACGACCCGGATGACGCAGCCCCACCCAACAGAGAAAGATTGGCCCACATCTCAGACGACTCTACCATAATCGCAGCATTATTGACAGGAAGATTCAACCTTCCGTTAATGATCTGTCGTATTACTGTACCATAACTGACACCGGTTCTGGCCTGAAAATCCATCTTTGTGGACCCACGCATAACTGCATATCCATTGCGTATTTCCTTCACCATATCCCCAAAAGCTCCACCAGCTCCAGGCTGTATGGAGTAATTTGGAGCACACTGAACAGGCATCTTCATAGCTGAATCGGCACCGGAGCACCCATTTGATATGCGAGGCTTTCCATCCCGACCAGAGAGAAAATGAGCCGCCTCTCTTGTAGTTGGAAACTCCCGCAACTGCCCATGTTCAATAACTGTAAAATCAGCCGGAATAACGCCATCATCGTCCCACTTAACAGTCGCCAACTGGCCAGTAACCGTCCTATTTGCCGTAACTGTCAGTGAGTCGTTTGCGAGACTGCGGTTCAACACCAACTCGGGTGGACCATTGAGATAGCTTGTACCAGTGGAGTTGGCATGCTGCCCCATGATCAGATCCATCTCCAGGGCGGTACCCAATGTGGCATCGAACAGGTTAGCAACAGACTCCGAGTCAAACAGAATATCGTACTTTCCGATGTTGACCGACGCGAAGGGATACTGCATCGACTCTTCAGCGTCTTCAATCATGGCGGGAATGGCCTCCGGAATTTTGGCCTCGATAAACATTTCCCATCCCTTTGCAGCCCTTTTTAACCCTGGGGCAAAAACCTGAATTCCCCCCGGCCGCTTCCAATCGGCACTCGAAACATTGAGTGGAAATTCCCCACCCGACTCAAAAAATGTCTGAGTTAAATAGGCTCCTTCTGTATTGGCAAAGGCACGCTCCTGCCGATGAAAGCTCATCTGGGAGACTCCGTGAGAGACTCCGCGCTTCACATGGTTTGCGAACTCCATCCATGAGGTAAGAAAATCGATTCGTTCGCGTATGGGGATCGAAAAGGGGTCTATCGATATCGGTGTGGACCAGGTCCCAACCTGCGCTGGGGCAGTAGCCAGTTCCACCGGAACTTTAGGAGGCAAAACGCGGCTTGCCACTCTTGCGCGCGCGACTGCCGATTGCGCCAATGCAACCCCCTCCTCGACTGACCAGACGGGACTACATGAGTAACCCCAGACGCCTCCAACCAGAGCCCTTACTCCGATTGCCGCATATTGGCTGTCCGTAACCCCACCAATAGCAACGGTGGACCCTATAAAAAAGTTCTGAGATACGGTTCGCGTAAGACGAACATCGGCGTAAGTAGCGCCAGCCGCCTTCGCGGCTTCAACCGCTGCTGACGAGATGGCACGTATAAGTTCTGGGTCGGCTAGACTTTCGAGGGGCGCCAGCTGGCTTGTCCGGCCGCCATGATCGGCAGCGAACCGTCCTATAGAATTAGCGGGATTCGCAAAAACATCCCGTGGGAACAGTGAAGCATACAGCGCAACTGCGGAGCTACCCGTTAAAAATTTACGTCTAGACGTGGGCAATCTGCCGCCTCTTCCAATTTTCTGAAGGGACACCAAATATCCGAATTGCAGCCATTGTTAGCACCTTATTAGAGACAGGATAAAAGGCTGCGAGGTTACCCTTTGATGTTGAGTAAAATCGGTATTTGATGCCCCATGAAATTCGGAGAGGGGCTAGACGAGCTTCATGATTCCCCTATAGTGGAGAGTCTAAATTCGAAGCCTGGAGACTGCGAGACTTATGGGTGCCTGAAGATTACGAGACCTTATGGACGCTTGGAGGCTGTCCGACTTATTGCAGCCTGCAATTCTAGCAGCCAAACTGCATCTGTATGGTAGTTTCGCACCTGGGGATCCCCATTAAGTCCAGAAGAGCATTGACCTTTTCTTCGTGGGCATTCAGAAATGCGAGGTTCTGGGCCATAACGGATTTCTCTGGCAGCTTTCCAATCGCGCTCGCCGCCACCTTAGTTGCTCGTGCCCCTATAAAGGCACGCCGGTAGTTTTCCTCCTGCTTTTGGGTCAGACCAGCATCTTTTAGCGCGCCCCCGACCCATGAATTCTTCGAAACAATCGTTGGCATATCAATCATATCATATGCGAACACTCGTTCCTCTCCCATCAACAAGGAGAGCTCCTTTTGATAAGCTCGGAAATTGATCGCCTTACTGGAATCCTTATCGTTCTTTAGTTGAGTCCAGAACTTAGACATTTTTTCGAGAATGTCACTTGTTAGGACTATATCGTCAGCAGGAGAGACCGAGGCAGATACTCCCTTGTCAGGTTTAGACCAGCTATCTCGAAGCCACTGCCACATGTAGTCATGATCTTCCATGCGATTTGCGTGCAGCCTAAGATTGAGGACGGATTTAACTACGCGCCCCTTCTCTCGCTCCTCACGCGCAATGTTGATAAGGTCTCCCACCATGTCCGACGGCTCTCCGATGCCCGCCGAAACAAACGCCTGCGTTTTGGCATTTGACGTTTCTGTTCCCGTATATGGGTTGTTGAAGTTGGCAGACATTGGAGCAAACCTGCTGAATACATCCAGGTTGTTACGCCCAAACTCAAGCGACATCGCTCCGCCCTCAGACACCCCACCCACAGAAATCCTGTCAGGATCGATTGCAAACTTGGCGAGAACCTGCTTAAGGGCTGCATCAAACACAACAGCACTTGGATGATCAAGCACCAGAAGGATCATACCGTACTTATCTGCAAGCGAGCGAATCAGATCCATCTCACCCTTCGCATTGACACCACCTCCAGTAAGAGAGACAACTAGAGGTACGCGCTTGGTACCAACAGCCTGCTTGGGGACATAAACCAAACCTCTGGGATTCGAATCCAGAGGAAACTCACCGGCTTGCGCTGTTTTGGTAGCTGTCGCCATCTCGTGAGGACGAACACTTAAGCGTCTCGGGCCCGGACCCTGAGCAGGCAGAAGTGAAGTGGACGCGACACTTCCACATATAAGCGTGAAAATCGCGACCTTACGAAGAGTGACCAGACAGCTCTGCAGGGACTTGCCCTGTTGAGTTTTGCTGTCTGGCATTTTTGGCTCTCCGGCCCTATGGAGTGTACGGCGAGTATTTAATCCCTTCATTCGTGTCTAAACCAACTAAAGGTGAGTAGTCCATACTAGATGGTGAGTTAGACACGGGGTGGTAATTGAGGGTTGCTTGTGGAGATACGTAATAGCAGTGGTATTGGCGACAAAGGCCGCAACTATTACCTCACTCTAAAGCCAGAATACTATTTTACTTTATTTACTGACTCGTTTATTTAAGATATCGAGCCAACGATAAAAAAGATCAGAATCGAAAGGTACGAAAACCTTTACCTCAATACCTTCTTTATCTGTAAAAGCATATTCCCATTCGGCGCCTAACCTTCTTATACCCAGTGCTTCTGCATAAGAGGTAGGAAGATCAATCCGACGCCGGTCAGGATCAGGCACATTGTACACCGGTGTTTCTTCAACAACCAATCGAGCTGGCATCTTGTGAAATCCAAGAAACAACTTTGCCAATGTATCTGCTTCATCTGCTGGTGTGAGAGGTCCCAGCTTGCCCACTGTTCCATATGTGCTCGATAGAATTGTAATCTCAAGATCCGGAAACAGTTGCTTAATTCTACGCATTGTGCTACTCAGAATCGCACATGCTCTTCCGGAATACCTGTTAGGCATGTCAATCAGCCTGGGTTTAGCATCTGAGTGACACCGGCTTGGTAGCCACACTATGTAGTTGACACGATCACGGACCGGTAAAACTCCCTCCGGCACAGCCCCCTTTTTTGTATACGGTGCCAGATCGCCCTTATTCGAGTCAGGCGATGATACGTAATAAGAGCCACCCACCAGATCAGGGATCTTATTGTGCACTATTTCCGATGGAGTAAGTCTCTTTTTTTCACCATAGACTCGAGCTTGGACAGTGTTCGCCTCATACATTCGATACGCTATAGTTGAAATAGCGAGGCTATCAAAGGCCTCTTCAATCGTCAGACTTCCTACCAGACCAGTCAACCATGCTAATCTATTAAGAGATCCTGGCGACTCATGACGCTCCTCTATTGTTGTCGAATCGTTGATTTTAATTGCGAGCCGTGCTGTTTCCTGATAAGTCACCGTATCGGCAGCACGCAATGCAATGCGACCCATTTGCAAAGCAGCATCAATGGTACGATAGAGCGAATCGCCCTTCAGTACATCCAGCCACTCCCGACCAGTGCGCTATTTTGCTGCGTTACACCATGTTCAGATGTAAACGTCATTCCAACATGAAGACGATTGAACAGAGTCATATTGCTGTGCAACCCTGCGGTATAGCGTGGATACGGAGCTCCAACAAAGGCTAATTCATCACCTACTAACACTTCTTTCAAGGAGATCATCCCATCCCCATCGTGATCGGCATAACCAAGCAGCTGTCTATCCCAGACTCCAAAGAGTGGATATCCAACACCACGCGTTAGCGATGGATCGTTAATCCAGGAATGCAACGAACGAAGACGATTTCTCATCCAGCTAACGTTGGAGTTCAACTGCCATGAAAAGCTCGGTGCATCAAAGGCCCGGACATTTATACTGAACTCATTACCGGTATTCAGCACCGTTCCGATATTCTCATAACGAACACCACCTGCTCCGAATGATGGAGCAATTGACTGACGATATACAGCGTCACGCTGAGAACGACGGTATGCGGTATAACTCAAAAGAATCCGTTCATTCCAGAAACCAATATCCGGACCTCCTTCGATCTCCACTCCACGCTCCGGACGGAGCCGCTCGTTACCTGGCGAACTGATCCATAGCGCAGGAACTACCTTTCCATCTACAAACCTCGTTGCCTGCCCGTACGTACGATATCTGTCAGCTGGACCAGGTTGTACACCTGCATGTCCAAATGCTGTTCTAATGCGGAACGAGCTGATCCACGGCTGTACCCTAAGCAGCCATGACTCGGGTGGGATAGCCGAGATACTCCATTTCGGATAGCTAGGCGCAACCTCTCCTCCAATGGATGTTCCTGCATCACGTCTCAATCCAACAGTCATGTATAAAAGTCTGGCTGCCGAAAGAGCGCCTTCGACGTAAACACCACCTGTTGCGGTACGAGATCCTCTATTTGTGGATTCAACGTCTCCTGCATTCTGAAGCGAGTGATCGCCAACAACCAGTTCACGTGCAGTTGATGTATATCCGTTTAGCCTTGAACCAGTTACCTGTACACCTGTAGCAATTCGAGCACTCCACAGATTGTTGATAGGTATGGATATGTTTGCGCCAACCTGTGCGCTGGATGTGGTGGTTGCTGTGTGATCGAGTATCAATACTCCAGCGCTATCCCGGCCGCATGTTAAGGTAGAACCAGGACAGTCTCCTCTACGCAGTAGGTCCTGACCATCGTTTGAGTTGATGTCGAGACCACCGGACGCATTAGTGGCCAGCCACGCGAATGGGCGCCAGTTTGTTGTAACGCCGGTTCGGGCTGCAGTCGTTCGTCCAACTATCTGCTGACGCGCTCTCGGAATGATATCCATCCGCGAGAGATCATATAGAGAAACCGGCCCGAGTTGTGTGAGTGCAGATACAGCACCGCTTAATCCGGAATTGCGCCGAGTAAAACGTGAGATAGATGACGAGATATTAGCATCAGCATTATCTGCGAGATTGATGTTAATAGCTGCAGATGCCTGTTGCTGAACCATTCTGTCTGGACGTCGTTGGGATTCAGGCATTGGGCGCCCCATTGCTTCTTCCTGATAACGCTTTGCAAGAAGGTCCGGCATCTTGATCATTCCGAGCTCCTGAGAGTGACCAAGATTCAACGAATACGTAACTCCGCTGTTTCCACCATTTACGCTTGCGTTGTAACGTGAGCCAGAGCCGGTACCAAATGGATTCGTGCCAGGATGGTTAACCCACTGAAAGGCAGAAACACTATCTACAATTTCACAACCGAATTCGCATATTGTGACCTCGCCTTGAAACCCTGTTCCCCATAGAACGTAATTATTTGGATATTTACCAGGGAGCTTCTGCTGGCTCTGGCCATATGTAAACGACCATCTGGCTGGGCCAACCTTTCCACGTTTGGTCGTAATTACTATGACACCGTTTGCTGCGTCAGTTCCGTACAATGATGCAGCAGATGGACCTTTCAGAACTTCGATTGTCTCAATGGAGTTTACGTCGATCTGGTCTAATGGAGAAACATATTGCTCCTGATTGGACTGATCGTAGTTCACACGAATTCCATCAAGAATTATGATTGGATCGTTGCTTGCCCGCCCGCTATGTGCTCCACGAATAAGAATACGCGACGCTGCGCCAGGCTGTCCGGAAGAACGCTGTACGGTTAATCCCTGCACACGACTTTCAAGGAGTGTAGTGACATCTGGTACCGGCCTGTTGGCAAGGATCGATGGGACGTCGAGAGTTACAACATCATTCCCAACCTCCATTCGTTCACGAGTACCAGTTGCTGTTGTTACGATCTCCGACAGTGTCGTCGTTACCTGTTCGAGCGAAAGAGCAAATGTCGTATCGGCTCCGCCACGTATGGTTACAGGAACTCTAGTTGGCGCAAATCCAAGCGACTGAGCCTGTATAATATACGCACCTCCCGGGACATCCTTAAGAACGTAGTTGCCATTTGCATCTGTAGTTGAACGTACGGATGTGCCAGTCAGCGACACTGTTGCGCCATACAATGCTCTACCACTCTTCAGGTCAATTACCTTACCGTAGATAGACGAAGTTGACTGAGGCCTCTCTTTTTGAAACGCCTTTCCACGCTCGACTATAGCGATTTCACCACCATCAATTACTACCGCCTGGAGCTTGGTACCCGCAAGTAAACGTTCAAAGAAAGCCCGAACAGTTAATGTGGTTTTTTCCTTAATTGTGATTGCAGGTATTTTTGCAAGCAGTTCACGTCGGTACCAGACACTTACTCCGATCTGTTTTTCAACAGCACTGATTGCAGCCTCAGCAGATGCACGATCCAGCTTGATCGAAACAGTTCTATCCAGAACTGTCGAGTCACGATAACTACCAGTCTTGGCCCACTCCATGAGACTAGGATACCGGGCTACATCGCTATCTATAGCAGATGACGCATGAACAGCTGCGACCGGCACTCCAACACCAAGGCAAAGCCCGATCTTCAACCAGCTGTAATTCTTTAATCTCATGGAATTCTCCGGGGACGTAATGTTACGACTCGGCCAGAACGGCTTGCATCGACGCCGAGGACCGTGGTAAGAATGTTTATTGTTTCCTGAACATCGGATTGTGCAAACCCGATTTTTACACGTTTTTCAGCCAGGACAGGATCATCCAGTTCGAATGAAACCCCATGCCATCTGGAAAGTCTGTTAAGTACTGTAGCTACTGTTGCATTTTCAAAAACAAGATTTCCATCTGTCCATGAAAGCTCACGATCCGCATCTATATTTTCTTCGAGATGCACCTGACCGGATTCTACAACAGTAATTGCACTCCCCGCACCGAGTACGTTGCTGCTTCCAACACGAACCTTTCCGCTTGCAACAACTACACGGGATTCAGCATCCTCAGTATATCCACGGACACTAAACTTTGTACCAAGCACTGTAACCGATGTTTGAGGAGTGTGAACAACAAATGGTGTTTTCTTATCTGCGATAACGGTAAAGACCGCCTCGCCATCTATATCAATCTCACGCTTGCCGTCGCCATAAAGTCTTGAGAAACGCAACGTCGTTCCTGGTGCAAGTATCACCGACGTTCCATCGGAAAGAGTCATCTCTGCTCTCTCTCCACTATGGGTTGTCATCGCCTCGGTAAAAATGGAACTTGAGTTTGATGAATTTGCAGCATTCCATGGAGTCCATAAACTGGAGCGATGTAATAGATCATAGCTCAGGAACCCGACTCCCATCGCCATTGCCATGGCGCCAATCCACGCAAATCTCGTAAAACGGCCGGGGCGGCGCTCAATTGGTGTTGAGAGCGAGACAGAACTTTCTTCAGAAGCGTGAACTTTGGAGCGCAACATAATAGTTCGATACGCCCGCTGCGCATCCCACTGTGAGGCAGGTGACAAATCCCGCGCACTGGGAGCTAAAGTCGCCAGAACCGCCGCATTACGGGACGATTCAAGCGCCCATGCTTCGATAGCTGACCGCTCGGTAGCATCGCTGGTACCAGCGTAGTACCTCTGTAACTGGTCAAAGCCAAATGGAAGGCCGGGTGTTGGACTATCATTCATCACGCATATAAGACCAACGAGATCCCCAAACCCGGACAAAGATTTTTTAATTGGTACTTCTGAAGGGCTTAGAAAGTAGAGAAAGATTTTATAATTGGTGCTTTTGAAGTTCCTCAAAAGTGGAGAAAAGCTACTTAGACACCTGCAATTGCGGCCCTAAGCCCCTGGAGCGCCCTGCTCAGCTGGCGCTCCACCGCGGAAACTGACGTTTCCATGGTCGAAGCTATTTCTGCGTAACTCATCCCGTGATCCCATCTCAACAGGAAAACAGCTCTCCGTTTCTCCGGCATATCTTCAATCGCGTTTCGGACCGCCTCCCAAACCTCGGCTGTCACCATACGGTCCAGCTCTGATCCTTTCGCGCGACCAAGACCGATGGGCCACTCATCGGTAGTCAGCTGCGATGTGATTTGCGTTTCAACTTTGACGCGTCTAATGACATTAAGCGCCTTATTACGTACTGCTCCGTAGAGATACGATTTGAGCGATCCGGAGATTTGCAGCTGAGTTCGCCGTTCCCACACCGCAAGCAAAACATCCTGCACAACCTCTTCAGCCAGATCATCGGACCTGGTATATGTATTTGCAAAACCACATAGCGCTGCGTAGTGTGCCTCCACTACCTGTTGGAATGCACCCTCATCGCCGGTACGAATAGCCTGGATGAGTGAACGATCCTGCAGTTCGGTCTCCATATATTCGTCAGATCGGCTATTTGCGTCCGTCATACAACGAACCCTACCCACACAGAACTAATCACCAACCACTTTCACAAGAGTCGCCCTATCAATTACATGCCCACCATCGAACTCAATTATCCTTGCGCTCAAACTGGCCTCATCCAACATAGCTCGCTGCATTTCGAGACCATCAAATCCCACCGCGAGATCGTTGTTACCATAAACCAAATCAACTGACAAAAGCGGCCATCGATCAGCCAGTGCGCGAAGATCTACATCTGTAGGGATAGTACTTCCCCACATCACGAGCCGATCCACGCGCGAATTACCACGCGCAATCCATCTGCCTACTGCCGCACCACCCTGTGAAAATCCCAAAGCGTTAATGCGAACCTGATCCCGTTTAACACTAAAGCTATCGAGCGCTTTTAATACACCGTCATAGATAGCATCAAGATACGAAACAATATCTCCGATCTCAGCGTCACGGTCTTCACGCGTCATCCATGTAGCACCAACACGACTGTTTGACGTATGTAATAGCTCAGTATCCAGATAAAACCGTGAAAGGGCTTCAGGCGCTATGATTACTCTACTGTCCGCAACCACGTTGGAAAATGAAGTCAGGAACCTCGATGCGAGCTGCTTATATCCATGACAGACTATCCATATATCCCGAGTCGAAGCACCGATCTCACCAAGTGTGTAGTATCGTGCAGTTTTTGGAACTGTGATGTGGTGCGGGATGATGGTCATAGGGGTAATGTAACGCAGAACCTCCAAGAGCAAGGAGATCACCTAGCCATATATATCGCGAAACGACGGGGATGAAGTTTTGAAGGGATTAATAAAATCTGTTTTTTCAAGTTGATTAATATGGTCCCTGGTACTATATTAACATATGCCGAAATCGTCTCTGCTTTCTTTTATCCGTCTTCCATCGTACGAGAAATCTGTCGTAGCTGCGGGTATCACGGATGTGGAGGAGCGGGCGCTTGAGTGGAATATGACTAAAATCAAAAAGAAGGTACCTCGCATAACCGATAGCGAAGCGACTGAAGCGCGTAAACGAATCACCAAGGCAGCTCGTCGTGCTGTAAAGAATGGGGCTAAGGTCCCGATTCCGAGTGGATTCACACCGACCTCTCGCTTTGAAGCGGCACTTGTAGAGGGCATGTTGGATGTGATAACTATGGAGTCAGGAGGTGAAGTGCCGGGCGCCAAGATAGTTACTGTCACTGCCCGCAAGGCAGCAGCTGAAGCGGCGCCCGCTGTAACACCACAGGCAGTAAAAAGCGCGAGAAAGGCGACCCGATTATCCCAAGCTGTATTCGCGCAAGCCCTTAATGTTAGCTCTGAAACCCTGAAGGCATGGGAGCAGGGAAAAAAACGTCCCAGTGGAGCAGCGCTGCGTTTGTTAGAATGGGCAACACAACATCCAGAACTAGTACTTGCTCAGGTTCATTCCAGATAAGCTTTAAGCTTGCAAAATCATTCCAACCCCAAGCAACATAAAACGATGAACAGAAGAGATTTACTCCTGGCAGGGGCCGGTGCCGTTACAGCAGTAATAGGTGGCATTGGCCTTGGCTCTTTGCTTCGCCCTGACCGACAAGCTGCCAACCCCGGCTCGAGTGAAACCTCAGGCTCAACTTTCGCAGCCACTTCTAATGAAGATCCCACTGGCCCCCTCATGACTGTCTATAAAGACGCAAACTGCGGATGCTGCACCTTATGGGTAGATCATATGAAAGCAGCGGGATATAACGTACAAACTATCGACGTTGCTAATCTGGGTGCCGTAAAAGACCAGTTTGGAGTTTCGCGGGAATTGGGGTCGTGTCACACGGCGCTAGTCGGCGACTATGTGATCGAAGGGCACGTTCCCGCTGCTGCAGTTAATAGATTGCTGGCTGAGCGTCCTAAGGTTCGTGGTCTGGCGGTTCCAGGGATGCCGATCGGGTCGCCGGGGATGGAAGTTGCGGGGCGGGAGCCTCAGGAATATGATGTACTGGCATTTGGAAACGGATCCAATACAGTCTTTATGGAGTTTAAAGGTGGAGAGGCTCTGGAAGGGGCGACGGAAAGTACAGCTGGTAAAAGTTAAAGCCTTCCCAGGTATGCACGAATGACACTCTCCCGAACAATTCCTATATCTTTATAAACAAGATTGCCGTTACGATCAACAATTACAGTTCCAATAAGAGGGCTTCCAAAGATTCCGGATTCATCCGGTTTTGCTACCATCCTGCCATCTGGTAACTTCGTAAATGAAGTTTCAAGAACTGCGACAGTTGCTTCCAGTTTGAGATAATCCTGGAAATACCATCTCGACGCTTCAGCTTCTCTTTCGGGATTTAACGGACCGTCAGTGTGCCAGCGAGCACTACCTTTTGTTTTCTGAATCAGGACAATATCCAGTTTAGTGGTATCGTAATCTTCACGTATTCGTTTAATCATTGCATAGTCAGAATAGAAGGACTTAGGTACATCATGACTTACGACCAATACGAGTAAAGATTTACCCAATTGTGGATAAGATGTATTGCTATCTCTATTGTATGAGAATAAATAATCGGCACGAATATTATTAACTTTACTTCCTATTTTCGTTGGAAGATCAATAAATTTCATCGCCACAATACCTGTAGGCTCACCAGCCTTCTCTCCGAATATTCGAAGTTCGGCCCGCATTCTGTTCAGTATTTGAGGAAGTCCACTAGGATTATCGAATAAACCGACTTCAAGAAGAGAGAAAAAAGGAATATTTGCATCTCGACTCCAGTATCCCATTTCCTCGGGTTCGAGCGATGACTGTATAGAAATAATATCTTCTGCAACTTCTTTTATTTTATCACGCACGAACAAACGATTCCAATGTATCAGCAATTGTTTACGAGCACTTAATCTTTGAAGTCGAGCAGGTGCACCTAAGGAATCCAGCCTGGACAGTTCTGCCGTAGCCAGATCCAGACGCTGAGGTGAAGATTTAATAAAAGACAGAATCGCATACAGCAGAATATTAGAACTGTCTCTAATACTTGCAGACTGTGTAAGCCATATTTTTTTAGTATGCGATATTAAAGAATCATTCTGGATCCATAGTGCAACATCGAATGCATATCGCAATTGATCAAGGGAAAGAGTATCAATATCAAACTCCCTGATACAACTTTCTACAGCCTGAACAGATGACAATGGAACACGAAGAGAGACCACATCCTCATAAGGCAATGTATCGTAGAAATCACCACGATCTATAATCTTCCGCATTGAGGGACCAACAAAAGAGCATGTAGCTGGGGAAATATACCTGGAGAAGTCTATACGACCGCGAACGAACCTCCCTGTATCTGCTGGCAATGAGATTCTTGGATCGGTAGTTCTGTTTAGTTCTACGGCATTCTGTCCAACAGCAAAATTCAGCGGAAGTAGGAACCCGAGCGAAATAAGGACTGGTATGAAAGACCTTAGAATATTTAACATGGATTTATATTGCATCGGAAAGACCAGAAAACCCAAAATCACGAACTTTAATTGCGGGAACTATTGTAGGAAATTCAGGTCGAAAAACTCTTTGTGGTATACCGAGCTGTTCAATATTATTTAGTGTATGCAGAGGGGACTCTGTAATACGAAAATTCCTTACCGCCTTTGTCACCTTGCCATGTTCAATGAGCCACAACCCATCTCGGGTAAAGCCAGTCGAAAGCATGGAAAATTCGTCGAGGATTCCGACTCCCCAGAATCTGGTTACCAGCAACCCTCTTTTGGTTGTTGCTATCATATCTTCAATCGCGGTTGAACCACCGCTCATGCGATATGCTCCAGAAGCAGGAAGACCTTTTGTTAACCAGAGATTATGGATGGCGTATGATCTGCTATATGCCAGATTAACTAGCGTACCATTTTCAACCCAGGTCGCAGGATTGTAGACAGTTCCAGAATATGAAAATGGAGGAAAACCCATATCAGGATCCATACAATCAGTGCGTACAGTTATTCTTCCATCAAATACCTGTTGTCCTATTTTGGAGAATCCATCCCCTTGTGTATAGGGCCCGTGATTTAATTCTGCCCTGATTCTGTCGAGAGTTTTTGGGAGGAAGAGAGAACTTACAAAGTCACTCACTGCCTGTGGTTCCAGAATAGCAGTATATCTACCTGGTTCCAGCCTCACCGGATTCATTGAGGTACGGCACTTTTCCAATGCAATAGCCGAAATCCTGTCTGCATTGATTGAACCCCAGTCATGCGAATCGATCCCGGCCCATCCACTGGCAGATCCGTCTTTACTTCGTACCGTGATTGAACACTGTGCGCTTGTAAAGGGATAATACATCCACGCACCGTCCTGATGCATTACGGCCTGACCTGCAGCAGACACCTCAACGTAACCGGCAGATTGAAAACCAGATTCAATTGAAGACTGTGCTAAACGACGCATAATAGACGCCCGTTCCTGAGCACTAAGGTTATAAGAACTTTCGCTCCATATTGCGGGTTTTGAATGCACTTCCTGGAAATACGGGATTGGCAGATCAGCATCGACATCCTCGGAGGATGATTCTACAAGCCGCTCCGCCCGCTCGACACTAACACGCAGAGAAGTATCATCGAATCGATTCAGCTGTACTGCCCCTCTCGCACCGCGAATATTTCTTGTTACCGTAATGTGATTATTTCTTATGTCACCTGACGTATTAACAATATTACGAGACCAGCGTATGTTACCGCTCCAGTAAGCCAGAATATGAACTCCGGCTTTTCCACCACCAGATGCAGAGTTTATCACCTTCCGCGCAACATCTTCACATTCCTGTATGGATAAAAATCTTGAATCGGAAAATTGAATAAGGAAATTACTGTGTGTCATGGCGTCCTCGATCGATCATAAATACCAAGTTCGCCAATTATCATTGGTGCAGCAGAAACAGTATACATAGAAGACTGTTCAGGTTGTCCTTTGGGCCGTGAGAAAGGAATATCTATCGAACTTGCAGCTCCGCCAATACTCTTCAGCCCATTCCAGAATCCAACTGTATCGAATAAAAAGCCACCGCCTGCAATTACAGCACCCAGCTTTCCATTCCTTATTTCACGCATTACACCTGTTCCACTACCACTCATCCCCTGATGATCAGTTGAAACACTAGCTCCTGAAATTGCAATCCCATTTTTAACATCCAGAACCAGGTCATCAAACTTTTTATTATCAGCTCCAATACCCATAGTAAAGTTTGGAGGATGTTGAATAGTTATATACATTGCAGATTGAGCCGCAGCACAACCGTGTGATTTGAATTCGATATTTCTTTCTGAATACCAGTTTTGTAGGGACTCAGCCTGATCTCTAGTTGTCTGGTAGTCTACAACAACACCATTCTCTACAAGAGCCCATTCGTGCTGCTCAACTCCTTCGTCATCCCATTTAACCGTTGATAAACCTGTAGGGCTTGTTCTATTTGCACTAAGATTCAACATTTTCGATCCTATCGCAAAGTTACCAAGCTTTTCTATAGGATCAGGGCCTAGTAGTCCGACTCCAGTAGAGTTCGCCTCTGTTCCCATAGCACGATCCAATTCAGTTGCCATACTTAGGGTACTATTGATCATGCCTGCAGAGCTGACCGCATCAAATACTACGTCGTACCGACCTATAGAAACAGGCACTATTGGCAAGGCCATAAACATGTCAGCATATTCCACCATCTCTGGTATCTGCTCCATAATATCTGCTTCAAGCCAGCGCTCCCATCCCTGACATGCCATATCCAGACCAGCGACAGGTGCTATATGTCCTTTGTTATTTCTTGGATTACGATTCTTTACATCGACATTCAATGAGCCACCAGATTGATAAACAACCTGAGTAAAATATGACCCGTCTGACGTAGCAACCGCTCGTTCCTGGCGATTGAACTGCATCGATAACATCGTATTTATGCCATTTCTGTAACTTGCAATCTGGCTTGCCCATGCACGACTATGATCGATCTTCTCTTCCATTGGTATATCAAATGGATCGTACTTTACAGGGGTAACCCAGTGACCAGTTACTACCTTAATTGGTGCGAGCTGAACAGGCTGATTGAAACCAAGCGAATTGTATTTCGCCTGCTCTACAGCGTTCTCTGAGAGAATTCTGGCTTCCTGTTCAGACCAGTAAGGGCTTGCAGCAAATCCCCAGGAACCATTCACTCGAGCACGTACGCCAAATCCAAACTCTTCCCGATCCCCTACCAGATCTCCACTAACAGTCTGAACAACGGTGCGCGTAAGTCTGACATCTGAATAGTCGGCCCCAAGCTGTCGAGCAATACTAACTGCCGTTTCTGCGAGTTTTTTAACAGATTGATCCTGAATTAAATACCTGGAATAGTCTTCCTGAGCTGCCTTGCTATCAGTACGAAGGTATCCGGAAAAATCAGTCATTACACCTAATCCAGCCATACTCGCGCCCGCAGCTCCTTGCGAAAGAAACTGACGGCGCGAAAAATCTCTTACATTCTGCGACATAAACTAGTACTCAGTTACAATTATTTCACCAGATATGCCTGGGTTACGGGTGCTGGTCCAACGATACTTTCCAGGAACTTTGAACGATCTCAATTTCTGCCCCTGGTCTACACTTCCTACCAGAAGAGGGATATTCCCACTCGTATCAGGGAGAGTGCTTCCAACAGGGCTTCCTTTATGTGCAGCAGAAGGGTCGTCAAATACAATATCGGCTGTATCCTGACTCAAATTTGACCATACAATTGTTCCCCCTGCATGGATATAATGAGTTCTGAAATAGTCATCCATCAGAAATATCCTATAGGCCCCATTCGCAACTTCCATATTAAAAAGAGTGAACGCAGCAAACACTTTTTCAGTAATTGTGTACTCAATCGAATCAGTTTTTTCTATTCCATAAGCCATGGCTGTTGCTTTTATCAGAACCTTTCCTGGGAGTAAGCCAGTTAGCACACCAGTTGCAGAAATGGAAGCCTTTCCCCCTTTCTCTATCAACTGATAACCAATGAGAAGATCGGGATAAGGATTATTATCCGAGTCCAACAACGTGATTGCTGTCTGCCTTCCCATTTCAGTATTTAACCCACGGCGAGCCTGTTTAGTGCTATCGCCAGCAGGAGGTACAAGAGAAAGTGTATGAAGTGGCGACGGATGTGGCTGCTGACTTACTCGTATCCTCGCTGTAGCCGTACGAGTGATCCCACGATAAACTATTCGAGCTTCCACTCTCCCAGATGTATTTACCCGGCTAACATAACGAGCTTTAACAAGCCCTTCCGGAGTTACCGAAATAACAGAATCCAGTGCCTTAAACTGCACTTCGGGTACATCTGCAATTGGCTGACCAAAGGCATTGTATGCAGTCGCTACAAGTTGCAGCGTATTAGTACCTTCGGTCATACTGATATTTGCTGCACTATAATTTAACCCGAGCGACCACAGGATTTCATCAGAAGGGATTACAGCGACCTCTTTTGCTACAGGACCCTTACACGATACAATTAAAGAGAAGAAAAGAAGACAGGATATCTTAAACATGTGGGATTCGTTTTTCTTACGCATCGCGATTTATGCACCCCTCATATAGCTTATTGTACATATATTCTGTTTCAGGGACTGGAGCAGTAACATCGCTACCATACATAGCAAGCCCGCTATTTCCAAAGAAACCCGTTGGATAAACTTCCTCTGAATCGTAGCCATACTGCCGGACCATGCGACGCAGATCACCCTGACGATGCCCTGTTAAATACATCCAGTATGCACGTTCATCAAAGAGAAGTTTTATTCTTGCCCGAGCAGCATCGACCGGGTCAGATATAGTGTCGGCGGGATCATTCAATGGTCTCAATTCTGTAAAACCACCGGTACCAGGAAGCCATGTAGTATCGCCAGATTGCGACACTGTAAATCCTCCACTTCTCAGATCATTGAGAATCCCCAACCAGAGAGTCCCAGACTTTTTGAGATCAGCTTCTGCTTCTATTAATCTTGCTTCTATTCCATTTGTAATTTCTAACCATGCTATCTGGTTGCCAGCGTTAACAAGATACTTTAGAGGAGTTTGCACACCGGCTACGAGTTGAGATCTGCTTCTTGGATCATTCGAACTTCTGTATGGCAGTCCATTTTTCCCTTCAAGGTCTGCCACATTCCCATCGAATACAACGCTTGATCCCAAAAAACCGGCTGTAAGAGTCAACTGTAGTCTATAACGCGCCGAGTCCGGTACATTAACAACCTTCTGTACAGCGTCTTCGAATCGATTTAATTGTATAAGTGCGCGTCCCTGACCGATGTGAGCGGCATGCTTCAGATATGTACTATCTCCCGCTAATAACACTGCAGTATCCAATAGTGCTATAGCCTGCATATACATTTCATCTCTGGAAGACCCAGGCAGATATGTAAAATCTGCGTCAGGATCTATTTTGCTTAGCGGAACTCCCGAGCAAAAAAAGTCTGCCATCATTATGACTGCATATCCGTGCAACAGGTACATGTGCGATTGATACGATGATGGCAATTCCTGAGCATATGTCTTTAATGAATACGCCGTCAATGTTGCATTGGAGCGAACACCATGAAGCGCATGATATAGAGAACGAATCTGACTTGATACAGGATCAATCTGCCGTGAATCGGCGCCAGTTGGTTGTACTCCCGTCTGATTGGGATTATCAAATCTCTTATCTATAAATTCATCTGTAAATAGCCCAGTGACACTTACAAAACTCTTAAAAGCTTCCTGTGCGAATCCCATCGATCCGCGATACATCGCCATGGCACCATGAGAAGTAGTAAACTCCGATTCGTCCTGAGAACCAGCAGGCAGTTTGGGTGATAGGTCTCCACATGCGGCCAGCACTGGAGCTATACAGAGTACCAATATCGTTAGAATCTTATTCATATCTTAGTTCCCCAGACTTACTCTTAGTGACCAGACCCTTGGCTGAGGAAGAGCACCGTCATCTGCAGTAGCATTTCCTGTTGTAAAGGTATTAACGTTTGGATCTTTACCGCTGTAATTGGTTATAAGTCCGATGTTTTTTCCCTGTATTGCTATACTCATATTTCTGGCTCTAAAGAAAGAAGCCACTCGTGAATTAACAACGTAACTGAGAGAAACAGTTTCGAATCTGAAAGAGTTCACAGTCTGCATAACACCGTACTGAGTAAGATTATTTCTTGCAGCAAGAGACGCAGCCTGAGCAGCCAGCGAAGACTTGGGATCGTTGGCTGCGGTATTTAAGGGGCTATTTGGTCTGGAAGCGACATAGTTATGCTGAACCATATCTCCTGTGTAACTGAAATTTGCGTTCATGCGAAGACGGCCGTTCAGAAATACAACTCCGGTGTTTCCACCCATAATGATAGTTGGCTCCTGAGAGCCCAGATATACTAGAGAATCACCAATTACAATTTCTGAAAGCTGGATAACATTGTTACCGTCCAGATCTTCATAGCCAAGAATCGGCTTTGCCCATCTGCTATTGAGAGGATATCCAGGAATAATTCTGGTATATCCTGAATTGTCATCAGAAATTTCTATCGACTGTCTACCGGCATTTAATCTTGTTACTTCGTTGGCATTTCTGCTGAAGTTAAAACCAATACTCCACGTAACCTCCCGTCGCTCGATAACCTGTGCATCCAAACTGAATTCCATACCAGTATTGACTATCTCTCCGATATTTTCCTTTCTCGTATTCATAGAAGGATTGCCTCCAACAGATACAGAACTGGCAATCGGCACTGAAACTATTGCATCATATCTCTTTTTCCGATAACCGCTGAATATCATAGAAACTCTTCCTTCCCATAATTCCAGGTCAGCCCCACCTTCAAATTCAGTGGATCGCTCAGGTTTAAGTTTAGAGTTTCCCAATCTGCCCAGCCTGCTTCCCTCAGCATAAATCGGTATAACGGCATTGTTATAGCCATTTCCGGATACAGGGCTCCAGGTTCTTAACCTGTCGGTTGGGCCAGGCTGAACTCCAGCAACTCCAACCCCAGTACGAATCCTCAGCATGGAAATAACATCAGTCTGAGGAAAGTATGGTTCTTCAGATGCGATCCATGAAAAATTCATCTTGGGCAAGCGTAACAGACCGGCACGACTTCCAGCCAAACCATTGTTATCAAGGCGAATTCCAGGAGAAGCAAAAAATCTCGACTTCAGGTTGAATCTTGGTTCGATAAACCATCCGAATGTCGTACTTCCGCTTGTCGCCTGAGTGGCAGTAAGATTTGAAGTTGGCACCTCAACTCCACGTTGAGGAGGCACTGTACTCTGAGCACTCATCCGAGATAAATTAGATCCATTATAGTTCAGACCGAGCGATAGAGATATCTTCTGTTGCAATAGAGGAATCTGCGTAAAAACATTGCTGGTCGTGTTCATAGTTTGCCCTCTACCGGCGCCATATGCAGCAACGGAATCCTGTGTGGGACCAATTGGTTGTTCAAGCCATGGCCTTATGGCTTCTTCATTTCTATTAATTATATTCAGCCCGATATTAGCTGTAATTGGCATCCACTCTCTGGCTTGCCAGATTGTTTGAACGTTATGTGTAGTGCTCAATGATTGAGATTCTATCTTTTCATAAGCACTTGAGAATATTGGTGAGTTTTTATTTAAGATCGTATCAATCTTTCTTGCGATAAGGTTTGATACACCATTTAGGCTAAGCTGAGAATTCCTCTTCATGCTATTGAAGATCATCGATGTAAGATTGACCCTCAGATCCTTGCTTGTATTCATATTTACAGTTGCCTGCATTCCCCATGTATCATAGCGATCAGGGCGATTGAACCAGCGTGGAGGCTCAAAGCCGTTGAGCTTCTTGAATCTGTCAAATTCAGCTGGAGGCAACTTCAGAACTCCTACATTTCGTGCTAAACTAGGAGTAATAGAGTATTGAATGTTGTCTATTCCACCGCGGAGTGAAACAGACATATCTGATTCATTACCAGTGCCTAGTGGAGAAAAGCGTGGCTCATTCAAAGCCTGAAAAATTACAAGACTATCAAACTGACATTCAAACTCCTGAATCGTACACAACTGCGTGTTCCCGTAAACAGGTTCAGATCCATATCTATATATACCGTTGGGAAACTTACCAGGTATCTTTGAAATACCATAACTGGAGTTAAAACTCCATTGAAGTGGACCACTCTTTCCCTTTTTTGTAGTAATTACAATCACACCATTCGCTGCATCGGAACCGTACATTGCAGCAGCAGAGGGACCTTTAAAAACCTCGATGGTTTCTATACTGTTAGGATCTATCTGATCTAATGGTGAAGCAACTGGAATTCCAGAACGGTTCGAAACAGCTCTGGCCTTTGAAGGTGCAAGATTATTGTTATATGTATCAGATTGCTGAGCATATACTCGAACTCCATCAACAACTACAATAGGATCGTTATTTCCATTTATACTTGAAGTACCTCGCAACCTGATCCTTGCAGGATCACCAGGTGAACCAGATGTACGTTGGACCACTAATCCAGGAACCCGAGTTTCTAGCAATTCCGTTATAGATTTGATTGGTGCATTCTGTATTGCCTCTTCTACATCAATCGTTGTAATATCGTTTCCAACTTCAACTCGTCGCTTAATACCCGTGGCGGTAGTGACAACTCCCTGTAGCATTGTACGCATAGGGGCAAGAGCCACATCTGTAATAACATCCGCCTTGCCACTTATTACTATCTTTCTGGTAATAGTTCCGTACCCCAGTAAACGAAAAGAGAGTGTGTATTCACCAGAGGGAACGGCGGGCAGTACATAATTTCCCAAGTCATTGGTTACCTGCTGTATATTCATACCTTGCAGCGAAACAGTAACCATACCGATAGGCTCTTTAGTGGCGGAATCCAGTACACGGCCTCTTATTCTCGCTTTAATACTATCAGCCTGAAGCGACCCATCCTTACCCCGGGGAACAAGCATAACATTACCTTTCGGGGCCACCTCAATAGCTACTCCTGTGCCCTTGAGGATGAATTCAAGAGCTTCCTTAACAGTGATGCGGTCCCGGGACAAAGACACCTTTTTATTGGGAATTGAAGATGGATCGTATGTTAATCCTATTTTCGCATTCTTTCTAACAGCTTCCAGCGCGTCTTTCAGTGAAACATCTTTTACTGCGATATTAAATACGCGATCAAGAACGTTTGCAGATTCCTGAGGAAATGCATTGTTGTGATTCTTTGTAGTAGATGCAATGTCTGGCAGTTGTGCATGCAATCGTGAGAAGACAGGACCTGTAACGGTAAATATCATCACTACAGATAACGATAGAACTAATGTTTTTACGTATGTCATTTGATTTCCATAACAGTGATATTTTTTCCTTTTCTTTCAAAGTTAAGATTCAGAACTTTTGACAACTGCATAAGTATTTCAGGAAGAGATTCGGTGTTAACTGTAAGAGCAATCCGCCTTTGAGACACTTCAATATTCTCAAAACTAAAGTCTACATCATACCATCTTTCCAGCACTCTGAGCACGGTACCCAAAGATTCGTTTTCAAAAATGACCTGTTTGCGTATCCAGGCAGTACTCGCGTCTAAATCAACGCCCTTTGAAACCGTAGTAAGTCCCCTCTCATCAAGGGCTGCAGCATCGCCTTTGTTTAAAACAATACCGGTCTGCGGTCTGGCGTCTCTATTTCTCATTGCTACCCTTCCTTCGACAACAACAACATCTACAGAAGGTTCATCATCATACGCGATAACGCTAAACTTTGTACCCAATTCCTGAATAGCGGCATTGCGGGCCAAAACTACAAAAGGCCTGCGTGGATCATCGGCGATATTAAAATATGCAGATCCACTTATTTCCACTGTACGAGTGGAGCTGTTAAAGGATTCGGGATAGCTGAGGCGGCTTTCCGGACCGAGAATAACCTCTGTACCGTCGACAAGCTGTATCGTCGCTCTTTCCCCTCTTTGTACAACATATTCTCTTGTAGCAGAACTGCCTGATTCATCGGATTGCGAAATGAAGGAAGGAATATTGCCATACCGTGAACTAGTCACAACAATCGCAATTAATACGATCAGGCTTACGGCACCAAATCGCAAAGCTCTGAAAAAAGGTGTTCCAAACGCAGCATCTTTAGCTCTCTGAAGAGATGCTCTCTGCGACACGGGGCTGTCTCCGACTGTAAAATCACCAGTCTCGCCATTTGGAATCAGACTCTCTTGAAGCCGTTTCCATGATATCTCTGTACTGACGCCAGTCCTTGAGGAATCAGAAAAGTTCAGCTTCTCAATAGAGTCAACTTTATTCCAGGTGGAAGATCTTTCAAGAAATTCCCGAACCCTAGCTATCTCCACGGCATCACTCTCGCCTGCAAAGTAGCGATCCAACAACTCGGCTTCAGGTATATCTGGAAGTGGCGTCATAGTAGTCTCAATATAAAGACAGCACGAGAGCGAGCCATCTAACATTCCTGTTATAAATAATTTCTATTGAGCTATTGTGAGGTATGCTTGCCTCAAGCCAGCTATCTCGTATCTGCCTCCAGCAGCGATTTGAGAATCTTTATGCCCCTACTAACCTGCATCTGAACGGCGCCAACGGTCATGCCAGTAACTCTTGCGATTTGTTCTGTCGACATCTTCTGCTGCCACCTAAGGGTAAGTATGGCACGGGCTTTCTCAGGCAACAAACTAACAGCTTTCTCAAGTTCCCTACTGATATCCTCTGCATACAAACGCTGAAGTATATCAACATCTACGGTTCCCATTCCTGGAATATCATCACCTCTGTTCGCACCTTCGATCAACCCATCTCTTCGGACGTTTGTCTTAACCACGTTAAGGGCACGATTCCTCACCGCAACATAGAGATAATCAGCGATAGAACCACTATTTATCTCGATTGAATCCCGTCTATTCCATATCGAGTAGAAAACATCTACAACTATCTCATCGGCAATACAATCTGACTTTACATAGTGTTCAGCAAACTGCACTAGAAGCGGATGATACTTATGGAAGAGCAATTCAAAGGCATGCACATCACCATCTTTAACGCTGGCAAACAAGCCAAAATCATCCTCATATCTCTCGATTATGGGTGAAGATGCTAGTTTGCGTGGTGTTCGCATGCCTGATTCCTTTGAAAATTGGGCCGGTTTTAATAAACATTACATCTAAAAATCACGATGCGCAATATTCAACCGATTCCACAATTCTAACTGGACTTAAGTTTATCCTCCTAAATCAATAGAGGTTGAAGGATAAATATTATACACAAAAGAATCACGTTAACCATCGATGATCAGCAAACGCGATTCATTCAAGATCTCACGATCCTCATACGACAAGCATTATCATCTACAAGCTATACTGACTAAAACATTATTTAGACTGAAGAGTTCAGCCAATATTCACAAACATTGTCTGCAATATCCTAGACGTTTAAAACCGTCTAGGAAAAAACTTTCTATGCAAAAACTCTAGCTGCGACAAACAATTACTTCAGGGGTTCGGAGCGCTAATGAATGGAGGGATTATTTATCAAATGGGCCAGGCGTTTTTTACTGGCATCTAATTCCCATCCGTATACCCGCGCGGGCAGGAAGGTTTTTTCAAGGTTTTTATGGAAAGCTCAGAGATCCAGCGGGACACCTCTTTCCCACAGAACAGCCCACATCATTGAGAACTGGCGCATGAATCGGGAATACCGTATTCGTTGGCAAACCGCGCTAATGTTACACCAAGGGAGCTTTGCTCCCCCAAAACCCTACAGAGAGGCACCGGTCAGAATCGAACTGACGAATAGGAGATTTGCAGTCTCCCGCCTTACCACTTGGCCACGGTGCCGATGTTTCAGACTTAGCTTCTCAATTTAACCCCCTCTACCCAATCTGCATAGAACCGACCGATCATTTTGTTCGGCCTGGTGGAATTGTCGCGGATTAACAGTTCGATAACACCGTCCGTCTAATCTGTCAGTTCGCCAAAAGGCTGAACGACAGGCATTATAAATCCCGCTGGAGGGACTATGAGAAAAGGAATTTTTGTACTCGGGGCAGCTCTTGCACTAATTGCCGGACCACCAATTGTAGGTGCACAGGGAGACGGCGGTCAGAGACGGCCACCAGGCGAGGGCGGTCAGGGTCGAGGACAGGGGATGCAGCGTCCGATGGGAGGGTTAAACCCAGGCGCCGCGCTCTTTAAGGGAATCGAACTTTCTAAAGAACAGCAGAAAAAGATTGATTCGATCAATGCAAAATATGCCAGGGCTATGCGGGGTGCTCGCGCAGAAAGAGGGATGGAAGCAGGAGAAGGAAGAATGATGCGTGGCAGGGATGGGGCTAGACCATCGGATTCGGTTAGAAGAGGAGATGGTAGAAGCCCACGCCCTGAGGGAGTTAAGGGTGACAGCGCACGGAGAGTTTCGCCTCCTCGCGGATCAGGGGACAGCATCAGATGGGCTCCCAATCAAGACAAATCCAAAAGGGACAGTACCGGATCGGTTCCTCATCACGACGGATCCAAAGCCGACAGCGTCAGGCAGCCCCCACGCTCTTTACAGGGTTTTAGGGGACCAATGAACGAGGATATGGAAAAAGAGATTCTAAATGTTCTTACAGAACCTCAACGCGTGATATTCAAGCAAAACCAGAAAGAGCTGGCAGAAAAAATGAAGCAGATGATGAATGACCGCGGGGGTGATCAGAGAGTTACGCCACCAAGGCCAAACAGATAGTTGTAGAACCGCCGATATTAAAGTGCAGGGTTGCTGTTTCATCAAGGAGGGTGTCCTCCGCCATAGCAGGGATGAAACAGCAGCCCTCTTTTTTTACATCTCTACCGCAGGCAACTCTTTAACGTTTGACTGTTCAACATAGAAGTTGACATCCACCTTGAACTTTGAATCGGATTCCAGCGGTGCGCTTATCTCCTGCCAATGAAATGTTGGCTTCAACATCAATGACTTTGTCTCGCTAAGATATACTTTCACGGGCATATCAAATCCATCGACAGCACCTTTCCATCTGTAGAATATCTTGTCGCCTTCCCATTTCCACTCAAGTGTAGGTATTACAGTAGTCGTCAGATACTGCTGAAAAACTTTATCTAAGTTTTTGCCGGATCTGTTGTTTATATACTCCTGCACCTGTCTTCCAGTAACAATGCTTTTATTAAAGTCTTTGTTAAGACCACGGAGTATTTCGCGCCACAAGGAATCGTTATCAATTATTGTCCGAATCGTGTGAAGCATATTTGAACCTTTGTAATACATATCTCCGGAGCCACCTTTATTCACACCGTAAGCTGAAATAATAGGAACATCATTTCTTACTGCCTTCCTTAAGCCAACTATATACTCAGCTCCTGCCTGCTTACCAAACATACATTCTGTATACAATCCTTCAGAATAATTGGTAAAGCTCTCGTGTACCCACATATCTGCAATGTCTGCGGTTGTAATATTATTACCGAACCATTCATGACCGCTCTCATGTATGAGGATAAAATCCCACTTAAGCCCCCATCCGGTCCCAGAAAGGTCACGACCACGATAACCATTTGTATACCCATTGCCATAGGCAACCGCACTTTGGTGCTCCATTCCTAGGTGTGGTGTTTCAACTATTTTAAAGCCATCTGCATAAAATGGATACGGCCCAAACCAGCTCTCAAAACACACTAGCATTGGTTTGGTTTGTACAAACTGGGCTTTTGCTTTCTCCAGGTTATCTGCCAATGGCCAATAACTTATATCGAGTTCACCGCCCTCGCCTGTCATCTTTTCACTGTAATTGGCATATACACCGATATTCAGTGCAACGCCGTAGTTGTTAATTGGGTTGGAAACAAACCAGGTATACTTTGTAGTACCATTTCCCAACGACTGTTTATTCCGCAACCTTCCGTTGGATACTGCCACTAAAGGATCTGGAACAGATATAGAAATCTGCTGACTATCTGGCTCATCGAACTGAGCGTCTTTATTAGGCCACCATGCGCTGGCGCCTAACCCCTGCACGGCAGATGCAATCCATGGATTACCTGATTTATCCTTTGACCAGACGATCCCGCCATCCCACGGAGCATTTTTGGCAACTATCGGAGTACCGCTGTAGTACACAACCAAACTATCTATCTTTCCGACCTCTTTTACTGTTTCGAGCGAAACGAAGTGAGCATTGCCCTCTGAATCGACCTTCAGTTTATGGGGTTTACGGCTACCTCCATTTGAAATCACACTATCAATACGTAGCGGAGACTGAAGATCGACCTGAAAAGCACGCTGACCATCACGAGGCGGAGGAGATACAACCTTGAAGACTATAGTGTTGCGCCCTGATATTGTCTTCGAATCTGGATCAATCTGCACGTCGAGGTTGTAATAAAGCACGTCCCACCAAGCCCGCTCCGGAGTGTTGGAGCCGCGGAGGGTGTCGGCGCGGGTAAATGTATCTGTGGCGGTCCTGGCCGCCTCCGAAATGCTCACCGGAGGGGCAACTAGTAGCAAAGCGAGAGATGTGATTACAAACATACTTATATTCGAGAAAATTCTTGATCGCAAATGTTATGCGGATTTAGCCACAAGGGTAAGCCGTATAGATTGTATAAATAAGTAAATAATAGGTATTAGCCTCCAAACGAACCTTTAATGTCTCACCTGAAACTATCTGTCCTGGTTGTAGATGACGAACCCGCACTACGTGAGGTCCTCTCAGTCCGCATACGCGACTGGGGACACAACGTACGTACGGCTGCTGACATAGGAGAGGCACACAGGCTTATATCCGAATCAAAGCCTGATATCATCCTTTCAGATGTCATCTTACCGGGCACTTCCGGTGTTGAATTCCTGAAACAGGTTCGAACGACCGATCAAAAGACTCCTATCATCCTGATTACGGCTCACGGCAACATTGACGCCGCAGTTGAGGCAATGAAAGCTGGTGCGTCTGATTTTCTTACCAAACCAATAGACTATCAGACATTAAAGGCCCTTCTGGATGTAGCACGGGTAGATCTTGAAAATCATATGCGTGCCAGAGAGTTGGATGCAAAGATCGAGGAGTCGCAGCAGCTTGGAGGGATCGTTGGGCAGAGCAGACAGATAAAAGCGCTTCAGAAGATGGTGCAGACTCTTGCTGGAAGTGACGCGTCCGCCATTATCACCGGCCCCAGCGGGACGGGTAAGGAAGTCATCGCCCGCGCAATTCACTCACTGAGCAATCGCAAAAATAAACCTTTTATAGCGATTAACTCTGCTGCCATACCTGAAGGGTTAATTGAAAGTGAGGTCTTTGGGCATGAAGCGGGATCCTTCACCGGTGCTACAAAGGCGCGAGCGGGGTGTTTCGAGATGGCAAATGGCGGTACTCTCTTCCTTGATGAGATAGCAGAAATGCCAATGTCGCTACAACCTAAGCTACTAAGAATTTTAGAAGAGGGTAAAGCCAGGCGCCTCGGTGGTAGCAAGGAGATTGAGTTTGATGTGCGTGTGATCGCTGCTACCAACAGACAGCCTAGCGTAGCTGTTCGTGATGGACTGATGCGCGAAGATTTATTTTATCGCCTCAATGTTTTTGACATTTCACTGCCGCCGCTGCGTGAACGTGATGGAGATATCGCTCTTTTAGCACGACACTTTATACGCGAATTTTCTGCGAAACATCAGATGGATGTAGATGGAGTCCGTGAATCAGCGCAGGCTCTGCTCGAAGCTCATCCATGGCCCGGAAATGTCCGTGAACTTAGAAACGTTTTAGAGCGCGCTGTTATCATTGCACGTTCTGGCTGGATAGAGCCGCATCATCTGCCTATGTATCTGCAGTCTATTAAAGCAGGCAGCAGCCCTACAATCAACCTTCCGGCCGGAACAACTCTGGCAGAAGCAGAAAAGATGCTGATTTTACAGACTCTTGAGCGCACCGACAATAACAAAGCAGAGACAGCCAGGCAGCTGGGACTCGATGTTAAAACTGTACGTAACAAGTTGAAGAGTTATGGAATTGGGGAGTAATACAGCCAGCAAACTCTTTTGCTGTGATATGCGTACTATATATATGGCATATACAGTTTGTAATTCAGATATCACTGTTTTGATCAACCGATGAATATAGCGAACAAGCTACGCATTGCGTTCGCACTATACATTACACTTCTCACACTCCTCCTCGTCTATCATGTAACAACCTTACAACGAGTTGTTCAGACAGGTGAAGAGCTGATCGAGATATCATCGCGTGTTCGTGCAACATCAATCGAACAGGTTACCCGAATTACCCAGATATCTGAAAATGCGGCAAAGTTCTGGGTGACAAGAGACAAAGGATATCTGGAGAAGTATTCCCAACTGGTTTCAGATTATAGCTCCGAACTTGAGAGGCTCGACTCACTACAATTGAGCCCCCTTGAACGTGAGGAGTTCAGTAAACTCCGTATGAGCTGGGACAACATCGGAGATCCTATTCAGCGGCTTACATCGCCGGCACCATCCTCCAGTTCAACTGCACTCACCGCCCTCTCTCTATCGTCACTTCAGGACGGGCTGGACAGCGTTCTGTTCTATACTCAGAATGTTGGTGAAGCCTCTCAGGAAGTTATGTCGATGCAGCTTGAGGGGTCTGCAGCCAAAGCTGCGGCGGCAGAACGGCTTTCGTGGATATCTGGATTTGGAGTGCTGATACTCAGCATTATTCTGTCTGCACTGTTGACCAGAGCGATTTCGGATCCGCTAAAAAAGCTTACAATCGGAACGAGAGAGGTCGCCGCCGGACAGTTCGACTATCGTTTAAATATTACCGGAAACGATGAGTTTGCTCAGGTTGCAACGGACTTTAACGTCATGACTGCGAAGTTAGGCGAACTTGACCAGATGAAACGTGACTTTGTGTCACAGGTGTCTCACGATCTTAAAACACCACTTTCATCGATGCAGGAGACCATTAGCCTGTTATTGGATCAGGTTCTTGGCCCACTCAACAGTCAGCAGGCGCACTTGCTCGAACTCCATCAGCAGAGCGCCGAGAGACTGTCATCTATGCTCGCCAAACTCCTTGATCTGTCTAAGATTGAGTCAGGGGTAAAGGGCGACATTCAACTCATTGAGGTACAAAAGTTACTCGATAGAGCTGTGGATCAGGTTATTGGATCGGTGCGCGAGCAGGGACTAATCGTTAACAAGAATTTTGAAGATGAGTCCATTCTGTTAGAATGCGACGGTGACAGAATACTACAAGTTGTCGACAATCTTCTTGAAAATGCGATCAAGTTCTCGCCAAGAGGTGGTACCATTGAACTGGGAATGAAAGTCTATGGTGAACGCCCTCAGAGCATCCCTCCGTCCAGATGGCGAAATGCATCCCGAAGCAATGGGGATACAAAGCACATCCTGCTATGGGTTTCCGATGAAGGACCTGGGGTTCCAAACTCACAAAAGAGCCAGGTGTTTACAAGGTTCTTTCAGGGTGAATCAGGGCGCTCTACGCAGAACAGGGGTGTTGGACTTGGACTAACGATCTGTCAAGAAATTACCCTTGCTCATGGAGGCGATATTTGGGTCTCTGATAATTCGCCAAGTGGCAGTATCTTTCAGGTCTTGTTGCCAGGAGCTTTGTCTATTCCCGCTGGCGCAATGGCAGGATTTACAGATCATAAGATGACCACATGATTCGACGGAAGAGCGTAAAAATTTGGATGTACACCACCGCGATGCTGTTGATGGCGGCCGGGTGTGCTACAACCCAGTTTGAGCGTCATCTAAATGATGGGGATTGGGCGATGGCAGCCGAAGAATTTGCAAATGATACGTCGTTGCTTGATAGCGAGACGGCATTGTTTCGTGCTGCCCAACTATATTCTGATCCAGACAAGGACACCTATAATCCCGCACTCGGGAAAGAACTCTACAACAAGTTTGTCTACCGCTTTCCAAGATCCAAAAACACTGAATTTGCGGTAGCTCAACGAGCACTTTTAGGTGAGATTCTGCAGGTGCAACAGGACGCTTCCAAGCGTATCTATGCTGCGGAAAATGAAGCGCGCAAAGTGGTCATAAGTACACAATCCCTGCTCTTGCAAATTGATTCGCTTACAAAGATTACGACCACAAGTCAGAGTAAACGCGATTCGCTAAATAACGCGATCGCAAAACTCGAAGCAGAGCTTAAAGATAAAGACGAACAGCTTCGTGGCTTAAGAGCCGAACTGGCCAAACTAAAACAGATAGATCTCGGAACAAAAAACGGTAGATAAAGCCGAAACGTATAAAGGCTTTACCTACCGTTAACCTGTAGCAAATGTGTTAGAGGGCGCTACAGATTACATTTTGCTTTCCGACTACTCTTCGTCTTCTGTTGGAGACTTTGTTGTGTCAGGCTTTGGAGTTGTATCTGGTTTTGTAACTGTGTCTGGCTTTGGCTGATCAGGGTTAGGGACCTTTACAGTATCAATGCCAACGAACTCTTCAGTTGGTGCAGGCGCTTCAGTTGTATCTGGAGCTGGCTTCGGAGCTGGTTTGGTTGTGTCAGGCTTTGGGGTTGTATCTGGCTTTGTGACTGTATCGCCAGCTACGGTAACTGCGAAGTTGACTGGTGTAGCTTCGACAGATGAAGCTGTCCAAACTGTTGCGACTGCTAAGCCGAGTCCGACGGCAAATAACTTATTCGACATTTAGGATTCTCCTTATTTCGATTTCTTGGTTACGCGAACCGATCCTCCGACCCGCGAATTTCCATTAAGTGCGCCGAACATTAGCGCCGGCTTGCCTCTTTAAAAGCAACCGGCGTGCCCACATGCCATATCTCATAAGTCATTATACTACAAGGACTTACGGCCATCCATGCCATGGTCACTTACTTGACTTCAAAGGGATCAGGTAAAAACTCCCCGGTGAAATATCCTCTCATAGAATGTGAAACGTCCGATCCCATCGGGTATTGTATCCTCTGGCTTAAACCGAGATGTTCAGTCCCGTCAGTTTACATTCTCTCATTTCTGAACTCCTGGGCAGATTAAATTTTTGGTAAATGTCTAAGTCCATCGAAACGGCCTGGCGTTATGCTCTTTTTATTGGCGCCCCGGTTTTAATCATATTGTCCATTCTCTGGTGGTCACCACACACAGCAGCTTCAGTGGAGCACTTACCAACCACGGCCACCACTCATTCGTCTTCGTCATCGATGCCGAATGTTCAACTTCTCCTGCTTCAAGTACTCACGATTATTGGAGCTGCACTAATAGTAGGAAAGTTGATGCAGAAGATCGGACAGCCAAGGGTTGTAGGAGAAATGCTCGCCGGAATTGTTCTGGGTCCATCCGTACTAGGAAACACCTTCCCGGAACTCAGCAACCTTATCTTCCCTGCAGCCAGCCTTGGATTTCTAAACTCCCTAAGCCAGATAGGATTGGTCTTCTTCATGTTTTTAGTTGGACTGGAGATCGACCCCAAACAGCTCAAAGACAAAGGACATGCAGCTGTCCTCACCAGCCATGCCAGCATAACAGCGCCCTTTCTTCTCGGTGTTATTCTGGCCATAGGCATCTACAAAAAATTGGCACCTGCAGGAGTTGGTTTTACTCCATTTGCTCTGTTTTTAGGAGCAGCAATGAGCGTAACTGCATTCCCAGTCCTGGCGAGGATCCTTTCCGAGCGAAATATGATGCAGGATAAAGTTGGCAGCCTCGCCATTGTGTGTGCAGCGATGGATGATGTTACCGCCTGGTGCATCCTGGCAATGGTTGTTGCCATTGCATCGGCAGGCTCAGACATGAGCTCGCTTTTCTTCACACTGGGCGGAACTGCTCTTTACACTTCGGTGATGATATGGGGCGTAAGACCCTTATTGAAGCGACTCGAAAAAGGGATAACACAGGGGCATGGATCGTCACCAAACACCGTAGCGGTAGTAGCCGTAACGGTAATAGGATCTGCAATTATCACCGACATGCTCGGAATCCACTCTCTGTTTGGTGCGTTTTTAGCGGGTGCCATCATGCCCAGAGGTGAAGCTTTTGTAAACTCTTTAGTCCAGAAGTTCGAAGATGTAATGGTTGTCGTCCTTCTTCCCATCTTCTTTGCATTCACCGGCCTCCGCACCAGTATCTCCCTGATCAATGGCACTGAGATGTGGTTGATATGTCTCCTTATTGTGGCGGTAGCAGTCCTGGGGAAACTGGGAGGATCTGCAGTTGCAGCACGGAGCAGCGGGCTCTCCTGGAAGGAAGCCGGAACTATAGGCGTTCTCATGAACACCAGGGGGCTTATGGAGCTGATAATTCTAAACGTTGGGCTCGATATCGGACTGATCTCCCCAACTCTCTTCGCAATGATGGTAATTATGGCGTTAGTAACAACCTTTATGACGAGCCCTCTACTATCTTTGATATCGCCAAAGTCCAAGGCGTAACACTCAAATAGCAAAAATATGATGGAAGACGGCGGATCCCTCACCAACTACATAGGATACGGATTTATATGCCTGTTCCTGGTGGTAATAGTTTTTACTGTCGGAAGGAGCGCGCTATTTTTTGCTGCCTTGGCAACCCTTCCATTTACAAGGAAGGGTGCCGAAAACGAAACATCGGACGATTCGGTAAAGGAATCATCCGATCGATAGTTCTAGTTAGAGCTTCTTATAGCTGCTTTAACTTACAGCTGCGCGAATTTTCTGGTGCAGGTTTCGTCGCTTGTGAATGGTTTGGATAGCGCAGTGAAGGTTTGGGATAGATAACTTCATCGGGACAGCACCTCTAAACCGCCTTCGCTCTCCCGCTTAGAAATAAGGCAACCACCACCCCCAATAACGACACAACTGCTACAGCAACAAACATTTCAGCCATTGCCTGCGATGTAGCGCCTTTAATAATCCCTTCCATTCTCCCTGCAATACAGAAGAAGTCGCACCCTTCAGGAGCAGGAGCAGCACGCAATTCAGCGAATATCTGCTGGAACCTCTGAATCTCCCATGTGCTAAGAGCGGCTAATCCTAAGATCATACCTATCAGTCGCGCCGATGTACTTATAGCAGCAGCAATCCCAAACTGCGATTCCCTTACCGATGCCAGCGCAGTTGTACTTATAGGTGCCAAAGCCAACCCAAACCCCAACCCGGCAACAACAGTTGCCACAGTCAACTGCATAGATGTGCTAGCGGGAGTCCACTGTGAAATCAGATAGCAGCCGATGGCCATAACTATACACGATCCAATCGCAGTGAGTCGCGAACCTAAATGCGTGACTAAAAAGCCAGCGATAAATGCGCCGATCGGAATCATTATTGTCAGACGCAATAACAACAATCCAGCTGCCAGATGCGACTTTCCTAATACAGCATATGCATAGATTGGAACGTTCACCAACGCAGCGATAAGAACAACTCCCACGAGCAGACTTAAAACAGAGCTGGCACTAAACACGCGGGATTTGAACAGCTCCATCGGGATAAGCGGGACTTCGCGCCTCTTCTGTACAATTACAAAACTTATGAACAGGACGGCTGCAACAGCCAGCATATAAGGATTATGCCCGGCTACATCTTCTGTGGATAGTTCTACCATCGCCCCTGCTTGCTGGCTTAAACCGAGACTTAAACAGAGAAGCGCTGCTCCAATCAGTATCGCTCCAAACCAATCTATGGATCTGTTTTGATGCAGATCCTGGCCAGTTAAATGAAGCCCATTTACGCTCGCTGTTTCAAGAGCCGGACTGATATCAGAACCTGAAACACCTGCGACTGATTCTTTAGGCCACAGCCACCATACTAATACACACAGAATTGCGACCAGCGGAATATTCAGCAGAAAGAGCCACATCCATGGCTCTGTGTAGTGCGCAAAAAATATGGGCCACTTTTCAAGTATTATCGCACCATAAAGCGGGCCTAGAGCACCACCTGCTTCAGTAACTCCACTAATAAATCCCAAACCGATACTGCGTTTTTCGGATGGAAAGAGTGAGCCTGTTGTTGCCAATGCAATTGGGACAACTGCGCCACCACCGACGGCCTGAATAAATCTGGCAAATATCATCCAGCTGAGAGCTGGATGTTCTGTATTTATACCAAAGCGCTGCAACTGCGACATATGCCAAAGCTTCGCAAGCACAGGTGCTTCTACGCACAAAATAGATCCAACAGTAAATACACCTAACGAGATCAGCATCAGCTTGCGTCGGCCATAGATATCACCGACGCGCCCCATCAGGGGCATAACAATTACATAACCAAGTAAAAAACCGCTAATTACCCACGAGAGTGAGGGGAGTTGCTGTGGCCCCAATCCAAGTGTCTGAGACATTGGAAGAAGGGCCGTAACCACCACGGTCTGATCTAAAGCGGTGATAAATACCAGCAGCCCCAGCATTAATAGCTGCGGCATCTAAAGCTACTTTGACGCTGAAGTGTCTTTACATGGCAGCGTGCCGCCGGCCACCTTCGCTACTATCTTCTCGTTATAACGCGTTAGTGAGATCGTACGAGCGGTGTTTGCGACATCACCATTAAACAGTATGCCTGTAATTACAATCTTACGCACTAAATTATCCTTCTCCCCTATCCATAGCTCAACATCTGCTGCCGTCTCTGCAACTGCACCAGGGAGATAGGCCATAACAGACTTGGGAAGCTTTGCCTTGATGTAGTTGGTTTTAAGCTTATCCAGATCTTTAACGACTGGCTTGGTTGGTGACTCCAATCCCTTGAGGAGATCGGCAACAAAGCTGTTCTCGGAAGCTATAAACAGTTTACCGATATTAAGGTTGCTCGGCATAGGAGTGAATTTGCCATCACCCATGTCGATAAACTGAGTGTCTCCACAACCAACCAGTACGAACGGCATAGCCAGCGCTGGAGTCTGTTGAATGCTTCCTCTAAAAACCAGACGGTTTACAGATTCAGCCTCACCTTCCCCACCAGCTACGGCACCTACACTGAAGCCACCCTGCACCGGTTTGGCCGAATATGAGAAAGCTAAAGATTTAACAGAGGTGACTGCCTTCGCTGCCTTTGTTAAAACAGCAGAAGCTGCATTATCTGCGGCAGAAGATTTTGTCTGCGCGGACAAACTCAATATTGGTGCTACAAGTGCAACAGCTGTTGCAAAACGACCTAAAAGTTTCATGAAATCTCCTATTTACTCTTTTTTCCTGATGCGCCATTTAACTTGGCAACAGCAGCTAACTGATCAGCCCATATTTTACTGGCATCTTCAAGAAACTTATCGAGCCCTGGGCCAGCACCATCTTCATACTGATTTAAAACGTTCTCCGAAAGCCCATAAATCTTTTGAATAATTGCGTTATCAAGATCCTGCTGCTTTGTTGCCATGAGATCCTTGATAGACTTATTTAATGATTCCTGATCGGCAGGAACCAGCGGACCGAGAGCGACCTTTTGATCTTTTGCGACAACACGCAGATCATCCTGGAGTTTGGCATGATCGGTCATCATCTTAGCACCTAATGCTCGCAACTGCGGAGTGGAGCCCTTTGTCGCTGCAACAGTTCCCAATGCCCTCCCCCATGTCTCAATACCGTCAAGCAGTGAAAATGCTCTTGCAGCTGGAGACTCTGAGTCTTCCTCATCAACAGATGCTGTCGTATCGGTACTATCGATAATTGTCAGGTAAGCATAGCTGGAAGTGTATGTCGGGATCTTGCTTCCAACTGCAACAGACATGGCATCACCCTTTTTAAAGAAACCGGTTGCCAGATCTCCACCTGGCAGCTGGTTAACCACCTTCTCGGCGGCATTGTCTTTATCATCATCTCCATTGCCAGCCTGAGGATCAGATAGTGCGTATAGATTTGCAACAAGCTGCACCTTTTTGCCGTCTATCAATTGAGCGGAGTCGATCAAAATGTTCAGAGCTCCATCGCTCCCAAAACGTCCAGCCTTTTTAACCTCACCTACAGTTCCCCAGATCGGCGCACCTTTGGCGATAATCTTGTGACCTCCAAGTACCACATCCTCTTCTATAGAAAGGTTTAACTTCTGTCCTTTCTTTGAAACCTGAGTGGAAAGCGAGTCTTTTGTTATCACGTTCAGTGCAATTCCAATCGGAATTGGAACGTAGACAACCTTTTGGGCCGTTAGGCTCTCAGCCATACCGACGATACCAAAAACCGTCAGAAAAGATGCAAAGCGAAGATGATATCGTGGAAAGTAAGACATAGGCACCCTTGATTCGATCCGGTGGTTTGAAAAAGATGAGTTTTACAAACAGATAAGTTGAAATATATCCCCCAGCCACGCGTCCCGTCAGGATTTACCCCGAAAGACTGGCTACTTCAACTTCATCGGAAGCCCCGCAGCCAGGAAAACCACACTAGTGGCCAACCTCGCCACTCTTTGATTCAGTCTCCCGAGCATATCCCGATATGCCCTGCTAATGGGGTCCATAGGTACGAGCCCCAGCCCGACTTCATTGGAAACAAAGATCCAATTTAGATCAGATGATGAAATAAACTGTTCGAATTCATCGAAGTAGAGATTCATTCGAGCTTCTGCCTCTTCAGCGGGAGAGCCTTCGATCTCAAACATGACATTGCTAACCCATAGAGTCAGGCAGTCTATAATCACCGTTCGAATTGCATCGTGGGAGGTGTTGTTGAGGTACGGGCTGCGTTCTGTGTTGCTGGTTTCTGTGTTGTTATTGGTTGGGATGTTGGCTGTCGGGTCGTTGGTTGCGGAATTGTCTCGACCTTCGTAGTTACTCTGACGTTGCTGCACTGCATCTCGAATCGCCGGAGTCAGATGGATGGGGCATTCGACCGTACTCCAACTATCAGGGCGTTCCAGCCGATGAGCTGATATACGATCGGCCATATCTGCATCTCTGGCTTCTGCAGTTGCAACAAAAAGAACATCGGTTGCGCTATCAAGGCCGGCCTGATTCAATGCATAGGTACTCTTACCACTCCTTGCACCACCAAGAATCAACAATACTGTTTTATCCGACATTAACCCACCTTAGAATTTCGCCAACATCTATATGCTTCCTAACGTGAGATGCCAGCTTATTCAGTTCGTTGTCCAAGCTATATCTGACTGACTCTACAGGTGCGAGTGTGATACCACGGTGCTGAGCAATATTAAGGATTAATCTCTCGCGAAAGTCATCGTTCTGAAATATTCCATGGATATAGGTTCCTAATACCCACCCGTCTCCGGCTAATATTCCGTCGAGAGATTCGTGAGAGCCTTCACTATATCCGACATCAGAGATGCCGACAGCATCTCCTGTAACTCCGCAAATCATGAACGCATTATAACAATTGACTTCAGACATACCATCAGACGCGCTCTCGTTTAGGCTTCCAGCAATCATCTGATTTTTCACTGCAACAGTCTTACCCATATGTATCTCATAACCATCTACAAGCATCCCTGCACAGCCTTCTAACATTCCAAAACCATTAACGATCCTGGCCTGCACCTGATTAGTTGATTTATTTGCCTCAAAGCTGGTTTCAACATCAAGCAATCCTAAACCTGCAAGAGATTTCAGGTCCGACTCAACATTATTCTCATCTTTTATCACACTACCTAACATCTGAAAACCACCACATATACCTATAACAGCAGCACCTTCGCTAAGGCTTTGAACAATCAGATCAGACAACCCCGACTCATTTAACCATAACAAATCCTTTATCGTTGTCTTTGATCCTGGCAATACAATAAGATCCGGCGCTCCATATTCAGATGGCTTGGAAACGATCCGCACTCGTAATCGAGGATCGTCTCGCAACCTGTCAAAGTCATCGGTGTTTGACATATGCGGGATACGCGGAATTACAACATCCAGATACACTTTACTATTAACACCGGAATCCAGCTGATTCTCTGTCGCCAGAGAATCCTCTTCAGGTAGATGTATATTGGTAAAATACGGAAGTACTCCTAACGTTGGAATTCCAGTACGCTCCTGCAACATCTCTGGCCCAGGATAAACCAGCGTAACATCACCACGAAACTTGTTTATTATGAACGCTTTTATAAGCGCACGCTCTTCCGGTGATACTAATTCAACCGTGCCATAAAGAGATGCAAACACACCACCACGCTCGATATCACCAACGAGTATTACATCTGCATTGGCGTACATAGCAACACGCATGTTTGCGAGATCTCTTTCCTGCAAGTTGATCTCAGCGGGGCTGCCAGCACCTTCGATCACTACAACATCATACTGTTCCAACAGACTATCCAATGATTCCGTTATCAAAGGCCACAGCTTTTCCCGCACAGGTTGACTGTAATATGTGCGAACATCCTGCACATCTACCGCTTTGCCTCTTATAACTATCTGTGAAGCCCGTTCACCTTGCGGCTTAAGGAGTACAGGATTCATATGTGCCGTAGCTACAATGCCAGCAGCCTGAGCCTGAAGCATCTGAGCTCTACCAATCTCCAGTCCATCAACTGTCACAGCCGAATTAAGAGACATATTCTGAGACTTGAAGGGCGCTACACTTAACCCTTCCTGCAACAGTATTCTGCACAGCGCAGCAACCAGAGTTGATTTACCCGCATGCGATGATGTCCCCTGGACCATTATAGCATGACCTTTCTTTTTCGGCTCTGGAATCGGTAGGTTTGGATTCATGTAGGGAGGATCGCCAGACACCCCAATTCACGCAAGCCCAGGCCGCAGCGCCCCCATCCCAGCCCCCTTGCCCCATTGTTGCTGCTTGAGTACGTTCCACAGATAATTAAAATTTCTTCCGGGTCCAACGGAAGCCGGTGTAAACCCGGCGCGGCCCCGCCACTGTAAGGGAACGATCGTTCACATCTGTACTGAACGACTGAGGCGATTTAGCCACTGCACAATAAATGTGTGGGAAGGCTCGCTTTAAAAGCCCAAGCCAGGAGACCGACCAGGAAGGTACATCACACTCTTCGAGGGATGGAGTGCGGATTCTAGTCTTCTGTTCTGTCGGCTTTCTGCCACATATACAGCGACTCTATGAAACCGTCCTCTCCTTTGAGATTACTTGGGCGGTTTTTTGTTTTCTCTGCATTATCGACATAGTTACGATGGGAATAAAACACCACGTAACTTCATAAACTTCTGCTATCTATCACGCGCGAGCATCGCGCTGCTTTCAGGCATCCTGTTAGCCAGCTGTGGCAAGTCAGATAAATCGCAGCATTCCGATAATTCAGCACCTGTCCACGAAACAAGTGTTTCTGTAGTCGATGGAAACGGGGACACTGTAACACTGGCCCGGCCTGCCAAACGAGTAATATCGCTTCTCGCAAGCGGTACCGAATCCCTCATTGCCCTGGGTGCCATCAACAACATCGTGGGTCGAACTATATACGACAAGGATCCGGCTGTAGAGCATATACCTCTTGTCGGCACTGGTCTGGAGCCGAATCTCGAAACACTTCTAGCGTTGAAGCCCGATCTAATAATTGGCTGGACGGCTGAAAAGCGTCAGAAGCTGCATGACCGCATCGCGGGTGCCGGAATAAAAGTGTACAATCTGGCGACTCAGGATACCTCTGACATCTTTAAAGGAATACGAGATCTCAGCCACCTGGTTGGAAGAGACAGTTCTGGAGATGTTCTTTTGAACGATATCAGATCCCGCCTCGACTCTATCCGCAAAAGAACTGCTGAATCCTATAGACCAAGAGTTCTTTACATAGTTTCTATCGAGCCGCCTATAACATCGAACCTGAAGACATACGTTGGTCAGCTTATTGGCGTAGCAGGGGGCGATATCATCTTCCCTAAAACAGCCCAGAACTGGCCAATAGTTTCTCTTGAAGAGATAGCAGTTCGCGACCCAGAGTATATCATTCTCCCAATTGGAGAGTTCAAGCGAAATGCAATTGAGAGACTAAAAGTGCTTCCAGGATGGAAGAACCTGAAAGCTGTAAGGGAAAACAGAGTGATTGCGATAGATGCTGACCTTATTAACAGACCCGGCGCAAATATCGGAAGATTAACGCAGGTACTCGCAGATTCACTGCAAGCGATACCCGATTCAGTGAAACGCATACCAGTATCAGGGCGATAAACACCGATGAGCTCAATAGAAGCTGAACCGCAACCAGCAGACAGACGCAGGAAGCTGTTAGTTCTTATCTTCCTGACGATCCTAATGTTTGCCTGTGTGGTGATTGGCATCAGGATAGGAGCGGTTGATCTCACAGTCAAACAGATTATCCTGTCTTTCTTTGGTAAGACAGATGTTACAACAGCTCTGATTATACAGGAACTCAGACTTCCCAGAGTTGTACAGTCGGCACTTGTGGGAGCGTCACTTGCCGTAAGTGGCGCTGTATTTCAGGCGTTGTTGAGAAATCCCCTTGCCGATCCATATATTCTTGGGATCTCGAGCGGTGCTTCGGTAGGTGCAGTCGCGACAGTGGTTTTTGGCATTGCTGCGCATTCGTTGTGGGCGGTTCCTATTGCTGCATTTGCAGGCGCCATCATATCTGTCTTACTGGTTCTGCGTCTTGCCGCAACCGTAGGGCGATCGCTGGATACCAGGATATTACTTCTGTCGGGAGTAATTTTAGGTGCGTTTTTCAACGCACTTATCCTTCTCTTCCTGACCTTTGCTGATCTTGAATCATTCAGATCAGCGCTGTTCTGGATGATGGGCAGCAATGCCGGAGCAACATGGCCAGCTGTTTATATGTTAGGCGGTTATGCGTGTGTAAGTCTGATAATATTTATTGGATTAGCACGCCCATTGAATCTGCTGGCGATAGGCGAAGACACAGCAGCATTTCTGGGAATTTCTCCACAGAAAATAAAGTTGATCGCATACGGCGGAGCATCGTTATTGACCGCTGCCGCAGTATCAGTAAGTGGAACGATCGGGTTTGTTGGACTGGTAGTGCCCCACTTTATTAGAATGCTTTGGGGAAATGACTATCGTTTTGTACTTCCAGCATCCGCACTCCTTGGCGCCTCCGGTTTAGTACTCGCTGATACATTAGCGCGTACAGTTGTGAAACCAACAGAATTACCAATCGGTGTTGTAACTGTACTTATAGGCGTACCGTTCTTTGTCTGGCTGTTAAGAAAGCGAGCAAAGGCATGAGCTGGAATATTGCCAATGTACGCTTCAAGCATAGAAACAGCGACAAATACGTTCTAAAGGATATCTCCTTAGAAATTACTCCCGGATCGTTCACAGCTATATTAGGTCCAAATGGTGCGGGAAAGTCGAGCCTTCTAAATATTCTTCTGGGGTTAAACAAACCGGAAGCCGGTTCGGTGAACTTCAAGACTGTTCCGATTAATAAGTGGAAAAGAAGCGAGCTTGCAAAACAGATAGGCGTCGTAGCTCAAACAGAAGAGATCTCCTTTCCATTATCAGTCAGAGATGTAGTCGGCATGGGACGATATCCTCATCTCGGACCATGGAAACGTGAGTCTAAACACGATGAAGAGATAGTCAGCAGTGTTATGCAGACATGCGACGTATTTCAGTTTGCTGATCGCGATATAAACACCCTCAGTGGTGGCGAAAAACAAAGAGTAAGGATCGCTCGTGCGCTGGCACAACAACCAGATACACTTGCACTCGATGAGCCAACAGCGGCGCTGGATATTGCGCACGAAATGGCTGCGTTCAATCTTTTGAAAAATTTAGCAAAGGGCGGTATGACTGTGATGTTGATCACACATCATATCAACCTCGCAGCTCGCTACGCTGACAGTTTAGCGGTGCTGCACAACGGGGCAGTTGCGGCTTCAGGACCACCTGCAGAGGTTCTAAAACCGCAGCTTATTCAGGAAGTATGGAAGTGGCCAGCTATTATCACACCCCATCCGGGACCTGGCCCAGATACTGGCGCTCCCCAGGTTGTTCCTATTTCCAAATAACATTTTACATAATAAAGCCGTGTCCATTTTTTCAGTCAGACAAAAGTTGCCGGTAGGTACTTTGGCAATTTCATTGTCACTTCTAGCGGCGACTACCTCCGAAGCACAGGTTAAATCCGCACAGGATTCTGCAAGAAGAGACAGTATCGCCAAAGCAAGAACACTCGACGATGTAGTAATTACTGCAACTCGTTCGTCGTCTGCAGCCAGAGATGTTCCTCAGAAAGTTGATGTTATCACCAGTAAGGATATTGCACAAAGCGTTGCAGTTGACGTTACGAATATTTTAAAGAAGCATGGTTCTGTCGACGTCATTGAATATCCTAATTTCCTGTCTGGAGTAAGCATCCGTGGATTCCGTCCGGAAACAGGCACATTCAATAGACGATCAATTGTTCTTATTGACGGACGCCCATCAGGTGTTGGCAACCTGGCAGCAATCCCTGTCGACCAGATCGACAGGATAGAAGTAGTAAAAGGAGCAGCCTCTTCACTGTATGGCTCATCCGCAATGGGTGGTGCCATCAACATCATCACAAAGAAAAACATGGGCCCGCTCCGCAGTGGAGCATCGATTGCTTACGGCAGTTTCCAGACAACTGATCTTTCCGGTTTTACAGGTGGTAAAGTAGGAGAGTTCTTTGACTTTGATTTCTCGGCACGCGATTACCGTCGTGGTGATGATTTTAAGATGGGCAAAGGAAACTGGTTAAGAGGATCACTGGGCGACAAATATGCAACCAAGATTCTTGGAGAAGGAGTAACTCAAAAAGTTCGCGATCTTGGTGACGGACAACGCCGCAGCAGCACAACCTTTAACTCACAAAATGGTAGTTTAAGAGTAGGCTCTCAACTGGCAGACAACATGAGAGTCGATCTAAGAGGAGATCTTTTTAGAGCAAGAGATGTAAGCTACCCAGGTGATATAGCAGAACTGGATACAGGCAATGGCCGCAAGGATCTCGATCGTAAAGGTCTGGACCTGCTATTCTCAGGAACATACAAGTCATTAGTTCCAAGGATTAGAGCATATACACATACTTTTGACAACAACGCATATGATGATACTACATCATCCAGATACGTTAATTTTGTAACATCCGATGTAGTACGTGGTGCACAGATTCAAAATGTATTTTCGTTTGGCGCTCACACAGTCTCAACCGGCATTGACTATTCCTGGAACAAAGCAACATCACAGAGATTCGATAGCCCGACGAACCAGATCGCCCCATACAGCCCAAGTTCAAAGCAATCATCGATCGCTGCATTTGCTCAGGCACACTGGAGAGCGCTCGGTGACAGATTAACAGGGACAATCGGTGGTCGTATAGACAGAATCACATTGCACCTTTTAGCCAACGCATATCTTCCGAATCTGTCAGAAGGAAAGCACTCGTTCACAACATTTAATCCGAGCGCCGGCCTTCAGTATAGAACAACCGATGGCGTACGGTTTCACACAAGCGTAGGGCGTGCATTTCTTTCGCCTGATGCCTACGACATGGCAGGACAGTCGAAGCTGAGGAGCGGTGCCGGAACAGGTGACACCATCACACTAACCGCCGGAAATCCAAATATTACTCCAGAAAACGCCATCACATTCGATTTTGGAATGGGTGTGTCTGAAGAGAACTTCGGCTTCGATGCAGATGTAACGTATTTCCGCACTCAGGTTACCGACAGAATCACCAGAGTAACAGCTCGTTTTGCACCTGGTTCAGAACCAACAATGTCCGATGGTGACGTGGTGAGACAGATTCAAACTCCTGTGAATGCCAGCCGGGCTGTAATGCATGGCCTTGAAGTAGAGTTTGGATATGATTTTGGCCGATTAATGGGGAGCGGATTTGTTCTACGCGGTTTCGCAAACGGAACAAACTATTTCAGTGCGTATGATCATGTCCGTACACCATCAATCGATACAGCAGCCTTTCCACCAGGAATCACAGACTTTTCGCCATCTGACGTCAGCCTGGCATTAAAGTTTGGCGCAAGAACAAGAACACGCATCAGAAACCTTGCTCCACTAACTGTAACTACCGGCCTTGAGTTTAACAGTTTAGGCAGATGGACTGGACGTATCAGTTCACGCTATGTTGGCAAAAGAATCGATACAGATTTCTCGGGTGGCGCAGTCAGCGACATCTTATACGCCCCTCATGCAGTAGTAGATATTGTTGGAGGCTATCAGGTTTCCAGCCTGCTAAGAGTCGATGCTTCCATCAGCAATGCATCAGATGAAAACTACTACGAGAAGCGTGGCTACAACCTTCCAGGTCGTGCAATGCAGATCAAGTTTAGCATCGCTCGCTAACCGTCTTGAAACAGCTATTTAGATACTTGGCTATTTCAATAGGTACACTTACCGCGGTACGTGTACCTATCCACGGCGAGGTAAAGAGTGTAGACCTTATACGATCTACACTCTTTTATCCCGCAGTTGGCCTACTTGTAGGCCTGATTCCATATGGCATACTGCTCTATATGCCATTAAGCGACAACCTCACAGCAACTCTGGCACTCGTAACATGGATTCTTGTTACGGGTGCTTTGCATTTGGATGGATGGGCAGACTGCGCAGATGCTGCGCTGGCACCCTGGCGAGGTGCGAGAAACGAACCCAAAGCAGCAGAATATAGCTGGCGAAAATCCATACTTAAAGATCCACACATCGGTACTTTCGGCGTTGCTTCCATATCATTATTGCTACTACTTAAGTGGTCGCTGTTAACCGATCTGCTTCTCACTGCACATATTTATAGCCTTCTCGTTGCAACTACTGTTGCCCGATCAGCTGCAGTGATATTCATATCAAAGTTTGGATCTCTTAACAATGCTTCGTCCCCCAAGGGCGACCAGCCAAACCATATAGAATCAAGCCGCATAGAGCCATCGAGTCACACAGAACCCTCGAGTCACCTCCAGTCTTCACCCCCAACAGGATTAATTGCTGCCTTTAATGGAAAGAGTCACTATATATTGGCATCAATCATAGCCTTAGTTCTCGTTGTTATTATTGGCTGGCACTTTAACGATCTCAACAGAATATTACTTGCATCTGTAACTGGTGTCTTCATTACACATCTATTTGCGAAGTGGCTGATTTCGAGGCTTGGAGCATTTAACGGAGATGTCTGTGGAGCATCGATAGAAATGTGCGAAGTTGTCATTCTTGCCTTCCTGGCATTTTAGAAGACGATGTTACCTCAATCAATAGTTGCCCTCGCTGTTGACACGCTGATCGGTGAACCATCGATTAAAGTCCACCCAACAGTGCGAATGGGGAATTTCATCAAAAAGTGCACCCCTACCGAACAGCCACGAATAAAGCCTCGAAAGACATCTCGCAGAACCGAGGAAATGGCTAGAGGCATTGCGATTGAGTCATCTGGGATTCTTCTGTCGTTAATGTTTGGCAAGGCTTTAAAACATCTTACTGAGCTTTTCCCATACAGATCCCAACCAATTTTAGAGGGCTATTTTTTAAAGCACTCTCTCGCAGTCGATGCACTTCTCTCAGCGGCCTTAGAAATAGAATCCGCATTAAAATCCGGCGACCTGGTAGAAGCAAGACGGCTCCTTGCATGGCATCTGGTATCGAGAGATACAACAAAGTTGACAGAGAGCGAAGTTATTGGAGCTACTATAGAATCGATTGCAGAAAATCTTTCTGACAGCTTTATTGCTCCCCTATTCATGTATCGAATAGGCGGCTTACCGGCTGCATTCTCATATCGGTTTATCAACACTGCGGATGCAATGCTGGGATATCGCACGCCACAGTTCGAACATCTCGGAAAAGCCGCCGCAATCACAGATGATGTTGCGAACCTGATTCCGAGCAGAATTACGGCTTTATGCATTGCATTGGCATCCGGAATTCTTGGATTCAACTTCAGATCGGTATTAACCAACTGTAGAAAAGAGGCTTCCCGCACGTCAAGCCCTAATGCTGGATGGCCAATGGGAGCTATTGCATTAGCCTTAAACTGTAGACTTACAAAAAGAAATAACTACGTACTTAATGATGCAGGGGAAGAGCCCACTATAGAGTCTCTTGTACAGGCTCGCAAAATCATTATTTTGGCAAGCGGTATAGCAGTTACCCTAATTTATGCTGGCTCATTTTCATGGAGATGTATAAAGGAGCCGATAAAGAGAGGGATGAAAAGACGCACAAGGTGGATAAAGCTGAACGCAAAAGGGGATACCAGCAGCGTACACTACATATTTCCGTCGCTGAAAGATGATTTATAGTCACGGGGGACCATCCGGAGATCACCGGGACAAACTGACAAAGATAGACTTTAGCGTATCATTAAATGCCTATGGACCTCCTAAAGAAGTCGTTAATGCAATTCACTCTGCAAGCATTGACACCTATCCTGATCCAACCAGTTTAGAGCCAAGAACAACAGCTTCCATACACTGGAACATCGACAGGTCCTGTATACTGTTTGGTGCCGGCGCTTCGGAATTTATACACTTTGCTACACAGGCCCTGATTAATCGTGGCGATACTGCGCTAATAGCTTCTCATACTTATGGAGAATACAGAAGAGCTGCTCTTATTGCAGGAGCACAGGTGCTGGATGTTGATGGCATGTATATCGACATTCAGAAGTTAGGTGAAAAGATAGAAAACTCCAGGCCAAAAATCACCTATCTGTGCAATCCGAACAATCCAACCGGGCAGCTAATCTTAGGGCCAGAGCTCAAGTATATAGCCAACTTATGCCAAAGCGTGAATGGCTATCTCATGCTTGATCAGTCATACGATGGTTTTCTGGCTGACCCTCTAGGAACTCCTGCTCTAAGAGAACATCCCTCAGTTATTCACATCAGATCCATCACTAAAGATTTTGCACTTGCAGGGGTAAGGGCTGGGTTTCTGGTAGCACCGGAATCGATATGTCAGAAAATTGATCAGATTCGCATACCGTGGTCTGCATCAACTGTCGCACAAAACGCCGCAGTAGCTACATTCACAGCAGGTGCAGCCCTGCACGCGAATAAAACAATTCCACAACTTCGCGACGAACGAGAACGTATCGATAAGGCATTTAACAGCCTCGGATTTGAAACTGTATCCGGTCATACGCACACTCTCTTATGCAAAGTTGGCAATGCCACCGATTTCAGCAGTAAACTACTACAGGAATTCGGCCTGAGAGTACGTGACTGCACATCATTCAATCTGCCAGAATACATAAGAGTTGCAGCAAGAACCGTGGATGAAAATTCCATATTGATTGATGCGATTTCGAATTTGGAGGCAAGGTAGTGCAATCATTCCAGCTGACTCTAATCAGACATGGACACACCTCATTGAATGAAGAGAGAAGGTATCAGGGATGGTCGGATTCTCCCTTGTCCATAAACGGTGCTATCGAGCTGGAAAACACGAAGTTATCGCTGATAAAACATGAATTTCATCAGATATTCTGCAGTGATCTTTTAAGAGCCAGGCAGTCGGCAGCAATACTTTTTCCTATGCATGAGAGTATTACATATACACCTCTGCTACGGGAGCTTTCGTTTGGAGACTGGGAAGGGCTGACGTACGAAGAATGTATGGCTCTAGAGTCCGGTAATTATTCCAAGTGGATCGATGACCCGACTTCCCACTCACCTCCAAATGGCGAATCGGTTCAGAATATGACTAACCGCATAAAGTCATTTATAAGTGAGCTGAAAAAGCAGGCGGCAACCTTCGAAAACCCACACATCGCGGCTGTAACTCACGGAGGACCTATCCGCGTAGTTTCGCAGTTATATAACGATCCAACAGTACAGCTAAATACTATCTCAGTACCACCACCTGGTGGCTGGAGAACATTTACAATCAATCAGTTGCAGGAGATTTAGTATATGAATTCTGAAAACGACGACGTCAGAGTCGATCCCACAACACCTCCAGTTGAGGGGAGATCTGTAATTGGGAATAAAAAAATCCCAGTCCCCAAAAAGAAACAGCCACGAACATACCGTGTTCTTCCGCGCGATCAGAGAAACGGACTCGTCATAATAAACACGGGAGACGGCAAAGGTAAAACTACCGCCGCTCTCGGTCTACTGTTACGCGCAACTGGAAGGAAGATGGCTGTTGGAATGTTTCAGTTTATCAAGAGCATCAAGGTTGCCGAATGTGGCGAACATTTAGCTGCTGCGAGGCTAGGCGTATCGATTGTTCCGCTCGGAGCTGGTTGCACCCTTCATCACACTGATCATACCGATAACCGCAGTCGTGCAAAATCCGGCTGGGAGATCTGCAAGAAGGCAATACAGGATGGAGAGTTCGATATAATAATTCTGGATGAGTTTATCTCTCCTGTAAACCGTGGGTGGATAGATATTAACGATATTATATCAACTCTCTCAAGCAGGCCAAAAGGAACCCACGTTGTTATCACAGGACGAGCAGCCTCAGAGCAACTTATCGAAGCTGCAGATCTCGTAACCGAAATGAAAGTCATTAAACATCCACTTCATGATTCAGGAATTAAAGCTCAAGTTGGTATAGACGTATGAACAAGATTCCACTAAAAGAAAAATATCCCCTACTTCCGCGCGAAGAGCGAACGGGATTACTTATCGTTAACACCGGAAACGGAAAGGGGAAAACAACGGCCGCGTTAGGAGTACTGCTTCGTGCAGCTGGTTACGACATGAAGATCGCCATGTTTCAGTTCATTAAAAGTTCTGCGGCATTAAGCAATGGAGAACATATAGCAGCAAAAGAGCTAGGAATAAATATTATCCCTTTGGGTGACGGATTTACCTGGCTTTCTGAGAATATAGAAGAGGACAAGAAGCTTGCCGAAGAAGGATGGAAGCTTGTCGCTCCTGCTCTCCAAAGCGATGAGTACGATGTGGTTATCCTCGATGAACTGACATACCCACTTACATTTGGCTGGCTTGATAAGAACGCTGTAATTCAGGCAATCAAAAACCGACCGAAAGGGATGCATGTAATTGCAACCGGCCGAAATGCCCCTCCCGAACTGATAGAAGCAGCAGATCTTGCAACTGAAATGCACCTTATCAAACATCCATTCAGAGAGAAAGGAATTGGTGCACAGGCGGGGATCGAGCTGTAATTAGCCGCAGATGATCACTCTTTATCTAATACGCCACGGTCAGACTGACTGGAACCGCGAACAGCGGTTCCAGGGGCGCTTTGATATTGATCTAAACCAGGAAGGGCTGAAGCAAATACGCCAGCTCTCAACGAACCTGTCCAACGCTGGTCTTACCAGGATATATACATCCCCCTTAAAAAGGGCGTATAATTCTGCTAACGTAATCTCGGCAACCACGGCAGCTCCTGTTGTCCAAATTGACGATCTTATTGAAATAGATTACGGTCTTTGGCAGGGCCGGACACATGAGGAGATAAAATCATCATCTCCAGAGCTGTACGAAAAGTGGATCAACCACCCTTGGGATATTGAGCTTCCGGATGGAGAACCCACGGATCAGTTCTATAAACGTGTATCACTGGCAATAGATGATATAATCAATGTATTGGATAAAGATTCAACAATCGCTGTGTGTACACATGGGCACGTGCTTCGAGTAATCATGCTCCATCTTCTTAAACTTGATCAATCTCAATTCTGGCAGATTGAACAGGAAAATGGCCAATGTTCAGTACTTACCTGCAGGGATAGGTCAGTATTTAAATGCGATGATAGCTTAGCACTTAAATTCGAGGATAGCTCAGCGCTTAAATGTAAGGATATGCCAGCACTTGAAAGCAAGGATGGAAGTGATGTAATGAACAGGAAAGTCTGGGAGCTCACTCAGACTATTTTGTTAGACGACTACATATCTGCAGACGACCACATATTTGATAAGTAAAGCATGCCAACACAACTTGACCTCATACCTCAGTGGCTTGATACTCTCATCAACCGAATCGAGCCAGCCGATCTACAAAACGATATTGCAGTAAAAGCGCGCGCTCGCATCGCTGACTTACTTGTTCCCGCAGGTAGCCTTGGCCGTCTGGCGGATATTGCTGTTCAGGTTTCCACAATACAACAGACCATAACACCTTCCGCATCCATCAAGCAGCTATTGATCTTTGCTGGAGATCATGGCGTTACTGCTGAAGGAATAAGTGCATACGATGCAGCTGTTACAGCCAATGTCTGCCGTAGCCTTGCAGATGGAGGGGGAGCTGCTGCTATCCTGGCCAAGGCAGCAAAGTGCACTGTCGAGGTTATCGACGTTGGAGTCAATTCAGACCTGAGCGACTCAAAGACCATAGTTCACGCCAAGGTTTCAAATGGAACCGGCAATATGGCAGTAGCTCGTGCGAGTTCAAGAGAAGAGACTTTACTAGCAATCAAAGCTGGAGTCGAAGCCACACAAAGACATCTAAAATCTGATGTTATTTCTTTTGGTGAAGTTGGTATCGGCAACACAACAGCCTCTGCGGCGCTGTTTTGTGCTTTTTCAGGAATCGATCCCCAGATAATAGTAGGACGAGGATCAGGAGTTGGACCTGCGACACTCAATAAAAAGATCGAAGTAGTTCAACGTTCACTCGACCTTCATTGCCCATACTTTTCAGATCCTATAGAGGTCTTATCCTGCGTTGGCGGACTTGAAATATCGGCAATGTCAGGGGCGATGATTGCAGCAGCTGCTCATCGTATACCTATGGTGATCGATGGCTTCATCGCATCTGTGGCTGCGTATGCAGCTTACAAGGTCATAAATAATTCGTCCATCTTTGACTACATGATCCCTTCTCACCAATCCGCAGAAAAGGGACATCGCATTGTTCTGCAATCCCTGAGTATGTCGCCACTAGTATCTGTAGATCTACGAATCGGAGAAGGCACCGGCGCGCTGTTAGCGATGCCCATCATTGAAGCCGCATGCCGATTAATGACCGAACTTCATACTTTTACCGATGCTGGCATAACATCTCCGGTAATACCTGAGGCTATTCTATAAGTTACTGATACCTAACGCCCTGCTAAAACCACCGAACCAGTAGGAGTCTGAGCATTTGCTCCTATTGGTTCTTCTGTAATCATCACGCGCACAAACTGGGATGGTTGAATAACACCATTTCCAACTGCTTCAAAGTTCCCGTCTGTCTGTTGTACTATTTTCGTGAGATTAACTGGCGATGCAAGACCATTTGCGACAGCCCATAATACAAACTCACTACCTTCCTTGGGTTGTCTAAAGTTATACAATCTTACCTGCCATTCACCTGATTCCTGATTCCACAGCACCTTTCCTTGAGCATCACGCGACGAATAGTTCATCAGATCAATAACTCTAGCATGCTGGGATAAAACTGCACTTTCGCCCGCACGAGCTTTGGCAATTTCTGATTCCATCTGGGAAACGCGTGTTAAGAGAATTGCAATAGAATCATTACTTGCAACTGAGGCAGTCTCCGCAACAGATGTCTGATTAAAACGATACTCCTGCGCAAAGTATACAACGCATCCAACCGCAGCACTGAAGATCAACCATGATATCGTTTTAACAGGCGACGAGCTTTTTTGTTTCTCAACAGCTTTTTTCGAAACTGGTTTTACATCTTCTTTTTGGACAGCAGCAAACTGCTGAGTATCGTTTCGACGAAAGTTGAAGATCTCCAAGTCCGTAGACGTTTCCCCAGGAATAGAGACTCGGGGCGGAGATTTGGGCTGTTCTTTACGAAGTTCTTTATGAAGTTCATTAGAACCCAGCTCATCAGAACCCATCTCATCGGTTGCAGCAGGAATCTCTGCTGGCGGTGTTGGAGCGGAAACCGCTTCAGATGACACTAAACCTGGAAATGCTTCCAGCTGTGTCCACCCAGATCCGGCTTCAGGCAACACTGCTTCTGGAGGAGTTAAGCCAGGTTTTATTTCTACTGGCAAAACTGACCCTGGTGGCGTTAAACCCGATCCTGCTTCTGTTGGCGCAACTGACTGGGCAGTTGTAGAGGGATCTTGAGATGCAACTAACGGCTCTGCCGACTTTGATGAATCTTCTACAGCATTAACAGGATTTGCTCCATCTGAACTTCTGTCAGCACTTACCCCCTGAGTAAGCGCCGCCGCCTGCCCCACCGTATCAACCCACCTTTGTCGTTTCTGAATCCTTGGAGGCGGAGCTTCAGCAGATCTGCGCACCACTGCCATCTTTCCATCACGATGAGAGTGAGCTCGTGCAAAAAGTCTTGATCTTATCCCTGCAGAACGCCCTTTGTTAAAAGGAGCTACAGCACCAAGACCGTCAACGCTGGCCGGAACAGCCTGGTCTTCAACGCCCATGACCTTCCCTGCAACAGCAAGCAACCACCTCTCGATTGGCATCGAAGCTGGCGAATAGCTCTCAATCCACTCCCATGCCAACCAAAATGATTCTTCTACAACATCTTCTGCAGAATCCTTGTTCCCCTTAACACTAAATGCGTACGCATACACATCCTGAGCACCTCTATCATATAGAGCACCTAGACCAGCCTCATCCCGCAACTTGATCGCATCAACTATTAAAGCGACCGAAGATGTTGCAGATAGACTTTGCGTACCACCAGGGCTGTTGGCACCGGCAGCTGGATTACTTTGTTTAACGAGAGGGGGATTCATAACAAGAATTTATTATTTGAACTATAAAAGAACTAGGACCGTCGAAGCCTGAAAATTCAGCACAGCTTCATCTTATTAGTATCGGCCAAGATACTTTTCCAGCTCCCATGGAGAAACCTGAGCCATATATTCCTCCCATTCTTTCCTCTTGGCAGCAAGGAACTGGGCAGTAACATCCGGCCCGAGGGCCCCTGAGATAACGTCGTTTTTCTCAAGCTCATTACATGCTTCATGTAAATCATGAGGCAGATCATCAATCCGCAAACGACGACGCTCCCTGTGAGACAGCGTCCATATATTCTCATTTACAGGTTCGCGGTGATCCGCTTTTGTCTCGATTCCATCCAGTCCGGCAGCTAGTAAAACAGCAAGCGCAAGATATGGATTGGCAGATGGATCAGGCATACGATGCTCCACCCTGGTGCCTGTTCCGCGCCTTGACGGTATGCGGAGCATCGGAGAGCTGTTACGCATCGACCATGAGACGTTAACAGGGGCTTCAAAGCCTGGCACTAATCTTTTATACGAATTAACCAGTGGATTGGTAACAGCAGTACATGCGCGGGCATGTTTCAACTGACCGCCAATAAAATGCAAAGCCGTTTCACTGAGTTCCCACTGCCCATTTGGATCCCAGAAGGCATTCTGATCTCCTTTAAACAGAGACTGATGAGTATGCATTCCACTTCCATTCTGCCCATAAACCGGCTTAGGCATAAACGAAGCGTGCAAACCGAACTGCTGCGCGATGTATTTCACAACAAATCTGAAAGTTGCGATGTTATCAGCTGTGTGAAGAGCATCAGCGTACTTGAAGTCTATCTCATGCTGACCATGCGCAACTTCATGGTGAGATGTTTCAACCTCAAACCCCATCTCGCTTAGAACACCAACCATAGCACGGCGCGCATCTTCGCCCTTGTCAGATGGGGCAAGGTCGAAATATCCACCAACATCATGGGTAAGGGTGCTTGGCTTGCCGGTTGGATCAGCTCGAAAAACAAAGAATTCAGCTTCCATCCCCGCGTTCATGGTGAAACCCATAGACTCAGCCTTGGCTAAAACCTTCTTTAGTACATAGCGAGGATCGCCTTCAAACGGAGCACCATCTGGATTATAGATATCGCAGATCAGCCTGGCAGACCGTGCAGCCGGGTCGCCCCACGGGAAAATCCGGAAAGTGGATAGATCCGGAACCAACAACATGTCTGACTCTTCCGCCCTCATAAACCCTTCTATAGAAGAGCCATCGAACAGAATGTCGCCGGCCAGAGCCTTTTCAAACTGCGAGTCCGGCACCTCAACGTTCTTGTTGATGCCAAGTATATCTGTGAACTGGAGCCGGAGAAACTTTACCCGACGCTCCTTAAGTATCTTAAGAATTTGAGATTTCTGCATATTTCTTGTGCGGTTTCTTGCGCTGAACGTACAATATATGCAAATTTGTTATAAATAATTGCATGTTTCGCAATTTTATTATTGCAACAAGTGTTCGAAACACATTCTAAATATATGACTACCCTGCGCCAGCAAGCCGTTGCCGATCTAGTTTACCGGGAGCCAATCCCGATGCTAGAAGAACTCCCATCATTAGTATCTTCTTACTTCGGAATCAACACATTTGGCGTTCGCCAGATGAAGGACAAGCTTCCTGAAGATATATACGCAAAGCTGTACTCCGCAGTCCGCCTCGGAAAGCAGCTCGATATCGAGATCGCCCCACAAGTCGCCCAAGTCATCAAGGACTGGGCGATTTCTCGTGGTGTAACTCACTTCAGCCACTGGTTTCAGCCACAGACCGGACTAACAGCTGAAAAGCATGACTCCTTTTTATCGTTCGATAAAGACCTTGTAGCATTTGAATCCTTTTCTGCAGAACAGCTAATTCAGAGCGAGCCAGACGCATCAAGCTTCCCATCAGGGGGCCTACGCGAAACCTGGGAAGCTCGTGGATACACAGCCTGGAACCCGGCCTCACCCGTCTTTATAGTTGAAGCCGCAGGCAGCCGCACACTCTGCATTCCGTCTGTCTTTATCGGCTACAATGGTGAAGCCCTCGACGAGACCACTCCACTGCTGCGCAGTGCAGATGTTCTCTCTGAAAAGGCTATCAAACTACTTGAGTTACTCGGAGACACGGGCCTGACCCGCGTTTACCCAACCCTTGGTGTTGAACAGGAATACTTCCTGGTGGATCGCAGCTTATTTGCGCTACGTCCTGATCTTTCGATGGCGGGGCGTACAGTAATTGGTGCACCTCCGGCAAGAGGCCAGCAGCTGGAAGACCACTATTTTGGTGGCATACCAGATCGTGTACAGGCCTGTATCGCTGAGGCAGAACACGAGCTATACAAGCTCGGCGTTCCGGTCACCACACGTCACAACGAAGTCGCACCAAGCCAGTTTGAGATGGCGCCTTTCTTCAGCGAAGCAGATATCGCTGTAGATCACAACCAACTCATTATGTCCACGCTCCGCAGGGTAGCAATACGACATGGCTTCCAGGCCTTGATGCATGAAAAGCCATACGCCGGCATCAACGGCAGCGGCAAGCACTGCAACTGGGCGCTCTCGATCATCGCAGATAATCCAGCGATAGACGGTATCAACCTGCTAAAGCCAGGCAAGACACCACATCAGAACATTCGCTTCCTGATGTTGCTGGCAGCCGTACTTAAGGGCGTGCACAAGCATGCAGGGTTACTCCGCGCAAGCATCGCATCTGCAGGCAACGAACACAGACTTGGCGCCAACGAAGCTCCACCGGCTATCATGTCTGTGTTTATGGGTACAATGCTTACCAACGTTATCGAAGAGATTATCGAAGGCAAAACCGGTGGTACAGCAGCACAACAGATGTTGAAGCTCGGCGTCGCAAGACTTCCGGAGATTCAACAGGACAACACAGACAGAAACAGAACCTCGCCATTCGCATTTACAGGCGCAAAGTTCGAGTTCCGTGCAGTTGGCTCTTCATCGTCTGTTGCACTCCCTGTTACAATTGTCAACGCAGTCGTTGCCGAAGCTCTTGAAGAACTAGCCGTTCAGCTTGAAGCAGAAATCAAGCTTTGCCCATCAGTTGATGATGCCGCATTAAAAGTTCTGCGCAAAGCATTCAAGGAAAGCTCCCCAATTCGCTTTGAAGGGAACAACTATTCTGATGAATGGGTCGATGAAGCAGAAAGCAGAGGGCTGCCACATCTGCGCAAAACACCAGAGTCAGTAGCTGAACTTATCGCTGATAACTCACACAAGGCGCTGGTCGGTCTTGGCATTTTTACAAAGGCAGAGCTGCACTCACGCTACTTCGTTCACCTGGAACGGTATGCCAAAAACATGTTGATCGAACTCAACGTGCTTGTTGAAATGATCAACTCCTACGTATTGCCAGCATCGCTTAGCTACACCGGAACATTGGCAGCAGCAGCAGCAAATGCAAAAGCCGCTGGCATTACATCGATTCCTCATGTCGCGGCTGCAAATGAGATCGGAGTTATGATCGAGACATTGCAACAGCGCCGCGATGCAGTTATCGAAGTAATTAATCAGGCAAACCTTCTACATCATCAAGGCAAGCTCGCCGAACAGGCGCACCTGCTTTCATATCAGGGCAGCGAACGCATGACATCACTAAGACAAGTCTGCGACGCGCTCGAAGTAATGATCGACGATACAGTCTGGCCACTGCCGAAGTATCGCGAGATGCTGTTTCCCGTTTAATCGGATTTAATCAGATATAGTCGGGATTCCGCCGATAATAATTAATATCGATGGGATGGAAGAAGACGGGGGCTCCGAGAGGGGCTCCCGTTTTTTATTTTTGAGTACCCCACTGGATATATGGCTTCCTATTGCAGAACAGTCGATCAGTCCCCAGTACCCATCGTCAAAACCCAAGAATAGTAGACAAAAATAGAAAAATGTATATACTTGTACGTATATACGAAATCTAGAGAGGGGTTACTATGGCCACAGCAAAAGTATTTATATCGGGAAACAGTCAGGCGATCAGGCTCCCAAAAGAATTTCGAGTTCAGGTTAGCAGGTTGGAGATTTTTAGACGCGGAAAGGAGATCATTTTACGGGAACCTGAAATAGGCCTCACCAGAGCTCTTGATATACTTGCAGAGATACCAGCAGACTTTTTTGCCGAAGGACGTCGAGACGATCCACCACAATCCAGAGAAAAGCTATAGTGGCTCCACGATACTTGCTTGACACAAACATATGCATCTATATCCAGCGTCATCGCCCACCAGAAGTATATGCCAGGTTCGAGAAGTTAAAACCGGGTGAGGCTGCGATTTCGGCCATCACATGGGGAGAATTATTGTACGGTGCTGAAAAAAGTCAGCATACAACAAAAGTATTAAAGCTGCTTCAGGAGTTTATTACTTTGATACCGGTCGTTCAGATCACAGCTGAAACATCGTATTTATATGGGAAAATCCGCGCGGATCTTGAACTTAAAGGAACACCAATAGGCAACAATGACCTTTGGATAGCAGCACATGCACAATCCTTAGAAATGACGCTGGTGACAAATAATACCAAAGAGTTTAAGCGCGTTTCAGGGCTTAAGGTTCAGAATTGGATTAAGTGAAGTGTCCCACAAGACCGACATACTCTACTTCACAACAGCCTCAATCGTTTTCCTACAAGCAACAGGCGCGGTCTCGCAATTATACTTTTTGACAGTATCAACAAAGGCCGATTTATTCGACTCTAACATCTGCTGATGCTCCAAATGCATCTGCGTATTGAGATGAATAGCGCGCCACGTTGTCCCAAACATCATCGCGAATATCCAAACAGGCCACAATATCATGAAAAAGTTGCCCCGTCGCCTGACTTCGTCTGACTCATCTTTATAACGGGCAATAATCGCTTCAGTTCTTCCTTTTCTAGTGAATTGCCAGTGAAAATAGAAAAATACGAAAAGGATAAGAACCATCAAAACACCAGGGTGTGGAAATGGAAAACTCACTCCCGCAAAAATATGCAGAAACCACAAGATCGCCGCGCAAGACATCAATAGCAGCGCAGCCACTGTACTGCAAGCGCCAAAGGCTGGATCAAAACTTCTAACTAACTCCTGGAATCTGTACACCTTATAGAATACGTAATCCAAACAGTTCCTCCATTAAACAATTCCACTGACCAACTTCCAATATTTCAAAATAAATTGAATGACAGGACCTCACAAACAAGTCCTGCTCGCCACCCTCCAGGATTTCCCAATATCATAGTAAAAACAATGGGATTCCAGCTCCCACCATAGTATCTTTCCCCGCATGAATTCAGTACCACAAGAGGCAGTCAACTGCCCTAACTGTGCTACGCCCGGAACAGGGCGATTCTGTTCTGAATGTGGCACACAGCTGGTTGCACGGAAATGCAGTGATTGCGGCGCGCCACTCAAAGCAAAAGCAAAGTTCTGCGCAAAATGCGGAGCGGCCGCACCGGCAGAAACAACAGCTTCAGCAACTACATCGCCATCGTCCGCCTCGGCTGGAAATAGCTCCAAAGCAGCCCCTCAACAGTCAGGCCTCGCATCTTCCCTCCCATGGGCCGTAGCGGGTATAGCCTTCCTCGCATTATTTGCAATGCTGGCTGGACGCAGCTTTAACTCGGAGCGCGGCAGTCGCCTGGATGCACCCATGACCGCTCTGCCAAATCCGGCGCTGGACGGACCGTTCGCCGGCATGAGTCAGGAACAGATCGACGCTATGGGTAAGACTGGAGCAGGTATGGGTGAGGTTGTCAGAGCCCCGGACATCTCCGGAATGTCCCCGGCTGACCTGGCAGAGCGCCTATATAATAGAATCATGCTTCTCAACAGCATGGGCAAAACAGACTCAGTTCAGTTCTTTGCACCTATGGCTATTCAGGCATACCAGATGGCTCAGGACGCTCAGGGCGGGACTCTGGATCTGGATCAGCGTTATGACATTGGTCGTATAGCAGAAGTTTCGGGAGCTATTCCACTGGCCAAAATACAGGCAGATACAATACTACAGAATAACCCTGATCACTTGCTTGGACTGATCCTGGCGGGGCGTGTAGCACGGGCCACGGGTAACAGCCCTTCCCAAAAGGAGTTTGCAGAAAGATTTGCTAAGGTTAGAGAAAAAGAACTTGCAGCAAAACGGGTAGAATACGAAAAACACCAGACCGACATTGCGGCTGGCCCACCACCAACGACCAGTAACTGATATAATAGATACATCATGACAACCATTAGACTTGCTCACTCCCCAGACTCCGACGATGCGTTCATGTTTTATGCGCTCGCAACTGGGCAGATTGACACAGAAGGCATAACCTACATTCACGAACTTCAGGATATTGAGTCGCTCAACCAGCGCGCTCGCAAGGCTGAACTCGAAGTAACTGCAGTGTCGATTCATGCATATGCCTATCTGACCGACCAGTACTCACTTCTCCCACATGGTTCGTCCATGGGCGACAAGTACGGCCCACGTCTTGTGGCAAAACAGCCGATGACGAAGGAAGAGATCAAGGGGAAGCGTATAGCGATTCCTGGCCCTCTCACAACAGCTTATTTAGCGTTGAGACTCTGGGAGCCGGATTTCATAGCAGTTCAGACTCCTTTCGACCAGGTTGAAGAAAAGGTTCTGGCAGGTGAAGTTGACGCTGGACTCATCATTCACGAAGGCCAGCTCACATACGCGGACAACGGTTTGCACCTGCTGCTGGACCTCGGCGTCTGGTGGTTCGAAGACACAGGTCTACCGCTTCCACTCGGCGGAAATATCGTCCGAAAGGACCTTGGTGAAGAGCTTACCAAGAAGATTTCCCGCCACCTTCGCGCAAGCATCGCGTATGGTTTAGATCACCGCGAAGCCGCCCTGGACCACTCAATGCAGTACGCTCGTGGCCTGGCCAGAAGCAAGGCAGACGAGTTTGTCGGGATGTATGTCAATGAATGGACGCTGGATTATGGTGAAAAAGGAAAAAAAGCGGTGCAGTTACTACTTGACCGTGGCGCAAAATCTGGTATCATCACCAAAAATGTCCAAGTTGAGTTCGTAGAAGATTGACGAATAGTTTAGAATTGATCAATCATTACGAATACTATTCCGCCAAAGGCACGCGATCTGCGAATTGCGTGTCACTAGGCATACATTCTTAATAGGAGACGGCAATGCCGAGCATTGACGAAGAAGGCGAGATCTTCCGGTTTATGGATGACGATGACGACGATATCGTTGGCTACGGCGGTGGTCGTCGCCGCGGCCGCTATGAAGAAGATGAAGACGATGATGATGGCTGGGGCATCCAACGCGATGACAGCAGCCAGTTGTGGGATAGTACTGACGACTATGATGACGACGAAGAGGAAGAGGTAGAACGCACAGACGATACAGAAGAGGACGATGATTCTGATATCTTTGGACGCGGATCTGGCTTAGCCGACGACGTTGACGATCTCGATGATGACGATGAGGTTGGTCCACTCGTACGCCTGCCTGGTAAACGTGGTCGCCCCAAGGGATCGGGTAAAAAGTCAGCTCCTGCAAAATCTGCTTTCAGCGTTTTCGACGAAGAAGACGATGATGGTCTGGATGATGACGAGCTCGACGACGACAGCAGCGATGACGACGAAGACGACTCACCTCTGCTTCCTGACGACGACGATGACGATGATGGACTCGACGACGATCTGGATATCCCGGATGAAGACGATGATATTATCTCCGCTCCGCCAAAGGCAGCACAAAAAGTAACTGCCAAGGCCGAGCCGGCGGCGAAGCCAGCCCCTAAACCAGCACCTTCCAAAGCCACCCCAAAACCAGCGGCCAAAAAGGATACTGCAAAGGAATCGACCAAGGCTTCCAAGTCGGCAGGCGCAAAGGTTGCAACCAAATCAGTAGCAAAACAGCCAGCAGCTAAAAAGGCTGCGCCAGCTAAAAAAGCCGCTTCTAAACCAGCTGCAAAAACTTCTGCCGCCAAGGCAAGTAAACCAGCTGCAAAAAAGAAAGCTGCACCGGCCAAGAAGGCCCCTGCAAAGGCAGCTTCCAAGGCTCCTGCTAAAAAAGCTGTTGCGAAAAAAGCTGTGGCCAAAAAAGCCCCAGCTAAAAAAGTTGCAGTTACATCGAAAAAGACGGCTAAGAAAGCAACAAAGCGTAGATAACGCGCCAGCTTTCCAAACTGTTAAAACCATAAAACGGGACGATGTAAATCGTCCCGTTTTAGCATCTAAAATGGAATATGTCGCCAAGATCAGACCGTAACGGGAACCGCTCCGTATTCAGCAAGCTCCTCATGTCAGGTGGCGCAATTCTAGGCGCGGCCGCAGCCTACAACATATATGCAAAGCGTGGAGTCGACTCCTTAACAAACCTTATCGGAGGCGAAGCTGGTGGCTGGACCTGGAAAGGTCGTAGAATCGCATTTACCAAAAGAGGCGAAGGGCCACCCGTTCTGTTGCTGCATGGAATACATGCGGCCGGCTGGTCGTATGAATGGCGCCATAATGTTGACTCTCTGGCGAAGAAATTCACAGTTTATACCGTAGATCTACTCGGATTTGGGTTATCTGATCGCCCCGCTGTGAAGTACAACGCCCGTATATATATCAATCTTATCTCTGACTTTGTGGCGCAGGTGATAGGAAAACCAACTGTTCTGGTAGCAAACTCCATCACAGGTGCATACGCTATTATTCTGGCCGCCAGAGATCCTAACAGATTTCCCGCACTCGCCTTAATAGCTCCGACCGGCCTCACCCGACTTAACGAAGCACCTGGAATACGGGGAGAAGCAGGACGTTTTACGGTCGATTCGCCGGTGATAGGAACGGCCGCTTTCAACGCAATAGCATCCAAGCGCAGCATTCGATACTACCTGGAAAAAGCCTACGCAAGCAATGCCCTAGTGACTGATGAATTGATTGATGTATATTTTGCAACATCGCATCAGCGCGGCGCCCGGCATGCGCCAGCAGCTTTTTTGTCTGGACATCTGAACATCGATGTGCGTCACGCTTTGCGTAATCTGAGCCAACCGGCCCTCCTATTCTGGGGGGAAGAGGCTCAAATTACACCTGTTGAGGAAATACGTGGTTTCAGATCACTTAAACCAGACTTTGATGTACACATCCTTTCACCCGCCGGCGACCTCCCGCAAGATGAGCGCGCTGACGAGTTTAATGCAATCCTGTCAACATGGCTGAGTCGCCAGTTGTTCTCCTCAGGGCCCACGCTAAACATGCCCCTTGGAATGCCCGAGGCCTCGCAGCCCACGCTGGAAGCTTAGTCGACGCTGCGGGCATACGTCCAACCAATGCGTCTGCCCGCGTAGCGCCGTCCGCACGATCCATAAGGTTCTACGTCTCTGCCGGTCTGATAGATCGTCCTGAGGGCACAGGAACCGCAGCAACATATCACTACAGACATCTCCTGCAATTACTGGCGGTTAAAATCCGTCAGCGCGAAGGACAGTCTCTCGAGACGATCAAGACTGAAATTTCCGGCATGACTGGGGATATGCTTGAACGCCGCATAGCAACTTCGCTGGAAAAAGTTTTGCTTGCAAAGGCAGATCAGGTAGCAGCGACTCAGGATGATTCAACTGTCGTAGTGTGGAGACGCATTCCGGTCGCAGAAGGAATTGAGATCCACGTTAGAGAAGACTCGGTCGGTTCAAGCGAAAGCTCGGCCATTGCAATGCGCGAAGCAGTTCGTGCGGCTATAGGTAGAGGATAAATTCTGGCGGCTTGTATCAATAAACTATAAAACCCGCCACAACTGTTCGGCGCCCCATTCCATAATCTTGTTATACCAGGGGCGCCGTCTAAAATCTTCAAGCTTTATTTCATTTGAACGCTGAAGATCCATCATAAAGATGCTGTCCATCTGTGCTCCCAAAACAGTGTCGAGGACAATAAGAGAAGTTTCGTTGTTGAGCGCGAGCGATCTATTATCAAAGTTCATGGATCCTATCGAGACCCACTTCCCATCTACAACCATAGTCTTTGCGTGCATCATAGTTGGCTCATATTCAAATATCCTTACGCCGCCCACAAGTAATTCTTCATAGAACGCCTTTCCAGCAAAACTTGTCGCCTTCACATCGGTTTTTTTTCCGACGGTTAGCAGTCTCACATCTACACCGCGCTTTGCAGCATCCACTAGAAAAGTTCTAAAATCAGGGCCAGGCACAGCATAGGAGTTGGTTATATAAAGTCTCTCTCTGGCTCCAGCAATTGAAAGTGCAAGGAATCTCTCGGCCGCAGTACTGCCAGTTCCGGGAACTGTGTGCATGAATCCGGCTAAAACACCACCTGCAGAATCAAATAAGGCGCTTGAAAAAAACTTTCTACTTGAGAGAAGAATACCGGTAGCCTCTACCCATCCAGAAGCAAAGGCAGCCTGAACCTGAGCCACTGCCGGGCCCTCGAAGCGAACATTTGTCTCACGCCATCCGTCATCGGTCACACCGTCGCCTTCCCAGTGATCTGCAATCCCAAAACCACCAGTATATCCCACCCGCCCGTCTATAAGCACAGCCCGTGCGTGGCTCCGCAACGTAGCTCTGTTCAGTGAATACCAATGGATCGGCCGAATAAACTCTACGTACACACCTCCGTCCCGCATCTCCTGGATCGCCGTGTCCTTTCTTAGCGATCCGGAACCAAACGCATCCAACAGCACAGCAACCGTCACCCCTGCCTGCGCTCTCTCAATGAGGATAGTTTTAAGGGTGTCGAGCATAAAGCTTGGCTGACCATAGTAGCTCTGAAAAAGGATGCTTGTAGTGGCAGATCTGAGGTCCGACCATAGATGCGGATTAGTTTCATCTCCATTTAGGAGCACCTGCACCTTGTTGCGCCTGGACAACGCTGTACCTGTATAAAGCGCTATCTCCCTCAGGAACGCAGAGTCGCCTACGGAGGTTGGACGATCATTCGGATCGGGAGGAAAGACCATAGTGACATGCGTAGAACGAGTCATGGTCATAAAGCCCGCCACGATCAAAAGAGCTGCAATTGTCACCATAAACAGCTTAAAAAGCCATAAAAAAGGTGACGACCAGGAGATTTCCGGCTCCCCCTGTTCCTGCTCCGATCTCTCTTCGCCAACATCGTCAGGCACAATCGCCATAGATTCAACACCTTTGGTGAGTCGTTCGTACATCAGGACAATGGCCCAGATGGCAACATTCTAGCAATACACGGAACAGAATTACTAGATAGATTTTACTACACTTATGAAGATGGACCAAACTTCACACCCAAACGCGCAGCCACCAATGAAAAAGCTGTCAGCCAGGATTTTCAAAAGGACCGCTATTGCTACCGCAATTCTCGTCCCTGTCTTTTTTGCTGCCTTCGTGGTGCAGCGATCCGACGTTGTGGCCAGCGCGAGACTACTTGAGCAGGTTCTACAACTAACATCCAGTAAATTCGTAGACACAATCGGTGCCAACGAACTTTATGAAAAAGCTGCCAAAGGGTTGGTTCGTGAGCTGAATGACCCTTATTCCGTACTTTTTTCTCCCAAGGAACTTGAGCAGTTCACACAACAGACTGGAGGAAAGTACGGCGGTGTCGGAATGGAGATATCCGAAGTTCAAGGATACGTAACCGTTCAGCGCGTCTTTCCAAACACACCGGCTGCTCAGGGCGGCGTGCAGGAGGGAGATAAAATTCTCCAGATCGATACATCAGTTGCAAGAGGATGGACAACACAACAGGTCTCGGACAAGCTCAAAGGCGTTCCAGGAACACAGGTAGATGTCAAATTCGGCCGGAGTGGAGTCGCTGAACCTATCCCTGTAACATTCACGCGCGCTATAGTTCACATTCCAGCCGTTCCTTACACGCTCGTGTTCGACGGTGAAGTTGGTTATGTCCTGTTGCAGCAATTCAGTGAAACAGCAACCGAAGAGCTGGAAAACGGGATTAAAGAAGTAGTTAAAGCCGGCGCTAAAAAGGTTGTAGTGGATCTTCGCTCCAATCCTGGCGGAATTCTGGATCAGGCAATCGCTTCCAGCAATCTCTTCCTTCCAGAAGGCGTCGAAGTTGCCAGCGTACGCGGCCGCTCCGGTTCACCGCAGATATATAACGCAACGACATCACCAACATTTCCGGAAATTCCTGTTGTTGTGTTGATAGATGGCCGTAGCGCATCGGCATCTGAGATTCTGGCTGGAGCACTACAGGATCATGACAGAGCATTGGTTGTTGGTACTACATCTTTCGGAAAGGGATTGGTTCAGAGCCTCTTCAATCTGGACGGCGGCTACGCTCTCAAGATGACAACAGCAAAGTGGTACACACCTGTTGGTCGTACAATTCAGAAAGACAGAGCTGTAGATGCAAATGGTGAAATTGCAGATATTGGTCCGGATTCAATAGAAAGCGATTCATCAATTAAGGCCAGACCAAAGTTTACCAGCACAGGCGGTCGTACTCTGTACGGCGGTGGCGGCATTACACCGGATATTATCGTTGCACCAGATACACTGTTAACAACAGAGCAGAAACTGTTTGCAGCGATGGCTCCAAAAACACAGATACTTCTAACACAACTCCTGGAGTTTGCTGCAGAGAAAAAAGGCAAACTTCCAGCAAACTTCGAAGTAACTGACGAGCTGAGAAACGAGTTTGTAAAGCGGCTCGCCGACAATGACATGGTTATCGATTCTGTTTTGCTACGGTCTGCAGACACAGCTTTCAGAAGATTTGTGGGTGCAAGACTGACCGCTTCTATGTTTGGGGATTCTACCGCCAAACGCAAGTACTTAACCGATGACAATCAGCTGGTAAGAGCCATCGAAATGCTGAAGAATTCTAGCGACACAAAGGAACTAATCAGTTATCTGGAGAGAACAAACGGCAAGAGCACGCCAGCAAAGAAGGTTGCACGTAAGAAGTAGAGGCACCACATGCGCGCTATAGACAGATGTTTATAGTCGCGCATGCCAGCAAGGTACTATGCAAGATATTTATTGACGTAAATAACTCGCACAACGCCTCGAAATGCCTGAGAAACAATCAAGAGATATCATAAGCGACATACCACCGTCACATATTATCTACAATAACAAAGAAGAGGCGCTGAATTCATCAGCGCCTCTTCTTTGTTTAACATAAGGTTCTACTCAACTTATCGATTAATACGATCAATAGCTAACAACAACTCATACATCCAGGCGGATTACAGCGAATCCACCACAACAACCGGCGCAATCCCTGTAGCACGCAGCCCCGCTTCAATCTGGGACTTATCTCCAACAACCACAATCACCAGTTTGCCAGGATTCAACCGCTCCTTTGCAACCCTCAGCACCTGGTTATAATCGACCTTCTTGTAGTTATCAACAAGTTGATTATAAAAGTCCAACGGAAGCGCTCTGCGATACAGACTTGCGACAGCATCCGCACGTTGCTTTACCGTCTCAAACTGCAATGGCAAAACACTGATTGACTGAGACTTGGCGAATTCAAACTCTTCTTTAGTAATTGGAGATTCACCATGAATGCCACGAATCTCTTTCATAAACTCAATTAGAGCGCTATCAGTCTTTGCAGCAACTACCGAACTGCTGGCAGAAAACACACCCAGCTCTGGAACATTTCTGTAGGTAAATCTGGAACCGGCGCCATAGCTATACTGGTGCTTTTCGCGCAGATTCAGGTTTAAGCGACTGTTAAATGCTCCACCCAAGGTGGTATTCATAAAATCAATCGCATAGTAATCAGGATTATCGCGGCGAGGAGCCAGCGCACCAATCATGATCACACTTTGCGGCGAATTTGGCCTGTCATACAGATAGATGACAGTCGAGTCAGGATCGTGTGGCTCCGGTGGAATCACACGTCCATTTTCACCTGAATCCCATCTGCCAAAAACCATATCAAGCTTTGCGACTGCATCTTCCGGAGAGATGGCACCTGCAACAACAAACTTGATGTTAGGCGGGCGATAATAACTTCTGTAGAAATTGCGAATATCGTCCTTTGAGATGCTGGATATACTGGCTTCGGATTCTACACGCGAGTAAGGATGATCTGCACCATACAGTTTGCTGGCGAACACTCGACTACCCAAATAACCTGGATTTTCCATCGAACGCTTTATCCCCGATATACGCTGCGCCTTCAACCTTTGTAGCGCTTCATCAGGAAACGACGGAGTCAAAAGCTGTTCGGCCATTAACTGCAACGATCTATCGAAGTTTGCAGGGATCGTATAAAAACCGAACGGACTTACTGTGTTACCTAGATTGGCATACTCGTCAGATAGCTGATTTGCAGTGTGACGTGAGGTACCTTCGGATAACATCGAGGATACAAGAGACGCCAACCCATCCTTGCCTTTCGGATCGAGATATGTCGAAACATCCAGGACCGCAACAACACTAACGACCGGAGAGCTGTGGTCTTCCATAACAGCAACCGGAATTCCATTAGCCAGCTTACGCTCCTGTATCTTTGGGAAGACGAGTGGCTTTGCTTCACCAACCGCTGGTGGGATTTTTCTATCAAATGTACCCTGAGCATACAAGGCGCTGTCAGACAATATCACAGGTGTAGACAATACTGTAGTTGCCAATGCAAAAGTCGTAACTATTGGTGAAATGCGCATACGCTTTGTAGTGAATCTTTCTTTTACCATTTTCATACTATCTGCTCCCTACCTGCTTGACTGTATTTTCTTCGGAGCTCTGTTGCTCTGGGACAGGTGTAACATTGGTTGCCGGAAGGTCCGGCTTTGCAACCATATCCAGCTTACCGGCTGGAACCATGCTTAATACAACACGACCTGGCTTCAGATACTTGGCACCTGCCTGCATCACTTCGGCAGCAGTAAGGCTCAGGGTCTTTTCAGTTTCACGCACATACATAAGCGGATCGTTATAAAAGACCTGACCGGACAGGAGAATTTCTGCCTTGTTCATAGATCCATCGAGCCCTAAAACAGTCTGAACCTTTGTAAAGTTCTTAAAGCGCTCTACTTCGGCTTCTGTTATTGGATTTTGCTGAACTGCAGCTAATGTACTGTCAATCAAGCGCTCGATTTCAGTTAACGAAACACCTGGCTTAGGAACAACAAAGATCAGGAACATGCCATCATCTTCATAGCTCTGCTGACCAGCATAAACCTGAGTAGCCAGTTCGCGGTCATAAACAAGCAGCTTTGTCAAACGGCTTGTTCTATCCTGTGTTAATACTGTTCCAAAGGCTGACAGGGCTGTGTTATCAGGATGCTTCTCTCCGATACTTGGCCAGACTGCGACGTACTGCGGCATCTGGGACCGTGCATCTTCAAGGATCAATCGCTTTTCAGCGGTTAATTGTGTTGGAGCAACTTTAGGCCTCTCGATTACTGCATCATTACCAGGAATCGAACCGAAATATTTTTCAATTAACGCCTTTGTGTTTTCTATGTCGATATCACCTACGACTGCGAGTGTTGCATTTCCTGGGGCGTAGTATTTACGGAAGAAGTTTTTAACATCATCCAGCGTTGCTGCCGAAAGATCTGCCATAGAACCGATAACCGGCCAGTGATACGGATTTTCCGGACCGTATAAATTGCCAGTTATAACTTCCCACATCGATCCATAAGGCTGGTTATCGATGCGCTGCCTGCGTTCGTTTTTAACAACATCGATCTGCGCGTCAAGTTTTGCCTTGTCCAAACCATTCAACAGAAAACCCATTCTGTCGGATTCGAGCCAGAGAGCTGTCTCGAGGTGGTTGCTAGGCATCACTTCGTAGTAGTTGGTGCGATCGTTATTGGTCGTTCCATTAACATCGCCGCCAGCGTTCTCAATTATCTTGAAGTGCTGACCATATGGTATGTGCTCAGAACCCTGGAACATCACATGCTCAAACAGATGAGCAAATCCAGTACGACCCTTTTCTTCGTTTTTAGACCCCACGTGATACCAGACGTCAACAGCTATTAACGGAGCTGACGTATCTCGTGATAGCAAAACTGTGAGTCCGTTAGGCAGCTTGTACTTTTCAACAGGCAGCTTCGGTACTTCGAACTTCTTGTCAGTATCCTGTGCCTCCACTTTATATGGAGTGACGGCACCAACCGCCAGGCCGCAGATTGCAGTCGCACCAGCAACCGAGCGGACTACGGTTTTTATTGATGGCCGACCGCCCGAAAGGAGGTGACCAAATACTTTTTTCGCCATAATTCGTTTGGGGTCTACCCAGAAATATGAGGTTGATTGAGAGATAAATACCTATAGCGACTTTCGTCCTAGCTAATACGTATTAAAGAGAGATTCGTTTAGGAAGCGCCCTATCTAACCCTTCAGCTCCAACTCTAACAAAAGCCGAGCCGGAGATGGGTGATTAGTCAGATAGATCTGCAATTTATCCAGAATGACCGGTTCGTCTATCTTCACCTGCATAAGCTCAGCAAGCGCTTCCCGAGTCAGGGTCTTATACAAAGTAAGCGTGACGTGCGGAGAGAAGTTAAAACGCGCTTTCTGAAAAAAGAGGCCCGCATTTGAAATTCTATCGTGAAGATGTCGGATTGGACCGTGTGGATCAAACGGCAGTACAACTATATCGGTCTGCAAAAATCTGTGAGGCGCCTGAAAATACAGCTCAATAGGAGAAGCTGTATCAGTAATAGGCTGCAGTTTGCGGCGAAGCTCTGGAACGGGGGTCTTGGGATCGATCGGCCCAAGCCCGGACGAGCCAACCAGCGTAACGTGCGGGCGACGCGCCTTTGCCATTTTGGGGTCGTGCCGCATACTGATCTCATGAATCCTGTCTGCAACCGGCCCCACAAACTCACCTAAAATGAAGATACCAGAAAGAGTGGGCACAAGTTCAAAATAACTGGTATTTTACATCATGCTTCCAATCGATCTTTCTGGTAAACGCGCTTTTGTCGCGGGTGTAGCTGACGATGGCGGATTCGGGTTTGCCATCGCTAAATATTTGGCCGAAGCTGGCGCTTCCGTCTGCGTAGGAACCTGGCCGCCAGCCATGAACATCTTCCTGAATCTTTTAGAGCGTGGCAAGATGGACGCTTCCAGGGTGATGTCTGACGGCAGCCTCTTTTCATTCGAAAAGATCTATGCTTTAGATGCGGCATTTGACGCACTTGAAGATGCCCCCGAAGACCTGAGAACAAGCAAGCGTTATAAGGACGTTGGCGACTTCTCCATAGATGGCGTTTGCAAAAAGCTGGTTGAAGACTTTGGTGAAAAGCCAGTTGATATAGTGGTGCACTCTTTGGCCAACGGCCCAGAAGTCAAGAATCGCCTCCTGGATACATCACGGGCTGGCTATCTGACTGCGATTAGCGTCAGTGCGTATTCTATGGTTAGCATGGCGAAGCGCATGTCTCCATTAATGCGCGACAATGGCGCATTTGTGTCGCTAACATACATGGCATCTGAGCGTGCAATCCCAGGTTATGGCGGAGGAATGTCATCTGCCAAGGCTGCCCTCGAAAGTGATACCCGTGTCTTGGCATACGAAGTTGGCCGCCAGTATGGCCACAGATTTAATACGATCTCGGCAGGCCCTTATGCCTCACGCGCTGCCAGTGCGATAGGTATAATCGATAATATGGTGCGCTACTGCGAAGCCAACACCCCAATTCCTGAAGCTTTAACGGCAGAGGAAGTTGGAAAAGCGGCAGCATTCCTGTGCTCACCACTGGCCAGCGGAATCACGGGTACGACCCTGTACGTGGACAAAGGTTACCATTCCATGGGGATGGCCGTCTCGATGCCAGAGAATCCTGCAGAAAAGTGATCCTGGAGGATCGTTAGAATCATCGGAATCGATTCTCAACAGATCGTCTACGACCAACATCTATTAATCGTCACCTATAGCCAACCAACTATATAGATGCCACAAGTTTATCAGACCAATGGAGTTTGGATCATCCAGATCCTGCTCGCATCCTTCCTCGCAATCCTGTTTCTACAATCTGGACTCGACAAAGTCATAGACAGAGATGGGAACCGTGACTGGCTAGCGGCACATTTTGAGAAGTCCCCGCTCGCCAAGTACGTAAACCTTCTTTTCCCTGCGATTACTGCCCTGGAAGTTGGGGCAGGCGTACTGAGCGGAGTTGGTGTGATTATGCTGGTTTTGACCAAAAGCACCTCTATTGCATTTTACGGAGCTGTTTTATCTGGTCTTTCGTTCGTCTCCCTGTTTTTTGGACAGAGACTCGCGAAGGACTATCCGGGCGCCAGCGGAATTGTTGGTTATTTCCTCGTTGGAATCGCCGCGATCTGGTTTTTAGGGTAATTCTCAGGGGGGCCGCTAACAACGGCCCCTTTTTTTCGCTTATTGCTCGCTCGTGATCAGCAATATCATCATTTGATACAAAACAGGCTCCAGATCGTGCGGCACCTGCGATACATTTGTATATCGACTAGCAGACTAGTTTAGCAAGCTCCACCAACACAATGAATTCGTCTCCATCTAACATAAATCCAGCACTCGAAAAGGCCTGTATTGACGCCATCAGAGTGCTTTCCATGGACGCTGTCCAGAAAGCAAATTCCGGACACCCTGGCACGCCGATGGCGCTTGCCCCTCTAGCATACCGGCTGTACACCAAGCATATGCGCTATAATCCGCTAAATCCAAACTGGGCAGATAGAGACCGGTTTGTATTGTCGTGCGGTCACGCATCCATGCTTATCTACAGCGCCCTATATCTCTCTGGATTCGATCTATCCCTTGATGATATCAAGGCATTCAGGCAGTGGAACAGCAAGACTCCAGGCCACCCGGAATATGGCCATACACCGGGCGTTGAAACAACAACCGGACCATTAGGGCAGGGCATTGGAAACGCAATCGGGATGGCAGTCGCCGAAGCACATCTCGCGGCCACATTCAATAAAGAAGGTCACAATATTGTCGATCACTACACATGGTTTATCTGTAGCGACGGCGACATTATGGAAGGCGTTTCACACGAAGCCGCTTCCCACGCCGGTCACCTTAAGCTCGGCAAACTTATCGGCTTCTATGATGACAACAACATCACAATCGAAGGCGAATGCGACCTGACCTTCAGCGATAATACCGCACAGCGTTTTGAAGCATATGGATGGCATGTTCAGACAGTTGCTGACATCAACGATCTTGATGCTATCGATGCAGCTATTGAAGTCGCAAAGGCAGTAAAAGACAAACCTTCGTTTATAGTTGTTAAATCGCACATCGGCTATGGTTCACCAAACAAGCAGGATACAGCCGATGCACACGGAGCACCTCTTGGCGACGCAGAGATAAAGCTCACCAAGGAAGCGCTCGGAATCGAATCTCTTGAGCCATTCTATGTAAATCCGGATGCGTTAAAGTTCTGGAGAGAAGCTCAGGATCGCGGTAAAGCAGCAGAAGCAGAATGGAATACACGTTTCGCCAAATACTCCTCTGAAAATGCAGAGCTGGCCGCCGAGTTTGAACGTCGCGACTCCGGCAAATTAAAAAGTGGATGGGATAAGGACATTCCAGTGTTCACAGCAGCCAACGGTAGTATTGCGTCGAGAGCAGCTTCTGGAGTTGTGTTAAATGCAATTGCACCACATGTTCCCGAATTAATTGGTGGTTCTGCCGATCTTGCATCGTCAACCAATACCATTATCAAGGGCGCACCAAGCTTCAACCCGGGCCAATACGACGGTCGCAACTTCCATTACGGAATTCGCGAACACGGTATGGGATCAATTATGAACGGCATGTCGCTGCACGGTGGAGTTATCCCATATGGCGCTACGTTCCTGATCTTCAGCGATTATATGCGCCCAACCATCCGCCTGGCAGCATTGATGAATCAGCGTGTTATCTATGTATTTACACACGATTCCATCGGCCTAGGCGAAGATGGTCCAACTCACCAGCCAATCGAGCAGGTAACAACGCTCCGCGCCATTCCAAATGTTCTGCTTTTACGTCCAGCCGATGCGTCGGAAACAGCAGAAGCATGGAGAGCAGCGTTAAACCACACCGGTGGCCCTGTAATTCTTGTTTTAACCCGTCAGAAGCTGGCGTTCATAGATCGCGATAAACATGGTCCAGCTGGTGCGGTTTCGAAGGGTGCATACATCCTGTCTGAAGCAGAAGGTGGCTCACCTGAAGTCGTGCTCCTTTCCAGCGGTTCTGAAGTTGACATAGTTCTAAAGGCCCAAAAGCAGCTACAGGCCGATGGTGTTCGCGCTCGCGTAGTCAGCGTTCCAAGCATGGAGCTATTTGCCAAGCAGGATCAGAACTATAAAGACAGTGTATTGCCAATCGGTGTAAAACGCGTTTCGATTGAAGCAGGCAGCCCAATGTCATGGCACAACATTATCGGAAACGATGGAGTTGCGCTCGGACTTGAGCGTTTCGGCGCCTCAGCACCATTTGAAGAACTGTACAGCCAGTTTGGGTTAACTGTTGAGAATGTTGTAAACACAGCCAAGTCAGTTATTAGCAAATAGTCGATAGCTGTTTGCTCTATCTATATAGCAGATAGAGCAAACAGCTATCATGCAAAACCTATTTCAAGCTGTATCAACACAATAGTTAGCAACAAGGAACAGGACATAAATTCAAGCCAGATGACCATCCACGATATATCGATCTCTGTTTCAGCAACCACTCCAGAGTGGCCTGGTGACACTCCATATAGCTGTGGATGGACCTGGGATATGAACAAAGGCGCGAGTGTCAACGTGAGCTGTATCAACATGAGCCCGCACGTTGGCACACACGCAGACGCCCCGATTCATGTTTCAACAGACGGCTTCGGCGCAGACCAACTCCCTCTCGATGCTTTTTATGGAGATGCGCTTGTTGTAGATGTTTCGCATCTTGGAGAGTCGAAGAGCGATATAAGCTACGATGATATAATTGAAGCTATTGCCGAAGCATCTGCTTATCAGTCCGCTAAAAGTGTCATTCAGTCGTCGCGCAGCAAAAAACTTCCGAACGATGATTCGTGCGAGGATTCCGATGATAACGAATTCATTGAGCGCATTCTTCTAAAAACTGGCAGCTCTATCGCTTCAGGAAAGTTCCCGGACAGCTGGCCAGCACTATCTCCCGAATGTGCCCGAGAACTGATTGGTCGTGGATTAAAGCTCCTTGGTGTTGACTGTCCTTCAGTTGATAGTAAGGAAAGCAAGACGCTGAGTGTGCATCACGAACTGTTTGATGCCGGCGCGTTTGTATTGGAGAATCTCGACCTTAGCAAGGTCAAGATCGGGAAATACCAATTGATAGCATTCCCCACCAAGTTTGAAGGGTTGGATGGTGCGCCGGTTAGAGCAGTATTGCGAAGCCAGAGATAGTCTCGATTAAGCCTTAAAAGCCAATCCCTTCTTTGCGACGGGTTTCGCCCCTACACTATATTTCGCGAAGTTGATCAGGAAGACACCCGAGAGTATCACAGCCAGACCGCACATCTGCAAGAAGGTAATTCTCTCATCTCCTAAAAACACCCCCAGAATCACAGCTACAATAGGATTCACATAGGCATATGTACTTACCTGCACCGCAGGCCTGACAGTAAGTAACCAGATATAAGTACTAAACGCGATAATCGACCCGAATATCGTCAAATATATTAGTGATCCCCAAGCTTCTATTGGAATTTCAGCCCACTCCAAATTGACAGTCTCTCCCGTGAACCCACTGCATAAGGAGAACAAGATTCCAGCGGTAATCATCTGCCATGCAATATTTACTGCAGGCGTACCACGAGACGGATTGTATTTAGTAAATATGGAACCGGCAGAAAAAGCCAGAGTACCCGCCATAACCATAAGAAGTGCTGCAGTTGGAAACACAAAGTTTTCTACCTGAATTACATCCAGCACCTGAGCCCCGAATAACATCAAAACTCCTGCTATTCCAAGGACAATCCCGAAAACAATCCACTTGCTAGTAATGTTCACCTTCCACTGCGGCTTATCCAACAGCACAAACGACAGCGGCTGTGATGTGTAAAGTATAGCAACAAGTGAGCTTGCCAGTTCCCTCTCGCTAAAGATTACCGCTCCATTTCCTATTCCCAACAACAAAAACCCGGTAACAGCCGAGGCTAAAATACTCCTACCAATAAAAATCTTCTCCCCTCGCAAAGCGCACCAGGCAAACATCAAGATCGCAGCTAGTGTAAACCTTAATCCTCCCAGGAGAAAAGGAGGAAATCCTGTCAGAGCAACCTTAATAAAGTAGTAAGTAGAACCCCAGACTAAGTATATGATTGCGAATGCTGCCACTAGAACACCAAGGGAGGGCTCCCTCTTCACCGCCACTTTCATTTTCTATCCTTGTCAGAAATTATCCAGAATCAAGCCTCGATAAAAATCTATTCAAGCTGGCAAGGGGTACGGTTAAATGGAGGATTATCTGGCTCTCGAACTCCTTTTACGACTCGGGACCATCCACAAACCTCCCCGTTTTATCTTACATATAATTTGAATAACCGCTCCATCTCATTGGCCAGAGGCAAAGCAGTCATCCCTTCATGAATCACAGATGCCTGAATAACATCGGAGCGCGGAGCTGTCAGCCAGTGAAACCGTTCGGAGTTAGGTGACAATGAAATTACCCCACCCTCTGGATCCCCATGAGCAATACGCACACAATTCTGCAAATACTCCGATATCAGACCATGATCTATATCGGGGATTATACGGTTCAACGAATCAAGCTCATGCACAACTTTCAGATCCAGGTAGTTACTTGTGCGCGCGTGTAGTATTACACCCACAGGCACACGATAACATGTATGCACATGCGGAACAACATTAAGAATCGCGAAGCTATAGGTTGTTTTTTCAGCCATTGCAGCCTACCTGCGTGCAGAAAGATGTGCTGGAGGAGATGCAATCAGTGCATCACGCGCCCGAATTGCTTCCTGCAGAAAACCATGAGAGCTTTCTCTCCTTGCTCTCAGATAACGGAGATATAAATCGCGTGCTTCGTCTGCACCATCACCATATCCACTGATCCGATCGGCCAACAGAGATTCAGGCAACTCTGCGATCACAGTATCAATTACCTGCTGCGACAGAGATTCATACATATACTCACCAGCTTTCTGCAATTCAGAAGCGTGATACAGCAATATATGATCTTTAATCATTGCGAACGGGCTACGTGCACGCTCCTCAATCTTATCATCCCAGCTGTAGTGCACATACAATGCAGCACCATGATCTATTAACCACGGAGATCTGTCCCATATCATCAAGTTGGGATTGCGCGCTGTCCTGTCTGGATTTATTACAAATGCATCCAACCATACTAACCTAGATGCGAACTCTGCAGTTATCATCTCCCTTGCAGCAACTGCATCAAAGTTAAATGCTCCATCCAGATATTTCAGTCCAACATTCACACCAACAGATGCTTTTAACAGATCCTGAATCTCAGGATCAGGTTCAGTACGTCCAAAGTTTGGAAGAATCTCAACCAATGCGAGATCCGGCACTGACAAACCAGCTGCTGTAGCTAAACCTCCAACAATCAGCTCAGCCAATAACGGTTTTACTCCCTGCCCCGCTCCACGAAACTTAGTAACATAGAGTGATAAATCTTCCAATTCAAGAATTGCCGGCAGCGAACCACCTTCTCGTAATGGAGTTACATAACGAGTAGCAGCAATCGGAGTTAGTATTTGCATGTGTATAAAAATTAACTGGTAAGGCCGACAGAAGACGTATAATAGCTATAGGTGTATAGAGTCCTTGCAACACTCTTCTATCAGCCCTCGCAAGAGCAGCCCTAGAGGTGCAAGAATAGCTCTATCTGCCTATCCCCGCGTCGCATACCACTCTTCCCTACTCTGTCCCCAGACCTCTAGCTGGTCCAGCTCATATGGCGCAGGAAGCTTAGCAACTCCCTTAACCCTTGACCCAATACTCTTTGCAACCCGCTGTGATGCAACATTTTTAACATCAATGCAATGAATTATCTCCGTCCATCCGAGATTCTCAAATGCCCAATTGATGCTGGCTGTAACACCTTCCTTCGCGTATCCCTTTCCCCAGGCACTACGTGCCAACCCGTAGCCCACCTCGGCTCCAGGCCAACCTTCCGGCTTCCATGGGCCGAGGCGCCCAACCCATTTACCGGTTTCCTTTTCAATCACAGAAAACATGCCGTACCCCAATAACGCCCATGATCCGGCCACTGCCATCATACCGCGCCAGGAAATGGATCTAGGTTGCACGCCACCTAAGAACCGTGTTGCCTCTGGATCAGCCATAAACTCAGCCCAGCTATCAAAGTCCTGAATAGCGGGTGGACGAAGGATGAGTCTTTCGGTTTCGACGATTGGTCCCTGGGCGTGAGCAGCTGAGACGGTCTTGGCGTAGGAATTAGGCACTAACTTATCGCTCTGAATCATATCTTCTGGTTAGCTAAGTTAACGATGTCGGCTGGAAGCTCTTGTGTTAGCACTTCAACCATCGCGCCAACGAGATGATCCTTGTAGTGCAGTCGCCGCCGCACCAGCCTAACCGTTCTATAGGGCGCTGGGTCAGCGAACTTCCGAACAAACTTGTCCTGCAAATCCTGAGGTAGGTCAGCTGCTGCAAGTGCTGGTAAAAGTGTCATTCCTAATCCTTGCTCAACTAAACGAACAAGAGTTGTAAGATGACCTATTTCGAACCTTGTACTCAAGTTTCCACTATTCTTCACAACAGTAGGCGGCGTATATGCAGTAAGATACGGGTTAATATCTTCATCACTGACAGCTTCAAAATCACGATTGGCCCCAGACGATTCAGAACACAAAGAGATTGCCTGGGACCGAAAACAGTGCCCTTCACTCAGTAGCCAAAGGTCATCGGTAGACAGATCGCTTGCTCTTATTTCAACTCTGGCGAACAGTCTATGACTATCGCTTACAAACCCAACAAATGGCTCGTCAAAAAGCGGAATTTCAATCATCCCAACCCTATCTCCGCGACGATCCCCAGCTGTAGCTCTTCGCCCCTTTTGATCTATCCGGCCTTGCCTTACACTATCCTCTTCCTTAGCCGATGTTACATCAGAGCCCAGTATTCCAACATCAATAGAATCGTCGTTAAGTCGGTCAACGACATCCTCAGTCTTTTCCTCCAAAACCGTTAGGAGCAGGTCAGGATAACGCTTCGACATCGCGGGGATAATACGAGGGAGTATACTAGGAGCTAGAGTGGGGATGATCCCAATCCTCAACTCTCCAGCAACAGACCCGCTAAGCTGATCCCTAATGTCAGTGAGCCGAGCACTTTCAAGGAGAATAATTCGAGCCTGCTCGATCAACACCTTTCCAACATCTGTAGTTAGAACTGGGCTACGCGTTCTATCAAATAGAACAACCCCAAGGCTGGACTCAAGCTTACCGATCTGCATAGACAGGGTCGGCTGCGTAACATTACACGCTTCTGCCGCCCGCCCAAAGTGTTTATGTGTATCGATGGCAACCGCATAAACTAGTTGAGTGAGAGTGGTAGAACCTAGAGCACTGAGGATCGGAAGCATGTTGAAGTTGGTAGCACTGGTACAAGCACCATGGCTGTATATACCCTACAGGTCATAATTATGAATTTATAAAGCCAAGATGCCAATAGATAAAATCTATTATATCAATAAACATACTCAATTTTACTTATAATCCATACCTTTGTACTATAGTAAGTGTCCCACCCCATAAATACATAAGCACCAACTCCACCCTCCAACCCGGAGACAGCGAATGGATTCATCGAAGAAGGGCGCCCACCCTGGCCCAAAGCTCACAACCCGCCAGGGCCATCCAGTACCCGATAATCAGAACAACCGTACTGTTGGAGATCGCGGACCAACTGTTCTGGAAAACTACCATTTTCTTGAGAAAATCTCTCACTTCGACCGTGAACGCATACCGGAGCGTGTAGTTCATGCACGTGGCGCTGGCGCACATGGTTATTTCGAATCCTATGGGCGAGTTGGAGATGAACCAATCGGAAAGTATACCCGAGCCAAGCTATTCGATACTCCGGGCAAACGTACGCCGTTATTTATACGTTTCTCAACGGTTACACACGGTGGGCATTCACCAGAGACCCTTCGCGACCCACGCGGGTTTGCCGTAAAGTTCTATACTGAAGACGGGAATTGGGATCTGGTCGGGAACAACCTGCAGATATTCTTCATACGGGATGCGGTCAAGTTTCCAGATATTATTCACGCTTTTAAACCAGACCCAGTCACAAATCGCCAGGACCCTCAGCGGATTTTCGACTTCGTAAGTCTTTCGCCATCGGCAACTCATATGATCACGTGGCTGTTTAGCCCTTGGGGAATTCCAGCCAACTATCGTGAGATGCGTGGCTCTGGGGTTCACGCCTACAAATGGGTGAACGCAGCTGGAGAAGCTGTTTTAGTTAAATATCACTGGATCCCCAAGCAGGGCGAGAGAAACCTCACGCAGGCGCAGGCGCAGGAGATTCAGGCGAAGAATTTTAATCACTCCACACAGGACCTGTACGATGCCATCGAACGGGGAGATTTTCCTGAATGGGAACTCAACGTTCAGATTATGGAAGATCACGAACATCCGGAGTTAGACTTTGATCCGCTTGATGCAACCAAGATCTGGCCCCATGAGCAATTTCCGTATCATCCAGTCGGGCGCATGGTGCTGGATCGCAATCCAAGTAATTACTTCGCTGAAGTTGAACAGGTTGCGTTTGGAACCGGTGTGATCGTTGACGGAATGGATTTCTCAGACGACAAGCTTTTACAGGGAAGAACGTTCTCCTACTCTGATACACAACGTTATAGAGTTGGATCAAACTATCTTCAACTGCCAATCAATCAACCCAAAAACGTTCAGGTGTCTACCAACCTTCGCGATGGGCAGATGGCATATCATGTTGATGGCGTGAACAACGGTGCAAATCCGCATATAAACTATGAACCAACTGCATTGGGTGGCCCCCAGGAAGCTGCGCCTTCAGGAAAGGCACACAATCCATTTGTAAGCGGAAATGTCGTTCGCCAAAGTATTAGTCGCACAAACGACTTTCAACAGGCCGGTGAAAGATGGCGGACATTTGAAAAGTGGGAACAGGATGAACTTGTTTCAAACCTCGTTTCCGCTCTGTCGCAGTGTGCGAAAATTACACAGCTTCATATGGTTTCCAATCTTTTGAAAGCGGATGAAGATTACGGAACACGAGTTGCCAGCGGGATTGGCTTGAGTGTTGATGAAGTCAGAAGAGAAGTACCGTAACGTCTCTTCAAAGTCAGTGAGTGTTTGAAAGGTGGGCTCACCATCTGAATATGAAAACGGCATCTTTTACTTCTTTTTGAGCTGTCGTTTTGCTGGCGAATTCAGGATTGTTGCTCACCTATTCCGTCTGTGCAGTTTGCCTTATCTGCCCAATAAAAAAGGTCAGGTTCAGGTCAGAATCTGTTATACTTATCTATTAGTTTCACCCACAAATTCCATGAATCTGGCGATCTGAACCGCCCCTTAATCGGGACTGTAGTGAGCCAACATTCTAACGTAATAAAGGAGATTTTTAATGCTAGGAATCGGCGATAAGCTTCCAGCTTTCAGTGTTACAGGTGTAAAGCCTGGCTTCAACAACCACGAAGAAAACGGCGAGTCAGCTTTCGAGACTTTGACCGAGGACAGCTTCCATGGAAAGTGGAAGATCATCTTCTTCTATCCAAAAGACTTTACATTCGTCTGCCCAACTGAGATAGTCGAATTTGCCAAACTCGCATCTGAGTTCTCAGATCGCGATGCAGTTGTTATAGGCGGTTCAGCAGACAATGAGTTCTGTAAGCTGGCATGGCGCCGCGATCATAAAGATCTGGACAAGCTGCCAATCTGGTCATTTGCCGATACAAATGGTTCACTTATAGACGGACTCGGCGTTCGCTCAGAAGCTGGTGTTCCTTACCGTTATACATTCGTTGTCGATCCACACAACGTGATCCAGCACGTCTATGCCAACAATCTCAACGTTGGCCGTGCTCCAAAAGACACACTTCGCGTACTCGATGCATTACAGACAGACGAACTCTGCCCATGCAACCGCGAAGTCGGTGGCGATGTTTTAAAAGTATAAAAAAGCATTAACACCACAGCTACACAATTATCTCGGCGGGTAAGTGACCCCGCCGAGAATCAGATTTAGAAAAATTCATAATATGTCAATAGAATCTTTGAAAAGCAGCATCCCTGACTTTGCAAAGGATGTGAGGCTGAATCTCTCCTCCATGGCAAACGATGAGACGCTAACACCTTCACAGAAGTACGGCCTCTTTGTAGCATGTGCAGTGAGTGCGCGTAACTCAACTGTTGCACAAGCGTTGGAACAGGAAGCACTGGCAAACGTCTCCGAAACGGTTGTAAACGCAGCAAAATCGGCTGCTTCGATTATGGCCATGAACAACATTTATTATCGTTTCACACACCTTGTTTCCGCTCAGGATTACAAGGGAATGCCAGCGAAGCTCCGGATGAGCGTTATTGCGAATCCTGGAGTGGATAAGGTTGATTTTGAACTCTGGTCTGTTGCGATATCGGCAATTAACGGATGTGGGATGTGCATGGACTCGCATGAAGCTGTATTGCGAAAGGCTGGAGTTTCGGTCGATGTGATTCAGACTGCCATTAGATTTGCGGGTATTATTCAGTCGGCTGCTGTTGCGGTTGAGGCGGGAGTGGTAACAGGAGCAACCTTTTAACAGTAACTGTAGGGATTGATTTATCTCATGTCACGTGAAAACTGACAGATCAAGCTGTATTAATGAAAAAGCTCCACCTTTTCAGAGAGAGAGGTGGAGCTTCTTTATTTGCTAACAACTTCAAGATCGGGATTTCTTCTAGTCTACTTTTTTTCCAATATTATCTTAGAGAAACTAAGTATTTGAGCTCCTTCAGGTATTCTATTGGGATCGTTCATGCCTTTAAGTTTGAGGGCAGTTGATTCTCCTTTGATATCGTGGGCCTGCTTCTCTTCGTCAGTCGTTGTTCGCATGAAAGTATTTGGTCCTATTAAAACGATCGCTGTCACCCAAGTCGCGTAAATACCGGCTGATAAATCGCCAGGTGCCTTTATTTTAACTTGAAATGTTTTTGATTCACCCGGAGCAATCTTAAAATCCTTCAGGTCAGCTGATACCCAACTAGTCAGGTCCTTGTAGTTTATAACTGTAGAATCCTTCTGATCGTCATTAGCCACTATCGATCTCTTTGGTCTATTTGCACCTGCCTGAGGCCTTGTTGCGATACCACCTTTCTCTGTTTTTGATACAGGATTAATAAGCGGTGGTTGTGGAGAAGAAAACAGCTTTACACTGAAGTTGGCGGTATCGTAGTGGGGGTTTTTTAACGTTATCGAAATAACGGTATCACCATTGGATATTTTATTCTCATCTGAATTAAAAACCAATCGACGCGCCATCATGTCGTTATTTCTCTTCATAATAGCTTCAGCCATGGACTTCACTGCCTCCCCCAACGCTGATCCGAACGAAGCCCCGATTTCCGCTCCGTTGATTTGAGCACGACTTACATTAGGTGCCACTGTCATAAGTGCACTTACAGCAGTCAACAGGTACTTAAATTTTATTCTTGCCATGTTACTCTATCTCCTATTCATGTGTATAAACATTTCAATTACTCGTGTCCAATCTCAAGAAGGCGATTGATCGTCGCAATTACAGCCCTTCTGTCAACCTCACCAGACAATCTTCCGATCCATTGAATTCTTCCCTCCCTATCGGCAAGAATTGCATCCATCCCTCTCCATTCCTGAAACATTTCAGCCAAAGGACCGGTCCCAGCTATATAGCGCCCATCTGGAATCCGACTAACAGGGCGAGAATCCAAAACTACCGTAAAATTCATATCGTAAACTTTAGAGAACAGATGAACAATAGAGTCTCCTTCAGCTTTTTCATCCAGGACAAGCGTTCCAATTGAATAGCCAGATGATTGCGTTGCTAGAGTTATGTGAATATCGTCACCAAATATTGTCTTCATCCGTTTGATCGTTTTGTATTGATCCCAGCATCTGAGACCACACGTATGATCAATCATAACTATTAACGAAATTTTACCTATGGACGGCCATTGAGAACTATTTGTGTTAAACCAAAGTCCTTCAGTAATGGGACTTGCTTTCTTGTTATAAAGTTTTTTGCGAGAATCAATTGTCCTTTGCATAGTTATGACAGCTGTAGCACCTTCTCCGCCCCGCCAATCGGAATGAGCTCCCTCCATCGAATCCAGTATTTTCTGCTGTTCCGGAATATCCCCCTCATCATTCGCCAACTGTATAAGATAAGCATACGGATATAATGCCTCCACCATGTCCAGATTCTCGGGATGCATCTTATGGAGTCTTTCGATCGAAGAGGAAGCATGTTTCCGTATAGAATCTTTGTAGTATCTCCCCGCCCAATATTGCAAAAATGACAAGCGCATTGCCATGCTTCCTGGTGAAGGGGTCGAAGTCAAGGCTTCTAGTTTATCCAGATATTTATGTGCCAGGTCAAACCGCCTTGGAACATTAGAAGCAAACGAAGTTATAGCAGAGACATATGCATCTTCTATCATTGAGCTGTCGCTTGCCTCTCTGATTGCGCGATCTGCCGCTCGCAGCGCTTTCTGATCTTCACCAATCAATAACGCAGATCTGACATATCCCCAAATACGCCCCAGCGGTACGTCATCCGGTGTGAATTTAGAAATACAGTTCCGAATTGCATCTTTATCTTCAGCGGAAAGAACAGCTGACTCATCTTCTGTCGAATCCAAAACCATCGCGAGTCCAGTATCCAGCTTGAACGGGCGAGCTTTATACCTGTGAAATTCTTTTGCAGCGCTATGACACATGGATGGGATTAGATATTCATCAAATTCTTTATGCCCCCATTCAATCCGTCCTGTGTCTGCAGGTGACTTATGAGCCTGAGCCGTTACGGCTGAGGATATGGATATAGTAAGAATCGCGGTGAGGATTACTCTGTTAAAAACCGATAATCTCATTCGAGGTTAAATCGCATCTGCGGTTGCGGTAAAGCTGAAATCCTGCGCTCTTATAGCAGGAACCATTACTGGATTTCCTGGATTGAATACACGCGTAGGAACGCCGTATTCGAGAATGTTATTCAGCATAAATAAAGGAGACTCTGTAAATCTGAGGTTCTTAACAGGCTTGGATATTTTACCCTTTTCAATTAGCCACAGACCATCCCGGGTTAAACCAGAGGTCATCATAGTCATTTCATCTAAAATAGTAGTGATATGAAATCTCGTTACCAACAGCCCGCGCTCGGTGTTCGATACCATATTCCCAACACTGGAGTTAGTATTGCTACCGATTCCTTCCATAAGGTACGAACGGGATCCTACAAGCCCCTGATTTTTTCGAAGCGTCTGAATTCCATAGTCCAGGGAGTAAGCCAGCTCCTTTAGCACCCCCTCTTCCACCCACGTAGCAGGACGTATCAGCTCGCCATTCTGCCGATATGGATAATACGAAGCATTGGGATGATAGGGATCTGTCGATACCTTCAACCTGCTATCAAAAAGACGAAGCCCGATTTTTGAAGCTCCTTTATTCAGCGTATAGATAGTACTCATTCGCGGGTTTTCTGCCTTCCGTCTATCCATAATCTTGGGATCAAACAAAGGCTTAACTATATCATGAGTAGCCTGAGGCTCCAAAACTACTATATAACGACCTGGTTCAATCACTACCGCATTTCTGGATTTCATACATTTATCGAGTGCTATCGAAGCAATCTTGTGCCCATCAATACGATCCCAGTCGCTCCAGCTTAATCCGGCCCAACCGGAACCGGTTCCATCAGGAGTCCTGACAGTTATGCTCAACTGTGATTCGGTGTGCCTATGATTTCTTCGTCCACTATTTTCCAATCTGTCCGAGAGATCAACGACTGAAGCATTGACTTGTAGATATCCAGCTGAAACCATATTATTGGCCTCAATTGACCTTGTAAGCTCATGATATATATCCGCACGACGATCTTCATCCAGGTTTACAGTGGAGTCAAACCATACAGCCGGTATTTCTGCACGCTCAAGGGGTAAAGAGGGCATAGCCGGAGCAACCGGACTTTCCATTTTTAGCTGCAACCGACGCTCAGCAATCTCAACAGCCCGCTTTAATTCACTATCAGAGAAGTTAGATACCGTAACGAACGCATTTGCTCCGTTTATATCCCGACCTATAGATATCGAGTTCGCACGATCATCTCCAGAGCTAATAATCTCATTCCTTGACCAACGCGTATTCCCTCTCCAATGCGAGAATAGCCCAACATTTATACCACCTCCATTATTAATAAACTTACTGGCCTTATAGACAATATCTTTACACTGCTCAGGCGACAGCACTTTCTCAGCCTCTAATGGAATTTTAACATTCGACATTAGATCTTCCGCTTTGGGTCAATAATGGCCACGTTACTAAAGCGCAGCGGAACTGATTCAACTGAATATGATAATTCCTGAACTGGTTGTCCCTTAAACACTCTCAATGGAATAACCGAGTGACTCCTCTTGCCTCCTATCCCGGTGACACTCTTAAGGAGGTTAGTTGTATTAAAAAGAGCTCCCAGTTGCACATAATCCCTTAATTTCCCATTAACTATTTTGCGTCCCAACCCGGCCATAAACCCATCCTGGCGCTGAAAAGAAGTAGCGGTAGGGACATTCATCAGTAAATACCCCTCTTTAACTTCCGAAATCAGTTCGTCCTCATCGACATCTTCCTTTCCAGGTTCCATTCTTATATTTGCGGGACCTACAACTGGAAAGTCTGAGCTGGAACTGGCTGTAGAACACCCATTTGATCCCATAGAAACACCGTTTTTTGAATACCACTCGTTTAATAGGGGAGACAGTTCTCTATTTGTGAAGTAGTCCACCAGCTTTCCTTTGCGCACCAACTCGAAAGTCTTAGCCGGAACGCCCTCTGCATCCCATGGAATTGTAGCTAGGCCGCGCTCCAGAGTGCGATTTACTGACAGATTCACATGCTCATTTCCAACTTCAGAACCCAAATGCATCATAAGATCTGGCCCAAGATAACTAGTGCCGTCGGCATTAGCTTCCAACCCAATCGCCCTGTCGATCTCCGATGCAGCTACAATAGACTGTGCTATGATTCCCGCTGACGTCGCCGCGCTGCATACTACATCATATCTTCCTATATCAACAGGCGCTCCACTTATCATTGATCCAAGCGCCGACTTCTCAATTAACTCGGGAATCTGGTCATGAGGTCTGGATTCTCTAATCACATCCCATCCAGCCTGTTGCGACATCAATCCTCGGCATAAATGAGTTTGCGGCTGGGTCATGGGACGGGAATTTTTCATTGAAGCAACCAGAGGGAGCGTACATGCCAATAAGTATGTTATTGAGTACAGATTGCTTCCCGAAGAATTGACAAATGCACGCTCAGTTCTGGTGTTAGTTAAAATGCATCTTCCTACTTTGGGAGTGTAGTTAGGACTTTTATAGTCCTGCACAGATGCAACCCAGGAATTTATGAAGTCTATCTTTTCTTCCTGCGTTATTGCAATCGGATCTATTCCTGGACTGACATAATTTGCAACCAGCGTCGGAGCTGCGACCCAATCCATGTGCCTAGGCTTCTTTTTAGAATTGGCACGGGCTTGTGAGCAAGCGGCCTTTGCTATCCTGATCAATTCATCATCCCCCTCGAATTGATTGCTCGATGCATGTCCCCACCGTCCGTTTATCATAACTCTAACGCCAACATCCACTATCGCAGTATCAGTTACTTTTAGTGATTCAACATCAACACCAGGTTGATCAAAGTTCTGCCATAAACTCCTGCTCAAGCTTACTTCAACGTGATCCGCTCCTGCTGAATTCGCAGCATCCATTGCGCGATTTACAACAGAAAACATCAGCTCTTTAGGTATTAGTTCCGGGTTATCCGACTCTGAAACTGCAAATGATCTGGTCGGCAACAGTACCACTCCTGCCAATCCGGATACTCCCCCTACAAACGACCGTCGTGTAATATTCATAGTATGTTATTGCTGGAACTCTAAGGCTACCAGATGATAGAAAGTTTATCCGGGGATACATACATCTTATCTCCCTCCTTACATCCAAATACCTGGGAGAACTCAGGTATTTGGATTACTGTCAGGTTCGTTCGCGCGAAAGGCGGTCCGTGAACACCTGAATTTGGCACTCCACCAACCCATTTAGATCGCCATATCTTTCCGAGAGCGATAAAAAATCTCTGCTCATCATTATAGCCATCAATTAACTGATGTTTGACTCCCTTCTTTCCTACAACAGACTTCCACGCACGATAAGCAGCACGACCGCCTCCTAGATCCGCAATATCTTCAGTAAATGTCCGTTGGCCATTTGCAGTCCATCCATCCAGAGAACCCATAGATGTACTAAAATCCTTAAATGCCTCAATCTCCTCCTGCATTTTCGGATTTTCTATAGTGTAAATTCCAGAAGCTACGCCATGAAATATTTCATGGCCAATAACGTAACCTACTCCTGCAAAATTTTTTGCATCTTCTCCATCAGGATAGAAAAATGGTGGGGTAAACATTAATGTTGGAACCTCGATAGCATTCTCACTTGCCATGTACCCAGCATTAGCGTTTAATAAACTCATCTTCCATTTCTGTCTTGTATCTTCACCAATCGCCTGAGTAGATAGATTAATGAAGAAATTTGCTATTTTCTGTTTATTTGCATGATAATCTGTAGTACTTAATTTCAACTGAGAATAATCAACTAATTTTTCCGGTATACCTACCCGCAATACCAGTTTATTTATTTTCTCCATAGCATACTGCTTCTCATCATCATTCATCAATGTATTTTGACTAAGCATAGCCAAGACTTCTGACTTCAATGCGAAGAGGACTTCCTCCATCTTGGTAATGGCATTCGTTTTCTGCATATCTTCAGCATAGTATTGTCCAGCCGCCTCACTGAGATTATCGAGAACCCTCTGCACACACCATTGTTTTCGAGTTGACTTCTTAGCGGTTGAAGCCGTCTTATCACTTTTTCCTGTTAGCACTTTGTCAAGCTTCTCGTCCACCATGCAACTTTCGTAAAGCTCCCCCAAAACACGTAGTGTTTGCCGTTCAGTTTGAGAGTGCACCTTTCCTGCAGAATCAACTAAAGAAACAACCTGATTTGTGAATACTCTCTTTACATGACTTAGATAATTCACCATGCTCTTTGGGGAACCTTTGCGCACAGGAAAAACTGCCTTATCACGCCACTCTCCGTTACTGAAGCGATAAAAGTCTTCGCAAGGAGATGAGCTAGTATCGACTCCATAAAGAAGCTCGGGACCATAAATTGAAGGGATAATCGTATCACTCGAAGCGCTATCCTCAATGAAGTTCAACGAACATTTTCCAATCAGGCAGCCGCTCCCGCTGCCATCATCTACAACCAGCCTGCTAGAAGAACCTTCCCCAGGAAGCATTACTAATCCGCTCAGAACTCCCCCAAATAATACTATTTTCTTTATCATCGATTAGCCTTATCACATTTTATTATATTTATCTGGTCGTCTGGGTATCATTGACATGTCTCCGAAAGAGAGCACCAGTCAGATACTCAAGTTCACGCTCATTAGCTCCCGACGATATTTTTCGTCCCTCTCGGTCTACTAGAAAAAGTCTGGCCTTTTCGTATCCTGCAAGATCGTTTTCTGTTGGTAAGTTGATTCTCCTACGATCATATCCGGGCAACTTAAAAAAGTCCGTATCGTATACAACTACCTGCGCATCCAGCTGACTGAACTCGCGAATATACTTTCCCAAAAGCTCGGCCTCCTGTTCCGGCTTGGGAGGATTCAGATCATTCAGATGACCTAGTGTTTGTGTAACTATAACAACCTGCAACTCCGGATAACGCTCCTTTATGCGTTTTGCCAGAACGAGCACGCCCAGCTCGGAAGTTCTTTTACCCCGATTTAAAAAGATCAGAAGGCTAATCGCTCCCTTCTGAGGAAAACTCTTTCCCTCAGGATTTGCAGGAATCCAATAATGACCGGTGACCGGAGCTAGGGCTTGACCAATAGTGTAATATCCAGATTCAAGACTTCGATTTGTCTTTCTGGTTATGTGAGTTGAAAACAATGTTGCCAAATAATTGTTGTATGCTTCGAAATTCCTTAAGAGACTGTCAGATAACTCCGAGATGTAAACCCGCTTTACCAGCCCCTGCGAAAAGAGTGATAGCTCAAGACCAGGCTTATCATTCCATTCGGTGTCGGATAGATTCTCCGCCAATTCAGCCGCTTTTTCTATTAATACCCTGTTATATACTGAGTCGCTGCTATTGGCTACGGAGCCGCTCAGCAACGCTAATAAATAGATTTTTCGAGATGGCCCTACAGCATCACCTAAAGCGACATACCGGTTGTAATATTCGATTGACTTCTGAAACCTCACCGGCATAGCATTAATACTTGCATTCATGGCTGAATCGAAAAGACCGGCCAACGCTTTTCGATTGCCTATTCCGATTGAGGAAGCCTTTCTCTCAATCAGTTCATGTGCCATAGAATCCATGCCGGCATCCAGCAATAGCTGATGGAAAGCTATTGCATCTTCTAAATCCACCTTGTTCACATCGAACTTCTCTAAACACAGCCTCGTAGAACTTACGATAACATCATCCAGCTTATTTTTTCCGTTATTTACCTTATAATGTAAAGTATCAGCTATTTCATCGTTGTGAAATCTGACACTATCGCCGACCCGTTCTCTGACACCAATGCAGGAGTCCCAATATTTATAGGATTGAATGTCAATCTTTGAAGAAGGCCATTCGAATCGTGTCTGACTCGCTGCTATATTATTCCCTAGGATAAGGGCAAAACCTGATAGGATAAGTGGATTCCTTCTCATATTAAACTGCATCCACGGTAGAGGTAAAACTAAAATCTCTTGCTTTAACAGCGGGAACTATCACCGGCCATAATTGAGGAGAATAGGGATTCTTTACAGGATTGAATACAGGAATTGGCACTCCCATGTCTTCAATTTGATTTAACACAAACAGCGGAGATTCCGTAATTCTGAAGTTCCGAATTGCCTTACTTATCTTACCATTTTCCACAAGCCACAAACCATCCCGTGTCACACCAGTGCAAAGAACACTCGATTGCTGAATAGTACTTACATTCCATATTCTAGTAACTACTATTCCTCGTTTTGTAGATTCAATCATATCAGAAACACTAGTGGTTCCACCGGACATTGCATATGACTGTCTTGGGAACTCAGCGTTGTTCTCGTTCAATTTCTCCAGGCCATACCCTCTTAGATGCCCCAGCGCTGTTAAAACCCCATTTTTAATCCAGGTAATTTTTTCTAAACCAGGTTTTGGCATAATACCAAGCCTGGGATCCGAAGGATCCTGACTAAGAGTGATTCTTTCGTCAACAATTCTAAGGCCTAATTTGGAAAGAATTACGTTAGCAGATGGTTCATATACACCTCCAAAAGGAGGATCACCCCTTTCTGCTCCTTGCCTGTTCGAAAGTGGTCCCATTAAAGGAGAAACTATATCGGCAACGGCTTGAGGTTCAAGAATCACCGTATAACGACCGGGTTCAATTGCTACAGGATTTAAGGACTGAAGGCACTTATCCAAAGCCAATCCGGATATTTTTTCCGGATTGATAGACGCCCAATCAAAACTTGAGAGTCCTGCCCATCCGGATGCATCGCCTTTGGGATGTCTTACTGTTGTTGAGCACTGTGCCTGCGTATACATCGTGTACTGCACGCTATCTGGCCAGGCCGACCACGGTTCGAAAGTCGCCATGCTACCTCCTCTTACTTCCATGTAGCCAGCAGAGAGTAGCCGATCTTCTTCGGCACGCGTACATAACGATGAAATTGTAGACACTCGCTCATCTAAAGGATCCTTATAAGTGTTATCGCTCCAGATTAATGGCTCTGGTATGGCAACCTTGGGAGGAGGCGTATAAAAATCCACTCGTTTTTGGGGATTACCTATTTCTGAGGATCTCTGTGCAACAGCCAGAGCACCTTCGAGAGATTCCTTATCTAGTTGATTGGTGGTACCTTTTCCCACAATATTATTTGTTCTCCAAGAGATTATAACTCTTATATCTCTTCGGTCACTCGATATATTAATACGGTTTCTGGTCCATCTGGATTCACCTTGCCACCAACTAAGTATTTGCACAGCTACCCTGCTTTTATCCTCTCCCGCCAACTGTCCAATCGTCCCGACAACTTCCTCGGACTGACTCTTGCTAATTATTCTGTCAATAAGCGTATTACTCTGTCTCATCATCCTTTCCTAGTAATATCTATATACGTTAACGGCTCTGTCACCAGAGAAACACCGACAACAGTATGAGCATATGTTTTTGATGGCTCTCCTTTGCTGTATTCAAAACCAATAGACTTCCTACTATTTGCTCCTCCTACAGATTTTACAGATTTCCATAATTCAGATGCCCTAAATAGAATACCGCTGCCCTGAAGTAAGGAGACAATCTTTCCATCTTTTATCTTGTATGTCAAACCAGAAGCAAGTCCACTGGACTGCTGAAAATCAAGATCTACATTTATTCCATCTAGCGCTATTCCATCTTTTATAGATTCTATCATGGATTGAAAATTTTCACCGGACTCGGATGACTTCATGGTGAGATTTCCGGAGAATGGATTAGGAGTAGATATACCATAATCAGCATAAGCACATCCAGTGGAGGTAATATCTATCGATTTCGAATCATTAAGCCAGGCTGCAGTTTCTCTGTTTGTTTGAAAACCTGTTAGAATTCCATTCGTTATAAGATTATTCTTTCTGGGCGCCACACCTTCATCATCCCATCCTACAGTCGCAGCTCCTTCAGCCAAGGACCGGTCAGCGCTGATAGTGACATCTTTTGAACCGATTATTTCTGAATTAAGCATTGATTGTGGATCCTTCAAGTAACTGGTTCCAGTGGCGTTCGCTTCAAATCCAAGTATACGATCCAGCTCAGTAGCCTTCCCAACAGTCCCACTTAGTAAAGATGCAGTGGAGCTGGAGCTTAGCACTGTTTCGTATCTGCCTACATCTATTGGTAATGATGGAAGAGAAGAGATGAATCTAGCTTTATCAATCGCTAATATAATCTCTGAACGAATCCTGTCCTCGTTAAACATCTCCAACCCTACACCGGCTGGAGATAGACCTTCTACGGATGACGCCACCTGCTTTCCTTCTGTTGAGTTAAACACAAACTTAATTTGTCCATCGGTAAGATAACTCCGCTGAGTTATATACGATCCTTCGCTTGATCCAAATGCCTTGTCCTGGCACTTGAAGCGCGTATTTATAGTAAACCCTCTGCATCCTGGCTGCCTGTTTCCGAATTCCAGTAATCCGACAAATTGGTCAACAATCTGATTCGGATGAACTGAAAATGGATCTATGGCAATGGGCATAGTCCAATTCGCATTCCGTATCGTTTCACTTTTTGCGAGCTTAACTTGGCCAGCTAACATCTTGCCATTAGCAATAGCCTGTTTAGTCGCTATAGTAGCCAAACGTTCCATTTCTCCTTCCGTCCACACCGGGCTGGAAGCAAACCCCCAGTATCCACCTACCAGACATCTAACACCTACAGAAATCTCTTCCTCATCCAGTACAGGTCTAGACCCTATACCCATTCTACGTGTTTTGGTATGGGTGATTCTCACATCGCAATATTCAGCTCTTTGACGTAAAGCAGCATCAACTCCTTTCTCAATCAAAGCCCTTATGCGAGGATCCTGACTGAACTGTGCACCATCCAATACACACTCGGGGACCTTAGGTCGTCGCCCCGATGCGAGAAGTATCTGCGGATATAAAACCGAGCTCCCAACAAAGGCAGCACAACTTACAGTGCCGTGAGAAATAGCGGCACGACGGCTAAAATGCTTATTCATAATTTACCTCTATTTATTCTCAACAATTACACTTCCCCTGACTCCATAAGGCTGAATCGTGTAGAAGTGCTCACCTGGCTTTATAAACCTTCTATATACACGTCTTAAAGCAATTGATTTGGTAGTATCACTTGGCAAGACCATGATATTGCCGCCCGGTCCACTGGTATCGGCACCGAATGCTCCCCCCGCTCGGGCAACATTTGGATCATCGAATATGATGTCTATATCTGAGCCGGGAATCGGTGGCTTTCCAGAAATATTTGTAGGTCCAAAGGCAGTATTATTTTCAAACGATATGCTACCACCAGGTCCGATTCGTGGACGGGAGGGCCGTTCGACCATTACAACCTCAAGTTCAGAGTTTACGCTCTGCCGTAACTGAGTTGCACCAAATGGAATTGCCACTGGATATCCAACCTCTAACACAAATGAATCGCGACTTACAACCCCGTAATAAGTTGCCTCTGCATATACTATTAAATCTGGCACAACCTTAGATATTGTTAATCTTGAACCGTCAAATCTGCCATTCTTCCTATTTGATGTTGACCAATGTATAGGAAATCCTGCTACTGGCCCCAAGGAATTTGCTACCGATATCGGAAATATGTATGGTATAATATTGATCGCTGCACGCTTCGCACTATCCTTCGGCTGTATGTCAAACTCTATAATGGGCAGTGGAGACGGATCACTATTCACTTTCACGACAATAGTCAGATTATGAGTGACTCGTCCTATCGTTATTCTACAGACAATATCGACTTGAGGAGTTTCAGCTATGGCTCTTAAATATCCATCCTGGGTCACTTTTACTTTTGATGAATCACTAGAGACCCATAGCACTCGGCTTTTTATATCTGCATCTATCTCAGTCATATTTATTAACTGTCCATTAACATCAACTGGATATGCATTGATACTTAAAGTATCATTAGGTGAAACTGTCGACATCTGGATAGCACGATGATTGGCTTTTACTTCCCAGAAAATCGTTTCCGCTGTATGCTCTGGAGGATCAAATGAAGGATCGGCACAGGAGTATAGAGATAGAGCGGCGACTACTAACAAGGCAATTCTATCTCTTAATGCGTCCGCTGATCTTAATATATTATTCATATCGATTATTACATCCCGTGTATAAACGATTAGTTATCTGCTCTTCTATTGGTACAGGTATATTTATAGCGCTTCCGTATGCTGCGGCCCGATATTCTCCAACCGGATAAACTTCACTTTGATCATAGCCATAGTTTCGCACTAAACGACGTAAGTCTCCCTGCCTTCTGGCAGTAAGAAACAACCAATATGCTCGTTCTCTGAATACCAAATTCAAGCGACTTCTCAGATCGGTTGAAGTCTGGTTTAGCAGCGGTCCTGTAGCCGGATCTGACAACAGAGAGAGACCTGAAACATCCCCCTCTCCAGCAGGTGACGGCACTGGACATATGGCAGCATCGGTACAGGATGTTCTTAGACTATTCAACCTGAGAAGCCACTCAGGGTTTTCCTCTAACAGGTACGCTTCCGCTTCTATCAATCTGGCTTCTATACCAGTTCCTATGGTCATAGGCGAAATGGGATTTGTAAGAGCAGGCAAACGAGTTCTGGGATCTAAACTACTCACATACGGAAGCCCATTACTTCCTTCATTATCACCGATTCGTCTGGTGGCAACAGGTACAAACTTTCTATCAGTACTGTTAAAAGACAGATTGTATCTATAGCTCGTTGGGACCTCGCTCACTGTCGCATTCGCTTCGTTTATCCTACCCTGACCAAGATATGCTCTTGCTTTAAGTAGCCGTATGAATGACTCTAACTGTGCGTTATCTTGAGAATAACCAGCTCCTGAATCCAGAAGAATTAGAGCATGCTTATATACTTCATCCAGACTAAATCCGTGCGTAAGCGTATAATTGTCCTCAAAATCTATTCTGCTGAGCGGAATACCTGAGCAGTACATTTCTGCCAGAATGATTTCACTCAGTGCCTCATATACATACAGAGTACTTATTATTTCAGAAGGGATATGGGATGCGTACTTACGGATTATGCTACGCAGTTCAGCTGAGTTCACTCGGAACTTATTGACTCGCGGGAATAAACCGTCACCAGATATGTATGTATCTGATTCATCGCTCAGGATTCTTGCATCGAGATGTCCTAACCACCCACCCCATGCTTCGCTTCCCGAAGTCACGTAAATCAGCTCATCAGATAGCAGGCCGCTTGCAATCGTCAAAAAGGATGATTCGGCAGAGCCAGAGTTAGTCCCTCCATACATATTTGCAAATTCACGTGTCATTCCAGAGTACATTGCGATAGCTCCTTCATAACTCTTAATCGCTCGTGCATCCTGTACACCAGATGGAAGTTCGGCATTGTCAAGCAAATTCCTGCAGCCTATAGCTGCCAAACACGAGAAAGCAACTACCATAACCTGTATCAGACCACGGATGATACAGTATCTTGATCGATATTTATTCGTAGTCATTTAATGCAATCTCACTTGTATCCCTATATTTCTAGGGCTAGGCAGCTGTCCTTGATCGCTAAACGTTTCCCCGTTGCTTCCTCCTTGAGGGTCTCTCCCTCTAGCACCTACATTAGGGTCCTTACCTCTGTAATTGCTCCATAAATTGAGATTCGTACCAAATGCTGATATGGAGGCAGTTTGTTTCCCTAATAGTCGTGAGGACAAACTCTTCGGAATTGTATAAGATATCTGGAGACTATTCCATCTTAGGGACGAGACGGTTTGAACATATGCCAAGTTACTATGTGCTGAGTATGCCTGAACATCCAAAGGGAGAGATGGATCAGCACTAGTTCTGGGGTAGGTGGGCACTCCTCTATTTTGTGTAACACCATGGTCATATGAGAACACTGAAGAAACAGTCAGACTCGAGTTTACAGTTAATTGCTGATGTGTGTTCAACTGAAACTTGGGAAATGGTGCTCCTACGTATACTAAACTGTCAGATTTAACTACTTCATCGGCTTCGATTATTCCATCATTATTTCTATCCGAATAACTGATTAGCTGTCGCGTCCATCTACTGCTGACAGGATAGCCTACTACATGTCTATTAACAACTCCATTTAATCCAGCAGCAGTAATATTCTCATTGTAATTTACCCCAAGGCGATTAAGTTTATTTCTCGCGTGAGTGAGCGACAGTCCTGAGTTCCATACGACTATTCCAATGTCCAGATAGCTTTCTATATCAATTTCAACGCTCTTATTGGATACGTCCCCCAGATTTATCTGTTGTGTAAATCCTCCTAGTGAAGGAGGGAGATCTTCGCTAATTAAAAGGTCTTTAGTGGTCTTTCGTGCAAATGTAGCGTTTACATTCAAACTGCCACGCGAATGGTCAATCACCTGAACCTCGGACCCGTACTCCCATTCTGAACTTCTTTCCGGCATCAGATAGGGGTTACCTACTCCAAACAGTCCACCTCCGCTATTATAGGTTCTGTACTTTTCAACTCCTAAGGGCTGTTTACCTGCTACACCAAAGGCAGTGCGAATTCTCAGTGACGGCAACTTACCCAACAGGGGAATATGTTCAAAGGATGGGTTATCTGATACTACATAAGAAAAGCCAAGCTTGGGAAATTTAGGCATGACAGAACTACCCAGCGCACTCCCACCATCAGCTCTAAGCGAAATCGGGATCCACAGCCTATCTGCCAGCTTTAGTCGCGCTTCAATATAGCCACCGAGGGTATTTCTGTTGTTGTTAGATGTCTTATACGTATGCAAAAAAGCACCGTCACTTGAAGTTGCGCCTTTAGGCAATCCAATGCCGCTTACACTGTATGACCTTTCAGATGATCTTGTATAATTCATTCCGATAACAGGCGTAACACTTAAGTATTTATGTCCAAACGGCTGCCCTGATACGTTAATAACAGAATTCCATCGTATTGCTGAACCTAGAGTGGATTGCATACTACCTGTATCATAAGCGACACCACTACATGATATAGATCGATAGCAAGCTCCATTGGGCAACGACCTCTCTCCGTTTGTTGAGCGATGATCCATTCCTCCACTTACTCTAGTATGCCATGAATTCCGAAACAGCGATGTGATCTCGGCGCCCAGGCGTAGCCCCTGTTCTCTATCAACCTGCTTTTCTCTAAAGTTACGAAATCCGCCCGATCCAGTTAATAGGCCGCTTCCAGTCGGCAAAAGTTCACCTCCTGGCCCAAACTCCTGTCGCGCTGGAGGGAGCACACCTGCACGCTCACCGGAGCTACTCAGGGGACTCGCATATTTCTGTGAATGAGTGACTCCAACGCTCAACCCTAATCTGGTAATCGTACTAACGTCGAAATCAAATCTTGAAGTTCCACTTGTTCTTCCTAGTCGGTGCGGACGCCTCACTCTGCCTGAAACCTGTTGATTTTCACTTTTTAGCATCTCCACATCAGCATCAGGCAATTTGGTTAGTCCTATCTCCTGATCCGATGATAGAGTTACCGAATATCTTACGGCGTTTGCCCCGCCTGTAAATCCCAATGAAATCTGGTCTTTACTCCCTCTACCCAGGGTTGTTGTGTGAGGATCATTAAGAATCTGATAAACACTGATACTATCTACAACACAGGGAAATGCTGTGGCCCAAAGAGAGCGTGAGCATTGCTGCTCTGTTAGTCCAGTCGCAGGATATGTCCCCCACGCAAAGTAGTTCAGCGGCCATTCACCTGGCATTGTAGACATCTCCTTCTTGACTGCCGCACTATACCTGTGTGTCCCCGGAATGCCCTTCTTTGTCGTGACCACAATAACTCCATTTGCCGCATCACTACCATATAACGCAACAGCAGACGGCCCCTTAAGAACTTCGACACTCTCTATAGAGTTTACATCGATCTGATCCAGTGGTGATAATGCATTGCCTGTATAACTGGAACTTGCAGCTCCAGCCTCATTTCGCACCTCCAATCCATCAACAATTATCATCGGTTCATTAGAGGTATTAATGCTACTTACACCACGAATACGAATCCGTGTTGGATCTCCAGGTTGTCCAGAGGTTTTTGCTGCGTGCAATCCAGGGACTCTAGTTGTTAACAACTCACTTACGGTCGATACCGGATTATTCCGAATAACCTCCTCCACATTTATCTTCGTAACATCATTGACAACCTCTCTGCGCATCTGTCTTCCTGTTGCAGAGGTAACAACTTCATTCAACTGATTGGGCATGTAAGTCATCACGAAATCGGCCTTGGTTGTAGATTCATTACCGATATTTATTGTACGGCTTATAACCCTATAACCGAACATTCTTACAGTAATGGAATACTCACCCGACTCTATTCCCGTCAGCCTGAACTCTCCTTTATCATCTGTAGTAGCCGTTAATCTCTTAGCAACTAGTGTTACAGATGCTCCGCTCAAGGGCTTTCCCGTCGCAGAATCCATAACACGACCGGATATGCTCTTTTGACTGTTCTGTACTTGTTCCTGCTTAACAGGCTCTAATGGCTGCGCAACAACGATAGTCTCACCATCATTGCCGAGTGTGGCTACGAGCCCCGTTCCCCGGAGCGTGGTTTTCATAGCAGCCATAATATCATCCGTATCAATGGCAACGCTGATTTTTTTTGCAAACAGCGAATCTGACTGTTTAAAAACAAGAGGATTTCCCGAAATCTTTGCAAGCTGAGTTATTACATATCCTATCGCGCTATCCTTTATGTTGAACTTAATCTTTACGGAACGTTCCTTTTTTTTGTTCAATTTCTGGCCCGTGGTTGGGGATTGTCCCAATAGACCAACATCACCCTGCTCCGATCCCGGGCCAATTCTACCATTTCCCTGTCCAAAACCAACTACCGGCATGCACAGGATACCCACCACTATAACTATCCTTATCATCGCTGTTATATGAATTTGATGAAGCATTTTAAGACCTTGGATATAAAACAAGTTTATCACCTACGGATAGGATTCTTACTCCAAGCGCCAGTTCCAGCATGGATTGGATACTAGACGTACTCTCTCTCCTGAATTCCCCTGACAGACGCCAATCATTCATTTCCTCATCTCCCACCTCGAGTTGAATGTTATACCACCTATTTAACTTCGGAATAGATTGTGATAGCGGCATATCCGTAACCGTCAATATGCCAGTAGCTATTTCAACATCCTCTCTTTGAACCACACTACGACGTATTCGTCCATCTGTATTGAAAGAGATTCGCTGTAAAGCGTTAAGTATCTGAGTGCCGGACTCCACTCTTCCTTCCGCAACTGATACGATCACCGCAGAATCCTCAGGAAAGTTCCGAACAGAGAATTTTGTCCCTAAAACTCGGGTTTCTATGTCGCCGGATTTTACCGTAAATGGAGATGTACTCTTATGGATGACTTCAAAGAATGCCTCCCCCTTCAGAGCTAATTTTCTATTTCCATCTTTGTAATTATGGGGGACATTTAGCTCACTGCCCACACCAAGATGAATCATGCTTCCATCAGGTAGCGAAACCGTGGTCTGCTGACCCGATCGTGTGGTATATATGACATCTTCCTCTACTACTTTCGCTGGGGTGATTGAAAATTGATCCTTCAGATTCAATGACATGAGCACTACTACACCGACGCTTGCAAGTGCTAAAGCGTAGATTTTTGCCCCATACTTTCCACTTGTCTTGGAATTTGAAAGTTTCGTCAGCGACTTATCACCTTCGGCGACAGATCCCTGTATTGCGCGAATGGCTCTGGCAGCTACGTTAGAGATCTCCCCTTCGTCCAGGCTGGCGTAGTTTGCCACCTCATCTTTCCCTCTGAGATACACATCCAAAAACGCCTCACCATCATTGAGTTTCGATAGTTTGTGCAGAACCTCCTCCCGCTCACATGGATCGAGATCCCCACTAAAATATTGGGTTAGCAGCTCTAGGCCTTCTTCGGAATCAAATCTTTTCATGGCTTTGTATACCAGTCGTATCTCAAAGCTATTTCATGGAACAGATTACTATTTTTTTTTAAATTTTCTTAAATCGTGCTGAAATTTCCTTCATCGCGCGATACATCTGTTTATGGACAGTCTCCCGCGCTATTTCCAACGTATCAGCGATTTCTCCATAACTCAGCCCTCCAACCCAGTGCATAAGAAATATTTCCCTGCATCTTTTGGGCAGGGTTTTCAGTACTCCATGGACTTGCCAGCTGAAATCCTGAGAATCCACCTTATTAGCTCCAGCATTGGAATAAAACGGTGTGATGATAAACTCAGACTCCGCAGCGGCGCCTTCGATCACTCGTCTGGAAGCCTCTTTTCTGACCAGATCTATAGCACGACGCCGTGCAATTGTCCTAAGATAGGAACGAAAATTCTGTACTTCTCCCAGCCTGTCTCTTTGATTCCAAATAGCAATCAGTGTGTCCTGCAACGCATCTTCAGCTAATTCTTTAGACCGCGTAATGCTAACAATAACCAGTCCCAACTCCTCTCCATACTCACGAGATAGGTCAACTATCGCAGTCTCATCATCGGCCATCAGTCGGCTGATGATCAAATTCGAACTATCTTCCACAGCGAAGGGATGAGAACACCATATTTAATGATGCATCGACTTCTAAGAATTGGGTAGAGGTAGAATACGTGTCTAGGACAACTATAAAAAACGAACCAAATTCAGGATAGTAGCAAACAATCTGATAAGTTCAGACGTTCTTTTCTATCCTCCTACAGGACCATACCTTATATCTTTATACCGTAATGTCTCGCGCACTAATTACGGCCATCGGAGCCGCAGCCCTTGCGGCATTTGCATATCTTACATCCACTATTTCTAATCCCAACGCACCAGCACCTGACGTTGAGGATCTACCTGCGCCTGCCACAATAGTTCGTCTTTTAGACGTTGGACAGGGAGACGCAACCTACATAAGAAACGGCGATAGTCGTGTGATTATTGACGGAGGCCCAAACGTTCCACGCTTTGGGCGTCTACTTGATTCCCTCGGACTCAACAACACAACTATCGATATAGTAATCATTTCGCATGCCCACTATGATCACTACAATGGTTTGCGTGCGCTATTCGATTCCAGACGCAACATAAAAATCAGATACATCTTTGAAAACAAGGACCCGGCTCCAGCAATTACACTTGGAATTTTACGGGATTCAATCATTTCGCGCATGCGGCGCGATTCATTGATTTATCGCAGCACGGACGACCCGTGCGGCAATGGATCTGCTGTATGCACAGTCACCTTAAAGGGCGGGTCGAAGCTTCATATAATGAAGCCTCTCAAATCTGATCGCTCTCAGAACAACAGAAGTGTTGCCGTTAAACTTGTGGGTGCCGATTCAGCATCGTTCAGCATGTGGTTCTCGGGTGACGCTGAAAAGAATGCCACTTCATACTACTCGAGAACTGGTTACGCATTTAAGCCTGGCATGAAGGTAGACATATTAAAAGCAAATCATCATGGCAGCTGCAATGGAATAACGACTCAGTTTTTAAGAGCCACAAGGCCTAAAGAAATTATAGTTTCGTTGGCAGATTCAAATGACTATGGTCATATTCACGATCAGACCAAGTCGCTTTTGGAGCATAATGATATTCCATGGTACCGCACGGATCAAAATGGCACGATTACAATTATGTCTCCTGGAACTGCCCAGAGCGGATACACAGTTAGTGTTTCAAGAGGAACGGAGAATATGAATGGCCGTAGCGACAGGAAAGCCAATCAACGAGGGTGTTAAATCGGTTTCGCAGAGGCCGAAACATCTAACCATTAGTTCCTACAGACGCAGCCATAGCTATAACTACGCTGAGATCAGCTCAACATACAGCAAAGCAAAAACAAAAAGTGGTGACGATCAATCAGACCGTCACCACTTTTACATGACACGATGTACTTGCCTATTAAGGCTGCTTACACGTTCCCTCTCAACTCCTGCTCTCTCTCAATCGCTTCGAACAGCGCCTGGAAGTTACCCTTACCAAAGCTCTTGGCACCCTTTCTCTGAATGATTTCATAGAATAATGTTGGGCGGTCCTGAACTGGCTTTGTAAAGATCTGCAGAAGGTATCCATCCGGATCACGATCGACCAGAATGCCTAAGCTTGCCAACACATCCAGCGGCTCATCAATCTTACCAACACGATCCTGGAGATCTTTATAATAAGATGTTGGTGTAGACAGGAACTCTACTCCGCGGTCGCGAAGGTCTGTTACGGTCTTGATAATATTATCGGTTGCAAGTGCAAGGTGCTGCACGCCAGGGCCATGATATGCATCGAGATATTCTTCGATCTGTGACTTCTTCTTGCCAGGAGCCGGCTCATTGATTGGCAACTTGATTCTATCATTGCCATTTGCCATAACCTTGGACATGAGGGATGAATACTCGGTGCTGATGTCTTCATCATCGAATGTGATAAGGTTGCGGAAGCCAAGGACGTTTGCATAAAACTCAACCCAGTAGTTCATCTTTCCGAGTTCTACGTTTCCAACACAGTGATCTACATACTTTAACCCGACGCTCTCAGGGTTATAGTGAGGATCAACGGCTTTGAAACCTGGCAGGAAAGCACCCTTATAGTTACGGCGTTCGACCAATGAGTGAATTGTTTCACCGTAAGTCCTGATAGCTGCAATTACGACTTCACCATCAGCATCCGTGAAAACTTTTGGCTCATGAACACCAACCGCACCACGCTCTAATGCCTTTGCATACGCATCACGGGCATCATCGACCCAAAAGGCCATGTCTTTTACACCGTCCCCGTGTAAAGCAATGTGATCTGCAATTACTTTAGCTTCGTCGCTGAGTTCGGAACGAATTGGTGTAGTAAGAATCAAGCGGATTTTATCCTGCTGAAGAACATAGCTGGCCTTGTCACGTGTGCCAGTTTCAGGGCCACGATAAGCAACTAGGTTAAAACCGAAAGCACTTCTATAGTATACGCTAGCCTGCTTAGCGTTACCTACGTAGAACTCGATATAATCTGTGCCGTTGATTGGGAACGTATCGTTCACCACTTCCGGGGCTGCAGCTGTAGCGGACATTCCAGTAACTCCTACATGTGGATGGTTGGTATTCCGTAAGATACCCGAGGGCCTTCTATACGTCAAATATGCAGGAGGCTATATATTAATATCTTATGAATATCAATCGTGATATTGAGCTTAGGCATCTCCGGTACTTTGTGGCAGTTGCTGAAGAGCTGCACTTCGGACGAGCTGCGGCCCGTCTCGGCATCGCCCAGCCACCACTCAGCCAGCAGATTCAGAAGCTTGAGATTTTACTGGACACACAGCTTTTCACCCGTACGAGTAGACAGGTTGCGCTTACTGATGCCGGAAAGGTGTTCCTGGAAAGCGCAAAACGTACGATCGCTCAATTAAATGCTGCAGTAGCTGACGCTCAGGAGGTAGGTCGAGGTGAACGCGGAACAGTAACAGTGGGCTTTGCAGCCTCGGTCATGTTCCAATCGCTTCCCGCGCACATACGGGAGTTCAGAAGCCAGTTTCCAGATGTTCATCTCGCTCTAAGAGAGATGTCCACCGGCCCACAACTTACTGCACTTTATGCCGGCGACATTGATGTTGGGTTTGGTCGCCAGCCTAAACACGACGGCTCTCTTAAAACACACACTGTTATAGAAGAACCACTTATAATAGCAATCAACAGACGACATCCACTTGCTTCAAACGAACACATCGACCTGAAGGATCTGTCGCACGACAACTTTGTTCTGTTTCCGGAAGATGTAGCTCCTGGGCTGTATTCACAAGTTTTTGCTGTCTGTAGAGAAGCCGGATTCAGACCCCATGTAGTCCAGGAAAGCAGAGAGCTTTACACTACAGTCAGCCTGGTAGAGGCTGGAGTTGGAGTAACAATTGTACCAGCCTCTGTTATAAAGATGGGTTGGAATGATGTTGTATACAAACCCATAGATTCACCGCTAGCTCAAAGTGCTATTGAGATGGTGTGGCGAGCATATGAAAGATCACCTGCCACTCTTGCATTTATAAATCTTGTTCTGAAGATGGTGAAGTCCTAGATCCGGCCCAGAGCAGTGTCACGCCAAGTATTGCAGATAAAACAGAAGCGGCAAAGACTGCGATTTTTGCGGCTGCAAAGTCTGCATCGCTGGGAAATGCCTGGCCTGCAATAAACAATGACATGGTGAAACCAATACCGGCTAAACTTCCAGCTCCAAAGAGTTGAAACCAGCTATAATCATCTGGTTTTTCTGCGAGCCCTAAACGAACTGCCAGTGCAGTTACCAATAACATACCAATTGGCTTTCCAACCGCCAGACCGACTAAAATCGCAATCATAAGTGGCTCATGTCCCGAAAACACATCCCACGAGATCATAACTCCTGCGTTTGCGAGGGCAAAAACAGGAAGAACTACGTAGCTTGACCATGGTTCTACGTGCCTAAGTACTCTGTCTGCAGGCGACTCTATACGGTCATGTATGGCATCCAGGGCACGTAGCGCGGGTGTTGACAACCCATGTTTGAGTACATTATCTCCAGGCCTTGTTTCGGCACGCACTATAGATCCAATCTGTGTCATGAGTGCATGGAGATTTGGAGGTGGACGCGTCGGGATAAGAACTGCCAGCAACACCCCCGCCAAGGTAGCGTGCAATCCACTTTGCAAGATGAAAAACCAAAGCACTACTCCAACTATTACATAAGGCACTACTCTGTAGACCCCTGATTTATTCATCATGATCAGTAGGCCCAAAAGTGCTGCCGCTCCCAATAAGTAGTTGGTACTGAGTTCTCCTGAGTAGAATAGGGCAACCACGATTATAGCACCAATATCGTCTACAATAGCTGCAGCTGTAAGAAAGATACGTAACTCCACCGGCACTCGAGATCCCAACATAACTATGAGAGCGACTGCAAACGCTGTATCTGTGGCCATTGGAATCCCCCACCCATGATCCCAACTCCCGGTTCCCACCAACACTCTATATACTATGGCTGGAATAACCATCCCACCAATTGCCCCAGCTATAGGCATCGCGGCAGACCGTATCCGGGACAGCCTCCCAGTGGTGAACTCCCTTTTTATCTCAAGCCCCACAACCAGGAAGAAGATTGTAAGGAGCCCATCGTTGACCCAATGCTGCAGCGACAGCCTAAAGTCGCCACTCCCAAAAGAGATACCGGCATACTGTGTCCAAAAGTTCAGGAATCCCGTACCGAACGCAGTATTTGTAACCACAATCGCCAGAACGGTAGCGACCAGTAAAAGCACACCTGTTGATGGCGCCCAACTCACAAAGTCCAGCGCCGCGCTTCTAACCCTGTGCCCAAGGCTGCCAAGCATCTCATCGGCAAACGATAGCTGATCCCAGGGACCATCGTATCGCCTGTCATTAATGAAGAAAGTGGGAGTAAAGCGTACTCCGCTAGCGCGTGCGCTGATTTTGTCGGCTTCTACATGCTCCTGAGCATGCCTGGCCTTTTCCGCCTGCTCCGGCGGAGGTGAAAGGCTGACCCCAAAATCATCCGCGACCACCTGAAGATCCTCCTCCAATAGGTGATCGGACCGTGTCATCAGGGTAAGATGAGCCCTCCAAAACGAGTCAACATCGGGAGCCTGCTCAACCAGCTCGGCTGCACGCTGGGCAATTTCGCTCCCTGGTAGAGGGCGGTGTCTAAACACATAACGGAGTCGATCTCCAAACTTGTCCCTAATATCCGCTATTCTCTCGTTCGCAATTCTACATTCTCTACAGTCATAACTTCCATACTCCACTAACGTGATCTCAGCGTTCTCAGGGCCTAAGATGTGATCATAGACTTCACTGACGGGACGGTCTAATCGAGTTATAATCGGTAAGTTCATCTTGTTCCTATCATTGTAGCTTTGATTTTGAGATCGGGACGAATTCCAGCGAAACTCCCCATGTCTTAAGTAACACAAATGTAGAATATTTGCCATACAGTCTTTAACAAAACAACTGTTCGGCTTGGATTTTGCTTCCCTCAAACAACCGTAGACTCCGGCTAAAGCGAGTCCAGCTAAAGCTGGCTGGTCGGTAAATACCCGTGAGACACCCTACTTTCTATCTTGCTCAATTGGAGGCGGTATGATGCGTTGGATTCTGATCATTGTATTGATCATAGTGGCACTTTTTTCGTGGAGATCTTGTCGTAACGCCGACACAGGTACTGTAAGTGGCGACGTATCTGCGACTGCTGACTCACTAGCGCAGCGCGGTGAAGCAATGGTTGAAGATGTAGGCAGCTCCGTGAAGGATGCATGGGCGAAACTGGGTGCCTCAGTAGAACGTAAACTCCCGGACGGGTCGACTCTCAGAGTTCCAGAGAATGGCATTGAATCCAAAGTTATTGCTTTTATCGATAATAAGTCGATGCCGGTTAGCGATACAATGTGGTTTAACTTTGACCGCCTCAACTTTGAAACTGGTGTCGCAACACTCACAAGTGAATCGAACGAACAGCTCGATAACATCGCGGCTATGTTGAAGGCCTACCCAAATGTTAACATCAAAATTGGCGGCTACACCGACAATACGGGCAGTGCGGAGGTCAATAAAAACCTCTCAACAGATCGAGCCAATGCAGTTAAACAAGGGTTAATCGATAGAGGGATTGCGGCCAACAGGCTCGCTTCAGAGGGGTATGGAGATGCACATCCAGTTGCTGATAACAGCACCGAAGAAGGTCGTGCTCAGAACAGACGTATCGCACTTCGTGTTACCAAGAAATAAAGCTTGCTGTTAGTTGTGCAACGGCGGCAAAGCTGGTTGATGTATAGCGAGACCAAGCGGGTTGAGACATAAGCTGCCGAGCTGAATGAAGCATAACACGGCCAAACTGGTTGCGACGTAGTAGTTGTTGTTAGGCGTAATGGCGGTCAAACCAGTTTTCAGAAAAGCCTCTCTGCAAATTATCAGAGAGGCTTTTTTTGTTTACCGCACTTTTGCACTTTGATGCCTTGGCCACGTAACACTACAGCACTATATCACCACCCTTATCCCAGTCCGACTTTTTAGAGACCTGTTCTTTAGAACGCTCCAGCTGTTCTATTTCGAACTCCTTATCTCTACTGATAGACATAGAGATCTTTCCACTCTTCTCTGCAGACTGGAATCTGTATACCTCTCCTTCTCTTATCCTTTTAGGAAATAGTTCGCGAGGTATAGTGATATGGCGCTCCCCATCCACTTCGACGCTAACGATTTCATCTGATATCTGATCTATAATCCAGAGCTGCGTGTTTTTCATATGTAATTTATCGTTAAGTCAAATGGCATAATCTGTATACAAACTACATTCATGCGAATAATACTGCCAGTTTCTCATGTACAACCGGATACCTGGCTACTATAAGTTTTGTTAGCGCCTGGAGCATATCATCTAATTCCGTAAAAGACACTCAGGTGTTATCCATGCCCCATCATCACCTCAACAACATGGCTTTTACCGTCATCTACAATACGAACTGTTTTATCTGGCAAAGCCTTTCCATCAATTGAAACCGACCGTACACCTGACTGCAAACCATCCGGATTTTTTATTTCTATATTGTATGTTGTGGATCCGAATCGATAACCCAGGCGGAACTGCTTCCACACTGACGGAATACTTGGAGCCACAGTAAAAGAATTCCCTTTCTTCTTAAATCCGACGATGGATTCCAGAGCAACACGAAACATCCAGCTGGCACTACCGGTATACCATGTCCAGCCACCTCGACCAAGATGGCCTTCAGCAGTATAAACGTCAGCAGCAACTACATATGGCTCCGCTTTATAACGGTCAACATCTTCAACGGTTCTGGTATGTGTTAGCGGATTGATCATCTGATACAGGCGGAAAGCCTTATCACCTTCACCCTGAATTGCGCGCGCGAGTACAGCCCAAAGGGCTGCGTGTGTGTATTGTGCACCATTTTCACGCACACCAGGCAGATACCCTTTTATATATCCTGGATCGTGATTGGTCTTATCAAATGGTGGTGTTAGCAGCATTATCAAGCGACCGTCTTCCCTGACAAGATGCTGCTCAAGGGAATGCATCGCTCGGAGTGAACGATCATAATCACCAGCTCCTGATATTACACTCCAGCTCTGCGCAACGGCATCTATCTTGGCCTCATCACTAGTGTGCGATCCCAATGGAAAACCGTCGTCAAAGAAAGCTCTGGTATACCAGGCACCGTCCCAGCCATTTGCTTCTACCGCTCGACGATACTTTTCTGCCTGCTGTAAAAATGTATCGCGATATTTGTAATCATTACTTAAGCCAACTATTGCAAGGCGATCTGCAAACTTGATTAGCGTAGTAATTAAAAACCACGCAAGCCAAACACTTTCACCCTTGCCTTCGATACCGACACGACTGAATCCGTCGTTCCAGTCTCCACAACCAATAAGAGGCAGGTCTCGTCGACCGGATGTTGAAGCTTTTACAAGGGCTCTGATACAGTGATCCTTTATAGTACCAACTTCGCCTGAGTCATGCGGTAGATCATATATCTCATGTTCGTGTGGCTCTAGCAACCTCATAGTGATATATGGAGCAGTTTCATCTAAGATTGACTGATCTCCAGTTACACTTATGTAGTGTTCAACTACATATGGTAGCCACACAAGATCATCGGTAAACCTGGTGCGAACTCCACGTCCAGTCTGAGGGTGCCACCAATGCTGTACATCTCCTTCAACAAACTGGCGCCCCGCCGCTCTGATTATATGCTCCTTTGCCAGATCCGGATCAGTGTATACAAATGCCATACAATCCTGTAGCTGATCTCTATAACCATATGCACCACTGGACTGGTACAAAGCAGTACGCCCCCACATACGGCACGACAATGCCTGATACAATGTCCATCCGTTATTTATCTGATTAAACTCGGCATCTGGAGTTTCAAATACAAAAGCTGTCAGTCGGTCTTTCCATAGCTGAACGCTACTGGATATTTCAGATTTAACGGAATCACAGTCCAGATATTTTTTAATTAGAGACTGGGCCAGATCATATGATTCACCGGCTCCAAGTATAACGATCACTTCAACTTCCGAATCCGGATCGATTACAAATACGGACTGAAGAGCAGCACATGGATCAACCGTTGCTCCAACTGACTCACTCAAAACGCGCTTCTCAAGGGCAGCCGGACTTGCGGGCGTACCGTTTCTTCCTATAAATGCACGCCTATCGCCACCATAGCTGTGTATCTCACCACTCATCGCTAAAAAAGCAACTTTATTGGCATAAGTCTCATCAAAATAGTTTCGACCTAAAATTGCCCCTAACTCTTTACTATAGGACGTTTGTATATACTGCTGACTTATATCCCGCGAAACACCCAGCACAAGCTCTACGTAACTAGTAACTGTAATACGCTTAATTGTTTTTGTATTATTCCTGATTTTCAGACGGCTTATCTTAACAGGATCGTCTACCGCCATAGACATGCATAACTCTGTCAACACTCCTGAGTGATCATGTATAAATTCGGAATATCCAAAACCATGCTTAACGGTATATGCAGACAGTTCACGCACGGGGGCAGGAGTTGCAGTCCATACATAACCGGTATCTTCATCTTTCAGATATATGCAATCGCTACATGGATCACGCACGGGATCGTTATGCCATGGAGTTAAACGATAGAAGAAGCTGTTACCTGCCCAGGTACAGCTACTTCCAGACTCACTTACAATAAATCCACCGTACTTGTTGGCAACAACGTTTGACCATGGAGATGGCGGTAAAGACGTGTTATTTAATGTTATCTGATACTCACCATCTTCATTAAACTGACCAAACCCATTTTTAGGGGCACCATCCTCCTCTATATCCGGCATTCGCAAACCAGCAACGCGCCTTATGTACTTTGGTTGAACCTTAGCATCCAGGCGACCTGCAAAATCCTCACGCTGATCGGGCAGTTCCAGCAAGCTACCTAAACCCAATCCGTCACATACTATATGGACACGCGCCATCGATCTTAAAAGAGCAGTTTCTTCTTCATTCATCACATCGGTTCTTCTAAGAAATACTCCACCAGGTCTGTCCATAATTACAGATTCTCCAGATGCCATAATTGCGGCATGTACTTCATCTGAAAGATCCTGTATATAAGATGGCGGATGCTCATTCAATATTATGAGATCACACGCAATCCCCTTGATACGCCAATACTGATGAGCCTGCAACAGCTGCTTAACGCTTGGCAAACCGTCCTTACTTTCTATTGTGGCAAGAAGAATCGGAAGATCACCAGATATTCCAAGTGGCCACAGAGACTGCTGCCCCTTCTTGTTCGCCGAAAACTCTTCCTCAGTTGGTCTCAATCTCGGGTGCGGATACAGAATATAACCTGCAAGCTGTTGATATATTGCTGCATCAGCCGCTGGGATTCCCAGCTCACGCAGCTCAGCCTGTGATTGCGCCCAACTCAACTCAAACGCACGCTTTGCGCTGTAAGGATTGTCATAAAAATCAGCAAGTTGAAGGGCTCGATCCTTTGTATCGGCTACTAATGTAGTAAAGCTTACCTGAGCCATCTTGCCAGGCATGATTCTAAGACGGGTTCGGAGTGAAAATATAGGATCTAATGGCGCGCCCACAGTCTGTGAAAGCTCAACGCCATCCTCCAGAGCTTCAGGGTGGCGTACCGATTTCCCTCTCCCTATGAAAATTGCTCTATCGGTCTCATATGTTATTGGACCGACACGCTCTTCTCCTGTGGACACAACATGTGCCGCCCAAACAGGTTTTTCGGTGGAAGCACGAAGCCTTCGAGTAGCTAAAAGAGCTGAATTCTTTTCACTCCATTCTGTCTGTATAAAAAGATTACCAAATGCAGGGTGCTGCCTATCTGCATCCAACGATTGTAGTACTATCTCCGCATAGCTCGTCACTTCTATTTCACGAACATATGGCGATGTATTTGTAATTGTCAATCTTCTCACGGTTGCAGCATCATCGGATGAAACAACAACATCCATCTGTGTCTTTATTGACCCGTCTCTCCGATTGAACTGTGCTTTATCAGCACCAAATTGAACACTGTACTCATCTGCATCCACACCAATCGGTTGGTGAGAAGCGCTCCACACTCTACCGCTAGATACATCTTTAAGATAAATCCATTCACCCTGATTATCGCGAGTTGTATCCCTTCTCCATCGTGTCACAACAATATCTCCATGACGACTAAATCCACCTCCGGAATTTGTGATCATGGTAACATTAGGGATACTTCCAAGCAGGCTGACCCTGGGCTGCGCTGTATGTGGAGTATTGATTACACGTACAGAAGGCCGTTCTGCCTCTGATGTATACTTTGGTATTGGAGTAACATCTATTTTCTCCTGCAGAACCAGCTTGCGAGGGATGCGTTCATGCAGCACCAGTTCATTGGAGCGAACCAATGGATCTGCATGAAATCGCCTCTGCCATATCTGTCTCTGCAGTGCGTTTGTTAAAGCCACAAGACTCATCCCTATATGGTGCGCCATATAGTTGTCAACTATTCCCTTGTCTGACTCGGCATCAGGACGAGTGTAGTCTACAGCATCTCGGAATCCATATAAGCCGAGGGCACCAAGTGACTCGAGAGTACTCAGATTCTTAAGTGCCAGCCTAGGCTCAATCAGCATAGCCAGTACAGTTGCATATGGAGCTACAACCAGGTCGCTTCCCATCCCTCGCTTGAGTGCAAGCCTGGGAACTCCAAATGCTTTATACTGATACACCATCGCTCTATCGCGGCCATTATACGCCGATTCGGATATGCCCCATGGAGAACCCTTTTGAATTCCATACTCTATGTGTTCCCGAACCGCCCCCTTGGCAGTCTGATCAAGCAGAGTAAACTGATAGCTTCGTGTTACCAGATGAGGCATCAGATACTCAAACATGCTTCCACTCCATGAAACCAGAACACGAGTCCCTGCAGCCTCAGCTAACGAACGACCTAATTTAAACCAGTGCTCGACTTCAATATCTCCCTTTGCAATAGCAATAAACGATGTAAGGCGGGATTCTGATGCTAGCAAATCATAGTATGAATTATCGTATGTATTCGCAGCGGTGTTATATCCGATCGAAAAAAGTTTTCTCTGATTATCAAATAAAAATCTGAAATCCATCTCCATTGCATACTGAAATGCAAGATCGGCCAGCTTCTTAAGGCTGCGCGCCAATTCATCGTCATTCAATGAGTCTTCATCTTCTGCCGGTGGGAGAGTACCTCTTGATTGATCACGAGATGAAGCCGCAACAAGACCATCCGCCAACGAACGCCCTTCAACTTCAAATTCTGTAGTTTTTGGTTGAATTTCGCGTAGCCGCTCGATGCAAGCCTGCTTAACCGCTACAAGATGCCCAGCCATATTACCGCTATCGACAGTTGATATATATGCGGGCTCAAGAACAGTCAGCTCTTCAATATCATACCAGTTATAAAAATGGCCGTTATGTCGTGGTAGCTTTGCTAATGTGTTAAATATCTTATCGAGCCTGTCTACCATCTCAGATACTGTAATAATACCCAGATCAGCAGCACTGATCACGGACATTAGCTGTAGTCCCATATTGGTAGGCGATGTTCTATAGGCGACCAGAGGCTCAGGAGTGCCTTGAAAGTTGTCCGGTGCCAGCCAGTTAGTTCTTTCTGATACGAAAGTATCGAAGTATTTCCAATGCAGCTTGGCATAACGAGCTATGACTTCACGTTCCGATTCGGATAGTTTCAGCTCGCCTGGTATTGCAGGTGCACTAAGAGCAGTAGCCAGCTTCGGTGACCACACCCATACAAAACCAAGCGGAAGAGTGGCTACCAGTATTCCTATAACGACCGTACTTGAATCATGTTCTACCGATACCAGTGCAGCAGCATATACTATCGCAAATACGCCAATCAATACAGCTGGCCACATCCTTTTATACGCTTCTTTATCTGCTCCATCTTTCATGGCACGTTCAACGTGAGCAGCCGTCTGCCATTCCAGAAATCTGTTCCTGGATATGTTTATTCTATATAACGTGCGAAGAATTGCATCACCTGAAACAACTGCCTGATGCGGAAGAAATGCTATAGTAAGTGCAAATTGCTGAGCATTTGTTGCAATATCACCAAGTACAGCAGAGTAATACGCTCTCCAGGATTGATCCAGCGGCGGCCTCAGAAGCCCAACCACTGTTGACAGAATCCATGGGAAAGCTACGTATATAGCAGCAAGAATAGTCCATCTAAGCACAGATCCTGGGAGCAGGAACCAGCCAGCAAAGAGCAATAACAGCTGGGACATCTCTACAAGAGAACGTCTCAGGTTGTCAAATATTTTCCAACGTGATATGCTGTTGAGCCTGTTTCTTTCGGTACCCTTTGGCCCTGGCACTCTGTCCTTCAGCCATCCCACAATCTGCCAGTCACCACGTATCCACCTGTGTTTACGTCGAGTGAACGATAAGTATCTGCTTGGATAATCATCATAAACTTCAACATCTGTCAGCAGACCGGCACGTGCGTAGTTCCCTTCTATAAGGTCATGACTTAACAGTGTATTCTCAGGAAAACGACCATGTGTGGATCGTTCGAATGTTTCTACATGATAGATGCCTTTGCCTGTAAAACTCCCCTCGCCATACAGATCCTGATACACATCTGAAACTGCTGTAGTATAGGGATCAACTCCAGGATGACCTGAGTGTATTGCGGCAAACTTTGATCGGTGCGCACTTGTCAGTGCAATACCCACACGAGGTTGAAGAATCCCATATCCACGGGTGACAGTACGACTCGCTTCATTGTAGACCGGACGATTTAATGGATGCGTGATTGCACCAATCATCAAATGCGCAGCTCCACGGGGCAACACCGTGTCCGAGTCCAACGTAATCACATACTTTAGCCCAACTAAAGATTCTATATCCCCTTCAGTTACTACAAACGGGGTGGAATCTCCTGTTTGCAACAATCTATTCAGTTGCGCAAGCTTTCCCCGCTTGCGCTCCCATCCCATCCACACACCCTCGGATTCGTTCCAGCTCCGCGCTCTATGCAACAGTGAGAAGATATTTCCATACCTCTCATTTAATGCTTTGATACCTCGAATTGCAGACCTGGTAATGTGTTCATCCAAAGCAGTGCGTTCGCTCTTGGAATCTGTAAAGTCGCTAAGTATGGCGAACTTTATATTAGGATCTTTGTTTGCCAGGTACTGAACTTCGATATGTTCCAATGCTTCATGCACCGATGCGATACTACCGAACAGAGTTGGAACAACAATAACCGTGGAATCTTCATCCGGTATACTACCCTCCGACAATTGCATCTTGGGTAATGTTTTGGGCCTTACTAGCAGCGTAACAAGCTGGTTTACTGTAACAACAGAAACTTCGCTAGCCGGAATCAGAAGCAGGACTACTAGCATCCATGCTGACGAACCTAACACTGCACTAAAAGCGGATACAGAGATCGCCAGCGCAACGATCATAACCAATACAAGTGCACTAAAGTAAACCGCGCTAGGATGTTTTAGTGCCCACCTATATATATTTTCTCGCGCACTCAACCTGTATCCGACAATCTTCTCAAGCTCAAACTTTCCGTCGTCCAGAAGCCAATACCCGACATGACTCCTGACCGACAACGGATCACTAGTTGCAGCCAGATCAATAGCCAACTTTGCAACCGCATCTTCATCATATTGAGATCGCTTGGATAGCAGTTCAATTACGTGACGATAGGAGTCTCTCGATCCAAACGTCATTGATCCGTACTTGCCGGAGGGGTCCTGTCTCAGAATCCTTTCAACAGTACTGTGTTCTTCTATAAACTGCTTCCAATCCAGCCTTGCAATTGCCCGCAAGCTGTTGATACTGTTGGTTATGTTAACCTGCGTAATCGCAATTCGTCTATTCGATCGCGTTACGGCATCTTCAGCTGTTAAAGAATCTTCAGCTATCCACTGTTCAATCCAGACCAGTGGTGCAAAACTAGTCTGGTAGCTGCGTATCTGAGAAAGAAACCTTGCTACAAATATTGGAGTAAGAGGTGGGTGCTGATTTACAAAATGCCCCAGCTCTTCCGTTAACTTTTCATTTGAAGTGCTCGCCATTCGTAGGCGCTCACTCCACTGATCAGCCAGCTCCACTTCGGCCAACCGTTCGGCTGTCCTGAGCGCCATACGCCTGACATTTTCAATGAGGCCCAGACGCAACATGGTTGGAATCGCCCACAACTCCCCCAACCGCAGTGGAGCAACTCTTTGAAATTCCGTAACAAAGGGCGAGATATTGGCTAGATCTAAACGCCCCTCTGTGTGACCGATTAACTCCAGAGCGAGTTCGTACACACGCGGATAGTTGGTTAGTCCTCCAGCTACGAGTTTGGGCAGTTCCTGGTAATATGCTCCGGGTAGGCTGGTTCGAATATCGCGAATATGCTCCTGAATTATGTAGTGATTATCCAGCAGCCAGTCACCCGCGGAGGAGATATCAACTCCTCGAGCAGACGCTTCCGCGAGTTTACGAGTGATGCTCAGGAGGATGTCAGAACTTTCTTCTAATCTCTTTAGAAGCGGCCCCTTTCCAGAAGGGAAGTCTCGGGACTGATTGACCTGAATGACCTGCCGTCTCGCTACTCGTCTGGCTTGAGCCAGCAACAATTCAGGACCTAAAACCTCCCCTCCAATGGGGCCAGCCATCCTGTTCGGCACCGCAGCTACAGCGGGCTGCTGGGTCTTTCCGCGCAAGAATCGTCGTATATTCTTCACAAATCCTAATTTTGTGGGTTAGTGCATAAGGCTCTCAAAACATCAAAACCTTTTGTAGCTCTTAACCTTGCACGTCCTGCGCCTCCAGAGACGATGTTACATAAGTGAGGCTGGATCGTTCGTTTTATGAACATCTACCCTTGCCGCAAAAGAAAACATACGTTTACTTTAGATGATCAAATAAAATGAGACACTTTATCTAACTACTTACCGCAGACATCGACTTAATGCTTGGAACGTCTCATAAAATGATCACTCTGAAAATTGCGATTGATACCGTCATATCAGGTACTGATATAAAACTGGATCCCCGTATCCAGCGACCGACGCCGTGAACTCATTGACCCCTGGCACATATTATCTGATCTTTGCGGCCAGCTTTATATTGCTGGGCCTTCTGTTTTTCATCATCCGGCTGAAAAAAGCTCACGCAAAAGATATTGAGCTACGTACATCCCAGTTGCAGAGGGAGCTACAGGAATCACAGGAAATGCTCCGTGATGCGCAAAAGCTCGAGGCTTTAGGAAGGATGACCGGCGGAGTCGCACACGATTTCAACAATCTCGTAACCGTAATTAGTTGCAATGTCTCACTGCTTCAGCAGTCTCTACAGGATAACAATCCCTTACAAGAGGAGCTCCTGCAGATAAAAGATGCAACTGATAGAGCAACATCACTGACAAAACAGCTTCTTGGATTCAGCCGTCGCCAGTATGAATCTGAAGTATCCACCAAGCCGATCCATATAAACGATATGGTCATCAGTCTCAAAAGAGTACTTTCCAGTATGGTTGGTACTCAAATCGAGATTCAGACCAGCCTTGGGACCGATATCGGCTTTTTTAGAGCGGATCCGGTTCAAATAGAACAGGTAATAATGAATCTCGCAGTAAACGCGAGAGACGCCATGCCTCAGGGCGGCAAACTGACCCTGAAAACAGATAGAAAGATTGTGTCTCCTATTGGGGACAGCCCAAATATGCCGATTCCCAACGGGGACTATGTCACCCTTACGGTGCTCGACAACGGTGTTGGGATGCCTTCCACTGTTATGGAGCGGGCATTTGAACCCTTCTACACCACGAAGGATGGCCAGGGCACCGGACTTGGGCTGGCGACCATTAAGACCATTATTAATGATATTGGTGGCCACATCACTGTAGACAGTTCAACGGACTTTGGCACACGGTTCGTGCTATACTTTCAGACAGTTAAAGTGGCAGAAACCGCCCTCTCAGCTCCGAATTCTTCTCACTTACTTCAATCTGAAGCAACACAGCAAACCCATTAGAAGCAATATGGGTGGCTAGCGTCAGAAAACTATCTATATTTGACAGATGCAAGAATCAAAGGAAAATGTAACCGGCCCAGGGAGTGGCTTAGTCCCTCTTGTAGCCGTTCTTGCCCTGGCCGTTGCTACTGCTGGGGGAATCTTCTGGCTCCACAAAACCCTTTATATCGATCCTATGGATCCAATAAGGCCAGTTGCCAGCCAGCCTGTAAATTCCGGCCACTAAGTTTTACGTACTTGCTAGTGGTGGGAGAATAGTCTTTTTTAGTTCTACAGCAAGAAAAAAAGGGGGCAGCTCATTAGAGCTGCCCCCTTTTTCTTGTATCAACCAGTTAATCCTGCTCTAAAGAAACTGAGAACTTTACGTTAGGCACCTTTGCCGTTACGATCGGAATAGTAACAGTTGCAGCAGATGAAGTGTGCTTTGCTATAAAGTTGAAAGCAACATCAGCTGAACCATATGCAAACGAGCAGCTACGAACTCCAGGGACAGCGCTCATTCCGATTCCACAGCCTGTGCTACCACTTGCAGTTGCATTTGTGAAGCTGATCCCACCAGATGTTGAGTGGTAAACTGCATCAACTTCAGATCCAGTCATGCGAATAAATGTACCAGATCCAAACCAGGCTTCATCGGACATTGTAGATGTTAAAGCTACTTCGGCTGGCATCGCTGGTGCATCAACATTAATGTTTACTGCGCCTGCAGATATAATACGAGTTGGGGTATTTAAGTTATCGATAGCAATAACACCGTTCCACTGGAATCTTTCTGCTGCTGAAGAACCGCCTTCAGGGAAAAATTTGATGTCTATCTGGGAAGCAAACGCCCTGTAGGTTCCGGAGACACCTGGCTCAACTCCTACGGCAGCTCTAATACCACCACCCAGTATATAGTTCGCTGGAGCGTTTGGCTCCTCTACGGAAAGAGAGCCTATTTCCTTAACCGAAGTGGAAACGATAACACCATAGCCAGCTGCCGGTGTTGAACCACCCATGAGAGCAGACATTACATCCGGGTTACTTAAGACCTCTGTTAACTTCTCCCGCTCCTGTCTGGTAATTTTCTTTCCGTCTGAAGGACCGGTACTATCGCTACATGCGGCAACAGACATTAGTGCAACAGGAGCTAATACTGCTGCGAATCGTAAGTACTTAGAGAGGTTCATTATGATTATTTGAAGTGGTGTTTAGCTGCAATAAATAAATTGCAACCCCATAAAAGACGAGAGAATAATACTCTATTTCTCAGTCCAATGCTTTTAAGTATCGGAGCGTTTCAGGCGTAACATTAACGTGGAACCCTTACCCAATTCACTCTTAGCGGTAAGGTCGCCGCCCATTAGCTTTGCCAGGTTTTTACTTATTGCGAGGCCAAGTCCTACGCCCTGCTGTTCGGTAGCCCTGCTCGAGTTTACCTGTACAAATGGATCGAATATTGACTCTATCCTTTCAGGTGGAATTCCAATACCGGTATCTGATACACTCAGAACGATGAAGTCCCCATCTGCTTTACCACTCAACCTTATCTTTCCACCGGTCGGCGTAAATTTTATTGAGTTGGTGAGCAGATTCATTAAAATCTGTTCAGAACGTTCTCTGTCGGCATTTACCATAAGCCCTTCAATGCCATCTATTTCATATGACAGCCCTTTAGCTGCAACCTGCAACTCTGTCATAGCTTTTACATCCGTAACTATTCTCGAAACCGGAATATCAGTCATAGATATAGAGACCTGTCCTCGTTCAACTCTTGCGAAGTTAAGAACATCGTTCACGAGAGACAGAAGGTGAGCCTGGTTTCTACGAATTCTTTCTAAATAAGATCTTTGTGCTTCGTTGACTGGGCCTTGAATACCATCCGACAGCAGAGATGCATAGCCACCAATTGCATTTAGAGGAGTACGAAGATCGTGACTCATAGCAGCCAGGAATTCACTCTTGGCCTGATTGGCAGCCTCTGCCTCCAGCCTGGCACTCTTTTCTCTGTTGTAGAGTTGAGCTCGTTCAGATTCACTCTTCCTTAGATCTTCATTGGTTTTTACCAAGTCTTCAAAACTGGAGACCAGGAAATCCAGAATCTGTCCCTTATCCGAACGAATTACAAATGGCTCTCCGAGAAAGGTAATGCTCATCTCCCTATTAGCATCCGAGCCATTTTCTTCCAGATCGCGAACTGCCTTTGCAGCAAACACATGATGCAACCGCTCAATCAGACGATTTTCATCGTATGGTTTGGTAATGTAGTTATCCGCTCCACACTCCAATCCACGAATATTGTCCTGTGGATCGGTCAGACTTGTAAGAAGAACAACTGGAAGATTCTTCAGTGCCGGATTTTGCTTGATAGCGCCGCACAATTCATATCCGCTCATCCCCGGCATGATAATATCAGTCATTACCAGATCGAATTTATCGCGGGATATTGCAGCCAGCGCATCTTCGCCCGACCTCTCGACTACGACATCGGCGCCATACACCTCCAACAGGGAACGCAAAGCTTCTGCCTGTGTCGGACTATCCTCCACAACCAGAATTTTGTATTCCTGTAGCGAGAGATCGCTCATAAAGTGTTCACCAGCTCAACAATTCGAGGTGCTATTCTGTCGAGAGGAAGAACTTCATCTACCGCTCCGGCCCTGACAGCCTCACGAGCCATACCATATACGATAGATGTATTTTCATCTTGAGCCAGCACTTTACACCCTACCTGATGCATCAACGTTAACCCCTTGGTTCCGTCATTTCCCATTCCTGTTAAAATGACGCCAAGACAGTTCGAGCCATACACTCGTGCGCACGACTCGAACAGAAAGTCCACAGATGGCTTAAAACCGTTTAAGGGCGGACCGTCATTAAGCCAGGTGAGGTAACTCGAGGTAAAGCCAAGGTGATAATTATCTGGTGCGAGATATATAGTACTTGCTTCCAACTCAATTCCTTCACTGGCAACCTTAACGGGTAATACACAGTTTAATCCAAGCCATCGGCACAGGCCATCTATAAAACCCCGTGCTATATGTTGCACAACAATCACAGGAACGGGAAAGTCACGCGGCAGCGACGAAAGTAACTGTTTAAGCGCAGCTGGGCCACCCGCCGAAGCGCCTATCGCGACAAGGCGAATCCCACCTCTTGACTCCTGTCGAGCCCCCTCCTTAATTGGCAGTCGCTTCTGGCCAGGGCCCCATCTACGAACGACTTTTACTTCGGCCATAGCCTTGGCCATCGCGATAAGCTGCTCCGATTGCTGATTAAACCTAATGCTATTTGGATCTACCGGTTTATCAACAACCATTAGCGCGCCAGCATGCATCGCATTTAGCGACAGTTCGACATTTCCACTACCGGCCGCGGCAGTAACGATCAGTATGGGAGTAGGCACTTCCAGCATTATCGCCTTGGTAGCGTCAATACCATCAACCACTGGCATATTAACGTCCATGGTGATAAGGTCCGGCTTCAAACGCCTCGCCTTACGGATTGCTTCTTCCCCGTTAGCAGCCTCACCAACGATCTCAAATGCCGGATCGCTCCCTAATATGCTTATCAGCAACCCTCTAACTGTTGTCGAATCCTCTGCAATCAGAGTGCGTATTCGACGGGGCGGTAAGGGTTCATCTTTGTTCATAGCAGGGGGAGGCTTAGCTCAAAAGTTGTCGGATGGTGTCTAACAATTCAGCTTGATCGAAACTGGATTTGGTAAGATACGCATCAGCGCCTACTTCCGCACCACGTTCTTTATCAGATTCATTTTCCAGCGCCGTAACAAGTACAAGTGGAATCTCTCTAAACTTCACCGAAGCCTTCACAGCCAGGCACAAAGAGAAACCATCCATCCTTGGCATCTCAACATCGCTAACAATTAGATCTGCACCAAATTCCTGCAACATCTGCCACGCTTCGACTCCATCTACAGCTGTACGAACTTCATACCCGGATGATTCAAGAACACTCTGTTCAAGAGTCCGGGTAGTAATAGAGTCGTCTGCAACGATGATGCGCTTCTTCACTGAGCTGCCGCTATCTTGCACATTGAATGCCCAACCTGATGACGAAGAAGAATCAATAGCTGCACCGTTCACTAGCGAACCGATGTTCGCCACCAAAGCAACTTTTCCATTTCTTAGAAGTGTAGCACCACTAACGTGGGAGATGTTCCTCTTGCCTTTCCCAGATATGGGCTTGATGACGATCTCTTCTTCCCCAATAAGTTCGTCTACAATCAAGGCGAACTTCTGCTGCTGAACTTCAACAATAACTACGTTGGCGGATCGATCCAATGGCTTCTCGGAGAACGGTGGCCCCAATAACCTTGCTAGCGAAAGCAGTGTGATTGGAGCAGATGGTGTTCCGTTTTCCTGAATCCCTGCGATAGTGTTCTTGCCATCAACATGACGCACCTGGGAAGCTTTAACGTTTTGAAGCCTTTCTATATAAGCATCTGGTATGGCGATTATATGCGCCCCAACCTTTACAAGTACACCTCGAATTGTAGCAAGTGAAACAGGTGCGTCCAGCGTAAAAGTCGTCCCCTGACCTTCTATCCAACTTACGTTATAGCTCCCCCGTATCTTGGACATTGCAACACGTACCGCATCCAAACCAACACCGCGTCCGGCAATTAAATCTGCCTCTGCCTGTGTGGATACACCACCTTCAAATATCCGTTGAACAAATTCACTACGTGTTGCAGGTACCGGAATCCCACGCTGTTCCATCGCACGCGTAATTGCTCTGACATTTATTCCAGCACCATCATCAGATATTGTCACTACTATATGATCTACAACTACTTTGGCTGAGATTTTAACAGTACCTGTGATACTCTTTCCAGAATCTTCTCGAACAGTTGGTAGTTCAATGCCATGCGCTACCGAGTTTCTTGCGATATGCATAATCGCTTCCCGCATTTCATCCAACACAGTACGATCGGCCTGAATTTCATTGCCTTCGATGATCAGCTTAACTGATTTTTTTGTTTCCTGTGCGGCATCTTTTACAACTCTGTTAAATATGCTCGAGATGTCCGAAAATGGCCGCATACGCAATCTTCTGACTCTACTACCAACATCGGTACTGATACCACCTAGAGATCTCAACACTTCTTTAGAACGTATAGAAATACGATTCACATCTCTGTACAGATTAGATATTTCAGAGCGAAGATGGGCAGTATCCTCAGCGTATCTTTCGCTGGACAACCGACCAATTTTAGTACGAAGAGTATCTAATTCATCAGCCAGATCTCGAACTCCTCCGACATACACGTAGAGTTCGCTTGAAGATCTTAGCAGTTCGTATAGCTGATCGGCACTGACTTTAACGTCGTCAATTGCCTGTGGTGAGGGTGACGATGATATATCAACAGACCCAAATGAGTTTTCTGTAACCGAAACAGAATCAACTATTATTGGAGAGGGATCTTCTTTTATAATGTTATCAGATACAACAGCTTCGGCAGGCATCGTTGATGCTGCCTTTTTTGCGCTCCCCTTGCGCAACCGGTCCGATTCGGCAGCTAATATATCGGCCCCCTTGGAGAGCTTTTCAATAACTTCCTTATCGATGACACCACGGTTATCGCGAATATGAGCCAGCAGACTTTCGAGGTCGTGACACACATCTTCAACCTCTTTGACGCCTGCAGCTCTCGCCGCGCCTTTTAGAGTATGAAGAACACGAAAAACAGCTTTGGCCTCTGCAGGATCATCTGGCCGTGCTTCCAATGCAACAAGATGTGCATCCAGAAGAACAACCTGATCCTCGAGTTCAGCGCTAAACATCTGGAGCAGCCTTGCCGCCAGTTCGTCGCGATTAATTGCCATCGACCGGTCTAATTTCTATAGGTAACCAGACTAACGTCCCAGGAGACGTTCTTTCTGACCAACCATCACGATCAGTTGATTTCCCAATGAATTGAGATCCTGTGCTGCCTGCTCGGACTGCCGTGAAGCGGTAAGATTTTGCTGCGTTGCCTCATGAATACTGGCAATTGCCTGACGAATCTGCTCCATGCCAAGCGCCTGCTGGCCGGCGGAGGCCACTATCTGCGCCGATGTTTTTGCACTTTCATTGATTGCATCCACCAATGTACCTATAGTAGTACCAGCCTCGAGAACCTGTCTGTTTGCTGACTGTACCTGTTTGGTTCCCTGTTCTGTGGCCATAACAGCAGCGTTTGTGGAGCGTTGGATATCGCTCAGAATCTGCTTCACTTCAGCAGTCGACTTTTTTGACTGTTCAGAAAGATTCTTAATTTCCCCAGCGACAACTGCGAAACCGCGTCCGGCTTCACCCGCACGAGCCGCTTCTACAGCTGCATTGAGTGCAAGAAGGTTTGTCTGTTCGGCAATGTCGTTGACAGCGGCTGTAATATCTCCAATAGCCTGAGCCTGCTCAGCCAGAGCAAGGATATTTCTACCGATGGTTTCGACCTGCTCACTCACAGATGTCATCCCCTTTATGGAATCATCGACAGCCTTGCGTCCCGAAAGACCAATATCTGCAGCACGTCGTGCTGAATCTGCGACACTCTGTGCACGCTCTGAAGCCTGGGCTGCAGTCTGCGCTATCTCATCAACAGTTGCAACTGTCTGAGAAACAGCAGCAAGAGTTTCGTTTGCACCACTTGCCTGTTCCGTAGCAGCTGCAAGAATCTCTGCAGTCCCAGAAGCTATTACGCTACTAGTCTCCTGAAGCGGACGTGTCACAGCCCTATTCAGCAGATATGCGATTGTAACGCCTATTAACAACAGCAGGATAGAACCAATCAATATCGCATTCTGTGAATCGTTGGCGATTTCGTCGCTTGTATTTGCTTTTTCATCTGCAAATGCTATAACCGATAAAACAGATCTACGAATGGATTCATCAAGATCATCGCGTGACGACTGGCTTGTAGTTGATCGAACCCTCATAGATTCATCTTTATCGCCAGATTTCCAAAGATTGACAGATCTAAGACTTAGGCTATCCCACTCCCTAACTCCTTTTTCAATAGTTGTCCATTCCTGCTTTAACAGCGGGTTAACAGCAGAATCGATATTCTGAGAGACAAGTTGATATACAAGCCTCATTACACTATCCCGCTGAACGAGATGTGATTCCTGATTATCGACCATGTATCGCAGTTGCCAGTTATTAGCAGCTCTTATTTCGGATTCGACTCGGATTGATGGGACTACACCATTTTGACGCGCATATAACGCCTCTTCGAATCCATTGCTTGTCCTTGAAAGAGCCCAGTAACCTTCGATCGACAGCGCAAGCGCAATCACCAGTAGCAACGAAAATCCGAGAACAATTCTTTTACTGACAGTCCATTTCATAATACGAGGGGGATGTAGGTGTCTATCAATCAATCTGCTGGCGAATCAGACCAGCCGCATCAATCACTAACACGGCGTCTGATGTGACGCCCCTAATATGCTGACGATCTCTTTGGTTCTCTGGAAGCGGGAATATACTACTGAGTTCGATTTCTTTAATTGAATCAACGAAGTCGGCCAATATTCCAAACGCCCCAAATTTATCACCAAGTACAATTACGCGTGCAAGATCGTCGAGTGCATTCAAGGGAGCCCCAAAAAGACCTCTAAGGTCCAACACCGTTAATACATCACCACGCCAGGATGTTAACCCATACAACGGTGGTTTAACATTTGGGAGTGGAGTTAAATCAGTTAACGTAAAAACCGCATGTACAAACTTTGTTTCTAATGAGTAGTATTCCCGTGCAAGCCGAAAAATCAGCATTTCGTCCGAAGCTTCCGGCTTTTTTATCTCTCTAGCACGAGCCAGACTTTTTGCACGAGCCTCTAAAACGGCACGTGCATCAAAGTTGTTTTCTGTTGGTGATACAAAGGGCTCGTTTATCATTAAACCTCACTGCCTAATAACCTACGCTGGACACGGGCCATTGCAAGTAAATGGCCGGCAGTTTCTCCGTCCGACGCAAAAACCACAACTTCAGGGTCCATCTGTACCAGCAACGACTCAACATTTTCTAACGATTTTACAGCTTTTCTCCCTTCCCCACTTTTTGCGTGCGCGGTTGCCAGTGCAAGATGAGCAACCACCATACCTCGGTCGAAATAAAGAGCACGCTTCAAAGCGACAACCGCCTCCGTATACATCTGAGCCTGAATCAAAAGAATGGCGTGCAGATATATCAGCTCAACAGAGCTCTTATGAAGCTCAAGTGAAGACACACACGCACGTCCGGCTTCATCCAGCCGTCCCAGGTTGGCAAGAGCTCGAACCAGAGAGATGCAGTTTTTCTCGGAAGTATCACCATTTGCGAAACGTTCCTGAGCGAACTGTACCACTGTATTAAAATCTCGTCGGGAAATTGCCGAATCCAATGGATCAACCTTTGGGGCGGAGGAAGGATGTTTGGAGTAGGTCTCTCCGGCATCTGGATGGTTGACCGAATCCGGATGGTTGACCGAATCTGGATAGTTGCCCAAATCCGGGTGGTTGGCCGAACCTGAGTAACTGATCGATCGACCTTCTACCGAAGAAACCTGAATTTGCGGCTCAACCGATGGTTCGAGCCGCGCTGCAGGCAACTGAGAATCTGTAGCTTTTGGCGGTGCAGAGCTGCCCGGTACCTCAAACAGCGGAGAGCCAATCGCTTTAACCGGGGCTGATAAAAACTGCTTCCTGCCTTCTATCGGCTTTCTATAAACCAGCCCTGCAGTAGTCTGTACAACCTGACATTCTATATAGTCGCTTAAAACCGGGTCCGAAGGACCAATAAGCAGCCATCCATCTTCACTCAAAGATCCGATCAGCCTCCCTGCTACCCTGGTAACTGTAGCCTTATCGAAGTAAATCAGGACATTTCGACACATAATTATGTCCATCCCCCAAACAGCACTACTCATCGCAGGGTAACTATCCTCAGCCAGGTTCAGATATCGGAATTCTACTCTTTTTTGATATTCAGGTTGAAGAGCGAACGTATCGCCTCGAGTAATAAAGTACCGGCCCACCTGATCCGGATGCATCGACCTCAATGACCACTTTCTATATCTCGCCCTTCTTGCAACAGCGAGGCGGCCTCGCGAGATGTCTGTACCAACAACATCATCACTCATTCCTGGACGCTCTTCTTTTAACAGGATAGCGAGAGTATATGCCTCTTCACCCGTAGCACATCCAGCACTCCAGGCACGTATCGTTTTTTTGGATAGAGTCTTTTTTGACAGATCAGGAACCACCTCCTGCCTTAAAAAGTCGAACTGCTTTGGGTCCCTGAAAAAATAGGTCTCGCCAATCGTCAGCTCTCCCAGAAGGTCATCCATAGGAAGACCACCACGACCTAACAGCTCTAAATAGAGGTCGGTATTGGAAACGCCAACACGATCCATTGCACGGCGTATTGCAGCCTCAGCAGAAGCCAGCCTGTTTTCAGCAAACGTAAGCCCAGTCTCCCGAGCTATGAAGCTTAGGATGGCCGCGAAGTTTCGCGGCTCATTCTGACTCCCCAACATTCAGCTACCCAACTCTAGCTGTCTCGCTCGCAATTAACTCTTTTACTTCTGTTGCCTCGGATTTAGTCAAAAAAGCATCGATATCATAGATCACGACCATACCACTGTTTACACGCGCAGCCCCTTTTACGCGACTTTCCCCGGCAACGATATCTGATAATTGGCTAAGGGATATATCGTCTATCTCTTCCAGCTCCACGGCCTGATCCACATGCAGTCCAACAAGGGAATCATGTAAACGCACTATAACAAAATGGTCAGATGGATCGAGTGGTTTACCTGCAATATTAAACCTCTTTCGAACATCAACTACAGGAACGATCTCGCCACGAAGGTCGAATACTCCCGTTAGTCCACGTGGAAGCGAAGGGAGTGGCTTCAATGCAACTGCACGGATTATCTCAACCACAGCATCTGCAGCAATGCCGTACTGCTCACCATTCAACTTGAAAACGAGTATTCTCATTACTGCCGAACTCCCATAAATATGACCTTATCGGGAACTGCTGTAGTTAAATCCTGTTTCGGTGAGATAAAGACCTAAACAATAAAAGAGGTTGAAAAAGCCGCACCCTTGCCTGAATAGGTCTCAATCTGTCTTATCTGACTTCAGCTTGAGTAATAGGCTGCGTTCTCACCAATGTATCCATTAGTCAGATCGCATCCAAAAGCTGTAGCGCTGTAACTTCCTACACCTAAGTCTACAACGATATCTACAATTTCGCTGCCAAAAGCAGCTCGGACAGTAGCATCTTCGAAATCTGCACGTAAACCACGGTCAACTACACTATGCCCATTAATCCATGCAGACGTTGTGTCCGGATTTATCTTGCAGTCGAGGCATTTGCCAACTGCCATAACTATTCTGCCGACATTCGGATCGGCGCCATGAACCATCGTCTTTATCAGAGGTGAGTTCACCAGTGATTTTGCAACTTTACGTGATTCAGATTCCGATGCTGCATTTTTTACCGTCACACGTAGAAGATGCTCGGCTCCTTCGCCATCGCGTGCCAGAACCTGGGCCATCTCAATACAACCTTCCTTGAGAGCTTTGGAAAACTCATTCAAGTCTACTTCACCAGCCAACCCGTTCGCCATTATGATGCAAGTATCGGATGTGCTCGTATCCGTATCTACCGACAACATGTTGAACGATACGTTCACACACTCCCGTAACATGCGATCCAATTCGCCCGCCTCGATCCGCGCATCCGTAAAGATATAGGATAACATCGTGGCCATGTTCGGTTCGATCATACCTGAGCCTTTGGCAACCCAGGTAATTGTAGCGTTACCGACCGACATGGACATAGCCTTAGGATGCGTATCTGTTGTCATAATCCCCAAAGCGCCGACCATTGGATCATTTTGCAGGTCCTTGGCCATCCCTACGAGCCCCGCTTCAATCAGATGAATAGGAAGCTTTACCCCTATAACACCTGTAGAGCTCACAAGAACCTTATCAGCCGAAGTACCCACCTCCGCAGCAGTTGCAACAGCCATACGGCGAGCATTATTAAGGCCTTCTTCCCCAGTAGCTACGTTGCTGACCTTGCTGTTGACTGTCACAGCACGCAAAACACCCTTGGCTATTGTCTCCCGCCCCAAAATCACCGGAGCTCCCGGAAATTGATTCAGGGTAAAAACCCCAGCAGCCGTTGCGTCGACCTCACTATAGAACAGCGAGAGATCATTGGCCTTGGGTTTTAATCCACAGTTTTTGCTCGCACAGGTGTAGCCAAGCGGAAAACGGGGAGTATCGTGGAACGGCATTTTAGGGTACCTACGAGGGCGTATTTAGGGGTTCTTTTATGGTATTGGAAAATAATGGAATTTTCGTTTGGAATCCCTATGAAGAAGCATGATTTCTGACTTCATTTGGGAGGATTATTGACCCGATCAACAAACGAATGGATTTCGGCGATGCTTAGAGCTCCGGCATGCAGATCATCAGAAACACCCTCAACTATAAACGCCCGTATTCCATCTGCGGTAAGGGGAGCTTGATCTTCCAGAAGACATTCCTCCTGTACCAAATATTCCTCCAATGCGTTAATCAGTTGTGTTTGAAGTCCGGAAACAGATTTCCCACGCAGCCTTGAAAGCAGCTGAGACGCATCGCCGCCAACCTCATCTGCCAGATAAACTATCTGTTCGAAGAATTTAGACCTACTGACAGGAGAGCTAACCAGTACTCTCCTGTCAACCGCCTTGCCATGCCCTACATTTATAGCCTTTATAGTAGCTGATATCAAACGTTCCACCGCCGGTATCTTTACAAAAAAGCTGTCAAATCCTTTAACTGGAAAATTCCGCCCATTTTTATGAATTGAGGCAAGAGGGCCAAAGGTCTCTATACTTACCGATCGTAAAGATTGTAGCGCTACAGGGTCTTCTATTACATACCATAGTGGGAAGCGCCCAACATCGTCGTGTCCCACACGAATTGGTGGAACACCAATAGCGATCCCGTAGTCGCGATGGGTGGTTTCCGAATTAATCTCAACTGACGGCAGAGAGACAGGTGAAATATGAACAGGCTTTGCTTCAGAATTCAGACGCGACAGCTTACGAAGCTTATCTATCTCAAACAGCTTGTACGACAGCCCTTCAGTTTCAATGGATTCAGTCCACTTTCCTACTTCATCTGTCTGAGCTGTAAAGTAAAATATCTGCCTCCCCTGTTTTGCGAGCATTATTATAGAATCAATTATGGCCCGTGCTCGATAATCATCGCTGGTACCAAGAGTTTCATCCAGAAAGAGAGGCAGTTTATCGCCCTTTTCCTGCTCTTCTACAAAAGCTAAGCGTATTGCAATTTGAAGCTGAACTCTCGTACCACTCGACAACTCATCAAGTATCAGCCTCCTCCCTGCCTCAGTGTCTACCACATAAAACTCTTCTCCACTAAAGCTGAGCTCGTATTTACCGTGAGTAATACCTGAGAATAATGCACATGCACGCTGCAGGACTATCGGACGATGAATATCGTTCGTAGTATCTTTCACATGATCTACAATAACCTGTCCTAATAACTTTGAAAGTTCAGACGCTCTATGCTGGTTTACTCTGTCAGTAAGAGTATCCAGCTTTGCCAGTGCAATCTCTATCCCACTAGAAGCTTCAGCTGCTTTAATAGTTACTTCTATTTTAGAGATATCGCTGTTAATCTTTTTCAGGTTCATCTCTACTGCCGACATAGCATTTATCTCAACCAGCAATTCATCTCTGGAAGACTTTAAGATGAGAGAATCAGTATAAAAAGCGTTATTGACAACTCTATCATATGCATGTTCCAATTGTTTTTCTGCAACACTAACAGCTACTATACATTCCTGATACCTTTTGTACTGCGCACACATATGCTTTAGCTGTATAGAATCACCATCCACTAAATCAACAGATTGAAACAGTCGAGTTCTTCTCTCGGAGAGCCGTTCATATGCATCAAACAACTGCGCACTATCGCTATTTTTTTCCTGTAACAGAATAGTAGCGGATGAAAACTCATGACCTTGCTGCTCAATATATTTTATTGTGGATTTCAGCTTTATAAGATCAGCAGATACAGGCGTTAAGCCATAGGATACGAGAGTCTCATCAATAGATGCTGCCAACTTATTGGCGCTTTCAATAACAAATTCAACTTTAGCGCGAGCTTCAGCCAATTCCAATTTTGCAGCTTGCCACTCTTTAACCTGCCTTAAAAACTCGGCTATATATCCTAAATTCGGGAGATCATCTTCATTGTATTGTATTGCTGAAAGTAGAGTTTCGGCATTAGTAATTAGATTTTTCCTTTCACGCTCTTTATTATCCAGTCGTTCGCGTAAAGATTTCATTCGCAACTTGACCAGTTCAAAATAAGTGGCTTTTGAACGAAAATCAGAAAGCAAGTTAATTTGCATGGCAACATCAACCGTTGTCCATGAACGGGGAGCCGCGATACCAGTATGAAAATACTTCTTAATAGCGTCGCTATGGATTTCATCGACGTAGTTTACAACATCATCAGAACCGCGAGACACCTTATCATCATAGCTGGAAACTTTCCCTGCGTTATCACCCTTCATGCTTTTTTTATCTACGCCTCTAAACCATAGAATCAGCATCACCTGCACAACAGCAATAGCCGCGAACAATAAAGCAGAAGCCATTCCAGGCAACTTATCCGATCCATCGCTACCTGATGCAGCAGCGAACCCAGCAAATATTCCTATTAGGCAAAGAGCCGTGATTCCTACACCCCAACTTGCAACCTTAACAGCAGTGAGATGCAAATATTTGCGATTTGACTCAAAAGAATTATTTGTCTGAAGCCACAGCCCTAATGCATGAATTGCACTTTCAATACTACTTTTGGATGGAATAGAGTCATCAGCCTCATTGTGCTGCATAGCTCTCAACTCGCCACTAAGTTGATTTATCTCAGCATCGATCCTATTTAGTTCCTTTCCAATTTTTGTGAAGTCGTCTATTATGGCTGAATTAATTTCAGACAACTTTATGTTATCCGGCTCGTCTATACCCCGAACATCAAAGATATTGTCTCGCAGCTCGGTTACCTTTACCTCACACTGCTTTTCTTTAAGTTGAGCATCTTTAACTGTAGAACGCGCATCGGTTAACCGTTCCATATAGGCGTTAAGAGAAGCTATAACGGAAACAGGTATTTCGCCTTCAGCCTGAGACGCGAGTATCCTTTTCTGAATTGCCTCCAGCTCGACTTCCAGCTTACTGCGCTTTAATAAAATTTCTTTAAGCTCAGTCTCAAGACTTACAAGAACTTCATATTCAACTCCAGTAATTCTTTTTAACTGTACTGGAAATTCATTTAGCGAAGCTCTAGCGGCATCCTGTACTGAAAGTGCATCTACATACTCCAGGGCAGCGGAATACAAAGACCGGGACAATAGTTTCTGGTGTAATAGTTCAGAAGTTTTGCGCATATCAGCAAGTTCTGCCTCCAGCCCTGCAACGTCACCTGTCTGATTTTTAAGTTGTACAATTTCCTCTTTTACGCGAATGTATGCCTTAATATCTTCTGCGGGACTATTATGTTTGGACTTTGCACCAATTTCTTTAGCACATAAATCCAGATCCACCCCTCCAACAGAAAGATCAGCTATAAACTTTGCGAATTGACGACCATCGTCCTGTACTAAATCGTGCAAAGAAAGATGATACTGTTCCTTTAATTCAGGCCTTCCAAAGGAGATTGGATCGCAAGGCTTTCCGTCCTTAAACGTTGGCTGGGAACCAAACTGTAGATGAGTGCGATATAAACCGGCTCCATATTCACACTCCGCAGAGAGATTAAGTAATGACTTCTTATGATCATCTGATTTTGTCGGCCAGAGAACAGCATCAAGTGCGCGCCTCGTAGATGTTTTCCCACTTCCGTTAGGGCCGACAACTATATTGATACCTGGATTTATTTCCTCAAGGCAGAAGCCGTCATCAATACCAGGGACATTGTTTACCGTCAGTTTTATAAATTTAAATACACCCATAAATATCCCCTAATCACTTACTGATCTATAGAATTCATTTTCTGATTCGCCAAAATAGAATCAAGTAACGCATAGCTCTGTTTTATCAGGATATCTTTTATTTCTGCATCATCCCAGGCATTCAACATAACGCCCGACTCTCGATACAATTTCGCTCGGCTAAGCTCTAACCTAGAGCTATTAACAGATGATCGAAAGCGTTCAGGAATCACCTTATCAGGAGAATTTTCAATCTCCTGAATTAGTTTCGCAACCGCTGCTGAAGCACCTATTCCATTAGCGATCTGCGATATCTGTTCGGCGGAATAGTTATACAGAGTATTATCTATCACTTTATGAATTGATATCTGCAGATCGAAAGTATCAAGATCTGCATCTATAATCTTCTGAATCGAGTTATGGATTCCACCCTCGAATCTTTGCCTTCCAGTTAAAAACAGCGATATGGATAAAAAGGAAAGAACTTTATCGTACTTATCCGATTCACAGATATACTGATTAACTGCATCTGAAATCCCATATGACACCTTTGACTCAACATCAAACTCGTTATCACAATCACTAATATCAACAGTTAACTCTTCATAACGAACTGACGATACAGGTATAAAGTCTATATCTAAAATTTTATCGTTCTTGATTTCAACATCATAGAATCCATGCTCCCCTTGCTCACCAGGGCCAGGATCCATGGCCTGAGGAGAACCTGGATATATAGCTTTTCGCCCAGAAGACATATCTATAATAGCTCTTCGATGGATGTGGCCTAAAACCCAAAGATCAACACCCGATGCCTCCAACTCTACATGAGAGACAGGACCATAACTGCTATTACTTACCTCATAGTCCGCATGCATCAATCCGATATTAAACGAAGAGGCATTTTTATTGATAGAGATACTGTTTAATGGCGATATCCTATAACTTGGTTTCGGAAAAGACCATCCGTTAATTACAAGCGTAGTTGCATCGCTGCCATTAAAATGGTGTTCTTCCCAACAACCTCCTCTACCTAAAAGAAAGAAGTTATCCCGATTGATCTTTTGCACAATCTCAGGTAGTACATCGTGATCATGATTGCCAGCAACACAGATCACATGAATGTTGTGTTTTTCGAGCTCCTCTATTCCAGCACGTATGGGCCCCATGGCCTCAAAGTTCTTATTATCTCGATCGATAAAATCGCCACTGACAAGAATCAACTCGATCTTGTTTTTGATGGCATAAGTTACGATGCGCTTCCATGCGGAACTACAGGAAGTGGTAGAGTTGGCGTTGGGGATCCGCGAGGAACGTCTGCCTATATGTAAGTCGCCGGTGCAGAGAATTCTCATAGAGTAGGGATCGAGATTGAGTGCGCGAATGAGGTAGGGACAGTACTAATCTATATCATATGTCCCCATATGTAGACGTAAAAAAGGCCGTCCCTGATTGTTGTTAGGTTCGGCCTTTTAGTTTTCAGCTTCCTATACCCTTATAAACACATATAGCCTGGACCGTCTATTTAATGACAGCCCAGGCTAAATGATAATAAGGTGCCGGCGACGGCCTACTCTCCCGCGACCTCACGGTCGGAGTA
>JBEBRK010000010.1:0-105000 GCA_040394885.1 Gemmatimonas phototrophica
CTTACTTAATTGATACCACAAAGAAGCGATTTGGTGCCAATCAATACGGCAATTCGATTAACCCCACCAACCAAAATAATCTTGGGGCAAGGAGAATACGAGTACAAAATGTAAATATTCGATACACGACATTTACACTTGTCACTTGTAAAGACAGAACGGGCGGCAAAATCGCTACACAATCTCACAATTTTGCCGCCCGGTGAATTCACTGATTCGGCCCTGGCAGAATTGTTACATATGGATCTGGCGGCCCAGTACAGCAAGGGCTGCTTCTTTTACAGTCTCGGAAAGGGTCGGGTGTGAGTGAACCGTTATTCCGATATCCTCGCTTGATCCCCTAAACTCCATTGCCAGTACCGCTTCAGACAGGAGGTCGGATGCGTTTGGCCCAACGATATGGCAGCCTAGGATCTCATCGGTGTTGGCGTCGGCTACGAACTTTACGAAGCCGTCTGTGCTGCCCATGGTGCGAGCGCGACCATTCGCGGAAAATGGAAACTTCCCAGCTTTATAAGCGCGTCCCGATGCCTTTACCTCATCTTCGGATAGCCCGCATGTTGCAATCTCGGGCCAGGTGTATACAACTGCCGGCATCGATTTGTAATCCATATGAACTTTGTGGCCTGCAATGACTTCAGCTGCTATGACGCCCTCTTCTTCGGCCTTATGCGCCAGGAGCTTACCGCCCACTGCATCTCCGATTGCAAACACATTTGGCAGGTTTGTCTTGAGCTGAGCATCTACTTCGATCTCGCCGCGGGTACCAAGCTTTAGCCCAAGTGTCTGTGCGTCAATTCCGTGTAAGGCCGGCTTGCGTCCCACGGAAACCAGTACATAATCAGCTTTGATCGATTCGGCCTGTCCATCTTTTTCAACTTCTATAGTTACAGACTTGCCCGAGCGTTTGCCACCTGTGACCTTGGTCCCGGTGCGAATCTCAAGCCCCTGCTTGCGAAAGATCTTGTCTGCTTCCTTGATGACGTCGGAGTCGTTGCCGGGCAGGATGGTAGGTGAAAGTTCTATAACCGTAACTTTTGCGCCAAGCCTTCTCCATACTGAACCCAACTCCAGTCCGATCACACCACCGCCAATTACTACCAGGTGCTTTGGTACTTCCGGAATGGAGAGTGCTCCTGCGTTACTCAGAATTCTTTCTTCATCGAATTTAAGAAACGGTAGCTCGACAGGAACGGATCCCGTTGCAATGATTACGCTTTTGGCCTGATACTCTGTGGTCTTACCATCTTCGCCAGCAACTTCAACTACATTGCCGCTTTTTAGGGTGCCTTTTCCCTTGGCCCAGGTGATCTTGTTTTTGCGAAACAGGAACTCGATCCCTTTTGTATTCTGGGAGATGACCGAGCTTTTGCGCTCCATCATCTTATTCAGGTCAAAAGAAACCTTTTCAAAATTTACACCGTGCTCCGCTGCATGAAGCTGAGCAAACTCATAATGCTCGGAGGATGCAAGGAGTGCCTTTGATGGTATGCATCCAACGTTGACGCAGGTTCCGCCGAGCGTCTTGTCCATCTCAACGCATACGGTATTGAGGCCTAGCTGTGCGGAACGTATGGCGGCCACATAACCTCCAGGGCCGCCACCAATTATTAAAACATCGCAATTGTTCATTTATTATCTCAATTAGGAGATCAGCATAGCAGCTGGATCTTCCATCAACTCTTTAACTCGTACAACGAATAAGACTGCCTGCTCACCGTCGATGATGCGATGGTCATAGGACATCGCGATATACATCATTGGTCTGATCTCAACTTTACCGTCGATTGCAACCGGGCGATCCTGGATCTTGTGAAGCCCTAATATTGCGACCTGTGGATAGTTGATGATCGGTGTGGAAATCAGTGAGCCAAAGACTCCACCGTTGGTGATTGTGAATGAGCCACCGGTCAGGTCGTCCATTCCAAGTTTGTTGTCGCGGGCGCGCTTTGCGAGTGCGCTCATCTCTTCAGAGATCTGTAATAACCCCTTCTGGTCGGCATCCTTGAGATTTGGAACGATCAGCCCCTGCTCTGAGGCGACTGCAATCCCCATATTTACGTAGTTCTTATATATGATGTGATCTTCGTCGATCTGGGCGTTAACGACTGGGTAATCCTTAAGCGCCATACATGCTGCCTTAATAAAGAAGGGCATATAAGAAATCTTGATGCCATGCTTCTTCTCAGTCTTTTCCTTGATTCTTTCGCGTAATGCCATGACCGCGCTCATATCGACTTCATTAAAAGTCGTGAGGCGGGCTGTAGAGACGTGCGAGTTGAGCAGGTTGTCTGCAATGCGCTTACGTCTTGTGGTCATCTTCTCGCGAACTTCTCTTTCGCCCGACTGGGAGATGGTTGCCTGAGGAGCTGCTTTTTTAGGCGCTTCTGTAGCTGGTTTTGCCGCTGAAGTTGAAGTGGCAGCTGTCGATCCTGCGCTCTGTGCCGCAAGAACGTCTGGCTTGCTGACTACACCGCCGCGTCCAGATCCCTGAACTGTGGATATATCGATGCCTTTTTCGTCGGCAAGTCTGCGGGCTGCAGGTGCGGACTTCTGGTTGTCGCCAGAGGCTGCTGGCGCAGCGTCGGCGGAAGTCTGAGCCTTGGGTGCGGAGGCTTCAGCTGCTGGTGCGTTCTCGGTAGGAGTAGCGGCCGGTGCTGCTGCCTGTGCTCCAGCCCCAGACTCGTCGATCGATCCCAGTTCAGCACCAATCTTTACGACGTCGCCTTCGTTTGCTAATCTCTTGACTAATACCCCTGGGCGCTGTGCCGGGACTTCGACTGTAATCTTGTCGGTATCCAGTTCTACAACGGTTTCACCTGTAGAAACAGCATCGCCTTCGTTTTTAAGCCAGCGAGCGACAGTTGCTTCGACGATTGATTCACCAAGCGGTGGTACTATCAAAGGGGTCATGATTTGAAAAAAGTCTGAGGATTGTATTCTGCGGAAGAAATATATCCAACGCCCTTGGGATACGTAGCGCTTAAATGACGTCGGTTTCGTGGAAAACTATGCGAGAATCGCACCTAAATCTCTATAGATGAGACAAGATGGGATAGATTTCAGTCCAACATATGGAAACTACCTCTTTCTTAGCTAGGCTCCAAGCCAGCTTTGACGTGTTGTACCAGTATCTTCCAGCGCTGGTTGGCTCGCTGGTTATACTCTTTGCGGGATATCTGCTGGCTCGGTTGGCAGGGCGGGCGACGGAAAAGATCTTAAAGCGGATCAGGTTCAACTCTCTACTTGAGCGCGGTGGTGTTCTCCAGGTCGTGGAGCGTTCAGGAACTGGGTTGAATCCTACCAAAGTTCTGTCGAAAATGATCTTCTGGCTCGTGATGTTCGCGGTTATCGTGCTTGCCGCCAGAGCTTTGGGGCTCGAATCGCTTGCTAATGTCTTCTATGATCTGGTCAGTTATATCCCCAGTGTGATCGCTGCGATTGTCATAATACTGGTCGGCATCGTGTTAGGCGGATTCGTTGAAGGGTTGATTATGGCCTCGGCTGGTGCTGTTCATGGCGGCCCCACGCTGGCCCGAATCGGAAAGGGTGGCGTCGTCATCCTCTCCATTTTTATGGCTCTTCAGGAGCTTGGAGTGGCCACGCACATCGTCACAACCGCATTTGCAATACTATTCGGTGCTATTGCTCTGGCTCTTGCACTCTCTTTTGGTCTGGGCAACCGTGACCTTGCGGCAGAGGTTACAAGGGCCTGGTATGAGCGCTATAAAGCCGAGAGAGAAGCTATCGATCGGGAAAATGCTCAGTTCGAGTCTTCCGAGGGAAGTACTGACGAGCATGAGATTCATTCATAAGTTGGAGATGATGTAAGTTGTTGTCCTGTAATAACTTACATCATAAAAATCAAATTGATTTCGGCGCGAAATTGTGTTATATTTCGTGGCTAAACTACGTTGTTCTAATCTTGCCTTGGTTGATGTTCTGAAGAATGTTGCGTACTGGTTGGATTGATCAATTCAAGTTCTTCCCCATGTTTTAAATGACTGCACCTAATAATCGCGAAAGGATCGTCCCCCGTCTGATTCATGACGAGGTAAGGGAATCGTTCATTAATTACTCAATGAGCGTTATCGTATCTCGCGCGCTTCCAGATGTTCGTGACGGGTTAAAGCCTGTTCATCGTCGAGTTCTTTATGCGATGAACGAACTAGGGCTGGTGCCAGGAAAACCATATAAGAAATCGGCTACAGTAGTTGGAGACGTGCTTGGTAAATACCACCCGCACGGTGACTCTTCTGTATACGACGCACTTGTCCGTATGGTTCAGGACTTCTCGTTGCGTTATCCAATGGTGGATGGGCAGGGAAACTTCGGTTCGGTTGACGGCGATAGTGCTGCGGCTTACAGGTACACAGAAGCCCGCCTTACACGAATGGCGACTGAGATGTTGTCTGATATCGACAAGAATACAGTTGACTTCCAGCCGAACTTCGACGACCGCCTTCAAGAGCCAAAGGTTCTTCCATCTGCAATACCCAGCCTTCTGATTAACGGCTCATCTGGTATCGCGGTGGGTATGGCCACCAACATCCCGCCACACAATCTGCGCGAAGTTTCTAAAGCAGTTGTCAAGATGATTGAAAACCCTGAGCTCAGTACTGCTGAGATTCGTCAGATTATCAAGGGCCCTGATTTCCCAACAGGTGGTTATGTGTATGGGACGTCGGGAATTACAGCCTATCAGGAGACTGGGCGCGGCCGTATTGTTATGCGAGCGCGTGCAGTTATTGAAGAGCGGGAAACTTCAAACAAGTCGCAGATTGTCGTTACCGAGCTGCCATATCAGGTAAATAAGGCCAAGCTCGTTTCAGATATGGCAGATCTTGTTAAAGAAGGAAAGCTCGAAGGAATATCTGCTTTACGCGACGAGTCCGACAAGGATGGTATGCGTATTGTCATCGAGCTCAAGCGCGATGCAATTCCTAGAGTTGTTCTGAATCAGCTTTACAAGCATACGCAGATGCAGTCCACATTTGGTGTGATTATGCTTGCGCTTGTTCCTGACGCAACAACTGGCCAGCTGGTGCCAAAGGTGCTCCCAATCAGGGAAGTCCTGCAGCACTATATTGAGCACAGACACGAAGTAGTTTTACGTCGTACTCAGTTTGATCTTGAGAAGGCTACAGATCGCGAACATATCCTTGAAGGGTTGAAGATTGCTGTCGATAACATCGACGCAGTTATCAAGCTGATTCGTGCGGCAGAGGATACAGCGACAGCAAGTGCTCAGCTTCAGCAACGCTTTAAGCTTTCTGAACGCCAGGCAGAAGCGATCCTCAATATGCGTCTTGCCAAGCTTACAGGCTTGGAAATTGAGAAGCTGGAAGCCGAACTTTCTGAAGTTCGTGCTTTGATAGCTGAACTTCGCTCAATCATCGCTTCGCGTCCACGCCGTATGGCAATTGTGCGCGCAGAGCTTGAAAAGGTTGTTGAGACGCATGGTGACGAACGTCGTACTGAGATCACCAGCGATACCAGCGAATTCACAATTGAAGACCTGATAGCTGAAGAAGATATGGTCGTTACCGTATCGCACTCCGGCTATATCAAACGAACCGCTGCATCTACTTATAGAAAGCAGCGTCGTGGCGGAAAGGGTTCAAGTGGTGCGGGGTTAAAGGATGAGGACTTCATCGAGCACCTCTTTATCGGTTCCACCCACGATTATATCCTGTGCTTCACTGAAGATGGGCGCTGTTTCTGGCTTAAAGTTCACGAGATCCCTCTCGCTGGGCGTGCCGCCAAGGGAAAGCCTATCGTCAATCTGATAAACGTTCAGCCGGATACAAAGATTCGTGCGGTATTACCAGTTCGTGAGTTTGGTGATACGCAGCATCTGTTGTTCTGCACTCGTAATGGAACGGTTAAGAAGACCGCTCTTTCGCAGTATGGTAATCCGCGCGCAAGTGGGATCAAAGCCATAAAGATCGAGCCGGGTGATAAGCTTATCGACGTTCAGATCACAAGCGGAACCAATGATATCGTACTTGCTACTCTGCATGGTCTCTCACTCAGATTCCACGAGCAGGATGTAAGAGAGATGGGACGCGATACAACTGGTGTTCGCGGAATTGATCTTCGTTACGGTGACGCTGTTGTCGGCATGGTAGTGATCAAACGTGATGCTACTCTGTTGGTCGTTACTGAACGTGGTATGGGTAAGTGTTCTCATATTGATGAATACAGAGTTCAGAAGCGTGCTGGTAAGGGAATTATCACCTTGCATCGCACGGAAAAGACTGGTGACGTTATTGGATTAATGGAGGTTCTGCCAGAAGACGAGATCATGTTGATCACGAAGGGCGGGATCGTAATCCGTAGCTCAGTGTCACAGGTTCGTGTAACCGGGCGCATCGCGCAGGGTGTAAGACTTGTGAATCTGGACGAAGGTGATCTTGTAACTGCTGTCGCTCGAGTTATTCCGGAGGATGACGCAGAGAGCGGTGAAGATCAGGAGTCCGAGGATGAACCCGCCGATGAAGTAGCGTCTGAAGATTAGTTACTTATGGGTTTGCACGAAGAGAATGAGCATTCGTTCGACTTCGATCAGACTGGTTTAGACATGTCATCGTTGGGACCGTCTGATCAAAAGTCTTTAGAGCAGTACGAAGCTCAGATTGAGAGTCTTCGTGCTGCTCTTCGGGCTGCCCAGGGTGAGATGCGACGGTTGGAAGCAGAAGCTGAAAACCGTCGCCATTTGGTAGATATAATGCACGATGTCATGGCTGAGCTCTCCACGGAAGAGATCTTCCATATGGTAGCTCGACGTCTTGCAAAGGCTTTCAATCTAGTTCATTCATCTGTAATTCTTGCCAGTTTCGGCGATGATTACGGTGTTGTTGCAAGTGCTTTCGAGCGTCCGCAGGATGAAAGTACAGAGGTTAGACTCAATCAGTTTCCAGAAGTTTTAGAGGCGCTGACTGAGATGCAGCCGGTTGTAATTGAAGATATCTCAAAGAGCCCACTCTATGATCAGGTGAGAGCTGCTAGCGAATTGGATGTTGATAGCTCGCGTGTACGCTCGGTTATAGCCATTCCATTTACGTTCGAGCAGACTAGAACAGGTGTGTTCCTGCTTAGAAGAGCGGAACACCTCGAGCCTCTCAATTCGGAAGATGTTGAGTTTGTAGATACTGTTATTCGTAGCGCTGTAAATGCCATAGAACGTTCGCAGGCTATTGAACAGGCTCGCGCAGATAACGCTCGTTTGGAAGCGTTAGCGCATACTGATCCGCTAACACTATTGTTAAATCGTAGAGCTCTTACAGTTCGTACTATATCAGAACTGGATAGAGTTCGTCGCTACAACTCGCCGCTCACCATGTTGATGGTCGATCTCGATCATTTTAAGCAGATCAATGATACCTATGGTCATCTGATTGGTGATGATGTGTTACGAGGTATTTCAACTATTCTACAGAACTCCGTAAGAACAGTTGATATGGTTGCACGCTTTGGTGGCGAAGAGTTTGTTATTGTAATGCCTGAAACAGATGAGCGCGGTGCTGTGCGCTTTGCTGAAAGGATAAGAAGACGCGTTGAAGACTATAAGTTTATTGCTTCGGATGGTACGCGCATCCCTGTTACTGTGTCTATTGGCGTGGCCATTTTCCCAGCGCCTTATGTAGATACAATTGACGATCTGTTTGCTCGTGCTGATGCTGCGATGTATCAGGCTAAGGCGAGTGGACGTAACAGGGTTTGTTTGTAGGCTAACTTGTGGTAGTTGTGGCGGCTTTTAAAGCTGCATTTAAAGTAGATCTAAGGATCGGTCCAATGGAAGGGAAGGATGCCATATCATGTAGATTGGTTGATGCGTTCTACTTTGCCTTTAGTGCGCTCCCTATATCTTCTTTTAGGGCACGGAAGACAGTCGCGTTGAATCTGTTTTCTTCCTTTTCTACATCTGCGATAAAATCTCCCATTGCATCTCCGCCAAGTTTACCCAGGAATCGGAGGATGCCACTTTCCTGGACAACTGTAGAAGCCTGTCTCGACAGTAAATTCTGGTTGTTTGTGCCTTCTTTTATGCCAATGCGAAATCTGGTGCCATCTCCGGAGAATGGTCTCTTCAATGGAGTCTTGATCAGACTTTTAACTGCAAGAGGGAGTTGCCATTCCGGTTCCTTTGTAAATCTCATATCCCATCCAGTTTCCTTGGGAGTATGAACATTAATCCACTGTCCGTATAACTTTTTTACTCCAATCGTAAAGAGCTTTACCTTCGCAGTCATGTCCACGCGCAAATTCAGTGTATCTGGGATTGATCTTATCTCCCCTTTAAGTGGAACGAAATGACCATCTTTACTGCGCGCTCGCATTGTAAGTAGTCCTTCTTTCATGCTTGCATCAAACCACACCGCGTCCCGCGAATCGAGAAGAGTAAATCTCATGTTAATTCGCATGACATATTTGTCTATATAGTCCGCATATTTGGGGAAGGCAGAACGTATTCCATTCGGTTTAAAGCGTGTCTGCAGATATATAGTATTTGCACCCTGTGCATCTCTAACTGATATAATCGTATCCAGCGAGAACAGCATGCCGAGAGCTTCGGTCGTTTTGGGGAAAGTTTTTGGATAATCTGTACGGAGCTGAGAACCCGTTCGCCCTTCAGCCGACTCCAGCCAGGCATTAGCTATCCGCTTTATATCGTTTGGACCAAGTGATCCGACCGCGAAGTCAACCTGAGTAAACCATTCGTATTCGTCCTTTCGTAACTCCTTGAGCTTCATTACATGTCGACCATCTGCAAGCAAGTTTAAGGGGCCTGTTAATGAGATGGTTGTAGTACCGGAACCTGACCTAGCAGCAGATGGTGGGACATTGCTGAACTGGTACATTCCATTTTTGAAGCTCGCCTCACCATAGAGGATTTTGGTTCCGTCGGCGGCACGAATCGTCCATAGAGACGTATCGTTGTATATCATGGAAGGAGTCAGTGCAAACCGGCCTATTTTCTCACGAGCGTACTCGTACTTTGGAGACCGGCTGACATTCGTAAATCTATGAGTCAGTGCCGAAAACAGCTCATCTGCGTTTTTTTTCGCAGAATCCGGTGTCGGTCCAAAGGCAGATGGAACCTCTGAGCAAGCCGCAAGTGCTAAAAAGAAGCCAGAGGCTAGAAGCTTGAGACGCAAATGTCGGCCGGAGAGATATTGTTGAGCGAATTTACACATGTGAAGGTATAGTACAAGCGCCGTGCCGTACTGGGGAGGGGAGGGGGTGAAAATAAGACGAATTGCAGGATTTGAGAAAATTGGCCGGAAGGATGAGGAGGTTGAACACCTCTAGATTTTTCTCATGTTGACCTTCTACCTGAGTGTGGCGTATATTCTTAAAAAAGGATGCTCAGCAGCACGCAGTTTTCCTTAACATATAAGCTACTGATAATGCCATCGCCACAGTTTTCTGAGAATAATATCGATTCCGAATCGGCAGATGCTCTTACTATTCAGAAAATACAGAAAGGTGATAAGTTAGCTTTCAAGAGAATCTATATTGATAATGCTATCCCGTTAGTTCGTTACGTAACCGGTTTACTTAACAGTGTGGATGGAGCCGAAGATATAGTGCAGGATGTTTTTGCTTCGATATGGGAGCGTCGAAGAAGCTGGAACCCCAAGGGGAAGATCGTTGCATATTTATATAAAGCGGTTAGAAATAAAACGTTGAATGTGTTGGAGCATGACGGGGTGATTTCAAGGATAGCTGATGAAAACAGATCTCGCCTTAGTGGTTATAATAACCTTGATAATGAATATGTTGTGGAGGCTATTCATAACCCGGTAATGCTGGGCGGGTCCCCGGTTCAACTACCAAATCAATCGTTAGAGCAGACCGAGACACACGAAAAAATCATAGCTGCTATTAATACGCTTCCTGAACGGCGCCGTCTCGCAATACTTTTGCGTGCGGTACATGAACTGGAATATGGAGAGATTGCAGAAGCGATGGAAATAAGTGAGCGGGCGGTAAGGATTCTGGTGAGTAGGGCAAGAGAGAAATTGCGGGAAATTCTGGGGGACAGTTTAAGGTAAAAAAAATTAGAGTGAAACAATTCCCTCATATAGCTGTTATCCTAACATGAGAGATGATTTGCGAGAATCACACGAAACACCCAATGAAAGTTCACTTGACCTTACTATTCGTCAGGTATGGACTGCTTCTGCACGCGGAGATGCTGAGGGGATGTGGGAGAGGTTTGAGGCTCGCTATATCGAGGAGGAAGGGCGTGATGCGCAGTTGCAGCGTCGAAGCTACAAAGAAAGCGAAGAGAGTGTCGGGTCTTTAACAGGCAGAGGGCATAGAGCTACTCGTTCTCAATTTAGAAGGCCGTTGTTATTAGGAATTACGGCTTCGCTTTTATTGATCGCCGGATGGTACACGGGGGCTACGAGAGTCGCGTCAAGTATTGCTTCGAATGTGTCGGTATATACTACTAATAATGGGGATAGGGCAACTATCTCGCTTCCAGATGGCAGCACGGTGCTGCTGAACGTGGGAAGTAAGCTAGAAGTACCGGGCAATTTTGCAGTTGGGAGTCGATCGCTGAAATTGACGGGTGAAGCGCTTTTTAATGTTAAGCATCAAAGTGGGACTCCGTTTACGGTTGTTGCGGGGTCGATAACAACGCGGGTTCTGGGTACTACGTTTGTTATTAGACGGTATGAAACTGATACAACTGTGATGGTCGCGGTTAGGGAAGGGAAGGTTGAGGTGGAGTCAGAGGTATTAGTGGAATCAGAGCGTATTTTTGTTGCACTGAACGGAGTTGTAACGAGAGCTGGTGTAACTGAAGCTCAATTCTCCTTTGCTGATAATGTTTTAAAGATAGAGGGAGTTGAGTTATCCCAGGCTATTCATGACCTCAACAGATGGTATGATGTTGAGATTAGATTGTCGCCCGATTCAGAACTTCTTGGCGGACGTGTTGTACAGGGAGCGTTCGCTGTAGGAACTCCGAGCGATATAGCTTCAATTATTTCTTTCATGTTTAATGTCCGTGTTGAGCGACAGGGACGTATACTAACCGTACACTCCAAATGAGCATGTCACTGGTTGAATGGGTTTGCAGATCGATGTTGTTAGGGTTGAGGAAAACATCATATCGCCTGGCGCTTTTACTTTTAGGATGCGGTGTTTTAATACCTGGATTTCTGTCGGCACAGGGATCGCACGCTGTGAAATCGGGGGCTTCGTTAGCGCAGTCGGATGTTTATCCTTCTGGAAAGAGGAAACAGGGAAGGTCTGTAGTAACCTTGAATGTTGTTGATAGTTCTGCTTCGTACGTTATCCGGGAAATCGTAAGACAGACGGGGATTAAGGTTATATATGATAAGAGTAATGAGGCGCTAGCCAAGAAAATTAGGGTGAATGTCAAAGATAAATCTCCGTTAGAGGTGCTTCAGAATTCTCTTGCTGGAATAGGGTTGTCTGTGAAGCTGGCTCCGGATGGGGAGACGGTCATGATTGGGAGTTCAGAGAAGATCCCGGTAACGCAGGGTCAGGATGTGAAAGCTGGAAGCATATCAGGCACGGTTATAGATTCCGCTACAAAGAAATGGATCAATGGAGTTACAATAGTATTGGCTGGTAAAAAGTTTTCTGCGACTACGAGAGATGATGGGAAGTTTATAATTTCTAATGTTCCAAACGGAAACTATCAGTTAAGTGCCAAGATGTTGGGATATAGTCAGAAGAGCGTATCAGTTGTTGTTAACGGAGCAGTTGCTAACATTAACATTCAACTTATAGCTACGGCTACATCGTTGAACGAGGTTGTTACTACGGCAACGGGACCGCAGAGGAGGGTTGAGGTCCCGCACGACGTTGCGACGATTAATCCCTCCGAAATCATGGCTCGTTCGCCGGTTAGATCGGTGGCGGATATTCTTGAGGCTGCGCAGGTGCCTGGTGTTCAGGTTCAGAGGGGTGGGGGAGATCCAGGGGCGGCAACTAAGGTAAGAATTCGCGGGATTAGTAGTATTTCACAAACTAATGATCCGGTAGTTATTGTTGACGGAGTTTGGATTGATGCAACAACTAGCAGTCCTTCGAAGCTGGATGATATTGATCCAGCTACAGTAGAGAAGATTGAGATCGTAAGAGGCCCCTCTGCCGCTACTCTATACGGTCAGGATGCTTCGAACGGAGTAATTGTTATTACAACGAAAAAGGGGCGACCTGGCACAACGCGTTGGAATCTGACCTATAATAGGGATTGGGGACAGACGTATGGTAGGCTTCCTTTGACGTACCTAGGAATGGGACACGGTGCTCAAGATAGAGCCCCAGTTTTCTGTAATATAGCGAACATGGTAGGGGGAGGATGCGTTCAAGACTCAGTTTTAATTTTTGATCCTAATAGTCCCCTGCTCGCTCGTGAGGGATCCGAAGTGAATAGCAAATACTTGCTAGGGATGGATGGCGGAAGTAATACTATTACGTATGCTATTACTGCAACGAGCATGAATACAATAGGTGTTCGTAAGACATCGGATGCTGATCTAGTCAGATTTCGTAAGGTGGGTTATGAGGTTAGTCCGGAATTTAAAAAACCGTCTGAGCTAAATAGAAGAAATTTTACAACTAGATTAGATATAAATCCTCGTTCAAATATTTCTTTGGGTATAACATTAACTTCTGCTCAATCCCAATTAAGAGACAATCGATTTGATATTGATTGGGGTTTTAATGTCGGAGGGGTGGTTGCTAACACTTCCATTAAGTCATTCAATGCAGACACAAATATTAGAAGCGATTATGAACATAAAGTTCTATCAGTAGAGAATCCGAAATCTACTAATACAGGTATCATAAGTGGAGTTATTAAATATCATCCCCGGAGTAATATAGTTATAAATGGTACTCTAGGAGTTGAAAATATCACAACAGAAAGTTCCGAATACAAAAGAAATACGAATTGCCATATAGTAACGGGATGTATTGATGCTTTGGGAGCACGCGCAGAACAAGCAACAAATCGCGTGACATATACAGCACGAGCAAACACGTCGCTGAGTATTATTAATCTCGGTAAATTAAACAGATTTCTAGAAATTCGTCCGTCTATTGGTGGCGACTTAAAACGGACAAAGTTAAGCGATATCTCTATTGGAAAAATTGATATTCCTGCAGGAGACCGAAGCTTAAGTTCTGGAGTTCTGTGGGCTCTAGGAACTGGTCATGAATTATATGAGAATGCTACTGCGGGCTGGTATTTGAATTCAAATATAGGAATTGCAAAACGAATTTACTTTGATGTTGGTATAAGACAAGATATTGGTAGTGCCATTACTACATCTTCAAGATATCCTAAAATAGGCGGATCGTGGTTGATTTCCGATGAGCCATTTTGGAAGACAAATAATTTAATAAACCTTCTACGATTACGTACTGCAATCGGACATTCTGCCGTACAACCAGATATTGGAGATATCTATGGCAAGTTTGTTTCAACAACTGTGTATCTTGATGGTAAAACTCTTCGTTCGGCTAGAATTGATGGAATTGGTAATAGTAAGTTAAAATCCGAGAGAGCTATTGAGTTAGAGTTAGGTTTTGATGCTGATATTATTTACGATAGAATTAATCTAATCCTTACATATGCAACATCACAAAATAAAAATGCCCTAATTAATAGACATGAACCACCTTCCTTTGGAAGTGGGTTAAACGCTCTCCGAAAGGAGAACGTTGCTAAGGTTAGTAACAAAAATTTTGAATTGTCTGTCAAGTCGCGTCTTATTGAAACCAGAACCACATTCGTTCATCTGGACTATACACTTACACTGACTGAGAATAGAGTTGAACGTCTCGGTGGGGGAGTAACTCCTGGAGATATATATGAAGGGTATCCCATTGCGGGCGTATGGACACGAACGATTCTTGGATACGATGATCGGGACCAAGACGGGCTGCTTAGGGGGAATGAGGTGTTGGTAAGTGATGAGAAAATATATCTTGGCTGGTCACAACCTCGTTACCGATCGGGTTATGGAATAAGTGTAACTTTGCTGAATCAGATAACTTTCGATTCCCGGTTAGCTTATCAGAGTCAATACGTTAAAAGCGTAAATAACTCTGCGCTTCAGTACGGATCTCAGGACGCCAATGCTCCATTGCCAGCCCAGGCACAAGAAATTATTAGAGGGTTGAATCCAAGTAAGCCCGTATCAGACCTAAGATGGAACTCCGCAAGCATCCGTTATCAGGTCCCTGGATCAATAGCCAACAGAATTAATGCAAGGTCGCTTTCGATTTCCCTGCAAGGTCGAAATCTAGGGTTATGGACAAACTATATAGGGAGAGATCCCTCAATAAATGACCATATTCTTATAAATGAAGGCTCTTTCGATGGCGGTGGATCTCCCCCACCTCCAAGATTGTATGTTATTGACTTTAAGGTCGGCTTTTAGGGAATTTATGAATAAATCGATATTGTCAATTATACTATTCGGATTTGCTTCAGTAGGATGCTCTCTAGATGCATTTGTTAAAGCGAAGGATCCTGAAGCAGAAACGGAGCTGACGCGATCATATATGCGAACTCTGCAGGGAGCAATGTCATTATTTAATGCGGCACGCGCCAACCTGCAGTACGGTATTAAAAATACTGCAATAGATGTCAGCTTATTGACTGATGAACTGACTATTCGACCAACTAATCATAACGATCATATAGGTATTCCTTCCAGCTTCGTTAATACAGATATTAGATATGAGCAAACGCAGGTATTAACTACCGGTGTGAGGGTCCAAGGCCTCTTCTTTTCCGCTTACATGGAGGCACAAACAGCAAGGGTAAGCGCCACCCACGCCAGGACTTTATTTAGAGAGTTAAATGATCCTTCCCTGATGTATGCAATATCTGCAACATATGCTATTGAGGGATACGCAATTATGATAATGGCAGAAAATATGTGCTCCGGAATAGCACTGTCAGATGTTCCTTTTGAGGAGGAAGCGGTCTATGGAAACGCATTAAGAACGGATGAAGTATTGAGAATAGCAGTTGCTAAGTTTGACTCAGCCTTACAAGTATCTCATGATAGTATTAGGTATATTGCTTTAGCAAGGATAGGTAAGGGTCGTGCATTAATGGGATTGGGAGAATACGAAAGAGCAGCTGAGGCGGTTAAAGAGGTAAGGCTTGGAGATAAGTTCGAGCTAAGATATCCAGAGAGTAATGAGCAAGGTGGTGGATTTTGGACATGGGTGCCAGCAAACGCTAATACCTCCAGTAAAGTTAAGGGTGTAGAAATAGTGAATCGTGAAGGCATAAATGGACTGGTATGGTATACTGATCCTAATACTGTTGATCCGCGTATTCCTGTAGAAACAATAATAAATAATGGAGTTCGCAACTTCCCGACGGTGGTACGACAACAAAAATTTGTAAAAGGAGGGATAACTTTACAGTTAGCAAAATGGGCGGAAGCAAAATTAATTGAGTCTGAATATCTTTTAGGTATAAACGATGTCAATTGGATTGCTCCTTTGAATGAGGCAAGAAGATCAATTGGTTTATCTGATACTATATCTCCGTCTTCGATAGATGAAAAAGTAGATCTTCTTTTTCGTGAAAGGGCGTACTGGTTTTATGGAGAAGCCGTAAGATTGGCTGACTTTCGCAGGCTGGTAAGACAGTATCAACGTAGTCCATATATGGTGTATCCAACGGGCGCGTTTCTTAGGAGTTCTCAACACGCACACTATGGAGATGCGTTTGTATTCGTTCCACATATACGTGAGTTTGAATTTAATCATCGATACACGGGGTGTTTCCATGAGAATCCGTAGACAATCAACTGGGTACGACAGGACTGAAGTATCATTACGAAGTTTATTTTCGAGTCTGATATTGATTGTTGTGGGATGCTCACCCATGGAAGGCCCCGGGTTAGTCTCCTTGCGCCCCGAAGAAACGGTATCGCAAATAATGCTTAATTCTGACTTCGTTATGATGCAGCTTGGGGATACTCTTAGCCTCTCGGTTAAAGTTACTGCCATAGATAGATCAGAACTGCCTGTAGATTTGGAAAAAATAGTTTGGGTTTCGCAAGATAGCTCACAGGTGGAAGTAAGTAGGTATGGTCAACTGAAAGCAAAAGTAGCGAGTAACTTACCCGTTCGAGTAATTGTATCCTATAAAGAGAATTTGAATACTGTGTTAGACACTGTCCAGGTATACGTTACTCAAAATCGCTTGGTTGGTTCAAATATTAAACTCATAGTTCTTGACTCTAACAGAGTTGGTGGTGCGCCTTCTTTTGTTATGCTTGGACATCCAAGATTGAGAGTTGACATCTTTGATAACTCTGAAAATCTTGTAGTAAAGGGAGCGTCTATACCAATTTCTACTCCTGCACAAGTGACTAGCTTATTCAATCCTACAGGTGGAGACGATAATGAGCCTGTGTATAACATTATGAATGACGCTGTAAAGAAAGGGAGTTTCTGGGTAAAATCATCAGTGAATTTATACGGTGTGCCTGTTGTCGATAGTGCCAAATTTATCGGTCTATATCCCGTCACAATCGGGACATTTCTCTTTGGTAACTTTATAGGGGAAGACGGCGATGGTTCGATTGTCCCACGCATTCAAGACACAACTAAATTAGCTCCGCAAATTCAACCGTGCGGTGTATTTGCAATTACCAATTCCACTACTAAACCATTTGATGTTGTCTTTAGTGATTCTCTATCCATAGGCACATGTAATGAGCTGGATTCCAATCTTTTTGGAGTAAAAGTAGTGGGTGGGAACATACTTGGTTTGGCGCCTTCAATGCGGGGAATCCGTAGAGTCAGAACGGTAGGAACTGTAGACTATTATCTGCGTGATGCAGTAACGAAAGAGCGCTTGCCCGTTTCGGGACGTTATGAATCTGTTGAACCAATAGAGTAGGTGATCTAACTATGGCATATACTAACAGAAGAAACTTTATTAGGGGAACTGCTTTGAGTTCTGCCGGAGCAGCTCTTGGGATTCCAGGTTCTAGCCGAAACAATAGTAACAATCACACTGAAGTCACCGATATTCAGGATTCGCGTCTGAAAGAGTTGATTACGGTTGCCGTTGACGCAGCTGTTGAAACCGGAGCGTCCTATGCGGATGCTCGGCTAAGTCATACAGAGTTTCTTCATGCATTCGGATCTAGTCCCATCAGAAATGAACATATGGGTTTCGGCGTACGAGCAGTTGTAAATGGATTCTGGGGTTTCGCGGCGAGTCCTGTCTGGAATAAGAGCGAAGCTGCGCGACTTGGTCGTGCGGCAACAGCGCAGGCGAAATCGCACTCTCTTATAAGCGGCGGGAGGGAAATGGATCTAGCTCCTATGAAGAATTTAGAATCTGGACATTGGGTTATGCCTATAAAAGAGGATCCCTTTGAAATGTCATATGATGAGATACATGATTTTATGGGAGGGTTGCATCGATTTATCAGCAAGTTGGAAAAAGTAGATAGAAGAATTGTGGAATTCCGATTCTATCGAAAACTAAAGGTCTATGGTAGTTCGTTGGGTCAGTATAATACACAAAAATTATATCGATCTGAAGGTGATGTCATTCTAAAATTTGGCGGTGGCGTTGACGGGATAGTAGAGACATTAAGTCCTGCCGGTATGGGATTTGAACTGTTCCGCGAACGTCCGGTAAGGGAGACAATAAGGGAAGTTCATGAAGAGTCTTTACAGATACTTGCGTTACCTGAAGTGCCTCTCGATGTTGGCAGATACGAGACTCTGATTAATAATAAAGCCGTTGCAGACCTCGTTAGTAAAACGATCGGTAAGCCTACGGAGGTTGATACGGCTTTCGGACACGAAGCTAATGCTGGCGGCGTCGGATTTATTGATCCTATAGAAATGCTTGGCAGCTTTAAGATAGGTCATTCATTGCTCAATATAACAGGAGATCGCTCGCGACCTGGTTCTGTTGGGCTTGTTAAATGGGATGATGAAGGTGTAGAACCGAGTAAGTTTGATATTGTTAAAGAAGGAGTCGTGGTCGGGATGCAATGTAATAGAGAAGGGGCAGGATGGATTAAGGACTATTTAACGCGAGCCGGAAAACCCCTTCAGTCGGTCGGTTGTGCATATGCACCGGATGCCATTGATGTGCCAATGGTACATAATGTTGATCTAACTATTACTCCATCAGATTCATCAGATTCATTAGATTCGCTTCGGAAGGGAATTAAAAAAGGAATTGAATTGAAGTCTCCCATTATTGATATCGATTTCCAGTGTATAACTGGGTTTACGATGTTAAATGCTTTTGAGCTACGTGATGGTAAACGAATAGCTCGTTTAGCACATACTTCGATGCTATTCAGAACACCTGAATTATGGAGTAATATGATTGGTATAGCTGGCCCCGATAGCTCAAGTAGATTTGGGATAGAGACAAAAAAGGGAGAACCGATGCAGACATCTGCTGCGAGTGTATATTCAGTTCCGGTCGTATTCAAAGAAATGACTTTTATAGGTACTAGATAGATGAATAAACCTATTAATGATTCTATAAATTCTAGTGAAAATGAAAACACCCCTCGCGTATTTTCAAAGCAAGAAACAGCTGATATTGCGGAAGCAGCGGTTAAATTTGCGAGCGATTCTGGCTCCATCAAGGTGAGCATATCAAGCTGGTGGGGCGCCGGGCAACGTTGGTCTCGTAATAAGACCTCAATGTCGTCAGATCAGCGAGATGTAATGGTTAAGATCGAGAGTAAGAAAAACGGTGGATGGGGCGAGGCTCAAACGAACCAGATAGACTTGGATTCTTTAAAAGGCGTGATTGGTATTGCTGAATATTATGCAACAGAAAGTGCAGATAATAGGGCTCTGGATCGCATGATGGAAAAGGCCTTTTGGAACTCCCCCGGATCTAATGTGTGGAGTGATAAAACGTTTGACCCAAATATAATGAAATTCGTATCTGCCATTGAGAAAGTTACTAAGATGGCTTCAGATGATTCATTATTATCAGCTGGGTATGTTGGCACAACTGGAAATACAGCGTTTGTATATGCAAGAGACGAATGGGGGCGGGTAAGCACTGACTGGGGTGAGGTAACGGAGGCAACATGTTCTATGACGGTACGGCATCCTAAGGGATTAGGTTCAGGATGGGCTGCGAGAACTTCATTTGATATATCTAAGATTAGTATCGATGATATAGCTAATAAGGCTTATGACAAGTGTAAAGCTTCTCTGGATCCTGTAAGGATTGAACCAGGGAGATATACAGCGATTCTTGAACCGCAGGCCGTTGGCGAGTTGTTGATAGGGCTGCTTTGGAGTCTAAAGCGTATATTTCCTGAACAAGGACACAAGGGCTCTCCAATACTTGGGGGATATAATCAGGAAGTTAATCGCCATTATAGCAAGCTAGGTTGGAAGATCGTTGATGAACGAATTAACCTGTACCACGATCCTGAAGACCCGTTTGTTGGAACGCATAAATCAGATATGGTTGGCAAGGTAAACTTGATAACAAATGGTATCCTCACAACAATATTTAATAGCTATACACATGAGGTAAATGAGATGTCCGAGCTTAATCCGAGTACCTTTAGAACCTCATTCAGAATGGACGGTACAGATACATCTACCGAAGAAATGATACGAGGAACGCGCAAAGGGATATTGATAACCAAGCTGGCACAGAGCCACCTTATAGATCCGCAGAGTTTGTTGTTTACCGGTGTAACAAGAGATGGTCTATGGCTGATTGAAAATGGCAAAATATCGAAAGCTGTTCGAAACTTCCGCTGGATAGAATCTCCAATGTTCATATTTAATAATATAGACCAGATTGGTATTGAAGAGCCTATCTCATCCTATTGGTGGGCTAGAGGAAAACTTATTCCTGATTTTCAGAATTCTCTAAATAATCGCGTTGTCCCAACAATGAAAGTTCGTGACTTCAATTTTTCGTCAACTATAGATGCGATCTAGATGAGATATAGATTTCATATTTCTATAATAACAATTGTGCTGAGCGTCGTAGTTGGTACTAGTGCTCCTAGTCAGACATTATTTCAAAGACCTGATACTACTCCAAATTATGTAGCTTATCAATATCCAGATCAATGTTTAGCTGCGGTGAATCGTATTGTTAGTCGAGTTGATAGAAAAGATACTATATGGCGTGATACAGCAGCTTATGATTCAATGCGAATCACGTTGCCAGTTCCTGAGGAGGCTATAGGTGTTGGGCGCCTCTGTCTGTCTCAAATAGATGTAGATTCTCTTTTCGTTACTGATTATAAAGATATAATTCCTACTCTACTTTTAATTAATAGGGATGATGATGTAAATAGAATAGTTCATAAAGCCTTAGATAATGCAGACGCGTTAAAAAAAGATTCTATATTCTTGATTGCACAAAACGCTTACTTGGGCGCCCGGCCGAAACGAGTGAAATTGTTTGAACAGTTGCTAGCGCGGGAAGATAACTTGTATAAGACAAGCGTTTCAGCGGGAGGAGAATTAAGGGGGTATGTTCGCTTAGCAGAAGCTGCACTTGACCTGGGAGAGATGGAGTATGCTAGTAATCTCGTATATAAAATTATAAATGAAAATGCAAAACAATTCACCGTAGATAAAATAAATTACGATCGTATTGGAGTTTATGTATATAAACTATTACTTGAAGTTATAAATGACGAAGCTATGGACAGTCTTGCGGTATCAACACAATCATATCGCCGCTTTTTAGATAATACCTGGAAAAAACTTACAACAACACCTTTTCCACGTTCTAAAAACAATCAAAATTTTATTGGTACCATTCTACCGCAGATTCGAGGTGACTTCTGGTATACGAATTTGATGGCTTCGAATGGTGAAGGCACATCGATTGCTTTGTCTGATAATCCTAGTAAGATAAGCCCTCAGGTGAGGCCTGTCGTAGGTAAGGTGAACGCTATACTTTTCCTGCCAGGTGGATGCCATTCTCAATCACCTAAGGTCTTATATGGGCGGGATAATGGTTCAGGTCGTGGCTGCTGGTCTACAATCTCTTTGATTAAGAGATTAAAAAATCGGTTCCCCGAGATGGAAATAACAGTAGTCTCAAAAACCTTCGGCTCAATAGGAAATTCTCCGCCTTTACCCCCTAAAGATGAAGCCGATTCGCTAGCAGATTACTTTCTAAAGTTTCATAAAATCCCCGCGATTCATGTAATTGCCGAAACAGGTTTTATTAGGATGCCTGGGTATGACAAGAGAAGAATTGACCTTGATGTAGATTATGAACATGATCTAGAAATAAATGGGGAGAGCTTAGTTAGAGAATTATTGTTTACGGATGAATATGGCAAAATATTCCATATAGGTGGTGATGAGCCACTGTTGATAAAAAAGATTGGGGCGGTAATGAGACGATTGTCCGCCCGAACTCATTAGGTGGCTGAATCTGAACAATTTAAAATAGACTAATAAATTATGTCTCTTAATTGGCGTTTTGCTTCAATGTCTGTTATAGCTGTTATGGTATTCGCATCTTCACTGGATGCGCAGATCGGAATAAAAATGCAAGCGAAAGTTGATCCCGCAACGGAGCAGTTAGCATATGATCTTCTGAACCGACGTGTATCAATAGCACCAACATCTATATTAATCTCGCGCGATGCAAAATCCGCGGTGTTCGAATTTTCTAATCCAACCAAGGATACTCTCAACATGGAAATTAGTATCTCTAATTCTACTCCGAATATGACTAAGCGGATATTTCCAAAGGGATCGGCTCCTAAAAAAACAATGATAGAAGAGAATAGTCCGGATTCCATGTCAATATACAAGCCGTTATCGCCTTGGTTATCGTTACCTGTAACATCTCTTGTTTTAGCGCCAGGCGAAAAGAGAAAGATTGATATTCTTGTTTCTATCCCGGACTCTCTTATAGCGGGTGAGTATATGGCATGGGTTATAGCTGAAGTTGCTCCACGTAAAGTAGTAAACAAAAATCCGGATGATAGTACTCAGAGGTCCCTGGCCAAGAAAAACGACGGCGTGTTAGTCACAGTATCATCAGGGAAGCTGACTTATACTGTTCCGGCCTTGAGCAATAGTGAAGCGGATGGAAAATAGTGTTATCACGACGTAAGTTTATTCAAGCCGGTAGCTCAACGGCTGCATCATTCGGTGTCTACCGTGGAGTATCTAGTCCACACGTAACGGTATCTGGCTCGGATGAGCCGGATCTTCTACTTGAATCGGAGATGTTGGTAGTTGGTAATAAGGCTGTGGAAGCATGCTTGTCGTACGGTGCCAGTTATTCAGATGTTCGAATAATCCGTAATGTACGTCAAAATATTACGTACCACAACGATAGCCTAGTTTTGACTTCTCCTGGAGACGGAGAGAGAGTTGCAATTGGAGTCCGTGTATTAATCGGGGGATCCTTTGGATTCGCATCAAGCCCATTTGTTGATGTGGAAGAAGCTATCATTTTGGCCAAAACTGCAGTGGGTCAAGCTAAGGCGAATTCAAGACTTCAGCCGAGAGACTTAGATTGGATGGCAATGCCTAAGCAAACGGGTAGGTGGATTTCTCCGGGCACAGACCCCTTTCTCGTGCCAATTGAACAGCGTCTTGATTTTATTAATGCGTGGCGGGAGGAAGCTAAAGGATACCGAGATGGTTTGCACTCTGTGCAGCTGTCAAAATCTCAAATTACTTTCAATCGAATAGAAAAGTTTTTTGTTAGCAGCGAGGGTAGCGAGGTATCTCAAGTACTCTATTCTTCACAAGGAGCTTTAGGTATTGCGGCCGTTGTTAAGGGCCAGAAACCGTTGTCTGGTCCGCACGAAGTTTATGCAAAAGGGTTAAGTAAGCAACAGGCGGGATGGGAAATTTTTGAAACCGCAAATATACAATCCCAGCTACCGGAAATGGTTGAGAATTCAGTCCAGATGAGTAAGATAGGCGTAGTTTCAGTTGATGTGGGTCGATATGACTTAGTCTTAGGTGGAGGTTTCGCGGGAAGCTTAGTATCGGAAACATGGGGGCGATCTACTCAGTTCGACCTGGCTGTGGGATATGAAGCAAATGCTGGAGGAACAAGTTATCTTGGGCCTGATCCTATGGAGTTTTTGGGAACATCGGTATCCCATCAGGCTATATCAATTCGGTGTGACCGTAGTGGGCTAGGTAAGCTAGCTACCGTAAAGTGGGACGATGAAGGGATAGTGCCACAAACATTCGATGTTGTTCGCGATGGTGTATTGATCGATTACCAGACTACAAGAGATACAGCACCTAAGATGGGTAATTGGTACCGAAAGAGGAATGTTGATGAGGCCTCACGGGGATGTTCTTCTGCACAATCGGGATTCCATAACCCTATTCAGGCCACCCCCAACCTGGAGTTAGTTCCAAATACGTTACCTTGTAACCTTACAGATATAATATCAGATGTTAAGAAGGGATACATGCTATATAATGGTCGTGTAAAGGTGTCATTTAATGTTCGAGAAGGTGTTGGTAACCCTGGTTTAGCGCGAGAAATTAGAGATGGCAAACTTGGGGATTGGGCTATTGGTTTTCAAGCTATGTTTAATACGCCAGAAATATGGAAAAGTGTAAGTAATGTTGGGGATGCATCTACTGTGATAAGGTCTGCTGCAATATCTTCTAAAAGTGAACCAGCTCAAGCATTTGAATATTCTGTTGATTCACCTGCGATTCTAGTAAGAGATGTCCCCGTAATAGATCCACTGAGAAAAGCATGAGTCAAGAGTCCAACTCAGATAAGCCAGTGGGAAGATTTATGTCTGTGCCTGAGTGTGCAAATGTAGTTAAGCGTTTGCTTCTCATGACTAATGGTAAGGGATACACATCGGTTGCTATAGGTGCCGTATGGATGGGTAATATTCGATGGGGGCGAAACGAGATTATAAGCTGTGGTGATGTGCGTGACAATGTTGTTAATGTTCTGAGGACTATTAATGGGGCCCGCTCAGGTGCACAGACAAGTGAACTCTCAGATAAAGCCCTTGGCTGGGCGGTAACTAAGGCAGAGCGACTGTTGCAGTTTGAACCGGAGAAGCCTGAGGATGTTTTAGTTAGTTCTTATATTGAGCCATACCAAGTGCCTAAAATATGGTTTGATTCGTCGTTTAATCTATTGGCCGACGAGAGGGCTGAGATAGTAGATAGTCTGGTTAAACCTGCAGAAAAAGAAGGGCTTGTAGCATCAGGATATATTCAGGTTTCGGGTGAGGGACGATCAGTTGATCTTCACGATATTGATCCTATATATATAAGACAGACAAAAGCACAACTCAGCGTTACTGTTCGTGATCCTAAAGGGTTGGGGTCTGGATGGGCAGGTGTGGATTGGAATGATTGGAGTCAAATAGGTGGTACAAGGCTGACACAAATTGCGATAGATAAATGCTTAAAATCACGGAATCCAGTGGGTATTGAGCCTGGACGATATAATGTTGTGCTTGAGCCGCAGGCAGTGCATGATTTATGCGGAATTTGTTTCGCTGCGCACATAATTCCACGCGGGTATGCAGAACTAAAAAACCGTCCTAGTCCGTATTCAGGGGTAGTTGCGGGGACATCAAAGATAGGGTTAAAACTGTTTGATGAGAGGATTAGTGTTGTTATGGATCCTATGGATCCCAACTGCTCATTATCCCCTGTAATAGGTATGGGTGAGGTTCTAAATCGTGCTATATGGGTTGAAAAAGGGGTGTTAATAAATCTGTCATATAATCGTGATTACGGTATTAAGTTGCTTGGAATTAATAGTGGGTTGCCCTCTACTGGGTCGTATTCGATGAGTGGTGGAACAACCTCAATAGAAGATATGATTTCGAGGACTGAGCGAGGGTTATTGGTTACGAGATTCAGCAATGTCAATGAAGTTGATAGAAGATCTCTGCTGTTAAGTGGCTATACCCGGGATGGATTATGGTTGATTGAGCGTGGTAAAATATCGAAGCCGGTTAAGAATATGCGTTTTACTGAGAGTCCATTCCATACGTTGAACAACATTGTTGAATTGGGTGTACCTCAAAGGGTGTTTAGTCCAAACATACCAGCAGTCGTGCCAGCGATTATGTCCACAGATTTCAGCTTTACCGCAACTGTTGAGGCTATCTAGTAATATTATGAGTACTATCAATCTTGAGAAGCTACGGGTTTATGTAACGAGCGGCTTTAGCGGTATCATGGCCATTGCCATCTTTTGTGGAAGCTCAACTCTTTATGCTCAAAGAAGCATTAGCCCTGCCGATACGGGCAGGATGAAATGGGGTCATTCTGACTTTAGCGACTATGACCGGCCAACTATGTGTCATAGAGCATTAGGCGAAGCCACACGCCAGTACACTAGAAGATATTATAAGGATACTGCTTTAGCTCCAATAGTTAAGAACTCGGCCCCTATTCGAGAATTGCCTAAAGAAGCAATAGAGACAGTTCGGGCATGTGCGACTCGGCTAAATCTTGACTCACAAACTCCGGATCAGTTATGGGCGGTGGCCCGGATCTATCTCGTTCTGGGAGATCTAGAGAAGTCTAAACTAGTTGCTGAGAAGGTGATACAAACCGGTATTAATAGCGAAGAGAAGTTAGAAATGATGTTACAGGCATTGTTAATGTACCTGAACCATAGTGAATCGTCTCTCTCTCTAGCCAATTACTTCGCAGATGCGATTCGCGCGTTTGAGCCAGTGAGCAATACGAGCATTTTCCAAGTTGATATTACGTTAGCTGGATATTTTCTAGAACGTTATAACGTTGATAGTGTGCTGCATTACAGCAAATCAGCGATTGTGACACTAAAAAAAATGTCGATAGAAGAAATGGATAAAGTCGCTGCAATATCTGCGTTCACGCCGCAGTTAGATATAGCAAACGAGAAAGGTGATATTCCGCAACAGGAAAAAATTCTCGTTGAAGCTAGCGAGCTGTTGAAAAATTGGAGGTCAGGACTTGGTATGCAAATGATTGCAGGTATTTTGCATGGATTAGATGTCAAAAAGACTGTGTACAACAAACGAATGACGGTTCTCAACGATGGAGTATGGGAAAATTCGGATGGATTAGAGCGGCCCAAGAGTGGAGTGGCATCTTTAATAGTTCTGGTTAACCATAACTGCGGTTCTGTGTGCTACAGTAGGATCAATGCGATAAAGCGATTGAAGAAAACATTTGGTGATGACTTGGATGTGGTATTAATTACAACTACTAGTGGGTTTGCTCCTGGTAGTGGACCGTTAACTCCGACAGAGGAAGGAAAAGCTGCCGCCAAATACTTTAAAGATTATCTGGAGTTGCCCTATCCTTTATTAGTTGACGAGTCCCCGACGTATAAACTAGATGATGGCCGTATTATTCGAGATAATGGTCCGCTAGCGCAGATGTTCTCTGATTTTAGTGGAACTAATGCAGTGGTTACTGATCGTTTGGGAAGGATTCAATGGGCTGGAGCCCTCACATTTGAAGCTCAAATTAGGCTACTTGCCTCAGTGATTGAGAGGGCAGTCGTTAAGGAGTCAGACTAAATAAAAAGAAATGAGGATTACAAGGCTGCTTATTGTAAATGTACTTGCTCTTGTTGCTGTGTTGCATTTCACGTCATTTTTTAGCAAAGACAATTCTGTAGGTTTATCCGATATCCTTGCGAGTAATAAATTCTTTACAGGGTCATTAGTTCATGAATCTATAGATACAGTTTCGCCTCAGATGTATCACCCCAGTCTGAGTTACGGAATTGATTCCTCTATAGATCCCTGCGACGATTTTTATCAATATGTTAATGGAGGTTGGCGTCGGGTCACGGTATTGCCTCAAACAAAAGATAACGACAAAAACTTTCACCTTATAACGGGTATACATACGGCTATTCCAAACCTCTATAAACGTCTTGCTACAATAATAGATTCTGCGATGGGGGTATCAAATGAGTTAGAAGATCCCACGCTTCGAGTTGTTAAAGTTTTCTATGAAAGTTGTCTGGTAGCTGACTCGTTGGAGGCAGATCCATTTAAGCGTCTAAGAAAATCCTCTACTCCTGTGGTCGATTCTTCTCGAAAAGAGTTGTGTTTACAACGAATATTTAAACATCTAGGAGGAGCTGTTGGCGAATTGTTTGTGGAAAAACTGAGAAATTCCAGCTCTGCTGTAAGAATGGATATAATTCAGTCGGAGATAATGAAAGAAGCGATGGCTCGTATTGCTTCAAACGAACTACTTTCCATAGAACAAAAGAAAAAAGCTTCGGAAAGTTTAGCACGGCTCAAATTACGAGTTGGTATACCAGAAGAAATAATAGACTATACGGGGTTAAGCTTATCTAAGACGAACTATCATAAGAATATTGAGGATATAAGGGATTACTCACATTTACGTTGGATAAAATCAATTGGAAGTATTCCTAAAGATAAATGGGCCTATGGTCTTATACGCGCAAATGCTAATTATATTCCTAACCAGCATGCTATCGAGATTCCCCCAGTCTGGTTCTTCCCGCCATTTTTCTACGAAGATAAGGAAGATGCGCTAAACTTTGCTGCTGTCGGTTGGGTGATTGCGCATGAAATCTATCATAGTATAGCTACATCCATTGATATGACTGCAGGTAGAATGGCTGAGGCTGTGAGGGGTTTTACGGTAATAACGTCATCACTGGGATCACTTGACGGTTGGGATACAGATGGGCATAGAACCCGTGTTGAGGACCTCGCAGACATGGGCGGCGCCCGAGCAGCCTACGCCGCTTGGAAGGCAACCCTTACCTCCCAATCCGGTACTAAAGTACAGACGAGTACTGATAGTATTGAAGGTTTCACTCCAGACCAAAGATTCTTTATAGCCATGGGTCGCCTTTGGCGAGCCAAATGGGAAGGCAGCCCTCCCATGGGCTCCCACTCCGCACCATTTGCCAGGGTAAACGCAACAGTAATGCAGATGCCTGAATTCGCTAAAGTGTTTGGATGTAAAGCCGGAGACCGAATGTACCTTGAGCCCGATAAAATATCCCAAATTTGGTAACGTAAAGTATGGTTAATGTCGCACTAGCTTGTATGTCATTGTTGCTGTTTAATGGTGAGAACAACTCCAGGTCGATCTATGAAACGCCTGGTCTTGGAGTGGAAGTGGATTCTTTCGTGTATCCACGACTGACTGTAAATCCAAAGAAAGACGCTACTGGAACAGAAAATAAGACAGCTGGCACAACTGAAATAGAAGGTCTTAAAGGATACTTTGTGCATGTTCCGAAACAGGCAGTAGGAAAAACCAGAGTACCATTGATCCTTCTTCTGCATGGTGGTGGTCGCAATGGCACGATAGAGATGGCTAAGTTTAGTGGATTGGCTGACAAGTATGGTGTTATCCTGTTAACCGGTACTTCGCTTGCACCTGGTCGGTGGGATGTGATCGGCCACATCGCCTCGCAGCGCAGCAACTGGGAGTTTACTGAGAAAGGCGGTAAGGCAAAGGGTTTTAAGCCGACTGATCTAAATAGGTTGGACTCAGCTCTTAAGTACGTTCTAACAAATTATGCAGTCGATCCCGCCCGCATCGCACTTCTGGGGTTCTCCGATGGTGGGAGCTACTCATTCTTTTTAGGGCGTAGCAACCTTGATGTATTCAGTCGTGTTGCCCCTTTGTCAGGGTTGATGCCTTTCTATGGTGAGGGACCTACAAATCCATCAACTCAGTTTTTTATATCTGGTGGTTTGGGAGAGGGAAATATTATCTCTCAAGTAATACGTATGGCTTCAGTTCTGCGAGCTGACGGGCATCCGGTAAAAACGCAAGTCGGTATACGTGGTCACGTTGACTATGTAGAAGATGAAGACTTTGTTTGGAACTGGCTTATGGATAGCTGGAAAGATCCTCAGGTAACAGCTACTGTCCCACAGCCAAAGGATTCAGCGGTACTATTGACTTCGGACGCACTGAAGAAGCTCAGTAAGTTCTGGGGTGAGTTTTATTTTTATCAACTGAACGATTCTATTCGTTTGAAGGAGCGGATGAAGCATCAACGGGAGATGTGGATACGAGTTGGGACGGAGTGGACCACTACTCCAATGACGGATCTAAAAGCACTGGCAGCTGAGAATTCTGTAGTGGCTGGGTTCCTGAAGGATGCTGGGCTGACAGCTGAGCAGGCAGATGCGTATCGTAAATCTGTAATTGAAGCACATTACACCATGAGAGCTAAGCTGGATGGTGATGCAACCGATACAACTGCAGTACTTGGAAAGTCAATAAAGTACAAGCCAATTATACAGAATTCTACGTTATTCAAGAATATTGAATTCATTAACGCTAACAAGGATGAGTTTCAATCGCTGGCTAAACGTGGCATATTAACTTTTCAGTAAAATATTGTTGATCTGATTATTCATTTCAGTAATAGTTGATATATGAGGGAGAGGCGAAAGCTTCTCCCTCTTGTGTTATAGTTGATTGTATTTACAGTAAAGTATGTAATTGGTGTATAAATTTGATTGATCTATAACTGATAAAATATAGATTAATTATGTGATAACACTTGATTCTCAGATGAGGCACCCTAGGTTAAAATGGGTAAGTACATTTAATTTTCGTAATATTTCACAGGAGCTGTAGCCATTTTTCTTCTGGCAACCGATCTTGACGGCACCTTTTTAGGTGGGCGTCAGGAGGACCGACATACACTTTATTCACTTCTGCGTGACGCGCCTGATAAAAAAATAGTTTTTGTTACAGGAAGAGGTGTCGAGAGCGTTCTTCCTCTTCTGAGTGACCCGCTTGTGCCGGATCCGGATATCATTATTGCAGATGTAGGAGCAACTGTTGTATTTAGGGAAGGGCTGGCCCCTGTTCAGCCAATTCAGCAAAGGATAGAATCGCGATGGGTGGGATTTGATGTTGTAATTAATGCATTGAAAGATGTTCCAGGGCTGACTCCACAGTTGGTTCCTCAGGAGCGTCGATGCTCATTTTATCTGGACGATCCGTCACTTGTGCCTGAAATAGAGTCTATTGTGTCAGAATTAGGGTGCGATGTACTCTTATCGGCTGATCGATATCTGGATGTACTTCCTTCCGGAGTATCGAAAGGAGAAACTCTACAGCAGTTGATCAGATACCTTGGTATTCATGATCAGGATGTGTTGGTTGCAGGTGATACCCTAAATGATTATTCACTTTTTGTTCAATCATTCAGAGGTGTGGTGGTAGGTCATTCAGAAGCTGGTCTTAAGCGAGCTACGGCTAATCTTCCCAATGTAATGCAGGCAACAAAACCAGGTGCAGGTGGAATCCTGGAAGCGATACGAGCATTCGACTATGAAGTGCCGGAAGATATGGCAGATTCGGATATGGTTTCAGGAGATGCTCCACTGGTTGTAGTATATCATCGCCTTCCGTTTGACGAACATATTATTGCTGGCAAGAGAGTGCGGCGGCCTATTAGTAGTCCCAACGGCATTATTCCAACATTATTAGGTTGCTTTGAAGGTGGACGGCGAGGCTCATGGGTTGCATGGTCTATAAATAGCCATGGCGATCAATCTGAAAATTCGCGTGAAGTAGTTGATCCTAACAGGTTTCCAAATTTAACAGCCGCAACAGTTTCAGTTACAGAGCATGATGTTCAGCGCTTCTACAAGAGATTTTCGAAGGAAGCATTCTGGCCTGTAATTTTTTCGTTCATTGATCGTGCGAAATTCTCAATTTCAGATTGGGAGCATTTCCTTGAAATAAATCGTCGATTTGCTGAAAGGACTGCAGTTGAAGCAGATACCAATGCACTTGTATGGCTACACGATTACAATCTGTGGATGGTGCCGGCATTTTTGCGACAGCTGCGTCCCGATGTGAGGATTGGTTTCTTTCATCACACATCCTTTCCGCCCGCAGATGTGTTCAACGTAATACCATGGGCTGGTCAGATTGCTGGCAGTCTTGCACAGTGTGACTATGTTGGATTTCATATTCCACGTTATGTAGCAAATTTTGTTGATGTTCTTCAATCTCATGTCCCTACAGAAATACTGAATACAGTTGCTTGCGCACCGCGATTTCGCGTTCATGGAGTTGGCTTGGCAGTGGGAGAAGTCCCAACTCATATAAGAGTGGCTGAGCGAACAATTAAACTGGGCGCACATCCGGTTGGTGTAAATGTCAAAGGAATTACCGAGATTCTATCAACTCCGGAAGCCAGTGAGAGATACGACGAGATTCGCAGGAAGTTTGCAGGTACGACTTTAATTCTGTCCGTCGAAAGGCTGGACTATGTGAAAGGACCAATTCAGAAAGTAGAAGCATTTGAGCGGTTACTTGAGTTGCATCCAGAGCTGTGTGGTAAGGTTACGTTGGTGTTTGTTACCACCCCGCCAGCCGCCGGAATGGAGATATACGATGAGACCCGCGAAGCTGTCGATGAGGTTGTGGGTAGGATAAATGGACGTCTTCGCACATTGGATTGGACGCCGGTTCATTATCTCTTCAGAACTTTACCATTTGAGGAGGTTCTGGTATATAACGCGGCGGCTGATGTGGCGTGGATAACACCTCTGAGGGATGGATTGAATTTAGTTGCGAAAGAGTTTGTTGTGGCTCAGCAAGCGGTTAATGGCTCAGGTGTTTTGGTTCTTTCTGAGTTCGCAGGTGTGGCGGCAGAGTTGTATGGTGCTGTCTTAACCAATCCGTATAATGCTGAAGGGCTCTGTGATGATCTCTACAAAGCTCTTCGGATGTCCCATCAGGAACGACGGCAAAGGCTTTCTCAGTTAGCCAGAGTGGTCGAGCAGAATGATGTATCGCAGTGGAGCAGGGAGGTTTTGGAGTCTATTGCGGACCCGGATGCACCGGTGGGAAACTAAATATGATCTGGGGTTGAGATCGCTAGGCCCAATCGGTTATCTTAGGAGACCTGTTCCGGGGCTGATTTTAAGGTCCTGACGGCAGATGCCCCTTGGTGTAACTGGCAACATGTCTGATTCTGGATCAGAAGAGTCCAGGTTCGAGCCCTGGAGGGGCAATGTGGTAAGTCATTGTCCTCGTGTTACTTAACTGTAGCACGAGGCTTTTTCTTTTGCTGGTATTGTTCGAGGGTTAGCCTCGAAAAATGAACAACGCCATTTGGAGACGACCTTACCGTGAACAACGCACAACAGGTTAATGATCTTAAGATGATTTTCGATTTGGACATACGTGGTTGGAAGATATCTGCCCTCCTCTTCGCCAGCTTTTTTACTGGCCTCGTCGGGTGTAATCAGAGTGAAACTAAGACGAGCAGGTCTATTTCCACCTCAGATACTTTAACTGCATCGGTTCCCACAGCTCCACCTCCCGAGCACGATTCGATTTCATCGACTGTCGCCGACTCTAGTCGAGCGGCTAATCCTCTGGGACGGATCCCCATCCTCGAGTATCATCTAATTGGTGATACGACGGGAAGATGGACTCGTACGCCGGAGGAGTTCCGTGCGGACCTTCAGCTCCTCTACGATCGTGGCTATCGTCCAGTGACGGTATCCCAGGTTGTTGATAACGCCATGGCAATTCCCAGAGGCTTGAGCCCGGTCGTGGTGGTTTTTGATGATGCGTCGCCTGGCCAATTCAGTTATGTCGAACAGCCGGATGGGTCGCTGCAGATTGATCCGCGGAGTGCAGTTGGGATCTGGCTCCAGTTTGGGAAACAGTATTCCGATTGGACGAACTCTGCTGTGTTTTGCATGTTGCCTGGCGGATCGTCAGGGCATGCGTTCTTTGGCGAAAAAGGGATTAAGGGACAGAAATCTGCCTGGCGTCTTCAGAAGGTCAAATTTCTCGCAGAGCAGGGCTTTGAATTGTGTAATCATACCTTGTGGCATGCGAACCTGTGGAAGTATGACGCAGCTATGGTCCAGGAACAGATAGCTCGAGGAGATCTGGCTATCGATTCTGCAGTGTCAGGGTATCGGGTGCGCACTTTTGCGTTGCCGCTTGGAGTCTGGCCGAAGCAGAGGGAGCTGGCGTATCAGGGGAAGTGGGTGGATCCCAAGACCGGGCGGGTCCAAAAGTATTCGTATGATGCGGTTCTGGAGGTCTCAGGTGGCCCTACTCGGAGCCCGGAGGATCCGGAGTTTAACGGGAGGAGTATGACTCGGGTGCAGGTGTATGGGAACTCGTTGCGGGAGATGTTGGATAGGCTCGAGAAGGATGGGGCTGGTGGGCGATATATTGCGCGGTGAGAGGGTTGGCCTGGGGATGTATCCTATATCATTATTTGCTCTGCGGGTTTCAGTCTTAACTGCAACGACTCATGGGTATCGTCGTAACTCCTTGAAATAAAGTGGCTACTGCGATTCTTTCTGTCTCATGCAAGTAGTTAAGGCTTTCAAACGAGCGCTTGAGCATTAGGCCGAAAATCTGCTGTTATGAGGTAACATGCAGAAACATTCTATAAACGAGTTAGTGCTTAAGAAACAAACAATGTACACTTTGATCTCCCGGAGGAGAACGGATGAAGAATGACTATCGTATCCCCAAGATGAAATTCTCAACGGTGTATCCACTGTATGTCCAAAAAGCAGAACGTAAGAATCGCACGAAGGAAGAAGTTGATCAGGTCATCTGCTGGTTGACCGGCTACAGTAAGGCAGGGTTAGAGCAGCAGATAAAAAAGGAAAATGACTTCGAGGCATTTTTTTCCGAGGCCCCGGCTATTCATCCAAATAGCTCACTTATCAAAGGCGTGATATGCGGCGTTCGCGTGGAAGAAATTGAAGATCCACTGGTGCAGAAAGCGCGATATCTGGATAAGCTGATTGATGAGCTTGCAAAAGGAAAAGCTCTGGAAAAGATCATGCGGTGATAGCTCGCTAGAGTGGGTGCTAACAGTGACAGCGAATGGGGATCAATCCAGAGAATGCATTAACTCGCTGCAGCGTCTGCCATCTCCATCAGTTTTCTTACCGTATTCCAATTCCTGGCTGTCGACACAACTCCCAGAATACGATCAATCACTGGCGGCAACTTCGATTTACCGAAACCATCTGGTGAATGGAAGTAAAGGACGCGTCCATCAACCGCAATTCGTTCATGCCCTGCTGTACGTTGTGCGAGTGCTTGAATAGCCTTCTTCTCTGGTTTCTTAGCCAGCACAAATGCATGGAGTGTAGTTGGTGTTTCCACCGCTTCTGGAAACGGATTATTACGAATGAGCTTGGCCCACTCCGCTCGATTCAAGAGTATGATTTCCTTTTCAAATGCAAACTCACGTTTGACAATTGCCGCGATTTTGATTCGCGTCTCACTCTCTGAATGCTTTGTAGCCACGATAGCATTTCCGCTGTTGATATAGGTGGCGGCCTTCTCGAATCCAGCCGCTACAAGTGCTTCACGCAAGGGTTTTGTCGGAAGCTGAGTTGCGCCTCCGACACCACGGAAAAGCACGATGAATACATTGTGTTCCATATTCGGATTTATCTCCACGGAAAGGAATGCAATAGGAATGTGTTGCAGAAATTTACATTCCGAACACAGCTGTTCCTGAATTTACGTTATGCTCTGTCAATGGTCCGATGTGACGAGGGATTACCGCGCCGCGCCTATCCAGATCGCTTTGATGGGGCAGGGTCTTGTTTTTGAAGTTACATCCCAGCGTGGCAACGAGTACGCCGGCGGCAGCTATCGCAACTAGGGTGGATGTTCGCATATGATTAAAATACGTGCTCCTGGGAGGAGCCGTATACCATAATTTTGTATTATTAATATGAGTAATAAGCAGTGATCATTCGCCGATGAACCTGGAGAGAATCAATCATGGTAGACATCATTCACAGAATCGGAATAAAAGCCCCGATAGCCGAGGTTTACGAAGCTCTGTCAACTATAGAGGGAGTGGCTGGGTGGTGGACAGAGGAAACCGAGGGATCATCTAGCCCTGGAGGCACCATCACCCTTCGTTTTCGTAATGGGCAGGGTGACATTATGGGCGAAATGACAATGGAGGTTGTTGAGCTGGATCCTGACAGGAAAGTTCACTGGAGATTTAATGCCGGTCCAGGTGAATGGGTGGGGACAGATGTGACCTTTGACCTGTCCCAGGACGGCGATTATACCATAGTGCTATTCGGCCATAGGAACTGGAGAGAAGCTGTGGAGTTCACCGCCCATTGCAGTATGAAATGGGCAACATTTCTTCTCAGCCTTAGAGACTTTGTGGAAACAGGCAATGGTAAACCCTCGCCTCATGATGTCAAAATTGACAACTGGAATTAACGATTTAGCGGCAGTCTGTTAATAAGGGTAGTATCAGTCAGCTTGATGTGCGGTGGCATCTGCGGAATTCTTCGAGTGAGTTTAATAGGCCCCTTTCCGCAATTTATTAGTGAACGTATTTTCACTTTTTACGTCTTCACCACCCTATAAAGCCTTCCATCTATGTCTATGTTTCTCCGTTGCTCCACTTTCGCAGCCTTGCTCGGTGCGAGCATCTATCCGATCCAGAACGTTGCAGCACAAACCCCTGATTCTGCGGTCGCCGTGAGCCGGGCAGGGAAAAGCCTGTTTCGAGTTAACGTTGATGGCGGTATGAAGTTGGGGGGAGAATGGGACGGGGGCATTAATTCCGGTGGTATTCCAGCCGAAGGGGCCGGAACGCGTATGATGTGGTATCCCCGAAAGGCGGCATTCCGGGCAGGGTATATTAACGGTACACAGTGGGATGACGCTAACATAGGATATTTCAGCTTTGCCGTGGGCGAAAACGTTCGTGCCAGCGCAGCTAATGGAATTGCAATGGGCCTTAGAAGCACAGCTGCTGGACAATCCAGCTTTGCAGCTGGCGAAGACAATACAGCTTCGGGCGCTGCTTCCGTTGCCCTGGGCTATCACGCACATACAAATGCCCGTCAGGGAAGTTTTGTGTTTTCCGATCGCTCTTCAGTAGACACTCTACGTGCTGGTGTTAATCATTCGGCCAACTGGCGTGTGTCAGGTGGTTTCCGAATCTTTACTTCCAGCAATCTTTCAACTGGCGTAACGATTCAATCGGGTGCTAGTGTAAGTAACTGGGGGCAGGCAAGTGCGGTCATCAGTACAAGTACAGGGGCGTATTTATCTACAGGCGGTGTCTGGACTAACGCATCGGATGTAAATCGAAAGTATAATTTTTCCGATGTTTCCGGTGATGATATTCTTGTAAAGCTTCGTGAGTTGCCAATTTCAATGTGGAGCTATCGTACTGAGGACACTACCATCCGGCATATCGGACCTATGGCGCAGGATTTCCGCCGAATATTTGCTATCGGAAATGATGAAGTATCTATCTCCACAGTGGACTCGGACGGTATAAGCTTCGCTGCTATCAAAGCGCTTGATGAGCGTACAGTAAAACAGCAGTCTTCTGTAGATGAGCTTCGTGTTGAGAACGATAGCTTACGCGCGCAGGTGACAGCTTTAAATGATCGTTTGGCTCGCCTGGAAGCTGCGCTTGAAAAAATGCAACAGCAGAAGCGATAGGCTATCTGTTCATGCTTCTTTTTAAAGAATCTTTAATTGTAGAGTCATTGGTTTCTATGACTCCGTGTTTGCGAAGTTGCCTGTTACGACTGCGTAGTGCAGCATTCATTGCTGTCGTAGCATGTGGTATGTCTGCATGTGAAGACGCTACGGGCGTTCAGTCTAAAGTTGTAAAGCCTGCCCCAGTCATGAAATCCAGCTTTACCTGTGTTGTTACGGTTGCCAGCCGGGATATGAGTTGCAGTGAAACATCCGAGGATGCATCATCATCATCTGGCGTACGAGCTAATAGAATCATTGGTGGGCAGGATATATACATTAAGCTCGCGAGCAGCGGGACAGCTTATGATGTCGGCACACAGATTCTTAGTAGCAATGTTACGGTCCAGAATCTGGCGCAGACTTTAATGGGAACAGGTGATGGTGTGACCGTAGACGGATTATCTGTATTTTTGGTGTCTGAGCCAGTTGTTTCGTCAGGAACTGGTGCTGTTACGGTCGCAAATCCTGATGGTATTGGAGTTTTTACTGGAACCAACCAACCGTATTTTCTGTACTCGGAAATTCTTGAACCGTACCAGATTTCAACTTCACGCATCTGGCAGTTTTCTGCTCCACCTACCGTCGATGTCTTTGAGTTTGTAGTGTATGTTTCGGTCCCCGTAGTTGATGCCGAAGCAAAACTGGTTGATGCGGTTTGGAATGGAGTTGCGACTGGCGATTGGTTTGGAGCGAGTAACTGGGTTGGAGGCTCTGCGCCTGAGGATACATCTGTTGTTGCCATTCCACGTCTGAGTCTTCTTGCTGTTGATGCTTTTCAGCCAGAGATTTCTGCCGACGAGGTCGTTTCGAGTTTGCGAGTTGGGGAAGGATCGGTGCTAACTCTCAACGGATACAAAATTGAAGTAACTGATAACGTTGATGCGCCTGGGTCTATAGCCAATGGAACGGTAAGGTCGACGGGAGCTTCTGCACTAATAGGTGGGAATTTTCCTGCGCTAGAGGTGAGTGGGAGTGCGCGTTTGCAACGTCCAACTGTAGCTAACGGGGCTGTGTCGGTTTCGGGGACTCTTTTGGTTAAGGACAATCCGCTTACGGTTGTTATTCCGGAGTAGGATTTTTATGACGTGGGCTGAGTTCTTTTGAATAGTATGAATTCCTAATCAACTACTAGTTTTTAAAAAAATAGTAGTTGATTAGGAAGGGCAAATGAAACGATCGCATTTCCGCCGTTGATACAGGTAGCTGCATTCTCGAATCCAGCTAATGGAATAGCGAATTCCTATCACCGTCCATGCTTATACATCATCTCAATCAATTCATCATACATTGCCTCTGCTTCACCTTCACCACTTTGAATAGCAGACGTCGCACAATGTTTGAGGTGATTTCTCATAAGTTCTTTCCCGACCGAGCGAAGTGCTTCGTGCACAGACGCAATCTGCATCATTACATCCGCGCAGTATCGGTCTTCTTCAACCATCTTCTGAAGCCCACGGACCTGGCCTTCGATCCGTCGTAGGCGTGTTAAATTCCGTGCCCTGATGTCGGCATCAACACCGACGGCCTTTCTATCGTGGCCCATCTCACAAGCTACGCCGGTGCTCTTATGGTGCCCCGTTTCACCGGCTATGTCTTTTTTTATATCATTACTCATTTTGACTCCGTATCTGTATCAATACTGTAGTATACTATAGCACGTAACATTGTTCTTAATATCATTCTCCAAGTCGTACACTCCTTAGACGCAGGCTATTAGTTACTACGCTGACCGAACTGAATGCCATTGCCGCACTAGCGATAATAGGGCTCAGAAGAATTCCAAACGCAGGATATAAAAGCCCCGCAGCGATAGGAATTCCAATCACATTATAAATAAATGCCCAGAACAAATTCTGTTTTGTTGTGCGCATTGTTCTCCGAGAAAGTAGAATCGCCGACGCCACACCCTGCAGATCATTGCGCATGAGAGTGATATCACTCGCTTCAACCGCAACGTCAGTTCCGCTTCCAACTGCGATACCTACATCTGCCTGAGCCAGTGCGGGAGCATCGTTGATTCCGTCCCCAACCATCGCCACAACCTTGCCATGTTGCTGCAACTTCTTTACTTCGGCTACCTTTCCATCCGGCAGAACTTCGGCGATGACTCGATCTATACCAGCCTGCTTAGCGATGGCATCGGCGGTATGGCGGTTGTCTCCAGTCAACATGACCACGTCGAGGTTCATCGCTTTAAGGCGCTTGACCGCGTCGAGAGATGTTGCTTTAACCGGATCGGCGACTGCGATTATAGCTGCGAGAGAATTGTTGATCGCGACATACATCGGTGTCTTTCCTTCGTGCCCCAGACGATCGATCTCGCTGCTCAGTGTGCTAACGTCTATATCATGCTCTGACATAAGTTTGGCGTTTCCGATAAGCAGGAATGAACCGGACACAACCCCACTTGCTCCACGCCCTGTGTATGATTGAAACTGTTCCACAGGTTGTAGCTCGGCATTCTGATCCTTTGCGTACCGCACAATCGCATCAGCCAGAGGATGCTCGGATGATGCTTCAATCGATGCAACCAGTTCGAGGAGCCTGCTTTCACGAGCGCGTTTATCGGTATGTTCGTTGGTGTGTTCGTCGGTATGTTCGTCGGTATGTTTGTCGGTGTGTTTGTCGGTGTGTTCATCGGTGTGTTCACCAGTATGTTTATTCATACTTACGCCTGTGCGCTCATCAATACTTGCGCTGGCGCGTTCCGCTGGATTGCCACCACCTGATGCCCGAACAATATCCCTAACTACAATATCCGTCACTACCGGCCGTCCCTCTGTTACAGTACCTGTCTTGTCTAGCACAACCGTTGTCAGGTCACCCGCACGTTGTAACGCTTCACCACCTTTAATAAGTATACCAAGTTCAGCACCGCGCCCGGTTGAAACCATTACTGCGGTTGGAACAGCAAGCCCCATCGCACATGGACATGCAATGATTAACACCGCAACAGAAGCTGCAAAAGCGCGTACAAATCCAACGCCTGCAACACCATCCGTCATCACGAACCACGCAACGAAGGTGAGAATTGCCATCGAAATGACTATCGGAACAAACACAGAGCTGATTTTGTCGGCAAGTCGCTGAATTGGTGCCCGAGATCCCTGTGCGTCACGCATCAGTTTGACAATATGTGCAAGTACACTGTCGGCACCGAGAGTTGTGGCTCGGTATTGAAAGGCACCGGTCTTGTTGATTGTGCCACCGATGACACTATCACCCTGTTGTTTTTCTACAGGTATGGATTCACCGGTCAGCATCGATTCATCAACCGAACTCGCGCCTGAAATGATCTCGCCATCGACAGGGATGCGTTCACCAGGGCGAACAATGACTACATCGCCCTGTGTAACCTGATCGATAGCGATATCCATCTCCTGATTGTTGCGAACTACTCGAGCTGTTTTTGGTTGCAATGCAGCTAATGCACGTAGCGATGCAGCTGTCTGTCGTTTTGCACGAGCTTCAAACGCATTACCGGTGAGAATCAACGCAATAATAATGATTACTGCTTCGTAATAGACATCAGGTGCAACACCACGCTGAAGGAAAAATTCCGGAACAACTGTCGCGATAACCGAATAAACAAACGCGGCTCCGGTTCCAACCGCGATCAGGGTGTTCATGTCAGCTGCATGGTGTCTGAAGCTCGCCCAGGCTCGCGTGTAGAAGTGTCGACCTGCCCACACCATAACACCAAGGGTCGCAAGCATGAGCCCATACGACAGCACAGCATGCGGGATGGTGTATGCCCACGGCATGAGAGTCTTTAACATCGGTGTTAATGACGTCATTGTCCATTGCATGAATGGATCTGCAACGGCTCCTCCGTGCCCTGGCTGCATCGAGTCAGATGTCATCAATGGCATGGAAAAGATCATCGCCAATACACCGATGATACCGGTGACAATGGCTTTGAGTCTCAGATCCCGAAACTCTTCTTCCTGTGCCTTGTCGCGCGCTTCCTGTTCATCAAATGCACTTTCATTCTGAACTGGAAGCTTGGCTTCATAACCACGTGAACGGATCGTATCGACCAACTGCTGAGGGGATGTTGCTGACGGCTGATAAGTAACCGCTGCACTTTTCATCATCAGGTTGACCGACGCATCAACGACGCCGGGCGTTTTTTCGAGCACCTTTTGTACGGTGGCCTGGCAGGACGCGCAGGTCATTCCGTCTACTGGTATGGTGATGCGTTCTTCTTTCATCGCAAAAAAATCCTGAGTTATTTACTCACTAGGAGGAAGGGTCGCATTGTACCCTCTCTCACGGATGGCATCGACTAACTGCTGAGGTGTAACGACCGATGGATCGTAGTTTACTTCTGCCTGTTTTAGCCCGAGGTTTACCTCGGATTTGATAACTCCTGGTGTGCTCTCAAGAGCTTTTTCCACGTTGGATTTGCATCCGTTGCAAGTCATGCCTGTTACAGGGATGCTGATGTGTTGCTGATTCTGTTCCTGTGTCATCTTGGCCTCTATTCGTTGACGATAAGTTTGCCGTGCAGCATGCTCATGCCACACATAAAGTCGAATGTTCCGGCGGTGTTCGGTGTGAACTCCACCGTAGTTTTTTGAAAAGCGGGGAGAAACCTTTTAATGCCAAAGTCGGGGAGAACGATTTCTTCCGAGCAGCTCGATGTTTCCTGTCGATCAAATACCATTCGAACCGGAGTTCCGCGCTGAAGCTGAACGGTGGCCGGGTTATAACCGCCTTTCACGGTGACCGTGATCTCCTGTACGCCGCTGTTTCCGGTCCCTGCACTTGCCACTGTCCTTTGGGCAAAGAAGAAGTACCAGTTCACCCAAATGACCGCAGAAAGTCCGGCTATGAGGACTCCCCAATCTATTATGTCCATACTATACCTCCTGTCTCCTGTTCGTAATGACAAGTTGTTGCTTAAGGAAATATACCCCCCACCCCTATATTGGCAAGGGCCTAGTTCATAACAGTCTATGTTGGGGAAAAGCGCGTATGGAGTGAGGTTAAAAATATGGTATTTAGCTACATCCCTGTATCGGTAGTCGATTACCTCCGTGAAATGCGCTCGAGTACGGTATCATCTGGCGCGATTTATGATGATTTCGGCCGGACTTTCGAGCAATCCTTCATCGGGCATCACATATGTTTCGGATTAAAACTGTGGTCATCGTCAGTGGGCTGGCATTCATGGTCGCCGGCTGTTCCAAATCGGCACCGTCAAAACATTCACATGAAGCTGCAGTCCCGGCGGATACAACGGTCCCATTACATAGTGATCTGGGATCCTGGCATCACGAGATTACCACGTCGTCACCAAAGGCACAGCAGTATTTCGATCAGGGACTCCGGTTTGTTTTTGCATTCAATCATGACGAGGCGATAAGGGCATTTAACGCAGCTATTGCACTCGATTCCACATGTGCGATGTGCTATTGGGGAGTCGCGCTTGCTCTTGCGCCCAATATCAATATGCCGATGGATACTTCGCAGGGGCGTCAGGCTTTTCTGATGGTGCAGCATGCGCAGGCCAGGCAGCAACACGCAACCGATCGTGAGCGGGCATACATTGCTGCGTTGGCGACACGTTATGCTAAAGATCCTCCAGTCGATCGAGCATCTCTTGATAGCGCTTATGCCGATGCGATGAGAGAGTTGAGTCGAAAGTATCCTGACGATCTTGATGCGGCCACTCTCTTTGCCGAGTCGATGCTGGATTTGCGTCCCTGGAATCAGTGGAAAGCTGACGGAACACCACAGCCGGGTACCGAAGAAGTTGTGGCTGTATTGGAGTCGGTACTTCGTCGGTCACCGGACCATCCTGGTGCATGTCACTACTATATTCATACGATTGAAGGCTCCAGCCGACCAGATCGTGGGTTGGTATGCGCTGACAAGCTGCCGAATTTAATGCCAGGAGCTGGGCATATCGTTCACATGCCAGCCCATATCTATATGCGTACCGGACGATATGATGATGCAATAAAAGCCAACGCCCAGGCCGCTTCTGTTGATTCGATTTATATAGCAAAATATCGCCCGGCCGGAGTGTATCCCATGATGTACTATCCTCATAACATACACTTCTTATGGGCTGCTGCTGTGATGGATGGTCGAAGCGTTGAGTCGCTAAAAGCTGCTCGTGATGCTGCATCGAAAGCCTCTGAGGACATGGTTAGATCGATGCCGCCGTTGGAGTTTCTGCCAGCAGGGCCGATCCTGTCTCTGGTTCGTTTTGGGAACTGGGATGCGGTGCTCAAAGAGCCTCCACCACCGCAAGACTTTCGATATGTAAGGGGGATATGGCATTATGCGCGTGGTTACGCATATGCTGCCAAGGGACAGTATGATGATGCGATAAAATCTAGAGATTCAGTGCTTGCAATCGCCAAGACTGTTCCGGCGGATCAGATAGTGGGGACCAATAACTCTGCGGTTCTACTTCTCGATATCGCTGCAAACACACTCACTGGTGAAATTGCAGTCCGACGCGGCCAAACCGATGCGGCTGTCAAAGCACTAACTGCTGCAGTCGCATTGCAGGACCAACTCCACTATGATGAACCGACACCGTGGTACTATCCTGTTCGACAGTCATTGGGAGCAGCGCTATTGCTCGATCGGCGCCCAAAAGAAGCAGAGGCTGTGTATCGTACTGATTTGGCAAAAAATCCAAATAACGGGTGGTCGTTGTATGGACTTCGTGAAAGTCTCAAGGCGCAGGGGCGTACAGCAGAGGCTGATAGCGTAAGCAACGCCTTTAACAAAGCCTGGGCGCGATCTGATGTGACGTTGAAATCGTCGCGGTTTTAATGGTGAACCCTAAACAGACTTGTTGACACCTTCTGAATCATACTGCTTATTGTATTTCTTTTCGTGGTCAACTCATCTGTTAATGCCCTTGATCTGTGCGACTTCTAAGCTGCTGCCATTCCTGTGCAGCTGAAGAGATTATCCCTCGTGTTACAAACAACTCTGGTAGAGTACCTGCAAAAACCCCTGCAATCGCTCGTAACATTCGTGGGGCAAAGCGCTTTCCTTGTGCTATGGCGAACATTGGTTCCCATGTCATAGGTCGCAAGCTTGCCTTAAACATCTCCAACCCCTCAAAGTTGTAGAAGCGTTGCCCGTGCGCTCTGGCTTTATGAAACATCAATCGCAACCACCACGGTTCCGAAAGGCGAGCGCCTTTAGCAGGGTTCCTATCGTAATGTGTCAACGGGGCTAGGCCGAGAGTAGCGTATTTGGCACCAGAAACGGCAAATGCACGCATTGCTGCATCTACGAGTAGGTGGGTAGTGCCGTTTGGTGCCAACCGCGATCTTGGCCACTGTTCTATAAACCATCCGTGTCTTGCTGGAACTGGTGTGGCCACAAGGAATGCCATAATCTCGTCATCCCTTTCGCGTTTTGCTACAAATACTCTGCGATCGTGTAACTGGTCGAATAAAACCGGATCAGCAGTAAAGCTAAGAGGAGGCAAACCATGAGTGGAAAGCCATTCAAACAACATATTGCGCAATGACTTCTCGTGTGGCGCCTGCTCTGCAGACAACTCTTCAACATATACACCCTTGTTCTTTGCCCGATGCAACTGGGCCCGAAGGGATGCATTTTTTTCTACGATCATCGGCCATGTGCATGGATCCCATGTTGGTTGTGATCCTATTGATACTATGCTGTAGTCGCCTCGCGTGGCGTACACCTGCATCAACTGTAGCCCTGCACCAAAGAAAATCAGACGTTCTCGGGCTAAGCGTGTGTCAGTTTCCAGCTCATGAAGTGTTACACTAAGATTATCCGGTTCACATATTGGTGATCCAACAACGACTCGTACCCCACGGTATTTCATGTATCCTGCAACTGCATTCTGCGTACTTGAAAACCACAATTGCATCTTCGGATTCAATATCTGATAGGATGTTGAATGCCGGCCATGACAGAGTACAAGTTCTCTCGCTTTTCGTCGGGAATGGTCAACCATCCTGCATCTTGAGCGAGAAACCTATCTTTCGCACCCTCCTTCTGCGATGAGCAGCGGTTAATCGTGGAGCATGTGCAGCAATGAGATCGCTTCGTGAGATGATTCCAACAATCTGGGTTGGATTTTTACGGAGTACAACTGGGAGACGTCCTACCTGTTCGAGTACCATCTGATCTGCAGCATCGCGCAAAGTGCTGTCGTTGTAGACAACTACTGGTGGTCGGTTAACCAGTTCCCTGATGAGATGCGTGTCTTCATTCTTCTGATCGAGCAGGTTGCGGCGGGTGACTACACCAATCAGTCGTCCGGCTTCGTCTATCACCGGAAATCCCTGGTGTGTTGTGTCGCCAGCTCCTGACGCCAGCCAGGCACGTACAGTACCAATAGTTTCATCTGCATATACCGTTACTACATCGGTTGTTGCTACATCGTGCACAAGGACATGCGCGAGATAATCAGCTTCATACTCAGTGCGGATACTTGTGCCGCGCCGCGCCAGCTTTTCAGTCATGATAGAGTGACGGCTTACGAACAGAGATGCGAGATATGCAGCTGTGCATCCGGCAAGCAGCGGTAGAAGTCCAACTGGTTGACGAGTTGTCTCGAATGCGAACACAACAGATGCAAGTAGTGCGTGTGATGAACCAGCAAACATCGCTGCCATGCCAACAAGTCCAGCAACTCGAGCATCTACACCTAATGCCGGTGCTGCTCCATTTACATATGCGCCCATCCATGCGCCGAGACCACCACCTATCGTGAATAGTGGTGCGAGGGTCCCGCCGGATGTCCCGCTTCCCAGGTACATGGCCCACGCAATGAATTTGAGAACTACAAGTACAATGAGCGCATTTCCTGCAATAGTACCATTCAGTGCGCCGCTTATGTTATCGTAACCCACGCCTAGTATCCGTGGATCTATGAGGCCTACAATCCCTACAACCAATGCTCCGGCGACTGGCCACCACATCCAGTGGATGCGCCAGCGTGTACCAAAGTGTTCAAAGAGATCTTCTATGCCATATGTTGCGTGAGTAATTCCCGCAGCTATCACGCCGATAACCATTCCGAGTATCGTGTAAACAACCAGGGCATAACCACTTGGCTGCGTGAGGGAGCTGATAGCAAAGATAGGCTCTATCCCTTCAAAGGCTGCTCGAATAGCTGTAGCGACAGCAGCTGCAAGCGCAACAGGGATAAGCGACCTGGGACGATATTCAAAGAGTAATAGTTCTATGGAAAGCAAAACCGCACTTACCGGGCTGCCAAATGTCGCGGCCATTCCGGCCGCGGCGCCAGCAGCCAGCAGGACTTTGCGTTCATCTGCGGTAATGCGAATCAGCTGTCCCATGAGAGAGCCGAGCGCGCCACCTGTTGCTATGATCGGACCTTCTGCTCCAAACGGACCACCTGTGCCGATAGCGATCGCAGCAGAGAGTGGTTTCAGTATCAGAACACGGGCAGGGATGCGACTCTCGCCAAAGAGCACCTTTTCCATCACCTCCGGTATACCGTGTCCACGAATTGCTGCTGAACCGTATCGCGCCATAAGGCCAACGACCAATGCTCCGATAATAGGAATGCATAACAGTGCGAGTGAACCACGATTACCACCACTCGGGGATACGAACATTGTTGATATCTGTCCGTAGAATGCGACGTTGGTAACGAGCCCTATGAGCCGAGTGAGTAATTGTGCAGCGAGCCCTGCCGCAATGGCTATTACTATTGCGAGTCCAGCTATAAGTACTGTTCGTCTGCCTATCGGTTCGTATTTACGTGGACCGCCGTCTGCATCTGTTGAAGCAACTGCGATGTGTTCAAGCGTCGACATGAGTTCCGGAATAACAGGAACTTCTTTAGCATTCCTAGCGGTGGTCACTTAAGGTGTGTGTCAATTGTATAAATGCGGGATGATCCTTTTGTATGGTGAATCATCGGTAAACATTGTTGCGTTCCTGTTTTATATAGAGGAACGGCTGGGTTTGGATGCCATCTGACCACGGCGTTTGGCTTGTGGCTTTGGCTCTTCTTCGAAGAACATGGTCGCAGGCACCTGATCGAGATCAGCTGTGGCGAGCCATGACTCCAGTCCGTCCGCTAATGCCACACGTACTTCCTGTGGTAACGTGGCGAGCCCATCCGCTAACTTTTCCTGCGCAGTGGGCTCTATACGAGCAACCTCTCTACGTCCACGTGCAGTAAGGGTTAGAGCCGATTGACGTGCATCTACCGAACTGACGCCGCGCTCGATGAGTCCTCGTTCGGCGAGCCTGGCAACCACTTCGGAGACGGTGCTTTGTCGTGATAACGTACGATCTGCGAGTTGGCCAATCGATAGCCCCGGTGCAGCGGCGATCTGCCGTAGCACAAAGCTTTGCGCGCCACTTACCTCGCCTTGCCTGGTGGCTCCTCGTGCAGATGTACTTAGAACTCGCACTAATCGTCGAAGGCCGTCCATTATACGGACGGTTGTCTGATCTGTGGTGGGGTTATCGTATGGCTGTTGTGCTTTTACTTCCTGCGACGGCATAAGAAAAATATATCGGTACCGATATATCTATGCAACTGTTTTGCCGTAAGTTTCCAGCCTTAAAGCTTTTAATGAAAGGCGCTTGTAAAATTGCGAAAATCCGCCGGCTTGCATGTCGCGCGAGATTTTTTGTGTGGTTGTCTCGTAGAGCAAGGTACGGAAAGTAACTACATACAATAAAGAATACCTTTACTCCCTCTCTTATGAAAACACTTCGAGCAGCCGCCGTACTGGTTTTGTCTGCGGCAATACTCTCAGCATGCAGTGGATCTGATGGCGCAACGGGTCCTGCTGGTCCCGATGGAGATCCTGGTCCTGTCGGGCCACGTGGTCCTACTGGAGCTGCTGGTCCTGCGGGCCCACGTGGCCCCGCAGGAGCGCAAGGGAACGCAAATGTCAAAATCTATGAATTTGGTTCTAGGACCGTTACAGGTGCTATCAATTTGACGCTCTCTCTTTCCAGAGGAACCGTAGATTCCAGCGTTGTTTTTGTCTATTATAACCCAACTATCGAAACTGAAACGGCCTGGTATTCTGCTCCTGGGCTAGGAAGTCAGGGACTTTATCAAACGCGATATCTTTTATTTCAATCTTTGATGAGTCCAAGTACCTACACTCTGTCCTTTCGTTTACTGACGCCCGACGCATCAGCTTCATATGCTAGTGCCGTAGCATTCAGAAAAATACGTCTAGTACTCGTGAAGGCATCGGAGATTACCGCAGTTCCAAATATGTTGATGCCATATGAAACACTAAAGAAGAGATTTAATCTGCCTGAATAGTGGTTCCTGAAGAAACATAGACTTTTCCATTTTTGATGAGCTTAAGTCTATGTTTCTTCATTCAACCCCCGAATCCGCTGTCGCGGAATTGTCGTCTAGGTTGTCCAGTTGTAGTCGCTCCAGTCGTCCCAGCTGTCGTAGAATAGAAGAAAAATGAGGTTGTCTCAGGATTGACATGATAACGTTATCGCGATAACGTTATATATGCGTACAATTGTAGATATACCTGCAGAGCTGCTTTATAGGCTTGATTTTGTTGCTAATAGAGACAGGATCTCGCGGGCAGAAGCTGTTCGCAGGGCTATTGAAGTGGCTTATCCTGCAGAGAATGCACGTTGGACGGTCATGGAGGTTCGAAAGCAAGCTTATGGGATGTACTTGGAAGAGCAGGGAAATAAGGAAAAAAACGAAAAGCAGACCCCGGAAGATTCTGTAGACTATGTTAACAAGTTGCGGGATGAGTGGGAGCGATGAACGCAGTTCTGGATACTACCATATTAATTGACTATTTGAATGGAATACCTGAAGCTGCGCAGGAAATAGCTCGATACGATCAAATTACAATTAGTGTTATAAGCTGGATCGAAGTCATGGTTGGAGTAAAAACAAAAGAACACGACGCATTGGCAAGGCAATTCCTTTCGACATTTGTTGTTCATCCTGTGGATGCAGATGTCGCGGAGCGAGCTGCTCAGCTGCGCAAAGAAGATCGATTGCGTGTGCCTGATGCTATTATTCGTGCAACTGCAAAGCAATTAGGCCAGTTGTTGGTAACTCGTAATTCAAAGGATTTTTCTGAGTTGGATAGTGGAATTAGAATACCTTATGTTGTTTGAGCATGCGCAGCCACACATCTAACCATCCAATCTCAGAGTCGCAATGTCCGAAAAAATCTCACTCGACGAAAAATTCTCTCAGATTCAGGAATACTGGAGCCCTAAAATCGTAGGAGAGTTAAACGGACAACACGTAAAACTTGCCAAATTCAAAGGGGAGTTCGTCTGGCATAAGCACGACCATGAAGATGAACTTTTTATGGTGCATAAGGGAGAGTTTACAATAGAGTTTCGTGATCGCTCTGTGCATCTGACGCCTGGTGAATTTTGTATTGTTTCTCACGGAGTTGAACATCGCCCTGTGGCTAAGGATGAAGTAGAAGTGCTTTTGTTTGAACCAATCGGAACACTGAATACAGGCGATATTAAAAATGAGCGTACCGTAATCAATCCTGAAAAACTGTAATTTGTTGCGTGGTATCGGGACTGCACTGTGACAGTTCCACGGAATATCTCCACGACTGTATCTGTTCCGTAGTGTTGGAACTACACCCTTCTTTTAGTGGGTTGAAAGGTTGACAGTTTAACACCTTCAGCGGACGCATCTATAAGAATCGTCAACCGTTTAATGCGAGTAACTTCCTGTTTCGCACTCATCACCCACCAGGTCATTACACGGATATAACTTGGGGCCTGCCGACTAAAGAACTCCCACGCTCCTTTGCGTGCACGAAACTGTTTCTCGTAGGCTTTCGATAAACTCTTTGGTTCGTTCTCATGTGAATAGATTCTTGAGAGACTTTCCTTTCTGCATTCATACGCCTTAACGCCGGCCGGCATCATAAGTCCGGACGCGGTCAGCTCCTCAATCCGTTTGATATTCCGAGCGCTCCAGATACTGTTAGGTTTTCTTGGTGTGAACCGAACCGTATAACTCTCATCATCAATACTTTTGCGAATCCCGTCTATCCACCCAAAAGCCAGGGCAACGTCTACGGATTCTGGCCAGGTGATGCTAGGTAAGCCGGTGGCCACCTTGTAATAGCCCACCAGAATCTCCACTCCTGTTGTATGATTCTGATCCAGCCACTTACGAAACGCTTCCTGTGTTTTAAAAAACTTCGGATTGTGGGTCTTAGGCATAGGTGTATTAACAATATATGGCTGGATGGAGGAATTGGAGATTTCCTAGGGCGGAGTACACGTGTGTCCAACTTGACAGCCCTAAATGTCCGATGTATTTTACCAAATAGTTAATTAACTGAACAGTAAAATAAAGATATGGAAACCGATTCACTCTCCCTTGTATTTGCCGCTCTCGCTGACCCGACCCGTCGGGCGATTCTGTCGCGGCTTTCTGAAGGAGAGGCCTCGGTCAATGAGCTGGCTGAACCGTTTGATATAACTCTTCCAGCTATCTCAAAGCACCTTAAGGTTCTCGAAAAGGCGGGTCTGATAGAGCGCACTAGAGAAGCTCAGTGGCGCCCCTGCCGGTTGCGGGCGGAGACTCTTAAAGATGCTTCGGACTGGATCGGTTATTACAAACAGTTCTGGGAGGAGAGTTTTGATCGCCTGGAAGACTATCTCAAAACTGTAAAGGCAGAGCAATCAACAAAGCGTCAAATCACTCACAAAAAAGGACAGAAAGATGACCACAAAAGTTAAACCAAACGAAATAGCTATTACCCGTCTCTACGACGCTCCGGTAAAGATGGTGTGGGAGGCTTGGACAGATCCTGAACAGGTTGCAAAGTGGTGGGGACCACGCGGGTTTACAATCACAACTCACAGCAAGGATTTACGTCCAGGTGGGCATTGGACCTATACCATGCATGGCCCTGACGGCATCGACTATCCTAATAAAACCATGTATCTGGAAGTCGAAGATAATGTAAAGCTGGTGTATGATCATGGTGGTAACGATGATCGCCCACCGCTGTTTAGAGTAACTGTAGTATTCTCAGAAGTTGATGGGAAGACGCTGATGGATATGAAAATGGCCCTCCCAACTCCTGAGGCGGCTGAGGAAGCCAAGAAGTTTATAAAGAAGGCTGGCGGTAATTCAACCTGGGATAGGCTGGCTGAATATCTGGAGAAGGAGACTTCCGGAGAGGATGTATTCGTTATAAATCGTACATTCAACGCACCAATTGAAGTAGTCTATAAAATGTGGACTTCGCCGGATCATTTTGCAAAGTGGCTACCTCCTACCGGATCCACCATGAAATTTCTGGAAGCCGATATACGAAACGGAGGACAGACATTTGGTGTGATGCACACTGGAAATTCGGAACCTATGTATGTTCTTGCTAACTATTTGGAGTTAGTGCCGCCAAATAAAGTTGTATATACACAACAGTTTTGCGATGCCAACAAGAAAGTTATACGTCCTATCTTCGAACCGAATTGGCCAGAAACAATGTTGACAACGGTAACGTTGGCAGAGGAAGATGAAAACCAGACGCGCGTTACTGTACGCTGGGAAGTGTACGGAGATGCTACAGATGTGGAAGTTCAGACATTCCTGGCAGAGCGTGGTGGTATGACACAGGGATGGACAGGCTCGTTCGATAAGCTTGATGAACTGTTGAGTTCCAGATAGCAGGCTTTGGTTACTACGATCGATTGTTCATTGTTATAGAATAGCTTCATCCATTGCAGTAATGTTTGAAGCTGTACAGTTCAATCTGATAGTGTAAGCCCTACTGAGGCATCGCAATGCTCAGTAGGCTTGCACTGCCACCATATTCATCTCTGGTCTTCGGAAGGCCGGGGATCGCCCCCCATTCACCGTTGTCTACTCGAATCTGTATTCTGGAAACTTTTGCAGCTGGCAATGGAACTTGTATATGCCACCAGCCATCTGTAGTCCTGGATAAAGTGATTGGATCCCATGTAGTTGCATCACCAACTAATGCTACATCTTTTGCATCAGGCAGATATATAGATATATGGAGAGAATCAGCGTGAGTTTCTGTCTTTACTGTGAATGGTGCTGCTGAATTTGCTGAGTTGATGCCCGTTGCTGGTTTTGTTGTTGATGCAACAGGAATTGAGTGGCTTGTAAGAGAAAAGGCAGTTCTGAATCCCAAAGTAACTGCTGGTGTTTGTACTCGCGTATTTCGGGATTGATATCTGGTTGTGACTACCAGTGCGCTGCGATTGCCCAATCCTACCATCCCTTCTAACCCCAACCACGATGACCTCGATCCTTTTGCCGGTACTCCTGCAACTATTTTTACAGATGAGTTTGGGAGGTCAAATGCTACCGAGCCCACTATATCAAGGACTCGAAGTAGCTCGGATCTGGATATAGACAGTGTATCGAAGCCGCGTCCCAAGCCGGTATCGAGTGCGCCAGGCTTAGAGCTGAACGATTCACCAATACGACTTTCAACTCCGATTGAAGTTGAGATATTGCGGTTTTTTGATGTGAGGCTAAATGAACTGCTGGAAAACAGTTCATGTTTTCCGCGTACGCTAGCTCTAGTAAATCCAAATTTTCCTTGAGCGGTAAAATTCTTCCATTGTAATCGTAGCGGAACAGCCAGGTTGATCGAACTGAGCAAAGGCGATTGTTTGTCTAGCCCATTCTCTTTAGTCGATTCTTTAAGAAATCCACCGGTTGTTGTTACTTCTAATGACGTTCGGAGGGTCGGCGTTTTACGTTGCGCATTCAGATTGTGAGGCGCAGACACAGTAACCCCAATTAATACAGCATAGAGCAAACTGCAGCTCACATTGTTTTTAATAATGCTCATGGTCTTAAAACGTCCTTATGTTTCAGTGAGTCTCTTATCTGATCTTTGCGAATCTTTTGGTTCGGGAGCTGCTGTTTCTGTAGCGACTTTGTGAGTGCCGATTCCGGAGGTACACCTTTAATGATATCTCCTACTACAGAAGTTCGGAATGCCCGCACGCTAATATCTGTACCGCCGCCCGACATAACCGATGCTATTGCTGATCCGGCGGTCTTTACAGGAACTCCGTGGCTAGCCATATCAGTTAGAGCGAGTAGTGGCTCGGTCATGCTTCCACTGGGCCTGGCTGCGCGCAACTCTCTTAGTCCGGCCTGCGAGGCCCCAGCCAGTACGGCTTCTGCTCCAAGTTCAATTTCGTCCTGTGTCGCCTGGTGTCCTAATCCGGAACGGGATGTGGAAAGCGCTGCCACGTAGTTGTTGGCAACTACAGCTATCCGTTCGCTTTTTGCGCCGCGTTTTATTCCTTCCTGAATCCGTAGTGTTAGGGCGGATGTTGGAAGGCTCAATGATTGGGCGCTATCAACCAAATGGGATAAATGTCTGGCAGTTTTTGAATCAAGCTTTTGGAGCGACTGTGCAAAGGCGCTGATGGAGTTAGTTGTCGGTGGCTTTGCGATTTCTGTCTGTGACCGGTGGTGAATGCCGTCTTCTACGGGTGGTTGTCTATCTGATTTGTTTGTTGCAAGCGATGGCTGTTTCTCTTGTATAAGATCTTTGGTATCTCTTCTGATATCACTGTGGGTTGCCGTGTTAACATTTTTGTCTGCAGCGTCCTTAATATCGTTAGTTATGTCACCCGTTCCGTTCCTAACGTTGCTATTGTGAGGATGGATATCGTTGTTTGCTATACCTGCAGATAACTGTTTCTGCGATAAAGTAAGTTTGTCATCTGTATTGCTGTTTTTAGGGGAACTATTCCCTGATAATTCCGATGCCAAACCGCTACCTGTAGATTCCGCATACACATTATTCAGCGAATTGTTATCAGTCGAGTTGCCTCTATTTGTAAACATGACAATCCAGACAATAGCTGCGCAGGATAATGTTGTGACAGCTAGATAACCTGAGAGTCGCGGGAGATTATAAGTGTGCTTATGTGAAGTTTGAGATGCAATAGGTGCCTTGCTGTCTTCATTGTTCGTCGTGAACTCAGACCTTATCGCATCAAGCATTCTTTTCTTAGCATCAATGTTCGCCAGCGGAGTGTCAAGATATGCTTTTCTGACCCAATCCTCGGTGTTTTTCTCGTCATTGTGCATAGTATTTTTCTTCAAGGAGTGGTTTAAGAATTTCACGTGCCCGTTTAACGCGCATCTTCAGAGCAGATACACTTGCTCCTGTAATCTCAGACATTTGAGTGTATTCCATCTCTTCCGCATGTTTGAGCAGAAAGGCTTCTCTGTATCTGGGAGGTAGATTTACCAATGCGCTTTGAAGTAAATCACTTAAGAATTGAGTGTTCTGTACTTCACCTAAATTGAATTCCTGTTCTGTACGTAACTGCTCTGGAGTTGACTGGAGATTCTCAAAGCTCATATGTCGCTGAGCGCGCCGACGCTGAAGCAGACGTGATCGACAGCGATTGGTAAGAATGCAAAACAACCACGCCTTGAATCTCTGGCGCTCTTCGTATCGCTCTAATGATCTTAGGGCGCGAAAGAATGTTTCCTGCACGACATCCTCGGTGTCTGCACGATTACCAAGCATTCTCAACGCATAGATCCAGCATGCATCGTAGTAACGTTCGACTAATGCAGACGCTGCTTCTCCATTACCTGAGCGAATCTGAGCAATTAAATGTCCATCAGTCATGTGTATAGCCTATTATAACCCTTGATACTGCCAGGCGTCACAATCTCGTTTCGGGAGCTGGCTACCCAGGCTTAAAGCGAATCCTTGCATCCTGAGCGGACCTGAGGAATTAAGTTTCTATCACTGTGTCACATCGAGTTAACAACGAAGATTCGGAGCAGCTGAGGCGGCCACATGGTGGCGGCGCTACAGAAATTTTAGACAGAATGAACAGAGATAATCTCTCTGTGATATTTCGGGCTATTGAGTTGCTTGAGATTGAGGGTGGCTCAACAGTTTTGGAAATTGGCCCTGGCAGGGCAGTGCATCTTGATAGAATTCTGAGGGCGGCTTCAGATGTGAGATACGTTGGGTTGGACTGGTCTGAAAAGGTACTACAGATAAATGCTCATCTGGAAAAGTTTCAAAAAGCTGGTGATGCGGCTCTGTTGTGTTGCGGAGATGCCAGCAGGCTCCCGTTTGCAGATGGTTCTTTTGACCGGATTCTGGCCGTGAACAGCCTGTATTTCTGGGTAGATATAGATGCAACTCTAACCGGAATTGTGAAAGCTCTGGGTAATGAAGGGAGGATATCCCTGGTTTTTGGCGAGCGGGATTTTATGGAGAGGCTGCCGTTTACATCGGTTGGCTTTCAGCTTGTCGATCGGGATCAAGTCTGTAGCTGGCTCGAAAAAGCCGGTTGTACGATAGAAGTGGTTGAATCTTTTGTATCGAAATCCACTACAAAGTCTGGCAGAAAGGTCGATGTCCCTATGACCATTGTGGTTGGGCGCAAGCAAATTTCATCGCCTGGACCCTATAAAACGCAATAACCCCCACCCAACAAGAAGATTCCTCTCTAAATAACCTCGAACTTCTCGCCAGATGGGGGCTGATTGAAAGCTAGCACAGCTTCACCAACTGCGTTACCCACTAACTCATTAAGTTTTTAGACACCAAATCTGTAACTTCGGTTACCTGATTCTGTCTAATTGGTTTTTCCCCGGTATTGGCATTAAAGGCGAGCCTCACAAGGAGCGCGCACGATAGGGATATAATCGAACAAACAATCGCGACCGTTGCCATCCCCTGAAGCATTGCTGCCTTGGAAGCCTCTACCAGCATTTCAGCCTGTTGAGGGGCGAGTGCGCGGGATACTTCGATCGCTTCACCCAATGATTCCATAGCACCTTTAACAATAGGCTCCGGTAGCAGGGAAGTGAAGGGATATTCGCCAATCGATTTTCTGTAGACTGCCGTGATGATGGTTCCCAGAGTCGCTATCCCTAGCGCCCCACCAAATTCCGCAGCCGTTTCAGACATAGCTGATGCAACTCCTGTCTTTTCGGGTGGTGCAGAAGTCACGATCAGATCCGAAGTTACCGTAGCCATCGGCCCAAGCCCCATGCAGTAAATGGAACTGCCAATTAGAAGTGTCACAGGATACGGATAGGCCGGTAAAAATGCCAGAACGGCAAAGCCAACCGCAGCCGAAAGCATCCCCAGAATTAGAACCTTTCGCGGGCTCCAGAATGTTAGAATCTTCGCAGCCGAAACCGAAAGCAGTGCGATAAGTATCCCTGGAGGAGCCATCCACAGCCCAGTCTCGAGTGGCGATTGGCCGAGAATCAACTGATACACTTGCCCTGCAAAGAGGAAAAATCCCAGCGTTACAAAAACGCATGTGATATTTACCAGAAGGGATGTGCTAAAACGCGAGTTTGAAAACAGCCCAATATCAATCATCGGGTCTGTTAGTGATTTTTGGCGTTTTACAAATAGCCATCCCATAAATAATCCGAAAACAACCGGTATTGCTGTATATGGATTGAATCCTACTGTGGCAAACTTTTTCATCCCATAGATCACTGGGAGAACAGCCGATAGCGATAGAAACGAACTTAAGAAATCAATTCGTCCCGCCGATTCGTCTTTGAACTCCGGTAAAACTATTGGGCCAAGAATTAACAGTACCACCATGACGGGTACGGCCAGAAGGAAGACCGCTCCCCATTCTGCAAATTCCAATACGGCGCCTCCAATAAGAGGCCCTAGAACGCTTCCCGTTGCAAAACTTCCCGCCCAAACGCCGATAGCAAACTGGCGCTGTCCGGGATTGTGAAAGATGTTTCGGATCAACGAAAGAGTCGAAGGCGCAAGTGTCGCTGCCGATATGCCCAGTGCAGCTCGCGCGAAGATGAGCATCTCAGGCGTTTTTACTGTTGATGCGAAAACAGAAACTATCCCAAAAAACGTCCCGCCCCACATTAGAATTTTGCGTCGTCCCAATCGGTCGCCCAGGATACCCATGGTGACCAGAGCGCCAGCAACCATGAAACCGTAGATGTCGATTATCCAGAGTATCTGACTCCCTGAAGGGCGGAGGTCTCTTGTGATTGCTGGTATGGCTAAATTCAGGACCGTCAGGTCCATTGATACTATAAGGCACGGAAGTGTAAGAACTGCCAACCCGATCCAGTCTTTTTTTGTGGCTAGCCTTCCTTCATCTATATCGTTCAGCGTCTGCTGGTACATCTAAAAATCTCTTAACCAAAGGTAGGCCGAAAGGTAACAGAAGGGCTTTTAAAATTGACCCCTGACTTTACTTTCGGTATATTTTCGGTATGGGTGGAATGCTGAATTCCAGGGTGCGGTTAGCGCCCATCGTGCAGTCGATTATGCTCGCCGGCGAAAATAAGTGTCTACGGGGGAAGCGTGTCGACGCCTATTAGGGCCAAGCTGGCAATTCTGGCCGATGCCGCAAAGTACGATGCTTCCTGTGCCAGTAGTGGGGCAGCCGGGCGAAAGGCAGAGAAGGGAGGGATTGGATCGACTACCGGATCGGGGATCTGTCACAGTTACACACCTGATGGTCGGTGCGTTTCATTATTAAAGGTATTACTGACCAACTACTGCATTTACGATTGCCAATATTGCATCAACAGGCGATCTAGTGATGTCAAGCGTGCCCGGTTCAAAGTCGAAGAGGTGGTTGATCTCACTCTGGAATTCTATAAGCGTAATTATATAGAAGGTTTGTTTCTCAGTTCCGGAATTATCCAGAATAGCGATTACACTATGGAACACCTCATTCGAGTTGCAAAGACTTTAAGAGTTGACCATGGTTTTCAGGGCTATATACATCTTAAAACCATACCAGAGGCCTCGCCTGAACTAATTATTGAAGCCGGTAAATGGGCAGATCGTCTCAGTATTAATGTGGAGCTCCCAACTCAGGAGGGATTAAATCTTTTGGCACCTGAGAAAGATTTGGTGCAGATCCAGAGTTCGATGGGAAGAATACGTGACAGAATTGTTGAGAATAAAGAGGAAAGGCGTGAGCATAAGGGGCGTGCTAAAACTCCAACGGCCTATGCAAAGGGTGGACAGAGTACGCAGATGATCGTTGGAGCTGACGGTGCGAGCGATTCAATGATTTTGAGCACTGCTTCAATACTGTATTCTGTGCAGCGGTTGAGGCGGGTGTATTACTCTGCTTACACTCCCATTCCCACTTCATCTGTTTATTTACCACCTCTATCTCCACCGTTACTGAGAGAACATCGTTTGTATCAGGCAGATTGGTTGATCCGTTTTTATGGCTTTAATGCAAATGAGTTAACAGATAAAACTCAACCTAATCTGGACCTGAGTGTAGATCCAAAACTTGCCTGGGCTCTGAATAACAGAGGCGAGTTCCCTGTTGATTTGAATAAGGCTTCCCGTGAAAGTCTGCTGCGTATTCCAGGTGTCGGAGTTCGCAGTGTCGACAGGATTCTGGCTATCCGGCGTCAGCGGAGTATAAAATTTAATGATCTTAAAATGTTAAAGATATCACTTAAGAGATCGCTTCCTTTTATTGTTACGCACGATCATAATCCACATACATCATTGATAGATCGTGTGAATCTTAGAGGGGCTGTTATAGAGCTTAATAGTCAGTTGAATTTGTTTGATGCCAGGGTGTCATCTGTTACGGGTGAGTTATGAGTTTTCAATGAAAGAGATCGTTGTAGACGGAACCCTCGGAGGATGGAGAGATACGGTTCGGGAATTTCTTACTTCGGGATTTCATCCGGGCAAACTGAACATCCTCTCTTGTATAGACGCACAACAGAGGGGATTATTTGCGGAGAATAATGGAGCATTTGCTGGTAATAACAGAACATCTTCTGGTAATAACAGAACATCTTCTGGTAGTTCGACTTGTCCTGTGGATTCCGGGCTTATGACATCAGAGCCGCCCAGGAAAATCACCATATCCAAACGCCTTTGGCGATTACTGGAATCTGCAGCTTGCTTTCGTGATAAAGAAAGATGGAATCTTTTTTATAGAATTGTCTGGCGTATAAACTTTGAACGCAAAACATTGCTCGATGATTTTGCGGACTCTGATATCCATCGCTTAATGATGATGGATAAGGCGATACACAGAGAAGTTCACAAGATGCATGCGTTTGTACGATTTCGTAAAGTCGGGACAGCTCAAGTCGGGACAGCTCAAGTCGAGACAGCTAGGGAATGCGAGGAGACATTTATCGCATGGTTTGAACCACAACATGATGTGGTAATGCGAGCGCTTCCATTTTTTATAGATCGATTCCCGTCGATGAACTGGACGATATTAACGCCTTATATATCGGTGTACTGGAATCAGGAAAATATCGAAGTTGGTCCAGGTGTTTCCAAGGATAAGGCTCCTGATGGAGATGCTCTGGAAGAGCTATGGTCTACTTATTATAAGAACATATTTAACCCGGCGCGCCTTAATACGCGCGCCATGTTAAACGAGATGCCTAAGCGTTATTGGAGCAATCTTCCAGAGGCTTCACTTATACCCAAGCTAGTCAAGGGTATTACTTAACCCTGCTGACTCTCAGCTCCCTTATTATACCATCCTGAATTCCGTAGATCCAACCGTGGATAGACAGTGACTGCCCACGAGCCCAGACCTGCTGAATTATATCTGTCGAAGCAAGCGATTCGACCTGTGCTTTGACATTTAATTCGCCAAGTTTATCCCACTTGCCATTGAAGTCCGGGATGGCATCTATAGTGGCTCGATTGGCGTCGAGCACATCTGTCACATGTCGCAGCCAGCCATCTACAAGTCCGAAGGATGTACCTTCAAGTGCAGCCCTAATTCCACCGCACCCATAGTGGCCTGTGACTATGATGTGCTCAACCTTAAGAACATCCACTGCATACTGAACAACTGACAGGCAGTTGATGTCATCTTTTACAACCAGATTGGCCACATTTCGGTGAACGAACATCTCACCAGGGGCGAGCCCTACTATCTGGTTAGCAGGGACTCTGCTGTCTGAGCATCCGATCCAAAGATATTTTGGCGTCTGTTGAGCCGCGAGTTCCTCGAAAAAATTAGGGTCGCGGGACTTAATATAGTCGGCCCACTCCCTGTTTCTTGTCAGGAGTTCGTCCGGCTCTGGTATTCCTTCCCCTAATGGGGATTCTCTATAATAGTATTCTGGCACAATTTTAAATTAATTAATCGAAGGGCCAGATGCTCATCCCCCTTTAGTAGTTAAACTGAGCCTGTAATCTTAAAAAGTTACCTTTCTGACGATTCACTGGGTTGGCCAGATCTTCATAAGTACGATCGGCAATGGTGTACATTGCTGTGAATTCAAATGCTTTCATCGGTAACCATTCGATACCGATTTCCATCTCTTTCACGTCATACTTGCGGGCATCAAGCTCTGCTTTCTTTCCGCCCTTGTACTGCTGGGCTTTTACGAATGGAATGATGACGTGTTCGCCTGCGACAGCACGATACATTGTCTGAACGTATCCGCCGGAAAGCGATTTGTTCTGTATGCTGGATGTTCCTGGGTCAAACTGGGGACCTCTGCCAACATTCCACTCAGCCTGCAAGCCAAATGGCTGCGGATACATTACAAATGTTCCTGCAATCCTGTAATCATCGCGTTCCAGGTCGGTTGTAATGCCGGAAGAAACGGAGGTCATAACATATCGGCCGCTATAACCTTGAAGTCCAACTTCAAAGATCTGACCGTTGTTGATGGCAAATGGGTATGCAAAGCGTACAGCGCTATGCATGTTTCCGTTTGCTTCTGCTGTATTTGCTCCTTGTCCGTTGAAAGCGGCTACTGCAACCATTCCGTAATCCCCGGTTCCCTTTAAACCAGCATCGGAGATTGTCTTGAACAGTTTCTGAACTTTCTTTGGTGTATACATAAACTGTACGCCAAGGTCACGTTCGTTCGGTACTGCACTGTTCAATGCGTCCATTCTATCCAGTGACAATCTGTTGGAGCTTGATTGAAGGTTGTCCCAGCCATAAGGGATCTTGCTCTGACCGAATCGCATCCTGAACTCTTTGTCCTTGTCCAGGGCGAGGTCGAAATAGGCGTCGCGGAGCTGGAGTGCGTTTAACTTGCCGCTGATGTCTGTCGCGAGGTCCGGTTGTATATAGATGGAAACTCTGTCGGAGACGGGGCCGCTCAGAACTATACGTGCGCGGCGAATCGTGAATCCAGCCTTGGAACCGATAGCTTTGTCGCACGATGAACATTGAAGATTTTCATTTGTACTGAGCAGGTTACTGTAACGGACCTGTGTATATCCCCGTATCGAAAGTTTTTCAAACCACTGCTTCGGTTTTGGCTTCGATGCGGAATCTGTATCCTGGGCGTTTAATTGGGTTGTGGCAAATATGCTCGCCAGCCCCATAATTGTGACCGCCGCGATTTTGCGTGTATAGCTTACGTTAGATGGCTTCATTAGGTTTCGATGGTTACGTGTGTAACTAACTGACTCAAAGTTTACGAAGCTTTGGTCAACGGTCGGTATCGGCGATGTATCATCCAGGTAACAGAGTTCAGCCGGCCAAATCTAAAAAAGAATTCCAGGCTAGACCTTTTCAAATATATGAACGCCCCGTCACAAACCGCGGAGTTAGAATCCACTTTACAAACAGCTCTGGATTCCAGCTCAATTCACGCGGCAACTACTCATGCCACGCCTGTATCGGAATCACAGACAAAGATACCGATCTATCCATTGATGGGGGCCAATGTTCTCAGTTTGTCGGCTCTGACTGGTTTCGTAGCGGTTATTGGCCCTCTCTCGAGGGCGTTGCATCTTGCTGAATGGCATGCTGGCTTGAGTGTAACGTTATCAGGGGTTCTATGGATGCTGTTATCGCGGCCCTGGGGGGCAGCGAGTGACCGTTTAGGGCGCCGACCGATAATCCTGACTGGTATAGCCGGATTTGCAGTATCCTATCTGGCTCTGGCTGTATTCGTGGACAAAACTATCGCCTCCCCGCCAGCTGTGATTGTCTCGGTGGTGTTGCTGATGATAACTCGCGGGCTGATAGGTGGGTTTTATGCAGCGGTTCCTCCTACTTCGGCCGCACTGATCGCGGATTACATCCCGCCGGCCAATAGATCGAGTTACCTGGCGCGATTGGGAGCAGCTAACGGAATCGGGATGGTCATAGGCCCGGCCACCGGTGCTGCACTTTCAGTGAGAGGGCTTCAGGTACCTCTTTATGCCTTTGCGGTTCTGCCATTGGCGGCATTTATCGTTTTGTGGATGACTCTTCCAAAGGGGCACAGAAGCGATTCAACTGTAAAGAAGCCAGCCCCCAAGCTCTTTGACAAGCGACTTCGTCTGCCGATGTCAGCGGCATTCCTGGCTGGATGCTGCGTGATGGTAGCGCAGCTTTGCGTTGGTTTTTTTGCTCTTGATAGGTTGGGACTGAGCCAGGAAGACGGGGCTAAAGTTGCCGGATATACGCTTACAGGTATCGGAGCAAGTCTGATACTGGCACAGATAGTAGTCGCTCGTCTGAGAAAGATCTCGCCGGTCCTACTATTAAGAATTGGATCGGTTGTCGCTGCGTCAGGGTTTGTTCTCGCTTCAACGGCTCATTCGGCATTTGTGCTTATCGCTAGCTTCTGCGTGGTAGCATCGGGGATGGGATTATTGTATCCGTCCTTTCAGTCTATGGCGTCTAACTCGGTCACTCTGGCTGAGCAGGGAGCTGCAGCTGGTACGATAGCCACGGCGCAGGGGTTTGCCATGGTTCTCGCTCCGGTAGTTGCAACCTATATGTACGGAGTACTGCCAATTCTTCCATTTTTGGCTGCTGCTGCGGCACTTTCGACTATCGCAGTTATTGCGTTCAGGCACAAAGATCCGGTAATATCTCCTGTAATTGCCGAGGTGTAGTCGCGGTTAGCGTGATTTTTCCTGGCGTCCCGCGCGATACGTGACTAAGATTGTGCGATGACCAATTCACCACCAATTGACGGCAAGAATTCAAATCCGCCGACCGGTAGAATGGCCAGGATCCTCGACTCAGTCGAAAGAATCGGGAATAAGCTTCCCGATCCGGCCGCACTCTTTGTTCTATTACTGCTTGTAGTCTGGGGGCTGTCAGCAGTATTGGCCCCTCTTCAGTTCAGTGAGATCGATCCCAGAACCGGGAATGCGATTCAGATCACCAACCTCCTTACAGGGCAGAGCTTAGCCGAATTTCTGGCTAAGATGGTTACGATATTTACCGGGTTCCATCCGTTAGGCGTCGTACTGGTTGCGTTGTTGGGGGTCGGAGTTGCTGAACACACAGGCTTCATTAACGCTGGACTGAAGTCGATGTTGCGTGTGACGACACCAAAGCTGCTTACACCTATGTTGATTGGTGTAGCAATTGTCAGTCATACAGCTGCTGATGCCGGATATGTTTTAGTTATTCCTCTTGGTGGCGTGATATTCTATGCAGCGGGACGCCATCCTCTTGCAGGTATTGCGGCCGCGTTTGCCGGAGTATCCGGCGGGTTTGGTGCCAACTTCGTTCCGTCAGGGATCGATCCTTTATTGGCAGGGCTTACGCAGGAAGCTGCGAGAATCATCGCTCCGGAGATTACAGTCAATCCACTGAGTAACTGGCTCTTTACCGGTGTATCCAGCGTTCTGATCATATTGATTGGCTGGTATATCACCGACAGGATTGTTGAGCCGCGTTTGCGAAACACAAAAGTCGATGGTGATTTAAGCGATATTGGAGATATGGGCGCGTTAACGCCATCCGAGAGCAAAGGGCTTAAAGCAGCTTTATTGGTAACCGTAATATGTGCGGGATTATTTGCTTACGCCGCATGGATTCCAACCTCTCCATTGAGATCGCCAGAAGGTATTATCACTGCTTCGAATGCGCCGTTGATGCAGGGTATTGTGCCATTGATCTTTATCTTCTTCCTTATCCCTGGAATAGTCTATGGATATGTAGCCAAGACGATAGATTCGCACAGAGACATAATTAAGGGCATGAGTAAGTCCATGAGCACCATGGGCTACTATATAGTTATGGCCTTCTTTGCTTCGCTGTTTATTTATGCGTTCTCTACATCGAACTTAGGGGCATTGATAGCACTGAAGGGTGCAAACGCATTGCAGGCTGCCGGGTTGCCAGCACAGATAACGATCGTCGGTATAATTATCATTACCGCAATTGTGAATCTGTTTATTGGATCTGCATCTGCAAAATGGGCTCTGCTTGCACCCGTATTTGTGCCGATGTTGATGCAGTTGGGAATTTCACCTGAACTCACACAGGCAGCTTACAGGGTTGGTGATTCTACAACGAATATCATTACTCCGTTGATGCCATATTTCCCACTTATCGTTGTTTTCTGCCAGCGTTATGTGAAGAACACTGGTATTGGAACATTGGTGTCACTCATGCTGCCGTTCACCGCGATGTTCATTACTATCTGGACAGTGTTTCTTCTCGTTTATTGGGCACTTGGGATTCCGCTTGGATTACAGGCGCCGTACGTGTATCCAAATTAACTGACGGATGATTTTGACTAACTGATCGTTCTATGAGTGCGTGTGTGTGCATGTGAGTATGCAGGAGTATGCAGAACTATGTGTGAGCACACCCCCGTACACATGAGTGCTAGAAGATCGGATAGTTATCGATAGAGCTGAAAATAGGGCTTACCAGCCATGCTGGTGGGCCCTATTTTAGTATCCCAAAGAAAAACAGCCTCATCAACAATCTGCTCGGTAAAACTATGTTTACTATGAATTGTGGGACTGATCGTGTGCGTTGTGGAAGTGTTCGCAAGCTGGATTTTGTTAAGATGATTTTTGTAGGAGCTATGGGTTTTGGATTGGCGGCTTGTGGAGCTAAGGGTGGAGATGCAGATCCGCGCGCAGATTCTCTGGCTACGGCCGCCGCTGCAATGATCGCTGATACTGGGCTGGTAGAGGTGCCTACAGTTGCCTATATGTGTGGTGAGGGTGTTTCGTTCCTGGCAAAGGTCGAGCGTGAAGTCGCATGGCTTACAACAAAAAACGGTATGCAGGCGCTTCCAGTTTCGGCATCGGGGGCTGATTACACAGATGGAAAGGATAAGATCGCTGTGGTTGGATCCGAGGCGCACATAACCGCTGACGGAAAGGAATATCAAAATTGTCAGGAACAGCCAGGTGATGTCCCATGGGTAGAGGCAAAGCTACGTGGCATTCACTTCAGAGCGGCGGGTCAGTCTCCTGCCTGGTCGATAGATGTTGTCGAAGGCAAAACTCTGTCGTTTAAAGGAGCTGACGGCGCCGTTGTTACTGTTCCAGCTCCGATTCCGACAAGCACAAACGCAACATCCACCGGAGCTGCTGTGTCCACTTACAAGACAGACCGTATAGTTATGGAGTCTCAAGAGAGACGCTGTAACCTCGATGGTCAGTCTGTGCCATGGACCGTAACCGCTACGGTGGATGGAAAGAAGTACTCAGGTTGCGGAAAAAATCTCCGCTAACTACAACTTATTCTTCGTCTTTGTTCTTATTGCGGCGTCTCGCAACCCCAGCGAGCGCTGCAACACCAGAGCCCAATAAGATCAATGTTCCAGGTTCTGGAGTAGTGGTTATTGGGGGACCGACTGGAATTTCAGGGATGTTTGGGTTGCCAGGTGTCTTTGGATCGTCTCCTCCGCCACCATTAGCGAACCATGTAAAGATTCCACCGCCGCCGCCAACCAGCCAGCCGAGTGGGATACCACCGCGACCAGAAGGGGTTGTAACAGGAGTGATTTCATACAATGGAACTGCTCTTGGATCGACTAGCGGAACCATGTTCACTTCAGGGGAGACAAAGTCTCCTGGCATTGGGATGATCGATTCATCCGCGTCCAGATTGCTAACCATCTGTGGCCCAAGATCTATCTGCGGGCACAGCATTACAGGCTGTTCAGCTAAAGTAGGAGTTGCCTTTGCGACCGTCTTCTTCGGACGTGGTTTGGCTGGCCTTGGAGATACCGCTTTTGGAGTTGCCAGGTAAACCGGCTTGGAGGCAACTCTCTTTGGGGCCGCTCTGCGAGGGGCGGCTTTTTTCACCTCAGACCGACGTGGCGGAGCGCAGATAGCCATCAAAGAATCGCTGTCTGCGTATCTACCTGGCTCCAACCATGTGACGCCATATGCTGCGACTGTACGGTTGGGAGTCGTAGAATTACGCACCGAGTCCGGCGAGTAGCCGAACGCGACCGCTGGAAGCAGCGCGAATCCGCATAAAGCGGAGAAAAGTTTGATGGTTGACCTGTTCATTTTGTAACGCCGTATTAAAAAGAGGGGGACTGCAAATCTGTGACACTCTCATTAAGCAAGCGGGGTGCCGGAGTTAAATATACAATAAGTGGCATGTACAAGGGGGAGAAGCGCCACTTTTGGGTTCAATTGAATAAATAAATGTTGTCATGGTCCAACACCCTGGCGAGACCTTACATCATAACGAACGATCGTTTCAAGTTAATGCGAAGTCTGTATTTTTGCCGACGCTGGCGCTTCTGAAGTACCGTTTTGGTCTCCAACCTCGCCAGCTTTGCCTAACGCTATTCTAAACAGAATAGGGCCGATTGTTTCATTTAATGCGATGACTGCGAGCATAATTGTCTGAATCTGGACTCCGCGGTCTGGATACGCCGCGGCAACCACAGAAGCCAATCCGATCGCAACGCCGGCCTGAGACACCAGTCCCATCCAGGCGTATTTCGCTTCCAGTTCGGGGGCCTTGCTCCATTTTGCACCTACCTTCATTCCGGTGAAGATGCTTAAAGCTCTAATAGCTGCAATTGGTACAACGATAGGCCATAGATCAGCAACGTCCTGGACATGGATGGAGGCGCCCGCCAGCGCAAAGAAGACAACAAATATCGGGGCCGCAGACTTTTCCAGCGCATGCCTTAATGCTTCACCGTGCTCGCGTGCAGAAACGTTTTCCGCCACAAATCCAGCGGTTAACAAGGTCAGAAGAACTTCAACGTGAGTGACCTTTGCGATTTCGGCACCGAAGAAGGCCACAAGCATTGCAAATAGAAACAGTTCACGTCGGACCCACTTCAAGTAAAGTGCAACAGCTCCACCAAGAATCGCTCCTACTATCAAAGCACCGATTATTTCCCATACTACCGATCCAAGCGATATTCCTGCGGCTTCGGTACCAGAGGGAGGAACCACTGCTCGTGTAAGTCCAAGAGCGGCCGTGAACAGGAGTACTACCACGACATCGGAGACCAGCACAATACTGAGTGTAGTACGGCCAACAGGCCCTTTTCCCTGACTCTCACTCAGAATTGCTATTGTAGCTGATGGAGAGTGAACAATTACGATCGATGCAAACAACAGACTGAATGCGACACGAGGCCCGAAAGCGATTTCCTGCAGGAAGGGGATATATTGACTGGTGAGTAGAAGGAACCCAGTCATCAGTACCAGTGTGAGAGTGATCTCTACAGATAGCATTTTCAGTACGCGGCTCAGTCGTTCCTGAAGTTCGTCCCAGCGAAGTTCCGCTCCGGCCAAAAATGCAATCAGTGCAATCGCCAATCCGTTGACTGGAGCCAGTTCGTGAACTGCCTGCGCCGTTACGGTGTTAAGCATGTAGGGGCCGAATATTGCTCCAGCCGCCAGGTAGCCGATAAGCTTCGGAATTTTAAAGCTGCTTGCAAGCGCACCAACTGCATCAGCTGCAAGAATAAGAAAGCCAAATGTTAAGAGCCAGACCGCGCCGTGACCGCTAGCTCCAAGCGGCATAATTAATTGCATACCTGCGAACAGGAGCGCAATAACAATCAATCTTCTCATCTGAGGCGTTTCCCCTGATCAAGCACCCACTGAACTAATCTTCCGGATGAGAGATCTGTGAGAAGTACGGATATGATAGCCGTTGTAAATACAAGTTCGGGTAATGGAAGTGTATCCTGGTTTACATAGGTGAGGGCTATTGCTAGGGCGAGTCCGCCCTGTCCCAGCAATGCTCGTCCCCAGTCGGGGCCTACGGAATCAAGAACTCCGCTGGCGCGGGCGGCGATTCGTGCGCCACCAATCTTGCCCACTACACGCGCGATTATAAATACTGCAACTGGAAGCAGCCACGCAGTAGACGGCGGTGTCCAGCTAGCGCCAGCAAATATTAAAAGCACAAAATACAAAGGACGCTCAACGCGTTCTAACGTAGAAGTAATAACTTCGCGCTGTTTAGATGTGTTTACTAACAGTGCTCCAAAGAACATCGTCGAAAGCAGCGGTGATAGTCGAAGGTATGCAGCTATTCCGCTCACCAGAATTATGGCGCCGGCAAGCGATATAAAAAAACGATCCGGCTTTTTTTCGTCGCCTAAAAACAGATAGAACAGCCATCCGCCCACTACACCGATTCCTATGCTTATAGCCATCCACTCAGTTGTAGTAAGTGGGCGTGCCAACGCAGAACGGTCCGGCTGATATGCAGCCATGAGCAAGCCAACCATCACTACGGCAATAAATGCGTTTACGTTGGATGTTGTGTTGATCAGCGAAGTTAACGAGTTTCTGTTGCTGCGGTCTCTTGTAACCAGCTTTAGACCTTCTACAGACGACGCCACTCCTATCGCACCGAATGCCAGTGACGGCGCAGCAGCTTCTATCAGTGTGAAGTCAAATAGATACTGAAGAACAAATGCCAGACATGCAGAGACCACAATAATCGTGGTGAACGACTCAACAAATGCGAGTCTGTAGACGGATCCTGGCACCAGAACCATGCGCCTTATTAGAAATCTGCTTCCGACCAGAGCGCCCATCCACCCAATGCTCAATGTGGCTATCGGGGCAAAGCTGTCAATGAGTGACGGCCCTAACATATTGGAAACCTGAGGCCCTAACAGAATACCCAAAACAAGATATTCGGCCCCGGATACTATCATATAACGCTTTCCAAGCCATTCAAACGCAACGTGTGCGGCTAAATAGGCACCAGCTACTACCAGAGTAAGTGCTAGCCCCGGACTCATTCGGATGCGCTCGTTGCAGCGGTAAGGTCGAGATGCATAATATATAAAATAGTGATACAAGTACTCGGTTGGAGTAGATTAATGTATGACTTTTCGTTTGGCTGGATTGGTTGTTGGTCTCATTTCGGTGGCGACAATCTCTGGTAACACTGAGATTCAGGGCTCCGTCGGTAATAACTTGATTGCAGGTGACACAACCGTCACCGGGTTCTATGCTAATCCCGCCGGGTTTTATGCAAAGGCGATAGATGCTGTAGAATCGGATAATTCGTCCAGTATCAAAACACTTAGCGATGAATGGGCAGCACGTGTCAATCATAGTACTGGTGGTGAGATAGACTACGAAGCCGCGCTTGGCCTCGCAACCCTGTCCCGACTGACATACGATTACGAAAGCTCAGCCCGTAGGTATAGAGAAATTATTGGTTGGGCCCGGCGCGATGTGCAGGTGCAGGAGCGCCGTATGTCGGCGTTCTCTGCTTTGGCTGAAGCCTATCTTGGCTTGGCGTGGCAGGCTGATACGAAAGGAGATCTTACATCGGCGGACAGCCTGTTTCTACTGGCAAGGATTAATTCGCGCTCTGCAGAAAGACGGGACCTTGAAGCTTCGGCAATAATGGGCCGAGCGATGGCGAGGGGGCCCGTTGAGGGAGCGCATGCTGCAATGGAGATGGTTGACTCTGCATATAAATATCTGCCAGTTCAGGAAGATGCTTTGCATTCAGATTACTGGATGCGACGAGCAGTCCTTTCCGCTGTGCTGAGCCGGGCCTCAGCAACCGCAGAAGCTACAAGAGCACGTCGTATTGCAAACAGAATTAAAGACCGGCGCCGTGAAGCGAAGTCGCTTGGTGTGATGGCCCTCTATTATAGACTAAGCGGAAATGAAGAACGTGCTATTGCAATTTATGATACTGTTGTTTCGCTTCAGCTAAAGGCCAAGGATTACAGCTCGTTGGCAGAAACTCTGTTGCGACAGGGAGATGGCTATAGAAGTCGATCTCAGCTCTATATGTTCAAAAAGAAGATGCTGGAAGCAGCCAAGTATGCTGGCCAGTCAAGAAATGATATAGCATCGCGCTCTGTTCTGTTGCAGCTGGGAGCCTTATCAATGATGGTTCGCGATTATCCATCTGCCGACAGATATCTTGGACAATCAATTGAGTTATCGGAAAAAGATGGTGCTATCGCGGAGCTTATGCTCGCGCGGGCCTATCGTGCAAATCTTTATCTTACAATTGGCGATATAGATCGTTCACGCACAGAGACACAGATAGTTGCTGACTACCATCGACGTGTGGGTGATGGAGCGTATGAATTTGCCGCTTTGCGCGATCTTATACACATTGAATTACAGGCTAAGGATATTCCAGCAGCTGAACGCGCTTTGCGTGATGCAGAACGCTTATCCCTTGCACGTAATCAATCTGCGTGGAATGAATGGTTAAATGAAGAGCGCGGATTGATTGCCAGAGCACGCGGCGACTATGCAAGAGCTAGAACTTACTTTCAGTTAGGGCTCAATGGCCTGGATTCAGGGCAGGAAGTTGTCAGTTATTCTGCCAAGTTACGCATTGCTGAAATGTCAGCCAGGTTAGGAGATATAGAGCGTGCGGTCGCCGAGCTATCTGAATCAGACAAGGAGTTGCAGTCATGGAGATCAACTCTGGACGATGCGGAGCTGCGCAGACTGGCATTTCAGGTTGGGCCGCGCGAACAGGGAGGGCATGCGGAAGCACTATCTTCAACACTTTCAATTATATCTGCAGCTGGTAAGCAGGATAAAGCGTTTGAGCTTGCCGAAAACAGAAGAGCTCGTGAGCTGAACGACAAGATTGTAAGAGCGCGTTCGTTGGTTGATGGTGCTCAGTCCACAACAATATCACTAACAGCTGCTCAGCCTTCTGATGTTAATTCAGAAGTTTATGAACATGTTCTGAATCCAAATACCGCATTGGTTTCCTACGTTGTTGGGGCCGCAGGGATTCCATCTACTATGTTCGTGCTGTACCGGGATCAGCAGGGGCGTCGTAATACATACAGCTTTTCCATACCTTCTGGTGATTCAATTGCTGATGATGTTTCCCGCCTGAATGCACTAATCGAATCAGGAGCCAGACCGAATTTTCTGCTTAAATCGCTTGGTGGTTATCTGTTGGATTCGGTTCGCACCGTACTTGGTAAAGCGGATGTAAATATTTCGAGCTTGATAGTCGTTCCGGATGGTCCTCTAAATTCGGTACCATTTGATGCGCTCATTCTGAGTGATGATAAACATGCTGTTGAGCATTATTCGATTTCCATAACTCCGTCAGCTGCTTCTAATGTTGTGCTGCGCGAACGTAGAAATAAGCGGGTAGGTGGAGGGGACAGGCTGCTGGTTTATGGTTCACCAATGCTGCCGAGTATAAAGGCTAGTTCTCATCCCGCTCTTTCTGCAGAAATGATTCAGGAGTTGTCTGCTCTTGCTGTTCTCAAAGGAGCTGCAGCTGAGGCAAGGGAAGTGGCGCGATATGGCGATTCTGAACTGAGATTAAATAACGATGCAAGCATCGACTATTTACGAAGTGCTTCGCTTTCCCAGTTTGGAATTGTTCACTTCGCAACACATGCAATTGTTGATGAGAGGTCTTCTGCCTCTACAGCTCTTGTGCTGGCCTCCGACTCTTCTGACGGAATTGGACTGCTCTTCCCAGGTGAACTGGCTTCTCTCCCGTTTGTTGCCGATCTGGTCGTCCTTTCTTCCTGCGCTAGTATTGGAGGGACTCCGATCGATGGAGAAGGGGTTCAGGGGCTTACCTCTTCGTTGCTGGAAGCCGGTGCGGGGAGCGTTGTTGCCACACGATGGAGAATAGACGACAACGGTACTGTCGACATTGTAAAATCTTTCTATCGCGAGCTGGCTGGCGGTCAGAATGTATCTGAGGCATTGAGACTGGCAAAGTTGGAGGCGATACGAACCGATGTGCCGATACGCGACTGGGCCGCCTTTACTGTAGTAGGGGACCCCGAATTAACGGTTTCACTCGAATCCCCCGACCACCGCCGGATATGGCTTGCAGGACTGGTAGTTTTTGCTGCTGTTTTAGCTGCAGGAGGATTCTATCTGAGATCTAGAAGGGCATCCTAGTTTGATAGAAGGTCACTGGCGTACTACCTTTGTTTAGGTAATTTTGCCAGATATTATGCCCCTTCAGACCGAAGCGAGTATTTCTCAGGAAGTCTCGTCCTCAAAATTCGAAATATTGGTCAACAGATTTGCCGCCATGGTGCGGCAGATTGGTTGGAATTATCGATTGTCTGAGTCTGATATTGACGAGCTGGTGCAGGATGTTCGCATTCGTCTCTGGAAAGCAGAGAAAAGCTCTCAGCTGAGTAGTGAGAATATCGAATCGACTCCAGCGTCCTATGTTTATAGGACTGCCACAACGGCCGCCCTAGATCTTATCAGAAGACGCAGAGTGGGTAAGGCCGACCAGCACGACTCAATCGATCTTGTAGGTCCCATACACACTCCCGGAGACGGTCAGTCTGGAGCTGCGATATTAGAGGATTCCTCTACGCCAGAGTCAGATCTTCACACTTCGGAGGTCTTCGATCAGGTTTCTGCTGCAGTCGACTCTATCGCGGATAGCAGGAGGCCAGTGGTGCGCATGTATTTGCAGGGATATTCGCGGGAAGATATCGCAGAGTTCTTGGGATGGAGTGAGGCCAAGACGCGGAATCTTCTCTATAGAGGACTCGCCGATCTGCGGGAAAAGCTACTGGAGCGCGGCATAGGCCCTGGAGGTATCGCATGAAGGAATTAACTGATGCTCAGTTACAGAGCCTTTACATAGGATCTGTAAACCGGGTAAAGAGGAATATAGATAACTGCCCCACCACTGAAGATCTTCTGTATCTGGCACAGAAGGGAAAGCATACGCACGATTCCGAGTCGGAGAACAGGCGTCTTATGCTGCTCGATCATGTGATGGGGTGTGCAGGCTGCCATAAAGAGTGGTCAATGTTGCGGGCAGTTGAAGAGGCCGGCCGGATGCTTGAGTTGGAGGAAGGTGATTCGCCACTTTGTTCATCTGAGATTCAGGGCGAGCGCGGTGAAGAGCGTAGTAATATCAGATCACTCGCTTCAGATGCTAAATCGGCTCCGAAATCTTCCTTACCATTCAAGCGCTGGGCGTATGTGGGTTCGCTGTTTGCCGCCTGCGCAGTGGTGGCCCTGGGAGTGAAATCTGTAGGTAACGGCTGGGGTGATAATGAGCCTGTTACACGTGGCCGCGCATACGCAATCGAATTAATCAGTCCGTCCGAAGGTGACCTTGTTTCGCTTCCGGATTCTATTGCTCTCAGTACATCGTCATACGTTGCTTTTAACTGGGAACCTATTGCACGAGCAACCACATACCACTTCGAAATATTGGATGATGACGGACGCACCCTTTTTTCGGCTGCAACCGAACAGGCCAGTTATTCGCTGAAAGTCGGTGATTGGCTGACTCAGATGCAGTCGATAGCTGGAGACTCCGATGTAAAAGTGAAGTGGTGGGTGCGCGCAGATTTAGAAGATGGGACATCTGAACGATCTAAGATGCAGAGTCTGGAGTTCAGGAGATAGCTTTTAGCTACTTGCTATTTATCTGTTCCGTTAGTAATGTATGAAGACAACTGATTCGTGGTGATTTGCCGCATATTGCAGCCACGTTAAACAACTCGCTAAAAAGTATATCGCCCGCGGCCTTGTCGTGGGCGTTTTGCTTTTGGAGATTTAAACCAAATGGCACATGTAACTGTTCCTGCTTCGAGCGCCAACTTAGGCGCCGGCTTTGACTGCGTTGGAATCGCAGTCGATAGACGTCTGTCGGCAGAGGTAATTCTTAACCCTGATTCACCAGCAAAGATCTCAATTACCCGAGGTGGGTCATTGGCAGGTTTTCAGGATCCAGCTGAAAAAGATCTTCTCTATATCGCCTTTAATGAAGCTGTCGCTTATGCACGACGTGAATATACTGGCGGACTTCATTTCAATGTTACTTCGCATATACCAGTAGCAAGAGGATTGGGGTCTTCGGCTGCGGCTATTGTCGCCGGTGCTTCGCTCGCTAACGAAGCGTTAGAGTTGGGCCTTGGCAACGATGATCTGTTGCAGATATGTGGAAGCCTCGAAGGCCACCCGGATAACGTGGCACCTGCGATTTTTGGCGGAGCGATTCTGGGGCTGGTAATCCCTGGCCAAAAGTTCAAGGCTGTAGAGCTTACGGTGCACGATTCTCTGTCATTTATTTTTGCAGTGCCCAGCTTTACTACCGAGACAAAAAAAGCCCGCTCCGTATTACCGCCCGTTCTCCCGTATTCAAAGGCTGTGCTGGGGATCTCAAGAGCCGGCGCCCTGGTAAAGGGGTTGGAAACCGGAGATGGGGAACTTTTGGCCCTGGCCTTCGACGACGTAATTCACGTCCCTTACCGTAAGGGGCTGATTAACTTCTACGAAGAAGTTACCTCGGCCGCTGTGCAGGCGGGCGCGTTTGGTGCAACGCTGAGTGGGTCTGGCTCGACACTCGCGGCGGTGGCGCCGCGTGGAGCCGCAGCTAGAGTGTGTGAGTGTATGAAGGCGACCTGGGAAGAGGCTGGATATGGGTGTGAAGCATTCGTATCGGACAGCCATCCGGTTCCTGGTGTCGCGGTAAGCGCGGAAAAGATCGCCCAATTGGCGTAAAAACACACACACACAATTCACTTGGCCAGCAACTGGCCGCAAGTAAGAGGTTAAGATGAGTGCAGCAGAAGCAAACGCAGGCCTCCAGGTTAGAGATCCTGCAATCGTGGAAAAGGGGTACGCTCGCCCGGAGCTGCTTGTAAGTACTTCCTGGTTGGCAGAGCATCTGAATGATCCGACAATCAGGATCCTGGAATGCGATGAAGATGTCCTTCTCTATGATACAGGGCACATCCCAGGTGCTCAGAAGATCGACTGGCATATCGATCTCAATGACAATGTCCAGAGAGATTATATCAGTAAGGAGCACTTTCAGGCACTGCTCAGATCAAAAGGAATAGATAACTCCACAACCGTTATCTTCTATGGTGACAAGAACAACTGGTGGGCCGCATACGCCCTCTGGGTTTTTCAGCTGTTTGGATTTAAGAATGTAAAGCTCCTCGATGGCGGTCGTACAAAGTGGGAGCTGGAAGGGCGCGAATATACTACCGAAAAGCCAGCTTTTGAGCCCACCGCCTTCGTAGCTAAAGACCGGGATGACTCTCGTGTTCGGGCCTTTTTCCCAGAGGTCCACGATCACTTCAGGGCGTCCCGTCCTCTGATAGATGTTCGTAGTCCGGAGGAATTCAGTGGGGCCCGTACTCATATGCCCGATTACCCTCAGGAGGGGACTTTGCGGGGCGGACATATTCCAGGTGCCCGCTCTGTGCCTTGGGCCAGAGCTGCAAACTCTGACGGCACCTTTAAAACAGCTGAGGAACTTCGTTCCTTATACGTAGATGAGCAGGGGCTGAAGGCAAGTGATGACGTGATCACCTATTGCCGTATCGGCGAGCGCTCGTCTCACACCTGGTTTGTGCTGACCTACCTTCTTGGGTTCCAGAATGTCCGTAACTATGACGGATCCTGGACAGAATGGGGTAACGCAGTCCGCGCTCCGATCGAGCGTTCTGATATTTAGTTGATCCGCTAGCGTCTGGTTCGACAGCATACAGTCTAACCGGCGTTCGGCTTAGCCTACGTCCAGTTTAGTCTACATCCAGTTTAGCCTGTTTCTAGTTTATCCAGCGTCTAACTGAATGAACGTGCTTAACCAGTAACAAAAATGTTGCCTCGGGGTAAAATCTCGGGGCAAATCTTGGTAGATTTAATGGTTCGGGGTCACGCTCCAGCCGAATAAACTGTCAAATAGGTTGTCGGGCTGGTAAGTCGGTTGACTACGAAGCCTCACAGCTGGGAGATATTTTAAATGGTGTCATATATAAAAACACGAACCAAGTTAGCCGCATTTGTCGGACTTGGTATTCTGTTATCAGCATCTTCTGCAATTGCGCAGGATCCTGCTCAATGGAAGGCTACTCCAAAGACTAAGACTGTTGCTGCCGGTAGTTCGACTACAGTCAAGCTATCCGGAAAATTTGATGAAGGGTGGTACATCTACTCGCTCACACAGGGGCCTGGTGGACCAATTGCAACTCGTGTGACTCTTCCTGATTCTGCTCTGGTAAAGCTGGGCGGCAAAGCTGTAGCTACAACGGAGCCATCAACAAAGTTTGATGAAAACTTTGGGATTAATGTAGAAAAGCACAACAACTCTGTTGATTTTGAAGTCCCAGTCAGCGTTTTACCTACAGTAAAGCCTGGTGCAAAGGAGATCACCGTTGCTGTTCGCTATCAGGCTTGCAACGACACTGTCTGCTTACCTCCAAAAACAAAACGAGTTAAAGTACCACTGACTGTTACCGCGAAGACCAAGAAGTAAGATTCATATATGTATTTTCTGCAAACTGAAGTGGTTCAGGCTGCAACTGCTGTGGCTGATCCTGCATTAACGGGCGGTATTTCGAGCTCGTTTATCTGGTTGGCTGCAACAGCGGGAGCTATATCGCTACTTACACCATGTGTGTTTCCTATGGTGCCGATCACCGTTTCATACTTTACGCAACACTCTGGAACAGATCGATCGCACTCGCTAAGAAACGCGTTGATATTTGCGCTCGGCATAATTGCTACATTTACAGCTCTTGGGTTGGCGCTGGCGGTTTTCCTTGGCGCTACCGGAATCAATCAGTTTGCAGCAAATCCGTGGGTTAACCTTTTTATAACGGCCATCTTTTTAGGGTTTGCATTTAACCTGTTGGGAGCGTACGAAATTCAGGTTTCGCCAACGCTCGTCAACAAGCTGGACGGTTTTACGCGAAATGGTGCATCTTCGGGGACAGTTGGTGCCCTGTTGATGGGCCTCATGTTTACGCTTACAAGCTTTACCTGTACAGCGCCATTTGTAGGTACAATCCTGGTAACAGCCTCGCAGGGTGAATGGAAACAGCCAGTAGTTGGAATGCTTGCATATTCGACTATCTTCGCGCTTCCGTTCTTTATTCTGGCGGTAGTTCCTCAGTTGATGTCGAAGTTGCCCAAGAGCGGTGGTTGGTTAAACAACGTTAAGGTTGTGATGGGCTTCGTTGAGATTGCTGCAGCTATGAAGTTTATCTCCAACGTCGATCTCGTCTGGAAGTGGAATATCTTTACACACGACGTTGTGCTTGCAAGTTGGGTAGCAATAGCAGTAATTATTGCAGTTTATCTTCTTGGCAAATTCACTCTTTCACACGATACTCCAATTTTGCCTGGTACACCTTTAGGTGCTGGCAGAGCAGTGGGATCTGCGCTCTTTCTTGGGTTGGCGCTGTGGCTGTCTACAGGCCTCTTAGGAAAACCGCTTGGGACACTTCAGTCGTTTCTGCCACCTAACGATGCTGCGGCGGCTGGTATTGCTACCAAGGCGAGTGGTGAAGTCAAATTGGCCTGGAATGTAAATGACCTTCCTGGTGCATTAGCTATTGCACAGAGTGAAAACAAACGTGTGTTTGTTGACTATACAGGTTATACCTGTACAAACTGCCGCTGGATGGAATCAAACATGTTCAACCGTCCAGAAGTAAAAGTGGAGTTGAGCAAGTTTGTGCTAGCTAAGCTGTATACAGATGGTGACGGTGAAATTTACGAACTTCAGCAGGCGCAGCAGGAAGAGAAGTATGGAACGGTTGCACTGCCTTTATATGCCATTGTCAATCCTGATGGCAGCGCCGTAGTGACGTTCGCTGGAATGACGAGAAGCACGGAAGAGTTTGTGACGTTTTTAACAAAAGGTCAGGTTAACTAGATAGTGCTTTCTGTTACACTCTACTAGATTGTACTAACAGTAGAGTTACAGTATTGTTGCAAGCGTCAGTGCAGTTCCATGTAGTTCCGTGGTAGCCCCCCAACGATCTCTTGATCTTTTCTATATAGATAAATCTTGTTCGCATCCCATAATTTTTATGGCTTTGATGCGAAGGGCACCTCCCGCCGTTGCCGTCGATTGACGGACGGAAAGTGAGGTACCAGTCTAATAACTGGAGAAGGTGTTTCGCATATGGTACTCCAGACGTTGTTCGCGCTGTCCTCGCTCTCACTCGGAACTGTCGGTGGAGGTTTTGACTCACCGCATGATCCAACGGGCTACTTTGGCCTGCCTGCCATCCAACCCATTTTCATACACAGCGACGACAGGTCGCTGCCAGCTGAAGCGTTTGTAGTGGCGCCAGATATGACCGCAATGAGATATCCTGGTGCGGTCATTATTGCGACTACTAAGACACGTGACAGAGCTTTTCGTTTAGGCGGGCGTATGGCCGAGATTGGTGTTACGGTCATTATGTACATCCAGGAAGACTACGGTACGCACCGACTGAGAGTCTACGATGCTCAAATGGCGCTGGATTCAATTCGTCGTCGTAGTGACGTACGTCCAGATGAAGTTGGAGTCATCGCATTTGATGAAGCCGCCAGTGTTGTCCCAGATCTGGCAGGTGATTCCACTCTTACCTTTGCAATTGTTGCCACCTCCAAAGAGCCAATCTCCAGTCTGGCCAAGCAGTATAACAAGGCTCGGGCTGCCACGCTGGTTGTGCATGGTTTTGAGGAGTTAGAGGCCCGTCGTGTGGCGATGACGACTTCAGTAACTACCGGAGTCGATTTCCCAACGCTTTATGTCACAGCTCCTACAGTCAGCATGAAGAGCTTTGATGAAACAACTGTAAATAAGATATATCAGCCACATCTGGCCCCGAATATCACAGTATGGCCTGTCCCGAGAGAGCAGTTGGCTGGGATAGGTGACGCCCAATCTTCTCTGGGGACCAGAGTTGCAGGTTGGGTAAAAGAGCAGGTCCATGCACGGCCGAACCAGACTCAACTCTCAGGTTGGCCATAAAATTCCTGCTGGCAGCTCGTATTCAGAACTTAAAATCTTTTCTCATTACATGGTTTCAATAAAAAACGCGGCTAGTGCAGCACTCTGCACAGCCGCTGCTGTATTTTGCGCCTCTCAATTGTCTGCTCAGTCGTCTAGTGTGGGCGATACTTCCATTTTCGCTCCACTGTCTCTCCCGACACCGAACATATATCGTAATGGGAACGGCGCTCCTGGACCTAAATACTGGCAAAATAAAGTAGACTATAGTATTCGCGCCGAGCTGGATACGTCAACAAAAAAGCTGACAGGCTCGTTGCTGATGACATATTTCAACAATTCGCCAGATACACTCGACTTTCTCTGGATTCATCTGGAACAGAATGCATTCAGAGCCAACTCGCTTAATTCCTTGGTATTTCCATCAGAAAGCAGATTTGGTGCACGAGAGTTTGATGGTGGATACAAGTTTACGAAGATAGCACAGGTTATCAGTTCAAAAAGAGTGGAGATCAAGCTTTTTGATAACGGTACCATTGGTCGTTTAGATCTTGCTCAGCCAGTAGCTCCTGGTGCGAGCGTTGTTGTGGAGCTTCACTATAATTTCCTGGTTCCTGACCATGGAGCTGACAGAATGGGCCGGGACGGCTCGTTGTATCAGATTGCTCAGTGGTTTCCTAAAGCAGCCATGTATGACGATGTCAAAGGTTGGAATATTGATCAATACTTAGGGCAGGGAGAGTTTTATCTCAACACAGGAGACTACAATCTGGAAGTAGTAGTCCCGGCAGGGTTTGTAGTTGGAGCAACTGGCGTTTTGCAAAATCCAAAGGATGTTCTTCCAGCCGCTCAGGTTAGTCGTCTGGCGCTTGCTGCAAAATCCGATACTGCGATTCGTATTATTACGGCGGCCGAGTTAGCCAGTGGCGTTGCCAGGCCCAAGTCTCCAGCCATGCTAACATGGAAGTTCATTGCAAAAAACGTCCGTGACGTGGCATGGGTTGCTTCACCAAACTATCAGTGGGATGCATCAAGCTGGAACGGTATAATGATGCACGCTTTCTACCGCCCTGAGTCTGCAGCTATCTGGGAAGATGCAGCAGATCAGACCCGCGAATCCATTATGGAGTATTCGCAAAAGTGGCTTATGTATCCATATCCTCAGGCTACTTCTGTCGAAGGGCCAGTGTTTGGTATGGAATACCCAATGCTGGCGATGCAGCAGGGCGGCGCCAGCAAATCTGAGTTGTATGAAGTGTTAACTCATGAAGTTGGCCACAACTGGTATCCGATGATTGTTGGTAACAACGAACGTCGTTATGCCTGGATGGACGAAGGGTTTAATACATTTATCAACACATACGCAGAAGCAAAGCGCTTTCCTCAGGACGGATCTGTCGAAGCAAGATTCCGTAAACAGAAACAGTATGTTGAGCGCTTTCAGCAGATGGGTGTCGATGACGCAGTTAACACTCCGCCAGACAGGATCGATCCCAGAAAGCTTGCCGTTGCAGCGTATTATAAACCGTCTGCTGCGTTGCAGATTCTCCGCGATGAAGTGTTAGGCCCCGATGTCTTTGATAACGCATTTAAGGTTTACACTAAGCGCTGGGCATTCAAACATCCAACTCCGTCAGACTTTTTCCGGACTATGGAAAATGTCTCCGGTACTAACCTGGATTGGTTCTGGCGCGGATGGTTTTTAGAGAACTCCCACTTTGATCAGAGAGTGGACTCTGTTAAAACCGCAACTAACAGCGATGGAACTACATTCGTTGGTGTTTTTTATGGTAACGCAGAACGTGGTGTTTTACCCTTATTGGTTCGTTTAACGTTCAGCGATGGCAGCTTTGAAGAGCATGCTTATCCTGCTGAAGTCTGGAGTACGAATAGCAGACAGTATATTCGTACTTATCGATTTAATGGAAAGAGTCTATCCAAAGTTGAGATAGACCCTGATGTAAGATTAGTTGATAAGAACCGCAAGAATAATGTCTGGGTGACGCCTGGTACTAACGAGTAAGCATACTTATCTGTAAATGAGAAGGCTGCGACTTGACCGTTAAGGTCAGGTTGCAGCCTTCTCTGCATCATCCGGGCGTTTAGGCCTTATTGCATCACGCACTATGTTGACGCGTTCCCTCCACCAGCCAAAGTCGTGTCTGGCACCTACTTCAAGTGCCTGTTCAATCTCATTGATTGCCATCAGTGCAGGTGAAGCAATAAACAGCGGAGGAGGTCTTCTTACTGGTGGTTCGTTCTGTTCAACTTCATAGTCGGGATCGTCAGGATTGGCGGTCCCTTCGTCTTTTGCATCAACCGGAGCTGGTAAAAGTTTAAGCTGAGATACAGGCGTGCCAATCTCAATTGGTGAAATGATGGGGATGTGCATCATTAACATTTCACGTCTCCTCCAAGTTTAAGATAAAACGCAATGCCTGCAGCGGCCTGAAAAAGTATCAGGCTAAGCAGGATGGCGTATGTAAATATCGAATTTCGGCGTTCCTTAGGTAGAGTATACCTGTACAGTAGCCAGCCTATAAGTATAGTAGCACCTTCAAGTACTGCGTCTACCACAGGATCCTTATACAGCCCTAACCCAATGATTGGCCCGCCGGTCCAGGTCGGCTTAATGCCGGTCAGAAGATCGAGTGCATAGTGAGAGACTGTAGTGAGTGCTATAACTAACGCACCAACCCAATCCCGCGAAGCCAACAGATAGACAGTGCCTAACACGCCTATAGATACAGCAATGCTAAAAAAACCATGTGAATGGAGCCCAGCCACACCCCGTGATCCTCCGGTGGCGCAGATCCCTACATCAACCCAATCAGGGAGTTGGGCTGCAACAAGAAGCAGCCAGAGTGGAACTGACCTGCGTAGAGACGAAACTCCAAGTGCAAACCCTAAATGTCCGGCGTACACTGGTTACTTTCTCGCTGCGAAATCGCAGATAATAATTGCAAACAAGGGTCCTGACAGTGCCAACATCAGCTTCACCCAGGGCGGAAAGGCCGAGAAAATTTCTAACACTATTTTGTGGAGCCGGAGGGTGAGTCGCAGTTCGTCGAGGATGGCTGGCAGTTCCTCATGGATGGATCACAGTTCGTCATCGAATCCCAACAACCTTGTGCATCTGAACCGAGATACGCCATTTCGGGTTTTTGAGACAGTAGTCGATAGTTAGCTGGATGTTTCGATCAATCTCAGGCCCATCCATAGGCTGAAGATAGAAGTGCTCGAATTCCAGATTTTCAAACCTGTCCGGTGTCGCATCCGATTGAGGGAAGACCAGTTTGAGCTCATTTCCGGAACGCTGTACGAGAGGGGCATCTGCTTTAGGGCTTACGCATATCCAGTCCAGCGAAGAAGGTGCCTGTTGAGTCCCGTTTGTTTCAACCGCCACTTCAAACCCACGGGCGTGAAGGGCTGCTATTGCCTCTTCATCCAGTTGGAGTAGTGGTTCGCCGCCTGTGCAGACCACCATCTTTTTCTCATTCTGCCCGGTCCATGCAGCATCAACTGCGGCAGCAAGCTCTTCAGCGGTTTTGAACTTTCCGCCATCTGGCCCAACACCAACAAAATCAGTATCGCAGAACGTACACGTTGCCTTATGGCGATCTTCTTCGCGGCCAGTCCACAGGTTGCAGCCAGAAAAACGACAGAATACCGCCGCACGACCAGCATTTGCACCCTCGCCCTGCAGGGTGTAAAAAATCTCCTTAACTGTGTAGCTCATTAATTTGTTATGCCGAATCTGTTGCTTAAGTTGGTTGCTGATTGTTTATCACTGTCAGTGATGATAGATGCCGAAGCTAAACTTTTTCAACTGAAGACTGATGTAGGACGCTTTAACTGCCTGCAATATGGTGGTTTACCGCTGGGAATCCACTGCATATTTAGCCGGATCGCGAATTCCCAACTCCGTAAATCCCTTCAGTCTTAGCTGGCAGGCGTCACAGTGTCCGCATGCCAGGTCGATACTGTCTTCCCGGCCAGGCACTGGATCGTAACAGCTGATCGTCTGACTATAATCGACTCCCAGGCTGAGGCCCAGGGCGATTATATCCTTCTTCGTGAACTGCTGAAATGGCGTTCGAATCCTCAATGGAGTAGTACCTTCTACACCGGCACGTGTAGCTAAGTTTGCCATTGTCTGAAATGATTCTATGAACTCAGGCCGACAGTCCGGATATCCACTGTAATCGAGGCTGTTAACCCCAATAAAGATGTCGTTCGCCCCAATTACCTCTGCATAAGCCAGTGCGTAAGAGAGGAATATCGTATTTCGTGCCGGCACATATGTGACCGGGATCTCGCCCTTCTCCACCTTTTCGCCAGAGGATGGGATTGGTCTGTCCTTAGGTACTGCGATATCGTTCGACGTCAGCGCCGACCCGCCAAACGTAGAAAGGTCGATGCTGGCAACTTCGTGACGCACCGCTCCGAATCGTCTCGCCGACGCCCTGGCGGCCTCGATTTCGCTCGTGTGACGCTGTCCGTATCGGAACGAAATCGTATGAACAGCGTATCCTTCGCTAATAGCGAAGGCCAATAAAGTAGTCGAGTCTAGCCCTCCGCTCAGCAGAAGAACCGCATTTGGTTTTACCATTCATATAAAATAAGCCTCGGCGGGAAAAAACATTAACTTTCATGCATTATGAAAAAGGCGCCATTTACAATTGGGATTATTCAGGACGTGGCCGGTGCTACTCCTGCTGAAACTGTTGAACATCACATATCCAAGGTTCGCGAAGCAGCGGCCAAAGGAGCGCAGATTATCTGCCTTCAGGAGATGTTCAATTCAGAATATTTCTGTAAGGTCCAGACGGCCGAGCGTTTCGACATCGCCGAGCCAATTCCTGGTCCTGTTACTAATCGCATGCAGGAAGTGGCGAAGGAGTTGGGTGTTGTTATCATCGTCCCCATCTTCGAGAAAGAAGCTGCCGGCCTGTACCGTAACTCTGCAGCCGTTATAGATGCTGATGGGGAGATGCTTGGTGTTTACAGAAAGATGCACATCCCGGACGATCCGCTCTTTTTCGAGAAGTACTACTTTGCACCAGGTGATACACTTCCCAAGTCGGAAGATGAACACCCTGGTGTTGCAGGGTTTCATGTCTGGCGCACCAAATACGCAGATGTTGGAGTTCTTATCTGCTGGGATCAATGGTACCCCGAAGCTGCGCGTATCACAGCTTTATTAGGCGCTGACATAATTTTTTATCCCACAGCCATAGGTTGGCATCCGGCGGAAAAGGCTGAGTTTGGCGAAGCTCAGGTCAATGCGTGGCAGACCGCTCAGCGTGCACATGCAATTGCAAACGGTGTGTATGTAGCTGCGCCGAACCGCGTGGGTCATGAAAAAGAAGCAGGAACTGACGGAATTGAGTTCTTTGGACACTCTTTCATATACGATCCCTTTGGGCGCACACTGGCTGAAGCAGGTACCGAACCAGAGATTTTAATTGCGAAGTGCGATCCCGCTCTTATTGAAGAGACTCGTCGTAACTGGCCATTTTTGCGTGATCGTAGAATTGATGCATACGGCCCGATCTTAAATCGGTATATCGGTAACAGATGAACACAGTTGAAAAAAAGTGGATAATGCCAGCTGAGTGGGAGCAGCACGAAGCCACATGGCTTGGATGGCCACATCATGAACCTGACTGGCCGGGCAAGCTCGAAGCGGTACGTTGGGTTTACGCTGAAATAGTCAGATCGTTAGCCGATCATGAGCGCGTAGAAATTATCTGCAACGATGAAGGGATCAAAGCTGATGCACTCGAGAGGCTAGAGCTTCATTCTGTAAACATGGACAATGTAAGATTCCATATTGTTCCCGCCGACCGTATCTGGTTGCGCGATGCAGGGCCTACATTTGTCTGGAACGAAAAAGGTGAAGTCGAGATCACCGGTTGGGATTTTAATGCCTGGGCAAAGTATGACAACTATCATAATGACAGGTTATTTCCCAATTATATCCAGACAGTAACGGGCCAGAAGCTTATAAATCCCGTCAGGCACAATGATCCGACCAAGCGCATTGTTTTAGAAGGCGGCGGAATTGATGTTAATGGAGCCGGCCGTATTCTCGTTACCGAAGAGTGGTTGCTGACAGATATCCAGGTCAGAAACCCTGGTCTCGGTCGAGAAGATTACGAGCGTATCTTTGCGGAGTATTTAGGATGCGATGACACAATCTGGTTGGGCAACGGCTGTGTTGGCGACGATACTCATGGGCATATCGATGACATTGCGCGCTTCACAGATGAAAACACCGTTGTGCTTGCATATGAAGCCAATCCAAACGACGAAAATCACGCATCTTCTGTAGATAATCTGCGTCGTCTGGAAGAAGCGTCAAAAAAGAAACCACTTCGTATTATTAAACTGCCATATCCACGTCCGGTTGTAATGGACGGTACGCGACTCCCTGCGAGTTACGCAAACTTCTACATTGCAAACAATACGGTGATAGTCCCGACGTTTAATGATAAGTATGACCGTGTTGCATTGAATATATTGGCATCGCTGTTCCCCAGTAGAACTGTTGTTGGCGTTCATGCTGTGGATCTGGTGTGGGGGCTTGGAACCCTGCACTGTCTGACTCAGCAGCAACCTGCTGCGCGGGTTCCCAAATAGTTGCGACTCTGAATCGCCGATGATGATCGCAGCATAACCGACTTTGATAGAATCAAAATGCTAAAGGTTTTTAGAACTATTTCACTTATAGAAGGCATCACCACGCTGGCGCTATTCCTGGTAGCCATGCCAATGAAGTACATATGGGGGATGCCGAAAGCAGTTAGTATAGTTGGTATGATCCACGGTGTAGCATTTATGGGTTATGCATTGGCGATGGTTGTTACTCTGTGGGGGCGTGGATGGAGTGCTTCGGAATGGTTTCGTACCGGTATAGCTGCTGTGTTCCCGTTTGGAACTTTCCTCAATGATCCGTTTCTCAAGAGGAAGGAGTTGGAGGAAGAGGGTGGGAATCGTAGTCTGGAATTAGTCGACGGTTAATCAGGAGTTAAGATGCGCCATAGTTTTGTTGAGTAGACCAGACTATGGCGTTTTTCTAGCCTGGTTTAAGATGGGATATAAGTGTTCACTCCTTCGAATAGTTGACGATATTAAAAAATGTGTGACTTATTAGGGCGATCCTGGGGTCTTAAGGACAATGGAAACTGATCGATTCATTATCGCACGAATACTTCGGGGAGAGACGATCGCATATGCACAGCTCATTGAGAGACATAGGCCTCGTTGTTTTCGATATGCATGTCGAATGTTGGGAGACTATGACGAAGCCGAAGATGTGGCTCAGGAGGCCTTCGTGCGGGCATATCGTGCACTCAGTCAGTGTGTAAACCCTGACCGATTTGGAGAGTGGGTGTTCCAGATTCTTGTTAACAGATGCCGGACTGCCATTGAACGACGCGTTACTCAGGATCGCTGGTTTGTCCGGACTGACACCGACATACTCGATCCACGAAGTGATATTTCACAGCAGATGCCGCAAACAGACGATGTCGAGTATGCTCTCGCGCAGCTCGCACCAGTTTATAGAGAAGCTCTTATCCTGAAATATGTTGAACAGCTTACCTATGATGAAATGGCCGAGATTACCGGTATCGGAATTTCTGCATTGAAGATGCGGGTTAATCGAGCGGGGGCAATGCTTCGCTCGAGGCTGCTTAATATTGTTAAGAGGGAGGAAAACTATGAATGCACACAATGATGATGAGCTAAACCGTTTATTCGCTCCCCTGCGGGAATTTCCAGCATCCTCTCCAGACAGTACTGATCGTATTATGGCGGAAATTGCTGTTGACTTGTCAGAGGGGGGGGCAAAAAATTCCAAGGTAAACTCGGGATGGATGGGAGGGCGACGACCGGTTTTCGTAACTGTTCTTGCAATTGCAGCCGCGGTAATAGTGGTAGTCGGTGGTGGGCTGTGGCAGACATCTACTCAAGATCACTTAACTTCGCCCACAACCACCATGTCTGTGCGTCCTGGGGTGGTTCGTTTTGTTTTTGTATCAGCCGATGCTAAGCAAGTTACAGTCGCAGGCAGCTTCAATCACTGGAATACTGATGCAACACCTTTAGAGCGTGTTGGTTCTGAAGGCGTTTGGGCTGCGGAAGTATCTCTTACTACTGGGTGGCATTCATATATGTTTGTCGTTGATGGTAAGCAGTGGGTACCTGATCCGGCTGCACCTCAAGATCCCGGAACTGAATTTGGTCCGTCGAACTCAGCCGTAATGGTTATTGCACACAACTCACTATGAGATATCTGTCAGAAAATCTCCTGAAAATAGCTTTATTGCTTACAATCGCTTTAGTAATAGAGTCATCTATTGGTGCTGGAGCACTGCATGCACAGCACTCTGCTGCACTCGATAAACGAATCCCAACTGAGCTAAGACCTGTATTGCAAGCCATACTGGATTCTGCTGTTACTGCGGGATTGCCAACGGCTTCATTGGCAGATAAAGCGCTTGAGGGAGTAAGTAAAAAAGCTGACGGGGATCGTGTCGTGTCAGCTGTAAGAGCGCTATATCAACAACTTAAAACGGTACAGCAGGCTTTGGATTCCATATCTGCGGCCGAATTGGATGCTGCAACAGTTGCATATAGAGCTGGTACCACTACTGCCATGTTGAAGACAGTTCAGAATTCTTTGCCAAAAAGATCTTTGGTTGTCCCTTATGGTGTTTTAGGCACACTCGTACAAAGAGGAGTGCCAGTTTCAGATGCTGTAAATGCAGTAGTAAAGGAGGCAAAACGTAGGAAAGATGACCAGTCATTGCTTGCACTCAGCACAGCTTTGGAGAGAAATATTGCGGCAGGTCTGCCCGCCAGAACCGCGCTGATTCGAGCTCAAAAAATTCCTGATGCGGTAATAGATAACGAGCGTGGTGGTACGAGGCGTCCCTAATTGAACGGGGATAGAGTGATACATTTGAAGCCAATTGTAAGGGGGCTACGGCTAGCGTTGAGGTCCGTCAGCTTCCCGATGCTAAGATCAATCCGCTTTCTGATCGGGATCAGTACCTTAGTTCTGGCATCCAAGCTGTCCGCGCAGGATACATTATCTAAAATACCCGTCGTTTTTTCCGCCGCCATCGAAGGCGGGATCTTGGCCGTTGAGAACTATGAGAGAACGTCGGTTATTACCACCGTTCCTGCTATTACCATTCTCGGGGTAAATAGCATATTTCGGTCACGAGCCGCGATATCTATGTTTGAATCAGGAAGAGTATCGGGATATGGAGATGTATATGTTGGCCACCAGCTTAAGTCACGGTCTCGCATTACGTTGGCTGTTGAAGGTGAAGCTGGAGTGGGAACTTATCGAGGAAAGGTGTCAGGGCATTTTTTTCAGACTGGCATTATAATGGGGATGAGCGAAAGCATTATCAGTCAGTTCCACGTTTCGAATGCTTTTGACACCGCAAGATATACTGCAGTTTCCGGGGCTGTTGTAACTCCGCTAAAGATGCACGACCTCGCTATCGTGCCAACATTGAGATTCACCCATGCCCGCGGCAGAATGTTTGGGGAGTTGTTAATGGAAACGTCATATGAGAGAGAGCGATTGCAGCTAGTTACTCAAGTTGGAATGACGACTGATCCATCCGCTCATCGTATATTAGCTGCGCTACCTTCTGCTTCTATAAGTGCCACATTAAGAATATTGAAGCCAGTAGCAATTACTTTTAATGCGTCCAGGTTTCCGCCTGATTTCGCTAGAGGCATGTCTGCTTCCAGTCAACTATCTCTCGGTATAAGTCTGGCTCGTAGTTTTCCAAAGTCTCTTTCTGCCACTCCGGTTTTTCCGTCTCAGAGCATCTGGATTCAGTCTGATAAATCGGATTCTCTTAACTATCTGACGCTACGGATTTCCGGTGCTACTACTGTTGAAGTGCGTGGTACTTTTACAGGTTGGAAGGCAATGCCAATGATTAAAGGCAAGAACGGTGAATGGAAACTCCCGATAGTTCTACCTTCTGGTGTATACTCCATTGCTATTCGTGTCGATGGCGGTTCCTGGGATGGGCCATCTGGTTTAGCAAGAGCGCAGGATGAGTTTGGTGAAAACTATGGTTTGTTAGTAGTCAGATGAGTTTATTTTTTGCCACTTCGTAATTGTAATGATGGGGCTCCTTTAAATAATTGGAGCCCCATGAATGAAGTTGTTTATGAAGTTGTTTATATAGATGACAACGAGTCTTTATAGTGTAACAGCCTGGCTATTATATAGGCATTGGCTGAAATAAGAACGGAATCTCTGATTGTAGGAAGTGACCACCCGTAAAGATTAGAACTCCACTTGATGCAGCGGACACAATCCCATAAGCATATCCCCAGCCATAGCCGGCAGCCCACACTGGTCCACCACTGTCACCAGGCAAGGCTGAATTATTCGATCTGTGAGCACATGTAAGTCTCAAATTCCCCAGCGCACCCATTCCAACGGTTTGTGCTCCGCAGGTTGCCGAGACAGTGCCAAGTGTACGCCCTGTTGCAATGCCGGTTTTATACACATCGCCGCCAACATAGGCTCCTATATAGCCTGCTACGTTGAAGACAGATGTATAAGGGAAAAGTGGTGGTGTGTTGACAGATGGGCTGGCGATCTGAAAATTACCAGTCCTATCTCTGGAATACTTCACTACCATCACATCTTCTCTCGCACATAGTGCAAGGCCGCCGCACAGCGCGCCGGTTAAGTTCCATGGTTGGTTGTATACTATGTGCCCAAGGGTGTCCCCTGGTGATGCGAGTAAGCCGAGGTCAGGTTGACCCACAAGGCCACCAAGTACACCTGATGTCGTCAGTGACGGTATGTTGTAGCAATGCGCAGCCGTGACAAAGTACATCGAGTCAGCTGGGTAAGGGCTGGCTAAAGAGGAATTGCCGCGTACATTGTATCCTAGCGAGCAGTTTCCACCAGGCCAGGCCTGTATCTTTATCCCACCTATAGGTATTACATGGTAGTCGTGAAGATTCTGTAGTGCTGACGGTGTTTCTGCAACTATCTGTACGGAGACAGCATCCAGAGGAATTCCTAAGGTCTCTGCTTTTTCTTCGACTATGAGCTTGTCCGCCGAGCTGAGAACTTCGATTGTCAGACGGTTGTGAGCTTCATCTGCATCAAGAAAAACTGGAATCGAGCCCGCTTCAACTGCGAGGCTTTCCAGCCACTCCAGCAGCTGAGAGAAAGAGTATTCTCCCTGACGGACTTCAATTGTAGAAGAAGAAGGGAGATTTGAGAAAACGAATTTGAGCGATCCTTGAGCGCGTGACTTAAGTGCAGATCGAACTTTTTCTGCTTTTGACAGGTCAGTTACATATGCTACAAGCTTCTTCCCTGGTTGTTCAACAAAGAATCCGCCAAACCCTGGAATTTCGGCTTCAATCTTAAGAAAGAAGTCTTCGACACCACGGTGGCTTTCATTCCTTAATGCCAGGTTGATGTACTTGTTGGCAGTACTCGCTGCAGCTTCACTTGTACCTGCCGGCTGTGAAATCGGTTCGGCTATATCGTTACATGCCATGGTTATGGTGGTAGCCATAACCAAACCAAGACAACGTGCGCGCATAGAAATCCTCTTTATTCGGATGGGGGGTGTGGTGAGCAATATCATTCCTCTACGCTATGCGACCCCCTAACCGTTAGAAATCGTCACAAAATATTTTTCTAGGCCCTTTCCATTAACAAAACGGCTCCGCGCAGTCAGAGTCGCGGAGCCGTTTTTTGTTAATTCATACCTGGTGGGATGGAGATCGTAAATCGGTATGGGATTTACTTTACGCGAAAAACATTGGATACAGCGGTGACTGTTTCCAGTACAGGAGTTGTTACACTTGTAGTATCCCCATCAGAATCAGCAGAAGACGCCTGGATTGCTACAGAAACTTTCAAGCGGAGCCGGTAACTCCCCGCAACTGCGGTGTGTAACGATCCTGCATTTACAACCACGGAATCCATACCTTTAACAGGTAGCCCCAACGCTGCACACGGTAATTCCTCTGATACATTTTGCCATCCACCTGATGCCTCGTATTGAAGATCAAAGCAGGGGCCAATGCTAATTTCCCGTTGAGTGTTGTTTTTTACAACCACTTTAACTGGTGTATTGATAGAGTATGTCTGTTCGGTAGTATAGATCGACAATGCGCTTTCTCCTGTTCCGTTATTGATAACAGGAGAGAGTCGCAGGTCGTCTGTGTCAGATGTGGGGCTGGAGCATGCTAAAACTAAACATGAAAATCCTGTAACTATTATCCCTTGTAAAAAAATCCGTTGCTTTACCATTGAATTACCAGAAAAAGTAAATGATCCCGTCTACCAGATATACATTGTCCTAGCATGCCCCGTCCGGCCTCTAGATACCTGCAAAAAGATTGTAGTCTCTCAATTGTAAGACCCGTCGATGGGCCCTAACGGTCACCACCAAATTCCAGAATACTTTCGCTCTTTTTTTAGTCATACCTGCCGGACCGCTGACAACAATGGTTGAACTCCAGGCCAGCAGATGTGTTCGGTGCTGATAAACCCAGAGCATTCCCGTTTTCGGCACGGTATGTGACTCTTCTTACATGTCCATCAATAACAGACATGCCGAGTGGAAATCCTATGAGTGCAAGAACTCCCAAGCCATATCCCGAACCACCTCTGCCCGCACAATCACAGGAACCGCCGGGTCTGGAGTCCGAGTTGACTCCCAAGCCACGTTACTCAGGTTCGCGGTACAAATCCGCCGGTAAACTAGAAAATGACGTAGCGTTGATCACAGGAGGAGATTCAGGGATCGGACGTTCGGTAGCTGCATTGTATGCGCGTGAAGGGGCCGATGTTGCTATTGTTTATTTAGCTGAAGAGCAAGGCGATGCTGAAGTAACTGCTGCCGCTATCGAGAAGGCAGGGCGGCGAGCATTGCTTATTCCTGGGGATGTAAGAGATCCGTCTTTCTGTGAAGTGGCTGTAGAGCAGACTGTTGATACGTTTGGCAAGCTGAATATTCTTGTCAATAATGCTGCCGTGCAGAAAAATCTTAAATCGTTTGATGAGCTGTCTATTGATCAGTGGGAAAATACATTCCGAACAAATATTTTCGGATATTTTTTCATGGTTAAGGCTGCGTTGCCGTATTTGAAGGAAGGTAGTGTAATCATCAATACAGGTTCAATAACTGGATTGGAGGGGCACAAGGAACTCATCGATTACTCTGCTACAAAAGGAGCTATACACGCATTTACCAAGTCACTGGCGCAGAATCTGGTAGATAAAAAGATCCGGGTAAACGGCACCGCTCCAGGGCCAATCTGGACTCCGTTAAATCCAGCAGCGAGAGACGCGAAGGATATTAAAAAGTTTGGTGGTGATACGGCGATGAAGCGTCCCGGCCAGCCTGAGGAAGTTGCTCCTGTTTACGTGTTTCTTGCTTCGAATGCGGATTCGAGCTACATAACGGGGGAGATTATATCGTTGTTGGGGGGTGAGACGACGGCGGGGTAGAATACTAACTTCTCCCAATTTTGATCGAAAGAGAGTCCGCCATAGCTATAAGCTCGGGACTGTTAACCTCAATCGGAACCGGTTCATTGAATCGTATTGCGCATCCCCTCGGATCGTCAGGAAAAACCCTGTTTGTAAACACAACAGTACTATGCCAATCTCCAGACAAAGACGACCACCACCTAAGACCTGAAAAGCCGTTCTCAAAAACGGCTGTCGCTATTCCCTGAGTTTGTTTGAAGTTGTTGCTAGCAATAGAATCGGGACGTATGTCATACGCTAATAGATTCACAGGGTCGCATAGATCCAGGATACTATGATTCGTTATCTCAATTGCTACAATTGCTAACTGGAATCCAAATCTGATAAGATCGTGCTTGTCAATAGATTGATTCCTTAACCCCTGCAATACTTCCGCAAGTGCATGGATCGGTGATTCGGCGAGATATAAAACGGGGGAATGTTGTGGGATATCGAACCTTCCAGATCCCTGATTTATCGGCGTATATGAAGAACTGAACGGCTGTCCTGCTTTCGCTTTCCTGTCGTATGGAAAGGCGCGCCATAGCACAACTGCGCTCAGGCGAAGGCCCCTGTCTTTTCGTTTTCTATTGCCGCTACCACATCCGAAAGTTTACCGGCAAGCAGAACGTCGATCGGTCGTCGATTAGATAGATGGGCGTTGGTGCTTCTCAGCCACTTGGGGATAGTGGTGGGGGATAAAAACCCAACAAGAAGAGAAACTACTACATCAAATGCAACTAAACGGCTCAGATTGATGGCTGAAAGAGGAGCTCCTGCTTTCCACCTCGCCATATTGCTCCTGTCCACTCCAAAGGCCAGAGCCATCTCGGCATCAGAAGAAAATATAGATCTCGCCAGACTATAACTGACTTTTTGAAGCGTGGTGCCGAGATTCGGATCGTCCAATTCAACTTCGCTAGGGAAGGTTATAGCTGCAGATTGCGATTTAGGCATAATTCACCGTTAAGGCTTACTCAACAAATATGTTGAGTGAGGTGGTATTTAGCAAGCTTCATTCGCCGGTAAGTTAGAGAATGACATAGCATTGATCACCTGCGGCGATTCTGGGATCGGACGTTCGGTCGCGGTGTTGCATGTGAGGGAGCTGACGTGGCTATTGTTTATCTGACTGAAGAACAAAGCGATGCTGAGATAACGCACCGCTCCAGGACCAATCCGGACTCCATTAAATCCAGCAGCCAGAGACGCGAAGGATATTAAAAAGTTCGACGGTGACACGGCGATGGCGTAGTAGTGTTCTTCTCAGATTAAGTGTCCTAATTGTAGCGGTATGATTAGATGGGCGACATTCAAGAAAGTTTCGCTCTAGTACAAACATTAACGGAGATATATGGTCACTATTTCATCGTATCTGCTAGCATTTTCACTTCTACTTAATCCTGATACCATTGTAGTAGAAAAGAAGCGGGCTGTTGATGATTCTTTATTAAGTATTGAACAATTAGTTCCTTTACTTAGAACCGGAAATCCTGATGAGATGTTGATGCTGGCGTTGCCGTATAGAACTGGTAATGGAGATTTTGTACTTGGACCAGTTGGGCCATTTACAGAGATATACGATTCCAGTGGTCGGTTAAAGCAGAAGATAAGTAATCCTCAAAAAGTCCGCTCCTCTTTTGGGGCACTTCGTGTATATGTCTCTTCTTATGACAGTCTACATATAATCGAACTGTCTCCAGATTCGAGTTTGCAGCATGTAATGAATACGAAAGGTGTAATCTCTCGTTCAAACACCTTACCGTTTCCGATACAGCAACCTGTTTTTTTTAGTAATGGTGACCTTGTTGTAAACGGAGTTTTTAACTCCAAAGAAGGGATTGGACATCCATTGCATTTGCTGACATCTAATGGCGTGGTAAAACGATCCTTTGGGGAAACGCTGGAGGCTTTTATGGTTGCCGAAAATCAAAAACTGTCTCGCATTATTGGGATGGCAGATTCAGGTAATATTTGGTCTTCAGACTTGCGGGGTATCTATGTGGAACATCGCGACACTTCTGGGATCTTGCATAGAGTTCTTAAGAGGCAAAGTGCGAAGGATGCAATCTCTCCATTTGATACAGCAAATGAGGCAATTGCAAGGGCAGATACAGTTCCACTAGAAAGACTGACAGTTATACGGCAGGAAGGTGATTTTCTTTGGGTTGTTTCTGTTGTTCCGAACAAGAAATGGGTTGCAAGTCGTTCAGATGAGGAAGAGATAAAACTGGGATTGCCTGTAACGAAGCTGAAAGATGTCATTCTGCAAGCACCTGCACGATACAATACCAGAATCGAAGTTATTGATCTCAAAAGCAACATGGCTGTGATAGACCAGGCATTAGAAGGTCTGTACACCATACTTGGCTCCTGGTATTTCGCACGCCTGGATCCAGATGGTGCAAATGGATGGAAATATACAATGGGGCGATTTCGGTCTTTGTGGTGATACCCATCATTGCGTTTTGAATAATTCTGTTAGTAATAAAAGATCCCGTCTCAAAGAGAATCCTTTGAGACGGGATCTTTTTATTTCGTGAATGCCTAATTTTCAATCACGACACTTATCTACCTACCCAACCAACTGCCTCAACACATACGGCAGAATCCCGCCATGCTTGTAGTACTGAAGCTCTTCAGGTGTATCGATCCTCGACTGCACCTCAAATGTTTTCTCACTACCATCGGCTGCAACCGCACGAACTGTTAACTTGGCGCGAGCCTTCATGTCTGCGGTCATACCTTCAATCGTAAACGTCTCAAAGCCTGTCAATCCAAGTGTCTGGCGGGTGGCTCCGTTTGTGAATTCGAGAGGAATCACTCCCATTCCAACAAGGTTGGAGCGGTGAATACGTTCAAATGTCTCAGCGATTACTGCGCGTACGCCAAGGAGTAATGTTCCTTTGGCTGCCCAGTCGCGTGATGAGCCAGTTCCGTATTCCTTACCAGCGATGACGATAAGTGGAACGCCAGCCTTCTGATACTCCATCGATGCATCGTAGATGAACTTTGGTTCGGCGCCTGGTGCGGTTGCGGTCCAGCCACCTTCAGTGCCTGGTGCGAGCTCGTTACGGAGTCTGATGTTGGCGAATGTACCGCGCATCATTACTTCATGGTTACCACGGCGTGAACCGTAGGAGTTGAAATCTTCCTTCTTAACTCCCTGTTCAATCAACCACTTTCCAGCTGGGCTGGAAGCTGGGATAGAACCTGCTGGTGAGATGTGATCTGTTGTGATCGAATCTCCAAGCAGTGCAAGTGCTTTTGCATTAACAACTGGCTTAATGCCTGGCACTTCCATCGTCATCCCTTCAAAATATGGAGGGTTTTTGACGTATGTTGATGCTTCGTCCCATGAATAACGGTCGCTGGCGACAACTTCTAATGCGCGCCAGTTATCATCTCCTGAGAATACGTCTGCATACTGCTCGCGGTACATGTCAGCTTTAACACTGCGCTGAATCTCTGTCTGAACATCCAGTGGGGATGGCCAGATGTCGCGCAGGAATACTGGACCTTCTGAGCCAACTCCAACGGGCTCTGTCTCGAAGTCTATGTCCATACGGCCAGCTAGCGCGTACGCAACAACGAGTGGTGGAGATGCGAGATAGTTGAACTTTGTTAACGGATTGATGCGTCCTTCAAAGTTTCTGTTGCCAGATAAAACAGATGTCGCAACTAAGTTGTTCTCTTCAATTGCCTGAGCGATAGGCTGTGGTAGCGGACCGGAGTTGCCGATGCATGTTGTGCAGCCATAGCCAACTGTATTAAAGCGAAGTTTATTCAACGCATCAGAGACTCCGGCTGCATTGAAGTATTCAGTTACGACTTTGGAGCCAGGTGCAACGCTTGTCTTAACCCATGGCTTTGTGTTCAAACCTTTTGCGACTGCGTTCTTGGCGAGCAAACCAGCTGCCAACATAACGCTTGGGTTACTGGTGTTGGTGCAGCTTGTGATAGCTGCAATTACAACAGAACCGTGGCGTAGTGAGAACTGCTCTTCGCCCATCTTTACTGGAACTGCAAGGTTGCGGATAGCTTCATCGGCAGATACTGGCGCAGCTTCAACAGCGGTTGCTGTTCCGCCGTTTGCTGTTGCCTTCTGAGCTACTGCTGCATGAGTACGCTGTAGGTCAGCGGTTAACGCATCCTTGAACATCCCTTTTGCTGCGCTCAGAGGCACACGGTCCTGTGGGCGTTTTGGACCGGCAAGGCTTGGAACGATTGTCGAAAGGTCGAGATCAAGTGTTTCTGTAAACTCTGGATCGGGAGTTTCGTCTGTACGGAACATCCCCTGTTCCTTTGCGTAAGCCTCGACGAGTGCAACCTGCTGTTCATCGCGGCCTGTAAAGCGGAGATATTTGAGTGTTTCTTCGTCGATTGGGAAGAAGCCCATCGTGGCGCCGTATTCAGGGGCCATGTTGGCGATGGTTGTTCTATCTGCAGAACCTAATGATGAAAGGCCGTTGCCATAGAACTCTACGAACTTGCCAACGACTTTGTGCTTGCGAAGGAGTTCGGTTACTGTAAGAACAAGATCTGTTGCGGTTGTGCCGGCTGGGAGCTTTCCGTAAAGCTTAACGCCAACCACTTCTGGGATAAGCATGGTGACTGGTTGGCCAAGCATAGCTGCTTCGGCTTCGATACCGCCAACGCCCCAACCCATAACACCGAGGCCGTTGACCATTGTGGTGTGTGAGTCTGTTCCTACGAGCGAGTCTGGATATGCCACAGTCTCACCATCTTTCTGGGCGGTGAAAACTGTTTGAGCTAAATACTCAATGTTGATCTGGTGAACGATACCCGTGTCAGGCGGAACGACGCGGAAGTTCTCAAACGCAGTCTGGCCCCAGCGGAGGAACGCATAACGCTCCTGGTTGCGCTCGAACTCAATTTCAGAGTTTAAGAGGAGGGCGGCTTCGGTTCCATATTCATCAACCTGAACCGAGTGATCGATAACCAGATCTACTGGCTGAAGTGGGTTGATTTTCTTGGGATCGCCACCGAGTTTGGCTAGAGCGTCGCGCATGGCGGCAAGATCTACTACCGCAGGAACGCCGGTGAAGTCCTGCAGGAGGACTCGGGCGGTGCGGAAGGCGATCTCCTTCTCAGCTTTATCTTTGACCTTCCAGTTGGCCAAAGCGGTAATATCGTCTGATTTAACAAATGCGCCATCCTCGTTCCTGAGCAAGTTTTCCAAAAGGATCTTCAGGCTGACGGGGAGACGGTCGGCATTTCCGTTAGAAATGCTCGACAAAGCGTCAAGACGGAATATTGTATACTGGCGTCCGTTGACGGAGATGGTAGAACGGCTTCCGAACGAGTTGGGATGTGTCATATTCCTAATCTAAATAGTAGGGCTGAGTTTTACCTTAGTCGCTTCCTTATTTCAAAGACAGAGGAGTCTTAATGAAACGAGTTGTTCTATTAGGTGCACTAGTTGTTGCTGGACAGGCTTGCAGTTCCAACGCCAAGTCAGAATTTTACACAGTTTCTTCCGGAATTACAGCGGCAGAAATTGAGCAGCACATCAAGAACCTTTCCCATGACTCTATGGAAGGGCGGGGCCCGGCCACGCCAGGTGGGGAAAAGACCGAGAAATATCTTGTCGAGCAGCTAACTGCGTACGGTCTGGAGCCGGGTTACAACGGTTCGTATTTGCAGCCAGTTCCTATAGACATGGTAACTCCGGATCCTGCTTCAGTATCCGTCAAGACTACAGGCAAGGTCACAACGACCCTGACCCAGGGTGAAGATGTCGTCGTATGGCCAGGTTCAGCTTCTACAACCAGCGCTTCCAAGGGTGAATTGGTCTTTATCGGCTACGGTGCCGATGCCCCTGAATACAACTGGGACGATTTTAAGGGCGTAGATCTTAAGGGTAAGGTCCTCATGGTCCTTGTAAACGACCCACCAGCCCCAGCTGACGAACCGGATCTGTTTGCCGGTAAGGGGATGACTTACTACGGTCGCTGGACATACAAGTTCGAAGAAGCAGAGCGTCGTGGAGCGGTCGGGATGTTCGTTGTCCATAACACTGAAGATGCGGGCTACGGATGGAATGTAGTGCAGGGCAATGCGGGGCCTCAGCTCCTCCTTCCGCCAAATCCAGGCGCACCAGCTCCTTTGGGTGTTAGAGGATGGATGCAGAACGATGTGGCCAAGCGCCTCGTTGAAGAAGCCGGCCTCAAGTGGGATGACCTTCTCGCTTCCGCGAAAACTCGCGAATTCAAGCCTGTTTCAACTGGTATCGATGTCGATATGTCGATGAAAAACACAACGTCGCGCATGGTTTCCAACAACGTTGTGGCAGTCATCCCTGGTAGCGATCCAGAACTCAGCAAGCAGTATGTAGCATATAGCGCACACTGGGATCACCTCGGCGTAGGCCCTGCTGTTGATGGCGATTCCATCTATAATGGTGCTTACGATAACGCCTCGGGAACTGCAAATCTTTTAGCGATTGCAAAGGAAGCTGCGGCCGCTCCGGAAAAACCAAAGCGTTCACAGGTTTTCATCTTTGTTACAGCTGAAGAGTCGGGCCTTTTAGGTTCGCTGTGGTATGGTAAAAACCCAACAGTTCCCACTGCCGATATCATCGCTGTATTGAACGTAGATGGAGGAAATGTCCTTGGCTTTGTCGAAGATCTTACAGTTCAAGGCGACAACAAGTCCTCGTTAGGGCCGCTCCTCGCGAAGATGATTGAAGGCGACAAGATGACTATCACTCCAGATCAGTCACCAGAAAAAGGATACTTCTATCGTTCTGATCACTTCTCGTTTGCAAAGGTTGGCATTCCCGCCGTATCGATTGGCGAAGGAAGGAAGTTTGTTGGCAAGCCCGCATCATGGGGAGATGAGCAGGCAGACGAATACACCAAGGTCCGTTATCATCAGCCGCAGGATGAATATAGCGCGGATTGGGATCTCCGTGGCGCAGCTCAGTTAGCAGATATCGTGTATCGTTTTGGAAAGCAGCTCGCTAACGCCGTCGATCTTCCGGTCTGGAATGATGACGCAGAGTTCAAAGCGTTACGTGAGAAGGATTTAAATGCCAGAAAGTAAGCTCTTAGAATATCGTAAGGAATTTCCAATTCTGGAGACGAGTACATACCTCGTCTCCAACTCATTGGGTGCAATGCCGCGGTCTGTCGCTGACAGACTTGCGGACTACACCCGCGACTGGTCCACGCTCGGAGTTAGAGCGTGGGCAAAAGGCTGGTGGGATAAACCTGTAAGTGTAGGCGACGAGATAGCTCCATTACTCAACGCGCCTGCAGGTACAGTTGCAATGCATCCCAACGTAACAATCGCACAGTCTGCAATCCTGTCATCTCTCGATTTCAGTGGCGACAGGAATACTGTGATAATGACCGAGCTGGATTTTCCATCGGTCCGCTATGCCTACGAAGAGCTGGCCAAAAAGTTCGGTGCGAAGGTTGTTGTAATTCCATCGGAAGATGGCATTACAATCGATCATGAAAAGCTGCTTGCAGCGATAGATGAACGCACCAAGCTGGTTTCGATATCGCATGTTTTATTTAAGTCTGCATATATCATGGATGCAGACAGAATTTGCGCTCATGCACATAAAATGGGTGCGCTGGTATCTCTCGATGCTTACCACTCAGTTGGAATTGTTCCGGTCGATGTTCAGAAGTCAGGTGTGGATTTTATGACCGGTGGTGTGCTGAAATGGTTGTGTGGCGGTCCTGGGGGGGCGTTTTTGTATGCATCTCCCAAAGTCCAAAACGAACTGAATCCAGCGATTACCGGATGGCAGGCGCATAAAAGACCGTTTGGTTTCGAGCAGGATATGGATTACGCAGAAGGATCGTGGCACTGGCTTAACGGAACTCCGGCTATTCCGGTTCTGTATCTCGCCGCCGAGGGACCAAAGATGATCCGTGAGGCAGGTATGGATGCTATCCGCGCCAAATCCATACGGCAGACCACAAAACTCATCCAAATGGCTGATGAGCGTGGGTACGCCGTGCATGCTCCGCGTGACCCTGAACGCCGCGGCGGAACGGTCGCATTCGACGTTCCGAACGGCTATGAAGTGGCACAGTACTTGTTAGCTCAAGACATTGTAATTGACTACAGAGTTGGAGCAGGGATCAGAGTTGCGCCGCACTTCTATACGACCGATGAGGAGATAGAACGCTGTGTGGCCGAAATTGACCACTGCCTCAAAACTGCGGCCTGGGTCAAGTTTGCTGGTCCGCGGTCTGTAGTCACCTAGACAGGCAGGTAATAGCTGGTTCAGTCGTATGTGACTTTGCTATGTCAAGCCTGTCTATCGTTTATTAGTAGTGTGACCTGTTTCGAATAAAATCTGTCTAGGTACTTAGGGCCGCGAAAGTGGCCCCTACGTGTCAAGACCTTGAACAAAAGCAGCATTGGCGAGTAGAATACATACATAACGTTCCTATTCGTGTGGAGGTGTGCTGGATGCCTAACCCGTTTCTATCATCAGAGGAGTACGATGAACGCGCCCACAAACTCTATAACGAGGGAGACTACGATACAGCTTTATCAGTTCTAAGAGAAGGGCTAGCGATTTACCCCAGCGCCGTGGAGTTACATATCGGCGTTGGCTATGCCTATCATGCCAGGGAAGATTTCGCCTGGGCAAAAAGAGCCTTTGAAGAGGCTCTTGCCCTAGACCCGGAACATGAAGACGCCTTGGCCGGATACGCCGAAACCCTACTGAAGTTTGGTAGACGGGATGAGGCAATCCAAACCTTCCATAAGACGATCGAACTCGGCTACGCCGATGATCTTGATCTAATGCTTCAGATCGGTAGGGCCCTGTTTAGAGAAGGCATCATCGAAGATTCAAAGACCTATTTTGAGTACGCCGTGCAAATGGCGCCTGAGAGTGGGGAGGCTTTGGCGTGCGTAGGATATGCGCAGCACAGGCTCGGGTTGGATCTTGAGGCAATTGAGACTCTGAAGAAGGCGATTTTACTGGATCCGGAGCATGTGGAAGCGAGGGTGTATCTTGGAAATATTCATTACGATCGTAGTGAGTACGATAGCGCTCTCCATTATCTGGAGCGTAGCAACCCCGAAGACCACTGGGATGAGCTTGGGATCTGGCGCCTGATTGAACTCAAAAAAGTTCTTTACAAGCTTCCTGATTCCGACCCTGAACTGAAGCCTTGGGAGGCTCGTATTGAAGAGCTGACCTCCGAGACCGATGACATCGATGAGATGCTCGCCGAGATCGAGGCCAAGGCTATGGAAAGCGATGAAGGTGAAGCAAGGGGGCAGCTGGAGCTGTTTGGTGCCCTCTTGAACAGCCTTTCTGCGGCTCATAAAGAGCTGGGATTGAGCGACCAGGACGCCGACGATGCAGCTCACAAAATCGTTTTCGGCGAACATACGTACGAAGGCACCTGGGAAGAGATTGTTCAGCAGATGCGGGACAAGCAGGGAACTGAGTTGAGCGTTGATCAGTTTATGAAGACTGAAGCCCGGCGTGCATATGGATTGACCGGCGTGGAAGTCTCAGCTAGCGATGCCGAAAGTTTTATTAAAGGAAGTGCTGACGCGGGATTACTAAGAATCGATAAATGACCTTTAGCGACATACAAGCTGCTAAGCAGGCACTGGCGGAGGGTCGGGAGAGATACACTAACCTCGACCAACTCCGCAAACCATCAGAAACATCTACCGATATAGTTTACCTCTGGGATTCCGTCGAGCGATCGCTTCAAGCGATGCTCGGCGGATCTTCTTTGTCAGGGGATCTGCTTATCAAAGAAGTTCGTCAGAAGTCGGTCATTAACCTTGAGCAGGCTAACTTGCTTATTTCTTTTTGGGATATAAGGCAGAAAAGTGCAGGTGTTGGTTATCGGCCTACTATTACCGATGTGTCTGCTGTAAGGAGCGCGTATGAAAAGATGCGAGCTGTATTGGATCAGCATCATGTAGCGCAGCCGGATGCAACGAGGGTTGGGGGAGATCAGAGTCGGTTCGCGCCTGGTGGCGTTGGTGCAGACAGAGCTGCAGGTGGGAGTGAGCATTCGCACAATCCGGCAGGGCTTGCAAACTCCAGTTCTGCGCCGGCCGGTAGCTCAAGTTTTGGAAACTCAAACACCGGCAACATTACATCGGCTCCCCCGCCAAAATCAGGAGTCGGTAAAGCCATTGGCGTTGGTTGTGGTATTGTAGTTGTTGCGATCGCAATATTAGTCGGTCTTGGTTATTGGGGGATCTCTTCCGGATCAGCTTATGAAAAAGATCGCGATCGGGCGATTGCTTTAATGCAAGACGGAGAGGATGCTGCATCGCTTGCTTTGTTCAAGGAACTTGAAGAAGATAATCCAGTTAAGGCGGAACCTAAAGTATTTGTTGCCAGGCTTCTCAGGTCTGTAGGTCAGCCTGATGATGCACGTCGCAAGTTAGTTGAAGCGATTGAGATCGAGCCTGATAATTCAGTTGCACTGCGTGAGATGGGACTGCTGTACTATTCGCAGGCAGATTACGAAAAGGCCCGTAACTTTTTTACGCACGCGATAAAAGCTGATGCAGAGGATAAGATGGCACTTGGGTTTATGGGGTGTTCTCTTGTTAAGCTGAATCAGGTTTCACTGGCTGATAAGTTTTTTAGTCGGGCTGGGAGCGGGCAGTGGGATGATTGCAGGCAATAAGTGTTGAGGTAAAAGTTCTAGCATCCTATTGCTGCAGCTTTGCAGTTGCAGCTTGAATGCGCTCGATATACTCTTCCACCGTCTCGCGATTGTTGGGCAATGGCACTACGAATTCTTTGCGCTGTGGTTGAGATGAATCTGGAGAGTTCACAAAAAGATCGCCACCCGCCCTTTCTACTGCCGCATCAAACTCATCTAGTGCTGTTAGTAGATCGTCCAGATTGTCTGTTGGAAGAGTGTTCTCAATCCGAATTCCACGTTGATGGAGTCTGCTAATCAGCTCCTGATTAAGTGCAGCTCTTTCTTCTTTACGAAGAGGCGAATTAAATGAAGGGTCAGTCATGACAGCTTTATACTGTCAAAAGCTGCGCCAGAGGAATAGGAAAAGGCGAATGGAATGGGTGGAACGCCGTGGGCGCAGTAGAATATCTGAATACTGCCGGGCCTTAAGGGGACTTATGATTCAGTCTTTCCCCTCAAGGCCGTAATTACTTAATATGCGATCAGGCCCATTGGTGTTGGCAGGTACCGCACACATGAGGGCCATGATGCGTGCCGTACGCATCTTCACCCCTGATCTTGCATGTGCCGTCCCCCTTTGGACAGTCCTCGTCGCAGATTCGTTTACCTGAGAAGCTGGTTACATCGTCGTTATTGAGTTCTCCGGATACACCTTCTTCATTCTGTGCCATTGTCTTAGATCTCCTGCGTTAAAAGTAGGTTTTTTATGAGGGGATTAGCATTAAAGTATCGTCATCGGCTGAAATGGCAAGATCGTAATAACCACCATCCTGTACTCTATATGTGACCAGGCAACCATACTTTGAGTTAAGGCAAATATCCCTCTTTCCTGAACTCACTTAGAAATGTTCAAGCCTTCTTTTCTCATTCTTACCGTTTTATTCACCGCAGTTTCTTCCTGTTCTGACCTGCCAACTATTGCCAGTCAAGTCGTTACTGAAGCAGACCGCAGAATAATGGTCGCGCTGCCTAGCAAGGAATATCCTTCAGATGGTATTGTTGATGCGATCATCTTCAATAAGGGAAAGAAGACGTTGGAGATGGGAGTCTGTCCCGTGATTCTCGAACGGTTCAATATCACAACTGAAGAGTGGGAGGATGCCTGGCCCATGCCTGAAGTCTGCATATTGCCGCTGTGGACTACTCCTTCAGGAGGGCACAGAAAGTTTCCCGTTCAGCTTCGCAATGATGCTCCAGGGGTGTATCGCATCAGGTTACCAGAAATGTGGTTCGAGGGACAGCTTGACGAGGGAAGAGGGAAGGCTCCTGTGCATACGCCGGAGTTTAAGATCGTATCTGATTGATTGCTCATGTTTTGCTGAGCATCTGCCATTTTCTTTTTTTTGTATTAGACGTAGCGAAGAAAGAGAAATGAAAGCCACCTTTTTTGCCACTAACTGGGAAGCTAACGTTGTAATATTAGAGTTAGACGTTACAGGAGGGTCGTATGGCGCTACACAGTTATAATCTGCGGGAGTTAACAACACAGGCGGAGATGATTGCACAGTATCCACTAGTGAAGCAGCTTAACCCTGCATTGACAAATGAAGACTATATTTCCATGCTGCCGGATATGCTTAAGTATGGTTATCGGCAGGTCGGTGTTTTTATTGACAGCGGCTGCGTAGGATTAGCTGGATTCTGGGTAAGTACCAAACTGTACTGTGGCCGATACATAGAAATGGATAATGTTATAGTAGACACAGACTATCGGTCCGCTGGAATAGGAAAGATGCTTGCGGATTGGATTGTAGAAAAAGGACGAGCCGAAGGATGTCGCGTTGCAATGCTTGATGTGTATGTGCAGAATGCGGATGCGCACAGATTTTACTTTCGTGAAGGGTTTACGATCCTTGGATTTCACATGAAGAAGTCTTTGGAGTTGTAAAAGGAGATTTTGTTGCCTAGCGTATTCTTATACTTTCGAGTATTTGCTTAAATAATGATGGCTGTCTTTGGTTATGAAATAATCATAACTTTTAGTAATACAAGACAGAATATTATGAAGATCCACAAGGACAGGTAGTTGTCGGCCCTGTCTCTTTTTTTTATATGCTCCAGTTCCTCAGGGCTGTATCCCTTTGTTTCACCTAAAAATATATTCCTCAACCACTGACGATAGGTAACTTTCGCCACTGGGTATGCAGTAAAGTACCAATAGTATGTCCTTATAGCTCCGTATATAGCTGCAACAAATAGTGCTGCGTATATGAGTATGTCTACTGCTAATTCCATTTTCTTTCTTGCAAGATGAGTTCTCTCTCAATTCAATTTAGATCGTTGTGATGCCAGAGTTGTTAAAGCAGGTCCCGGTTTCTATTAATCTGG
>JBEBRK010000011.1:0-88987 GCA_040394885.1 Gemmatimonas phototrophica
TGCTTGGCGTAATAACAACACCATTTACCTGAGCTGCCTGAAGAAGATCAGTAACACTGCGTACCGGGGCAGCTTCCATTAATTTCGCAGCATCAATCTTTACAACATCGTTGGATATGTCTACACGACGCTGTTTACCTGTAGCAGTTGTAACAACTTCGTTCAGTGACGTTGCAGAAGCTGAAAGCTGTATAGTTACACTTGTAGACTTGTTATTCACAGTTACAGGTACACTCTTCTGGCCATAACCCAACAGTTTAGCACTTAACTTATAACTTCCATTGGGGACGTCAGCAATAACAAACTTCCCGCTACCAGCAGTAGTAACCGAAAACCTGCTCCCGCCTAACATGACTGTCACTCCATCAATACCCTTCCCACTCGCCGAGTCTACCACCTGCCCAACAATCTTTCCAGTTTCCTGTTTTACCGGTTGTTCAACTTCTCTAATTCTTCTTATTCCTACAACATTGTCACTGGTCAATGTATAACTCAATCCAGTCCCCTCAAGCACTCGTTCAAAAGCAGCTGCTGGGGATAAGCCAGAGATATCCACCGTCTTTTTCATATTCAATGCATCACCAACATCCCGGTAAACAACTCTTAGATTTGACTGCCTGGCTATGTCGTTAAGGATATACCCCAGTGTACTATCCTTAACTCGTAATTTGATCTTATCCTGCGAGTTGCCGGGGAACTTATCACCCACCAGCTTATTATGTTCACCCGATGCTTCCAATTCATGATCAGACCGTGGCGACTGCTGCGATCCCTGAGAGATCCCGGGCACACCAACTGCCACAACTTGAATCATGGCTACCATAAGGTACAATTTACCAAGATCAATTCGCACGTTTGTTTTCCCTATAATTAGGATGGTGGTTAATACATTCCCAAGTGACCATTGTAGAGTATACAGGTATACTATTCATAAATAGTTATGGTTCTTCCACGTTGAACAACTCTAAACCCCAATGCATTTTCCAGAACACTGACAAGGTTTTCTTTCGATCCTGAGGTAAACATCCCACCGATTCTCTGCCCCTCGATGGATGCACTACCAATACGGATATCCACATCATACCAACGACTTAATTCAACAATAGCATCAGACAACGGTATGTTTACAATATTCAGGCGCCCTTCCATAAAATCGAACCCTGAATTATCCATCTTCGTAACCACCACATTACCAGCGTTACCTATAATTGCCGACTGATTCGCCGAAACAACTTCTGATTGTACAGACACACGCCCCTCTTTTACTGCGACAGTAACCGCCGTATCTGTCTCATAACGCCTTACCGAAAACACAGTACCAAGCACGCGAGTAGTAGTAGAACCAGTCACTACACTAAATGGCTGCTTATCCTGATTCACCACAGTGAATACTGCAGCACCAATCAATCGTACCTGCCTGTTCCCAGCTCCGTAATTTGCCGGTACTTCCAACTTGCTTCCGACGTTCAGAACAGCAAAGCTGCCATCAGGAAGTGAGAGAGTGGCACGCTGGCCGTTCGGCGTAGAATACACTGAGGCGAGTCCGTACACGCTTTGTGTCCCCTGCCAGGAAGTGAAAGATTTAATTCCAAAAACTGCAGCCAATACCAGTAGAGAAGTAGCCACCGCGACAGTGGTCCAAGAGGAACTAACTGCCTTGTTAACAGACATCTTATCTGATGCACTCGTACTTGGAATCTTATTTGGATTCGGGGTATAATTTCTGTCCGAATTCATTCTATCTATCATATCAGATACGTTCCTATGTACCTGAGTAATATCGCCAGCTAATTCGTATCTACCTTTTTCACTCGCCACCTTTCTTGCATTCCGAATGCCCTCTACAAGCTGTATGTCATCCGGGTTCTCAGACAACGTACCCGCAAACAACGCTCTCTCTTCGTCAGAAAGATCGTCAATCAGATATCTGGTCAGGCTATCGTTGTCGGGGAACTGATGGTTCATATAGATAAGATGCGTATCCCCCTAAAAACGCACACAGATTTTAATATTTTTATTTTTCCGGTCGAATCGTGGCAATTATATGCCTCATTGCCCGGGCAACCTGATTACGAACAGTTGCCACCCCAATCCCTAGCGCTTCTGCAATCTCGGTGTAGGTCAGGTCATCTCGCCAGCTAAGGAGGAAGATCTCCCGACATCTCTGTGGCAGGTCGTTAAGAGCCGTATTCACTTGTTTCAGAATATCTTCGCTATCCAATGTACCAACGGCTAAGTTCGTGCTCTTAGATTCAGAGGTGAGCGCAGACACCACTGAGTCATCCTGATGGCGCTTTACAACCAACTCATGTCTTAATACCATCCTGGCATGATTACGAGTGGCTGCCCATAAATAGCTTCTCACGTCTCCCTGAATATTCAGCGTTTCAGCTCTTATCCACAGTGCTATAAAAACATCCTGAACTATATCCTGCGCTGTATCTCTACTTCCGGTTATGGCTGCCGCGAGGCGCAGCATCGTATACGAGTGAAGATCGATTAACTCGGTTAATGCATCATGATCACGCTGTTTAACACGTAACACCAGAGTGATATCATGGTCGTTATCAGAACGATCGCTCGTGTTTTTATAACCACCGCGATCTTCATGCATATCGCTCCCCACCGCAATATTGCCCATCTCTGCAGAGAAGAGAACTAGTATGTCTTAAGAAATACGTATCGGCTTGCATCTGCATATCTTTTGAAAGGATACTTCAAAATTGCAGGGTACGCAATATGGCGGAGATACAGTGATTGATTTACCGAATCGTATTTAGATTTTGGTTTGGCAATAGCTAAAGCTGCTATCTAAATAATTACAACACCTGCTTTCTCAGCAGCCATGCATAAATCCGAGTCTAACGAAGCCAACGGCAGCTGACGAAGTACTGCTAATTCGAGATACGCTGCATCATAAGATGTAAGAGCGTACTTACGACACAACGATGGAAGCTGCGCAAAGGCTCTCTTGGAAAGACCTGTATCAACTTCAATATCGAACACGCTAAGGAGGGACAGGAATTCATCTACCTTTGCCTGACTGATCCTCTTCCTTTTCTCGGCCATTGCTAAAACATTGGCAACCTCCAGAAACCAATGCTCGGGTACTAAAAACGACTCGGTGCTTAGACGAGCCAATATAGCATCTGTCCTTTCGGTAGCCTCGTCCTCAAAACACCAGGCCATTGCAATAGAGCAGTCTACTATAAAGGATGCTCTCATCTCCGCCCCTCGCCCTTCAGGTCCTTAACCGACAGTCCTCCTAGAGAGAGGGATTTCGCATTCGCCCTAATAGCATTGATTGCAGCCTGCTTTTCATTAATAGAAGATTTGTTGCGAACGGGAATAATTAGCGCCACAGGTACTCCGTGCCGTGTAATGGTAATTTCATGCCCCTGTTCAACCCGACCCAGCAGCTCGGAAAAATGAGTTTTAGCCTCGTACGCGCCAATCACATCTGAAATCATATAACATCCCCCTCAGTTCCCATTTAGACCAGTCTTAGACCAGTATATACAAGATATTGACGCCCAACTCACGAGTCAACTTATCAGGTGCCGTGATAACCCCGTTAAACATCCATTTACTCCATCATGCACCCTTTTCTCCCTCTCCAGCTCAAAAACCTTCACCCAACTATCACCCTATCAGTATTTTTACCGCCCTTACCATACCACCCCCCGCCAAAACTGTCTATCTTTCAAACGCTGCTTGTGATTTTTTTCACTAATTAACCTTAACACAATCCGCATGAGAGGCACCCCTCGCCTGCAACGGCTCGCTCAATTTGGGACGATGGCCGTGCTCGCGCTGGCGCTCGTAGCGTGCGCCCAAGAACATCCGAATACTACATTCCAGCCAAACTCAGATTATGGTCGAGCTATCGACTTCCTCTGGGACAGGCTGATGTTACTCGGAACTATTGTATTCGTTCTAGTCGAAGCCGGACTTATCTATATAGTTATAAAGTATAGACGGAAGGATGAGACCACTATTCCACCTCAGACTCACGGTAGTACAAAGCTAGAGATACTATGGACGCTGATTCCAGCGGTCATATTGGTCTTTATCGCAGTACCAACCGTACGTACAATCTTCGAAACTCAGGCTCCGGCCCGCGAGGGATCGCTTGAGATTGAGGTTTACGGACATCAGTGGTGGTGGGAGTTCAAGTACCCAGAGTACGGTTTCACCACAGCTAACGAGATCTACGTTCCAACAGGGCGTACGGTCAACTTAGTGCTCCGTACCAAGGACGTACTTCACTCATTCTGGGTCCCACAGCTTGCTGGTAAGCGCGACCTTATAGCAAACCGCACTAACTATATCTGGTTCACTCCAGATGCAGACATGCCAACAGCGGTATGGAACGGTTTCTGTACAGAGTACTGCGGCGCCTCCCATGCCAACATGAAATTCCGGGTCGTAACTGTTCAGCCGGATGAGTTCGAAAGCTGGGTTGCACACCAGGTTAAACCTGCTCTGTTCAATACAACAGCTCCAGCTGTTGCGGCGACCTCGACTGATAGCGCTGGTGACAGTTCTATAGCCGCTCCGGTCCAACTTGCTTCTGCAGAAGGGTTCTTTGCAATTCCTTCAGAGAAGATTTCCGACTGGGCTATTCCGCAGACACCGCTCCCAGCTTCCATCAAGTTCGATGATTCGCTCATCGGTGATGCTGCAAGCGGAGAAAAGCTGTTCACGGGTGCTGGAACATGTAACGCATGTCACGTGGTCCGCGGAAATCCCATGGCTGCATCTGCTGCCGTTGGACCAGATCTAACGCACATCGCATCCAGAATTACTCTGGCAGCCGGCTTCTATAAGAATGACAAGAAGCACTTAGCGCGTTGGATCAAAAACGCTCGTGCAATGAAACCAGGCAGCATCATGACTACACTGGGTAAAGACGAGTACGATCCGATCCTCAAAACAAACGTGGCCGCCGGGCTCACCGACCAACAGATCGCTGATCTGGTCGCGTACCTAAGCGCCCTTAAATAAACGACTATGGCAACGACAGTAATTTCCCACGAAGCCGACGTCGACAATCTCGCCGTCCCTAAGCCGTTCGTCCCGTCGCCTGCTCCCGAGAAGGTCTTTAAGGAAAAGAGCAGCTTCTGGGATTGGGTCACTACAACTGACCATAAGAAAATCGGCAAGCTGTACCTCTTTACCTCTCTGTTCTTCTTTATCTGGGGTGGCGTCGAAGCCTCGATCATCCGAGCACAGCTCGGTAGCCCCAACAATGATCTCGTAAGCGCAGAGTTATACAACCAGCTCTTCACGATGCACGGAACGACCATGGTCTTCCTTGCCATCATGCCTCTGAGTGCTGCGTTCTTCAACTTCCTGATCCCGCTTCAAATTGGTGCCCGTGACGTAGCTTTCCCACGCTTGAATGCGTTCAGCTACTGGGTTTACCTCTTCGGCGGTATCTTCATCTCCCTCCCAATCCTCTTCCTTGCAGCTCCAGATGGTGGTTGGTTCGGATATGTACCATTAACAACAAAGGCTTATTCACCTGGGGTCAACATTGATTTCTGGGTAGTTGGTCTTCAGATCCTTGGTGTTTCATCGCTCGCAGCTTCGGTCAACTTCATTACGACCGTCATTAACATGCGCGCGCCAGGGATGACACTGATGAGAATGCCAATCTTTACCTGGATGTCATTCATCACTCAGTTCCTGATTCTTCTTTCGTTCCCAGCTATTACAATCGGGTTGTTCTTCCTGATGATGGACCGTTTCTTCGGTACAACATTCTATCTGACCTCGGCTGGTGGCGATCCACTTCTGTATCAGCACCTTTTCTGGATCTTCGGACACCCAGAAGTTTACATCCTCATCTTACCAGCCTTCGGTCTTGTAAGTGAAGTAATTCCAACGTTCTCCAAGAAGCCGCTGTTCGGTTATCCAGTTATGGTCTACTCTGGTATCCTCATCGCTTTCTTAGGGTTCGGCGTCTGGGCTCACCATATGTTTGCAACAGGCTTAGGCCCAGTAGCTGACACTGTGTTCGGCCTTACGACCATGTTGATCTCCATTCCAACCGGTGTGAAGATCTTCAACTGGCTTGGAACGATGGCTCAAGGACAGGTCAAGTTCACCTCCGCAATGTTGTTCGGCGTTGGCCTTGTAGCTCTGTTCACAATCGGTGGTATCTCCGGTGTTATGCACTCGTCACCACCTGCCAACCTTCAGCAGACAGATAGCTACTTCATCGTTGCGCACTTCCACTATGTGCTCTTCGGTGGTTCCATGATGGGTATCTTCGCTGGCATCTACTATTACTTCCCAAAGATGTTTGGTAGACTGATGAACGAAAAGCTGGGCAAGCTGCACTTCTGGCTCAACTTCATCGCCATGAACCTTACCTTCTTCCCAATGCACTTCTCAGGAATGCTCGGGATGCCACGTCGTATCTATACATACGATTCAGGTCAGGGTTGGGATGTCTATAACGCTATCTCAACATATGGCGTTTACCTGCTGATCGTTGCAACACTCATCTTTGTTTACAACTTCTTCAAAAGCTTGAAGAAGGGAGAACTTGCTGGACCAAACCCATGGGGTGCTCCAACAATTGAGTGGACGATCCCTTCTCCAGCACCGTCTTACAACTTTGCAACGCTCCCAACTGTTACTGCACGTTACCCACTATGGGAAGGTAAGGCAGCGGATCTGGAAAGCGCACGCATCAATCAGCAAACTGGCAAGACGGCCACACAGCTTGGAATTATCCTACCATACAACACAGTGAAGCCAATGCTTGTGGCTCTCTCTATGTGTATCATGTTTGGCGGCCTGATGATCAATCATTGGTGGATGGCCGGTGGAGCAATTGCAATGGCTGTGTTCTTCTATGCCTGGTTAACCAGCCCACTCGAACCGGAGCATCATTAACGTGTCGGCAGCAACTTCACATCACTATACCACGACTGGTTTAGATAACCGGAAGATCGGTATCTGGGCGTTCATTGGTTCTGAGTGCATGCTGTTTGTGTCGCTCATAGCCACTTATATGATCTACAAGGGGCGCAGCATAAAGGGCCCCTTCCCGCACGAAAGTTTCACAGATCCAATGACCCAGGTTACCATCCCAGGTATCCTGGACATTCCGATCACCTCTGCATCTACCTTCGTTCTGCTTATGTCATCGCTTTCGATGGTGTTGGCGCTCGCAGCAGTACAGAGCAGAAACTATCCAAAGAAGACCTTGGGAGAGAAGATCTTAGGTAATTCCAAGCTGTGGTTAGCAGTTACCGCACTTATGGGATTGATCTTCTTAGGGTTCCAGGCCTATGAGTTTACAGCCTTTGTGCATGAAGGATTAACCATCAGAACCAACCTCTTCGGTTCTTCCTTCTTCACTCTGACTGGATTCCACGGTGCTCACGTTGCAATTGGTGTTCTGTGGCTCATTACTCTGCTCATGATGGACTTCAAACGCGGCCTTGGCCCGGATGATGTTACACATGTCGATATCATGGCACTCTACTGGCACTTTGTTGACGTAGTCTGGATCGTGATCTTTACTCTCGTCTACCTTATCCAATAGCGATCATGGAAAAAATTACCGCTCAGGATGCTCACCAGGCAGAAGCACACGACGAGCATAAACATCCTACCTGGTCTACGTATTGGAAGATTGCTTTAATCCTTACAATCGTGACCGCAGTTGAAGTATGGCTTTACGAAACGTCATTCAGAGAATCGCGTTTCTTCATTCCAATCCTTCTTCTGTTAAGCCTGGCAAAGTTCGTGATCGTTGTTATGTACTACATGCATCTCAAGTTTGATCACAAGATTTTCAGGACGTTGTTTATTGGATCGTCGGTATTGGCGTCTATTATTCTGACTGCGCTTCTGTTGTTGTTTGGGCAGATTAGCTTCGGATAATTGGCGCGCTAAGAAGGTAGAAGAACAAAGAGCCCGGAGGCCCGAAAAAGCCTCCGGGCTCTTTGTTCTTCTACCTTCTAGGGTGGGCGTGGGGGATGCTGCTTATTCGAATCTTATACGTCGTTGCCGCTTAATGCCTGTTCGAACTCTCTGCCAAGCTCTGGGTGGCGCGACCACATGTAGTAGAACATTACTACGGAGGCGATGAGGTTTGCGACCATGATCTGTATCCATGCGAGGCCTTCCAGATCGGTGTTTATGGAGAGCATGCTCACCAGGCCATGAAATCCTATTTCAAAGGCAACAAAGAGGATGAGGAATCCTGCAAGAATGGATGGGGTTCTCCGTGCTGCGTGAGCTACAGATGCTACGATAATCCCCATTATGATGAAAGCGAGATAGTGGAAGACCGTATAGACGGAAACATAAGTGACCATTGTATCACCGGCCCTAAGACCAGCTATTCCCAATAAGCCTCGTCCCAGAACTGCTGGAGTAAAGAACAGTCTGCCAGCGATCATATCTACTATAAAGAACCAGGCAACAATTACAGTCGCACTTAGGACTCCACCTATAACACCCTCCCTCACAGCACTATGCGATTTTAACATCCGGCTCCTCCGTTCTTTTTCACTTCATTATCGCACTCAATCATCTATCTTTCTGACTCGCCGAATAGCTCGCCTATTAAACTATAGATGCGCTAAAGTGCACTCATTTGCATTACAATGCACCTTTTGAGCCGTGAATAGGGAAAGATCCCAAATTCATGGTTCGTACGTCAGATCTATAAATGCCCCTCTTTCTCCACTCCATATATACACCTAGAAAAAGACGAGTTTCCTGGATGTCTGCCCCAACTCCGCTAATTCTTAGTGTGATATGCGGGTTATTTCTCATCGGGGGAGTGAGCAAAGAAGCTGCTGCTACAGGTAATAAATGGGAGGCTGGTGTTCCTGGTAACGAGTTTATCGCTCCGCAGACCAGCAGTAATACCAAAGCTAAGACACAGACTAAATCTTCAACAAAAAAGGCTCCTGCCAAGAAAGCTACGCAGACAAAGTCTGCTACACGAACACGGAGCTCAAACACTCAGTCCAAGACCAGGGCCAAAACAACGCGCCGTGCAAAGCCGAAAAAGCCGGACGTTCCACCACCGGTCATCACCTCTCCTCGCAGCACCGTAGCCCTTAGAGGAGACATTCAGGCTCTGATAAATAGAACTCGAAATGGGGACTGGGGAGTCATGATTGCATCAGTAAGTAAAAACGACACTCTGTTTCAGCATGGCGTTTCAACGCCGCTCCGCCCTGCCTCTACACTCAAACTCATCTCCGGAGCAGCTGCATTATCTCTCCGCGGTGATAAACATTCGTTTTCAACAAAAGTTCTAACCGATGGTCCGGTCAACAAAGACGGCACCTTAAAAGGAAATCTCTATTTACAAGGCGGCGGCGATCCAAGTTTATCCACTCGTTACTTTGGCAATGATCCCAATGCACCTATGCAGCAGCTTGTATCTCAGCTGAAAGCCATGAGCATCACCGCAATTGAAGGCAAGGTAGTTGGAGATGCCTCCGCGTTCGATGACAAGTTGATACCGGACGGTTGGCTAACCAGATATTTAGGTGCCGCCTATGCGGCCAGGGTCAGTGCTCTTTCTTTGCAGGATAATGTTGTATGGATTGCAGTAACGCCAAACTCAAAAGGATCAGGAAATGCATCAGTTACACTTGAGCCTTCGTCTTCTGCCGCGAGGCTTGTTGGCAGTGTAAGAACTGTAGCAGGGAGCTCCAACTCGGTTAATACCCGCAAGTACTCCGATGGAACGATAGAAGTGTCTGGCAGCATAGGTAGCCGATTGGCAACACAACGTTACTCATATGTTGTGGATGATCCTGCAGTATTTACGACCGGCTCCTTTATAGCGTCGCTGAATGCAGCTGGCATTAAAGTGAACGGCGGTAGTACGCTTGGGAAGACGCCTTCAGATGCAAAGGTAGTGGCACAGCTGCACTCTCCTGCACTCGGCAGACTCATTAATGCAATGAACAGGGAAAGTCTCAACCTCTATGCTGAACTTTTATTTCGAGATGCAGGCAGAGGCAAAGCTTACAATCAGGTTGGCTCAGTAGCAAACGGAAACAAATATGTGGTTTCGCTATTCAACAGTATTAAAGTAGATACTACAGGCTTCTATATGGCTGACGGGAGCGGACTTTCCACCAACAATCGCGTGTCAGCAAGAACCATGTTGCAGTTCCTCGTTGCTGCGCATAAACAGCCATGGAGCTCTGCATTCCATGCCTCATTTCCTGTAGCAGGAGAAAGCGAAACACTGCGCAAACGCATGAAAGGACCGGCACAAAGCAACCTACATGCAAAAACAGGTACAACTGACGACGTTGTGAGTCTGGCGGGATATGTAATTGCGACCAACGGCGAATTACTCGCATTTTCGTTCATCTACAATGGCGTAGATAGATGGATAGCCAGAGAATCTATTGATGCGATGGGAGAAACTCTGGCTAACTTTGCGCGGACCTACTGATTTAGTCCTCTGTTACTCTGATGTCGATACCGCGCTTTCGGAGCTCGTCCATATATATTCTGCCTGGCATACACTCATCGGGCGTGTGTACACCGCTCTCGATAGCGCCAGTTGCCTGAAACTGACCGGTGATGCTCAATGAATACCCTGTCGCTCTCATCATTGCACTGATCCCGTTTTTGGAATCAGTATAATCCAGCAGTTCATAAGTAACTGTTTTCTGATTCTTCCCGATAGTGCCGGAGACAACCACTCTAAGAGCTACAAGATCAGGAGAGTTTGGTTTTGTGAGCGCACGACCCATTACCGCCAACGAGACATCACGCGGAATAGCCGATCCACCACCTTTTACTTGAATCGGTGATGTATCCAACAACCCCAGATCACGTATTGCTTCCATTATCTTCGCGTGCCCAGGATAACGAAGAGTTTTGTATTCCATCCGGTCTATCTTGCCGTTATACCTGATAGCCATAGTTGATAATCCTCCCGCTGTATGAAACGCTTCCAGCGGGCCGATATCCCCAGAAAAACGAACCTCTTCTATCTCGCTTAAAGCCTTTACGTGGGTGGATTTCCCGCCCTTAAGTATCCATGAATCGGTGGTATAATAATCGATTGCTCCTTCAAGAGAATATACGACCTGGTAGTTCAGCGGTGGCTCCGGATGCTGCGGAAGTCCTCCAACAAACATGCGCACACTGTCAACTTTTTCCAGCCTGTCGATACCATCCTGAGCCAGAATATTTACCATCCCCGGCGCTAAACCACAGTCAGGGATTATGGAAATATTTTTCTTTCTTGCTGCCTCTTCCAGCTTTTTCTGCTCAAGGACTATCTCAGTGTTGCCGCCTAAATCGCAGAAATGCACCCCTATCTTCACCGCGATCCTAGCTACATCAAGATTAAAATAGTATGGGAGTGCGCTCATTACAGCATCGTAGCCAGAGAATACAGCTTCGACTGCTTCCGTTTCGCGTACATCCAGCGCAATAGTTTGAAGCCTTTCACCCAGATACGGAGCTAAAAAAGGAGCAACAGAATCAACCCTTACATCGGCCAGGCCAACGACCTGGACTTCCGGGTTCTGAAGTAGATCATAGGCACAGGAAGAACCCTGTGCACCAGCTCCCAAAACCAACATTCTCATAAACACTCCCTCCAATTCGGTCAGATTATCCAGCTATATCGGTACAAACAAAAAAGGTGTAAAAACAAAAAACCCTTCCACATTACGCGGAAGGGTTGAGGGCAAAAAAACAGCCTGAATAGACGTTTCTAAAAATCCCCTAAACTCTGACATTCACGCGCAACTCTACACATCCGCACAAATCAGGCGCGGCGTATAAACTTGGACGCTGTGAAGCAGGTGTAAATATCATATTAAAATGGAGCTGAGGGGAGTCGAACCCCTGGCCTCTGCAGTGCGATTGCAGCGCTCTACCAACTGAGCTACAGCCCCGGCACATCACGAATCATGTGCAGCCGCGAGCAGATAGCCCCCTGTCGCACACAGGTGATATTCTTCTAATATACGGAAATTGTGCTAAACTGTCAAACCAGCGATACGCAAATACACCCAATCAGGCTTATTTCGACATACGATTGGACGCAGTGTAAAAAAATAGACCTAATTGCGCATCCGTGTTAACTTATTTGGGTATAGTACAGTCAAATAGTATGAACCTTTCAAACTTGGGTTAGCCAATGATTGCTACATTTTTAGCTCCGCTCGCGTTAGCTACTCTGATTGTTTCAGATGTAGATAACATGCCTAGCGCACCTTCATTGTTAGTGAGCTCCGCTAACTTTGCTACAGATACAACAAAAAAGACTGAGAAAAAGGAAGAGTTTGAGATTCCTGAAGAGTTTCGCACGCCGATGCTCACAATGGATATCTGCAAGCGCCTTGCGGCAGTCAAAAAAGATTTAGAAGTGGCTTCCAAGAAGCACCCGGAGCTAGGTGGCGGTTCGCTTGGGATTGCGATGCAAAGCAAAAACTACACTAAGTTTGAAAAGTCGCAGGCATTCCAGGACATCCTCAAGAAGAACAACTTCACATTTAAGGATTTCTTCCACTACTACAACGAAGTAGTAGGCGCTTTGTTCATATTAAACGTAGAAAAGCAGCTCGACCAGAAAAACCTGACCGAAGCGCAGGGCTTCAAGGCTACACAACAGAGCAAGAACTTCGTTTATGCAAATCAGAAGGTGATTGAAAAGGAGTTAAAGCTCGGCGATACCTATATCGGCGAGAAGCCACTTCCTCCCGGTCGTTTTGGAGGGAACAGCCAAAACCCTTTTGAGCCACGCGACCCGCGTGAACCAAACAGGGATCCTCGTGATGATCGCAGCGATCAGCCAATGGACCCTATGAATCCATTCGGCACCTGAGTCAGGCAATAAGCGGCTCTGCAATAGCTGTTCACCAAATAAAATGGTATTAAAAAGGTCGCCTTAGTATAAGGCGACCTTTTCTTTTGACTAGATTTCAGGATGCGCCCACGTCACTATATTATCGCGTTATTCTCACTGATAGCTGTTGCAGTTTGCGTCAGGTTGGGGTTTTGGCAACTCGCTAGATTGGCCGAGAAACGGGCCGACAACAAAATAATTGAGTCACGACTTGGGTTTGAGCCTGTAGCAGCGATGGATCTAGACTCAGATACGGCACAGATCAGGTTTAGACGAGTTACCGTGAGCGGAAAGTACGATTATGACCACGAAGTTGTTCTGGTTAATCGTGTAAGATCCGGCTCGCCAGGCGTCCATATCGTTACACCTCTTAAGGTCGAAGGATCGGATACCGCTTTCCTGATAAACCGAGGGTGGGTTTATGCCCCCGACGGAATCACTGTAGACCTGACACCATGGCGTGAAGTGGATTCGCTTACGAACGGGTACGGATTTGTCCTCCCAATGAGCGATACAGGAGTTGGAGTACCCACGACATCGAGTCGTAAAAACGGATATCGGTGGCTTACGCTGGATGCTATTGCAGGATCGGTCCCGTATCCTGTACACCCATACGTTATTGTATTGACTACACCGCCAGTTGGATCCGTTGATTCAGCTCCGCCCCGCATTCCAATACCTGAGCTGAGCGAAGGAGCACATAAAAGCTATGCGATGCAGTGGTTTTCCTTCGCAATTGTATTCCTGGTTGGGACCGTCTTATTCTTTATGAAGGAGCTGGGGAAGAAAAACAACGACTAGGTGCAGACGTCTGCACCGCTGTTTACATCAGGTTACCACGCAGAATTACAGAAGCAACATAGAAATAGATACTTAATCCGGTTACGTCTACAAGCGTCGCAACGAATGGGGCGGATGCACTGGCAGGGTCAAATCCAAGCTTCTTGAGCAGAAATGGCAGCATAGACCCAACAATGGACCCAAAACCAACTATGGCGGTTAATGTTACGAATATTGTTACGGCAATCAATATGTAGTTGCTGCCGTAATCGTAGAATCCTGCTTGTTGCCATACGACAATACGGATAAATCCTATAGTACCGAGAATCACCCCAAGAGTGAGCCCCGATGGCAGCTCTCTCAACGCCACGCGCCACCAGTCTCTGACTCTTATTTCACCCAGAGCCAATGCACGGATGATCAGAGATGTTGCCTGTGAACCAGAGTTACCGCCGGAGCTCATTATTAATGGAATGAACAACGCCAGTACAATCATTTTATGCAATTGAGCTTCAAAGTGCTGCATCGCAGAAGCTGTAAGCATCTCACCCAGGAAGAGAGCGCTTAACCATCCAGCTCTCTTTTTGATCATCTGTCCAAATCCGATCTGCATATATGGCTCATCAAGAGCCTCCATACCACCGAACTTCTGAACGTCTTCAGTGTGTTCTTCCTGCAAGGCGTCGATAACGTCGTCGACTGTAACCACACCGATAATTTTGTTGTTCCTATCAACTACTGGAATTGCCACGAGATCGTAGTTGGATGTCAGACGCGCTACTTCTTCACGATCTGCATCTACAGAAACACTTACAACTTCAGACCAGGCTACATCGCTTATAGATGCTCCTTCTGGCGCAGCCAGAAGCTCCCGCAACGATAAAACACCCTTCAGCCTGTTTGCTGAATCGGTAGCATAAATAGCATGCATTGCTTCTTTTTTATTGCTGCGCGCCAGGCGACGGATCGCAATAAGCACATCTTCTACAAGAGTATGTTCTGGAACAGATACATACTCTGTTGTCATCAGACCACCGGCAGTATCTGAATCGTATGCGATTAACTGCTCTGTCTCCCTACGAGCTTCGACCGAGATAGCCGAAAGAATCTCTTCATACGTATCATCTTCGAGCTCTTCCAGAGCGTCAGCTCTATCGTCAGGGGTCATCTCCGTAAGGAGAGTTGCTGCCTGACGAACCGTCATCTTCTCTAATGATTCAGTACGTATATCTTCGTCAAGATATTCTAAAACGTCAGCGGCACGTTCCGATGGTATAGCTATAAGAAATTCGACCAGACGCTCACGCGGGAGAGCTTCGGCAACATCAGCCAAGTCCGCCGGGTGCATTTCATCTGTTTCAGCGGCAATCTGTTCAGGGCGTGTGTCAAGAAGCTCCAGAACATCTGGAGCTATTAGCGCAGCCACATTGTATCGATCGTCTTGGTCTTTAGCCATAATTACATTTTAGAATTCAGTACAACAAACTTCGGTAACCTACACAATCGGCAGACGACGCCTGTCCTCAACTACATCTACAACTTCGTAACCGGTAACTGAGATGGCTTCCTTCAACGAGTCTGCGGTTACGCTCCCATCATGCTCTATAACAGCCTTTCCCATAGTTACTTCCGCTGTAGAAATACCTGGTAGAGCCCCTAAGGAGGTATAGACAGCTCGCTTGCAGTGCTCCGAGACCATCCCTGAGATCATGACCGTAGTTACCATGAAAAACAAGCTAGCCACCTGGTAGATTAATGTGGTAGAGGGTGGGCTAAAGTTAGCATAATTAGCCTCTAATCTACGCTCTTTTGTTCATCCCCTAGTATATTTGCCTTCATGTCACCAAAACCTGTTCGCACAGTAAGAGATACATTTCATGAAACCTCACAAATCATGATGCCTCAGCACGCTAACGCACTAGGGCACGTATTTGGAGGGGTCATCATGTCCATGATGGATACAACTGCGGCGGTCTCGGCCATGCGCCATTCTCGCATGAACTGCGTAACCGCCTCCGTAGATAGAATAGATTTTCGAGAGCCAGTTCATGTTGGCGATCTGGTAATTATGAAGTCCAGCGTCAACTATGTCGGACGGACTTCAATGGAAGTTGGAGTACGGGTTGAAACTGAAAACCTCATAAACGGGGTCAGGCGCCACACCAACTCCTGTTATATGACCTTTGTAGCCATCGATAGAAACGGCAGACCAGTGCCGATTCCCGAGATTGTTGTAGAATCAGAAGAGGAAATAAGGAGAAATAATGCTGCAAAGGAGCGCCGCAGGATTCGCCTTGAAGAACGCACGTTCGAGTCGAAAGGATCAAAGGTTTAGATATCCTTAGCTTTAGTTAAATTCAAGGATGGATTGGACATCAATCTTGGCGGCGGCTAGTCCGGAAAATCGCACAATGATCGCTCGGATAGCTGCCGAGCTGGAACGCGATCACGCTATATGGTGCGATAAGGTCAGAGCTTTCGAGCTCGCAGCGGCAAATAGTAGTGCAGGAGTACCTTCCGAAGAAGCGGAAACGCTACAACGCGAAGTTCTGGCCCTTGCAGTAGATATCGAAAGCTATGTAGCTGAGATAAACTTCCTGGGCGCAAACATAGACGTTCGAGAATTATTTTCAGAAAACCGGTAATTGTTATTATGAAATCAATGAAATCCTTTGTCTCGCCTGATGGAATCAACTGGGGAGTTGAAGCCAAAATACCTGGTGCGAGCAATGTCTTAATTGTCTTCCATCATCCGGATGGCAGCACTTCCCGCAAGGATAGATACGCCTGGCTGGACTGGCATGGTGCGGAAGCCAGCGATGTTGTTGCAAATATCGAGATTGATAAGGTTCGCGCCGTTCTCGATCAGAAGACGATCGAAGATCTGTTCAAGCGCTCCATGATTATTGGAAGTGGCTACGGACCAGCGATCATAGCAGCGTAACTGCAGCCAGTCAGACTATTCCGTTTTTATAGTACCGTTTGTTAATCAACAAACGGTACTTCTATTTCCATACCGTCTTTCGCCACAATAGTGGACTTGAAGATAGTGCGAGCTTCACGGCTGAGTTCGTGCGCATCACGTGAATATCTGGACGAAATGTGCGTGAGTGCGAGCTGTCGGACCCCTGCCTTCTTTGCCACCAGGGCCGCATCGCTGGCAGTGGAGTGGCCTGTCTCAATCGCACGATCTCCCTCTTCCTGCGTAAATGTAGCCTCGTGAATGAGCAGATCCGCCCCTTTGGAGATCTCGACAGTAGCAGGCGAAGGGCGGCAATCTCCTGTTAGCACCACCTTACGGCCCGAACGCGTAGGTCCAACGAGCATATCCGGCGTTATAACCCGGCCATCCTCGAGTGTAATCGATTCACCTTTATGAATCTTTCCCCAGAGCGGCCCTTCCGGAATCCCAAACTCTTTTGCCAACTCAGGGTTGAATCGGCCAAGGCGCGGTGTTTCAATAAGCGCATACCCCAGAGCTGTAGCTCCAGCATGTTCTACCTTATAAGGGACTATCGAATATCCATCACGGACTAACGGCTCATCCGGCTTAAGCTCTGTATACGAAACAGGAAAGTGCTGCTTGTCGCTCCCTATCATAATTGCCTGCATAATGAGCTTTTCCGAACGCAAGGGTCCATAAAGCCTGATAGGTTCGGTGCGGCCTTGCAGCGCCATGGTCCGCATCAACCCGATCACTCCTAGAAAGTGATCAGCATGCACGTGCGTAAAGAAAATCTCCTCCAGAGCAAATGAAATTCCATACTTCATCATTTGCCGCTGCGTACCTTCCCCGCAGTCGAATAACATGGTTTCGCCTCCGCGCTGTATAGCCAGAGCTGAGACGTTTCTTTCGATTGTTGGGCGTGACGCCGAAGTTCCTAGAAATTTGACGCTAAGGAGCATGGCGCAATATAAAACGGAGCCGGACTATTTCAGACTGGAAATGCGAATTATGATCTCTGACTCTCGGTGGCTAGCTACACTCTTCTCGAGTTGGAATCGGTGCTCCGTGCGGATCTTTATCTGGGTTACCCATAGCTGCAGCCATTCGATCAACAAGCTCATCCGAAGCTGCATGCTCAAGACGCTCCGCTTCCTCATGCACTTCATCCCAGCCATAACCGAGAGAATGAACAAGATACGCCTCAATTACGCGGTGACGCCTGACTGTTCTGAGTGCAGCTCTACGCCCTTTGTCTGTGAGACGAACACCCTTATATCGCTCGTATTCCAGCCAGCCCTGAGTGGCTAGGCGCTGCACCATTCCGCTCACAGAAGCAGGAGCAATCGCCAACCTAACAGCTATATCGTTTGTTGGGGCTGTCCCATATATCAGCTCCAGGTCGTAGATCGCCTTGAGGTAATCCTCGACCGACCCTGTCAGAACGATGGCTTCCTGAGAGGCAACCTTTCCTGGAGTCTTGCTTTTAGACCGACTCATCTAGTTAGGAGTGCGTACATAATTTGAAAGGTAGCACCCCCGGCCGCCTAGCTCCACCTTCTGACCGCGCAACTCTACTTCCCACTCACCTAACCCCACGTCACGACCGCCGAAGTCTGCGTATATCTAGCTCCACCTTCTAAAGGCGAGTCAGCTTAAACGAAGCCTCCTTACCTGTGAGCTGTTTCAGCATATCGGCGTACACAGAAACCTGGTTCAGATATTTCCCTTCCCGCTGAGTCCAGACTTCTTTGGATACGGAATCAGTCTTCCAGTCTATCACTTTCCAACTCTCGCCATCAAGATACGCGACATCGAGAACGCCTTCCAGAAGCTCGCCGATCTGATCATCTGAATTGTAAGAAGATACCTTCAGCTCGAACCGCCGCTCAGGCGCAGTGGAGATCGCCCGCCACTCTTTCGTCTTCTGAAGCTGTTCTAAAATTTCCAGAATCTCTGTGGCTTCAACTATACTGAGCCCTTCGTCTGCACACACCGCCCGTACAAACCGCTCAAGATTCAACCCCGATCTTCCCCGCCCCATTCCTTCAATACTGCGATGCACTGCGCTTCCCCATCGAGCACCACGTGCTGCGACCGCAGAACTATCATTTTCAATATCACGCGGAAGTGCAGAGGCTAAAGTATAAAGCGCATGTTCAACATCTCTGCGTTCGCGGGCAGACTGTGTTACAGTTCCAGTTACATATGATTTCTGTCCGGCAGCTTCAACTCTTTTCTTTGCAACGCTCACCTGTTGTTGAATATCATATAAAGTTGAACTGGGTTTAATACGTCCAACTTCAGTAACAGGAGAATGGACCAGGCGTTCGCAATTATCTTCCAGCAATGGGTGCAGATGCGACCACAGACTGCGGATTAATGTCTTTTCACCCTTTGAACTCACCTTAGTGCCAACTGTTATTATCAGCTCTTCTTCGGCGCGTGTAACCGCAACATATAGAAGACGTTGGGCTTCAGCAGCAGAAAATAACGATTCTGCACGAACCACATCACTCCACAAATCAGAATGAGCTACTCCGTGACCGCTATTATCTGACACGCTCAGGTAGCCAATCGCTTCCCCATTTTCATCGCGCGCTACAACGATTTTCGGTTCATAATTTTTTCTTTCGCCGGATCCAGCAAGAAAAACTATCTTGGCTTCCAAACCCTTTGATTTATGAAGGTTCATAATACGAACCACGTCTCCGTGTCCTGCACGCAGTGGAGTGTCGTCAGCTTCGTCCTGCTCGATCATCATGTTGATTCTTTCGACAGCTTCGCTGATGCTGCATGCATTTGGCATTGCCCGCAACGAATCTACTATATGCATCAGGACACCAGCTCGCCCATCACCCAACTCCTGAGTAGCTGCATAGTAGAGTACGCCTGTATCGACATAAATAAGCTCTAACAGTTCATCGCCAGACATACGCTGACCGCTCTGCCACCATGAGTTAAGCAGTTCAAGACCCTGCCCAACTGCACAATCGGTGGATTTAGGTGGACGTATAGCTGTGAAACTATGTCCCGATTTCTTTGCATAAAAGAGATCTTCCGGCGTACAACCGATGAATGTCCCTTCCAGTGCAGCGGCAATAGCAATAGGATTCTCGGGATCGGCCAGTGCCCGTAAAACCACACAAAGCTCGACCAGCTCCGACTCCTGGAGCAATGGTGCGCCGGTTGTAGCAACCGGAACATTTCTGAGCGCCAATTCGCGGGCAAACTCTGCTATCTCTTTGCGTTTTTCGGTTAGAATCAGAAAGTCGCCAGGCTTATTTTGTCCCGATACCACCCTTGAATAGATGTACGATGCAATAAGCGTTGCCTCTGAAGGCGGACTATTACCATTAGGCGAATTATTACCAGTCCGGGCAGTTGAATATTCAAATGCATTGAGAGAGATACAACTATTTGAACTCTCTTTAACTGTATCCATTTTAGAGAAGGGGGCCTGATGCGCAGTTGCAGACTCAGGAAACACCTTTTCGAAATACTTGTTAACCAGCCCACCTATAACAGCTGTAGATCTGAAATTCTGCGTGAGAGCAACAACTAATCCCAACTCAGATATACGTTTCTTTGCAAAGTCGTATATCTGAATATCAGCACGCCTGAATCTGTAAATGCTCTGCTTGGGATCACCAACAAAAAACAGAGAGCCATCCCGAGGGGTGACCTTTTGCCAGACATTCCCTTCTGTGGACGGAGATGCAAGCAAAAAGCATATCTCGGCCTGCATAGGATCGGTGTCCTGAAATTCATCTACCAGTAAAAAGCGGAACTTAATTCCAAGACTATCACGGACTTTGTAATTATCCCGAAGCAAGGTTCCAGTATACCGAAGCAGATCATTGAAACTCAATTTCCCTGTTGCACGCCTTAGCTCTTCAAACTGTTTCGCAGCCTGCTCCAGGAATTTCATTGCAAACTGATAACGATACGAACGCCAGTCGTATAAAAGTTTACCGGCTGCGTTAGCAATAAAATCGTTAAAGTCCTCACTGGCTGCCTTTGCCAGGAGTTTTACTTCCTTACTATCTCCCCATCGCTTCTGAACAACTGATGCTTCTGTCTTACATGCATTATCCAGATAGTTACAGAAGCTAACCGCATCGTTCCATTCAGGGCGTTTCCTTTTATTAAGGAGCCCTCTGACTTTGACCATAAGGTTATCCCAGCCGTCGTCTGGAATAACCCTGGGAACGAGTGGCTCGATGTCGCTCAACAAACTATTTAAATCTGTTCTAACCTTGGACACATCCGGCATATCCAGGGCTTTATAGACAAACGAAACATCGCTGTTGTTTACAAAGCTTTTGAAAGTTTCTAAAAGACCCCGAGGAGATATTCCGACCTCAAGCATGGCTTCGTAATCAGGGTCGCTGTTACGAAGTGATCGTTCCAGATGATTATTCCAAAAGTCAGCGCACAGATCATCCCAATCTTCATCTGTAACTTCACTGAAGTTCGGGTCGAGGCCGACTTCAAGTGGATACTCCCGAAGTAGCCGACCACAAAATGAATGGATTGTGCCAATAAATATCTTATTGATGTCATCCAGTGCTTTATTGATGCAAGCTGCCTCTTCGTCAGAAAGATCGCCCTGGTGAAGCGCGGCTTCGAGTGCGACCTGAAAACGCTCCCGAAGCTCATTTGCGGCCTTACGCGTAAAAGTAACCGCGGCGATGCTTTCTACGCGCGTTCCGGTCTTTATATGCTTCAACATCCTCTTTATGAGAGATGTGGTCTTTCCAGAGCCAGCTCCAGCCTCGACCAGCATACAGACTCCGAGATTGTTCTCTATCTCCGACCTGGCATTGGAGTCAGTTAACTGTGTTGAAGATTGCATATTACTTCTCCTTCTCCACCTTTTGTTTTGCGCGCCGCTGAATAAGTCCAACATATTCTTCCAGCTGTGCACCGCTTTTCCTGGCCCACTCTACACGCGGAGTTTTAGCACTGCCAAACCCATCTATCTTTGAACGACAAATGCTCTGATAATCACAGAACCTACAATCAGAGCTGTCATTGGTAGGGATGAAACAGCCGGAATCGACGTGACCTATAATCTGTTCAATAACATGTGCCGACTCCTGAAGCTCTTCACGAGAATAGGAAACACGACTTTGCTGACCTTTCTGGGTTGGGAAGTGATATTCAAATCCAGCGCTTTGCTCCCCCAAAAGATCTTCAAGTGCGGCAGAATACAAAGCCGGTTGCAGGTTTCTCCATCCGTTAAACCGAATTCCAGATGCCTTTGCAAATTTGGAAAGCGATCCAGTCTTGTAATCAACTGCACGGAATCTTCCATTGGGAAGGCGATCAATTCTATCAACACGACCACTTATCCCGATACTGGATCCATCCGGCATAATAAACGCGCCAGATAGACCCTCGTATCCAAACTTGTATTCCAGATACTCCCAACGCGATCCATCCCCAGATTCTATACGTGAGCGCTCCATCTCTAAAAACATGGTGGCGGACTCACGTATTTCTCTAGCCTCATGTTCGTAGACATTCTGGCTTGGCGGAGGAACGTCTCTTTTCCACTGTTCCAAAACCTGATCCACTACAGCAGAAAGATCGTCTGCCGCGTGAGGAAGCAGAATCTCATCCTGACGCGACATATAAAGCGCCGCAAACTTTTCATAAATCAGATGCAAAACGGATCCGCGCTCTGCGCTGTCTAACCAGCAGTCCGCATCGAACTCAACATCGGGCGGAGCAGACAATCCGATCCCGTGCCTATACAACCAGGACAACGGACACGTTGACAGCTTTTCCATAGCCGACGGAGACAATGTAGAAATAGATCCGTCTCTCAATGAAATAGGCGGATTCTGCCGATCCCAACGCTGGAATCGACCCAGGTGCGGCGGAATTGGCCCTGCCTCGTGAGTGAACGTAAATGAGAGTCCTTTGTTCAGTTTAACAAAAGCCTCCCGCACCAGCTCTTCACCAGCCAACAAAAGTGGCCCTTCCAGGAGATTGGAAATCCAGATATCCCGAGCATCCAAAACGTTCTCCCTATTTACAGCCGGTGAAACTATCGGGCTCAGATAAGCTCTTAAATCTGAAAATGAGGCCGTTGGCTGATTAAAAAATTTCCTGTAAAGATTGAGTATAACCGGTGAGGGACCGAGTTCAGCCCCACCCATCTGCCCGGCCACAGAGTAAGAAAATGTTACCTTACCTTTTAATCCTGATAGCGCTGAAAGTACTGCATGAGTTAAAGAATCCCGTTTCTCTGCAAGAGACTGTAGTGCGCTCTCTGGGAGCTTAGCGCGAATACTATCATTTAACAGCGGATCTGAATAAGGGCGCCCCAAACCCTTTTCGGAATCCATACCGACAACGAAGGTTCTAGTACGGCCCGTTAAGCCAGACTGAGAGATATCGGATAGATGGATGGCGCCACCACTCGCAGCCCATGGCATATTCGCACCTGTAATAACAGGCCATGCTTTAACATCCGCAATTGCGCCTCGCACAATTGCAACAGCAGAACTAAACGAAACCTTTTTATTATCGTGAGCAACCAGCTCGTGAAGACGCTCCTCGATATCTCCAACAAGTTTCTTCTCGGCTGCTGTATATGTCGGAATATGGTCTATCCATACAAGTGTGGCAGCAGCAATACTTGAAGGTGCAACATAAACTGCATCTTCAACACCAAGCTGTGGTGCCACCGGAATCGCATTCGTAATAGTAATTAAAAAATCATACAGCGCTGAAACAGTCGATATTCTACGTTCCTTCCTATCTTCAAATTCGTGGTCATCTTCACCATCATACCGGGACAGTGATCCAGGATATTCACCGGAATCAACTCTACTGATAAAGTCGAGATACCGTTGACGCCCCCAACCTATACCTGTTTTTCTTAGTTCACGAGCTACAGCGCTTGCAGATACATAACGCCCCGAGGGCTTGGCGTCGACGTACGCCTCCTGCACGCCGGCTTTGGCATCAAAGTGTACCTCTCCAGCCTCAAGAGCCTGCATAAGAGCTTTGACGTGCAGCCCACCCGATATCCACTGAAACCAACTTTCCAAAGATCGCCCAACACGAGTGCGGGAAGGTGAAATACCGCTGGAAATAGTTATCGGAATATTCAACTGCCGCGACAAAGTATCGAGTATAACTCCGTATCGCTCAACATCGCTCGCTACAATCGCCACCTCATCCCAGCGCAAGTCTTCTGCTAACACTCTACGCAAAACTTCACGCATTTCATCGGTAGGTGTAGAAGCCGCAAAAAGCTCAACATCACATGGAATATCCTCAAGCTGACCGATCTGATCCGAGACAACCTGTGCACCTATCCCAATCAATTTGGCAACCAGCTCACCTCGCAACCCTTTCAAATGCGGAGAGTTACAGATGTAAAGCTCTGCATCCAGAACAAAGGGCTGCTCGATGTCAAACTGTTCCAGCGCAATTGCAAAAACATCGGCGGTATCTACCAGTTCACGCGCATTCAACTCTTCTTCGTACAGAGCTTTAACGTGTTTAAGCTCGGTTAAGACAGCTGCAGAAGTAATATCAGAATCGATCTGTCGTAGCTGCGCGGCAAGCAACTCCAGGAAACTGTTTTTGATTCCACCCATTCGCAGCTCTAAAACAGAGTTAAGCAAACTCTGTCTAAACCCCAGACTACCTTCAAGTTCAGCGAACCTTCTGGCAAGCCCTGTACGACAGGCTGTGTCGAAAGAGCGGTTTGCCAGGACTCGTCGTTCTATATCTCCAACGACACGCTTACCGATGCTATGAATCTCAGAGAACGATAACTCTTCTGCGATTCTATATATAGTAGTGGCTTCCCAACCTATCCAACCACCCGTCTGTTTTGCCAACGCTGCAAGAGCTTCACGTCCAACTTTAATAGAGTCGTGAATCAACAGCTTTCGTGTATGCTCCTTATTTCCACCATGGAGATCAGCGAGTTTATCGATAAGATTCATCACATCATATCCATGTAACAGCACGCCGTGAACCCAGGAGTGCCATCATTATATCGATCCATTTATAAGTCTTTGAAACAACCTGAGCGAGTTGATTAATCGGTACCTTACTCTTTGATTTTCGCTTTTCCATAGAGTTCTTTAACAGTTTATTTCTCTATATTTCCGACAATATAGATAAGTTCAACCTAAAAGCCCCCTCTGACAAGAGGAAAAGCGTATTCATATTGATAAAGAGCAAAAAAAAGGCCCCCAATGAAGTGACCCCCAAAAGTATGGACATTGCGTCCAACTTTTGGGGGTCACTTCACAATTCAATTGAACTGGAGCTTTTTTCTATTTTCCTTAGTTAAAAAGATGCTGGCAACTTCATGTTAAGGATTTTGAATAAAAATCCAAAACGATCCGCAGCTTCATCAATAACCTTGCTGGTCGGCTTACCAGCACCATGACCGGCCTTTGTTTCAATTCTGATAAGAATTGGGGCATCACCACCCTGCGCGGCTTGCAGAGCTGCTGCATATTTAAACGAGTGCCCAGGAACAACTCTATCGTCATGATCTGCTGTCATAACCATAGTCGCTGGATATTTGGCACCGACAGCAATATTGTGAACCGGCGAGATCTTCAACAGTGACTTAAACTGTTCCGCATCGTCAGATGAACCGTAGTCAGATGTCCATGCCCATCCAATTGTGAACTTCTGGAAACGCAGCATATCCATAACACCAACTTCTGGAATACCGGCAGCAAACAGATCAGGACGCTGATTTAGAACTGCACCAACCAACAATCCGCCATTTGAACCACCATTAATCGCAAGCTTTGAAGTAGATGTGTATTTGTTTTTGACTAAATATTCTGCAGCTCCGATAAAATCATCGAAGACATTTTGCTTCTGCAGTTTAGTACCAGCGCGATGCCAGTCCGAACCAAACTCTCCGCCTCCACGCAGGTTAGCAACCACATAAATACCACCCATCTCCAGCCATACGAGATTGCGTGGGCTGAATGATGGTGTCAATGAGATGTTAAATCCGCCGTAACCATACAACAGAGTTGGATTGTTACCATCCAGAACAGTCCCCTTCTTCATAGTGATAAACATTGGGACCTTTGTACCATCCTTGCTTGTGTAAAACACCTGCTTTGTTTCAAACTGAGATGGATCAAACTTCAACTTGGGAGAACGGAACACCTTGCTCTCGCCGGTATTTGGATCATACCTGTAAACCGACACAGGAGACAGATACGACATGAACCCATAAAACACTTCATTGTCGTTTGGACGGCCACTGAGCCCGGCCAAAGAACCAAGCCCTGGAAGATTCAAAGACTTCTTTTCTCCCAATGCCGGATTTGTAGCAGCAACAGACTCTTCTGGCAACGCATAAGATGCTACCGCACTATGAGCATTGTACAACGAAACCGTAAACAGCCTGCGAGCAAATATGGAAGCGCCACGAAGAGCCTCATCTGACTGAGGAACTACAGTAGTCCAATTCGCTATATCCGGCTTTGCGAGATTAAGTGCAACTACACGCCCCCTTGGTGCATCAAGATTGGTTCGTACATAAAATACACTTCCCACATTACCGATAAATTCATATTCGGCTTCCTTTGCTCCAATCAGCTCTACAACCTTTCCGTCAAAGCTGGGAGCATCTGCATTCTGAAGATCCTTATAGAAGATAAGGTTGTTTGGGTCGCTACCCTTGTAAGCAGACAGAACCAGATAACGAGCGTCTGTCGAAAGAGAAAGCGACCAGATCCAATCTGGACGATCTGCTCTTTCATGAATCAGAATATCTTCGGACTGACTTGTTCCAATGCGGTGGTAGTAGATCCGTTGATTTCTAACTACCTGTTGCAGCGCAGTCTGTGCATCCGGTTCATCGTAACGCGCATAGAAGAATCCCTTCTCGTCTTTAGTCCAGGTTGGCCCTGAGAATTTGATCCATCTGATTGTATCAGCCAGATCTTTTCCACTAGCTACATCACGAACACGAACTTCAGTCCAGTCGGAGCCTGAAACAGCAACGCTGTAGGCCAACAGATTTCCCTTGGGAGATGCAACACTACCGCTGACAGCTACAGTTCCATCGGACGCAAGCGTGTTCGGATCCAACAGCACTCGAGCTGTACCGTCGAGACCATCCTGAACGTAAAGAACGGATTGGTTTAACAGCCCTGAGTTATAACTATAGAAGTATCTATTCTCGCGCTTAACCGGCACATCATAACGCTCAAAATTCCAGAGACTATCGAGGCGCGTACGAATTTTGGCGCGCTCCGGAATACCTGAGAAAAATGATTCGGAAATTTTGTTCTGTTCAGCGATCCACTTACGTGTCTCTTCCGAATCGGGATCTTCCAACCAGCGATATGGATCGGAGACTTTAGTTCCGTGATAATCATCTACCTGATCGCTTTTACGTGCATCCGGATACTTGTAAGCTCCTTTGTTTTGAGCTTCTAAATCCTGTGATGCAGCATTGAAAATTATTCCAGTCACTGAGGCAGCTAATAAAATTTTTGAACGCAACATTTTTTGTTAATCCTCTATCTCACCGACAGATGTGGCCCAGCCATTAAAACCCTGGCTCATGGATGAAACATTTGAATAACCCATCTGTTGCATCGTATCGGCTGCCAGCGCCGAACGGTTCCCACTTGCGCAGTAGATAACAACTTTCTTATCACGATCTACCAGCGCTTCGACTTTACCTTCAAGCTGCCCGCGTGGGATATGAATAGCGCCTGGTATATGCCCAAGATTCCATTCATTTGGTTCACGCACATCAAGAAATATTGTGCTATCATCTCTTTCGGCCTTGGCAGCCTGCGGGGTTACCTCAACTATACGAGCCTTGGCTTCGTTGATGAGATCAGCCCCTGTTTTATACGTACTCATCTATTAATCAATCTCCTGAATGAACGGTAAGACTTGGATTTATTGCATCTAATGTACACAATCCGCCTAGCGGAAGTGTCCACTGGTCGGTGACATGCCCAAATGGCAATCCAATTACACATGGAACCCCCAAAGTGTCTGCCACCTCCTTTAATACGTCGCAGAGGGTGATTTCGCTTGAATCAGCAGCGCAGTCGCCCTGCTCCATACCATCCTTGGTAAACCTGCCAGCGGCGATCCCGACAATATCGGAGATAGAGTCAGATTGCAGCAGTTGACGTAACATTCGATCAATCCTGTAGACGTCTTCATTAATATCTTCCAGAATCAGAATTCCGCCGCGGGTATCAGGGAAATATTCAGTGCCTACAAGGGAAGTGAAGACAGCAAGGTTCCCCCCGACAAGACGCCCAGTAGCGAGCCCCGATCTCAAAGCAGACACGCCAGATATCTGGTCAGCAGATCCCACCTCTGCATTAACTGCATCCGTGTCCGCCGATCCCGCCTCTTCACAAACAACATCCTTGTCATTTTTTTTCATCACATTCATAAATGAATTGCGTGAAAAATCAGTTATCGTCTCTCGTGCAGTTGGAGCATGAAAAGAAACAGCACCACATTTTTTATTGAGAGCAGCATGCAACGCCGTTATATCAGAATAGCCAATCAGTGGTTTGGGATTTGATCTGATCAGATCAAAATCCAGAAGATCTAAAATACGCGCCGCCCCATATCCACCGCGAATGCACCAAATAGCATCCACGCTTGAATCCGCAAAGGCAGCATTCAGGTCTTCAGCTCTTTCGGCATCTGTGCCAGCTAAATAACCATGTTTTTTGCCTACAGATTTACCAACGAGAGGCTCCCATCCAAAGGAACGTACGTTCTCAATTGCAACGTCTATCTGTTTTAAATCAGATAAAGGGCCCGAAGGCGCAACAATCGCAATCTTTCCATTTACTGGAATAGATGGCGGAAACTTTAACGAGTGTATGCTCATTGATATCACACTTCAACAGTTCAATCGTTTAACCGGCGAACAATATAATTCGAACACACAACATCCCCGAAAATGGCACATGCGTTGCCCCTCCGTACCTGACGTAGAGTGTTCTCAAATTTAGCTGAGGTTTTTAAAAATGGACGACAAGAAAAACAAAATGGGAGACAACATGAATTCTGACAAAGACAGAAATCGTGATAAATCTCACCATCAGTCAGGGAATCAGGGTAAGGGTGTACCCGGAACCGATAAGATGAAAGGTTCCCAACCAGACCATGCTAGAGGATCCACCAACACAGGGCGAACGGAAACACCACAGCGGTCGGACAATTCAAGTCGCCGCGGCCAGGACAGATAAATCTTCGGAGTTTTTTCTAGTCTAGGCTTTGATTTCGCCTCTCTAGACTAGGCAGTTGGGGTTTAAGCACCTTTGTGTGCTTGAACCCCTTCTGCTTTTCGGGATGCGTTTAGGTACATTTCAGTATGCTAGAAAGTCCAATTCATACACAAGACAGGCCAATCGCGGTCTTATTCGACCTCGACGGCACTTTAATAGACTCCATCGGCTTGTTGTTAGGCAGCCTTCATTATGCTTTTGAAGGTTTTGACGGCACTATACCTACCGATGAGGAATGGGTAGCCGGAATTGGAACTCCCCTTGGAACACAGCTAGCGCCCTTTGCCAGATCTCCGGAAGAACTGGATCATCTCATGTCCCGTTATCGTAGATTCCAACGCGCGAATCACGATTCTTTAACGACCCTCTATCCTGGTGCACTGGATACTATAAAGGCGCTGCATGACGCCGGTCACCCGATGGCGATAGTGACGAGCAAAGGCAATGTAATGATGGATATTACACTGGCGTTTACAGGGTTAGCTCCATATATGCAGTCTACAATTGGATGTGACTCATGCGATCTGCATAAGCCCGATCCATTCCCAGTCAACATGGCTCTTTCAGAGCTCGGTTATTCCGCTTCTGAAGCAATTTTTGTTGGTGATTCTCCACACGATATCAAAGCCGGAAATGGAGCTGGAGTAACAACTGTCGCAGCACTCTGGGGACCATTTACTAAACTGTCATTAGCTCCAACTCATCCAACTCATTATCTGGAAGATATAAGCGAGCTAATACCGCTCGTTGAAGCTATCAGCACTACAAAAAGATAGTACTGTCGGGCGTATGCTAAACGCTAGCAGCAAACACTAGCAGCTGAATTTCAGCATACGCCTAACACTGATTCCAGGCTGTTCTGAGCCTATCTTTCAGCTGCAAAGTCAATCTCATTAGCCATATCGAGATCCTTTTGTGTAATACCACCTGCATCATGCGTGGTTAATGCGCAGGTGATCTTTGTGTACCGAATATCGATATCGGGGTGATGTGCTGCATTTTCAGCCGCGTGGCTAATACGCACTACAAAGTTGATACCAGCTGGAAATGTCGGGAATTCATATGTCTTTATTAACATATCTCCCTTTCGGTGCCATCCAGGCTGGAGCTGACCTAGCCCACGCTGGATAGCGATATCAGATAGAACTTCGCTTTTAGATGCGCTCATCTAACAAAATTACCAAAATTGTTGTGGTAGATGTGGAATGTTGAAATTATTTACAGGAGTTTGCCGATTGCTATACCTGCAGCCAGGCTTAGTATAACTACCACAACCCCTACAACAACTCCAACATTCATACGTTTGGTGTACCATGGCTCCCGCTTTGAATAGAGATCGTCCGGAATCGAGTCCATAATACGTTTGTGTACATATAGCGGAGTACGCCGCGTCCTCAACTCCTCGGCCTCTGCGTCTATCCGAGCCCACATCTCCTTGGAGTCTTTTGGTTCATCATAATGCATATTTGCCCTCTAACAGTTCCTGCAACGCCTCTCTGGCTCGGTGTACTCTCATTTTCAGAGCACCTATACTGGTCCCCAGAAGCTCTGACATCTCTTCGTAGGAACAACCTTCAACATGCTTAAGAATAAAAGATTCTCGCAGCCCTACTGGCAACGCATACAGAGCGCGTTCTAAATCTCCACGTAATTCATCTCTATCCAGATCTTCATCCGGGCCAGAGTAGTTCGAGGGCTGATCATCCTCTTCGTAACTAACGTGGCTACGTCTGATATTTTTTAGCCAGTCTTTGCACTTATTGGAGACGATACGGAACATCCAGGCATCAAACCTTCCGCGAACTTCCGAGAGGTGATGATAGGCCTTTATGAATGACGATTGGAGAATATCATCCGCAACATCCGGGCTACCAGTCATCGCCAGAGCATGGCGATACAATGGATCACTGTACTTCAAAACCAGAGACTCAAAGGCCTCCCGAGAACCACCCAGCACCTGCTTTATGAGAGCCTGGTCGTCCTCGATGCGATCTTGGGGATCAATCGCTTTCAAAATATCCTAAGCTTTTAGAGTAACATCCATTCAACTCTGAAAATTACCAATCAGAGGAACCTTGCAGTTGGGTCAAATATCTGGCAAGACCGGCTCAAGCGCTACCCTTTTTCATCTAAATTGAATACAGAATAAACACGCGACAATATTTGGATGGTTTGACTAATACAAGAGCGAACACTCAGTTTAACTCAAACTTTATCACATTTACACTATCAACACGATACATTTAGTACATATTACGCTCTATACCTTGCTAAAGTGTAGAAATACCATATACTTAGCCGCGATTTCAACACTCTTTTTTTAGTGCATTTCCATGGCCGATAAGACCGATACTCCCGACTCGCAGTCAGATACTTCTGCGGCCCCTATTAATCCACCCCCTGCAAAACGCGGTGCGGGCCATAGAGGGGCAGAGGTAAAAGACACAGTTGCCGAGATGGCTGCTAAAGCTCACGAAATAAGCCTTGAAGCTGGAAGCAGAATGGCGGCAGCTATGAAAGATGTAATCAACGCCGCAGCTGGAATTACCGGCTTTGTAGTTGAAAGTGCAAGAGACCTCACGCAGTACATGGTACGCCGCGGCCAGATGACGCAGGAAGAGGCCGACAAGCTCATACAACAGGCTGAAGAGGCGCAGGTAGGCCGTCCAGCTCCAAAGGCTGCAGAAGCGGCATCTAAACCAAAAGCAGCTGAGCCAAAACCTTCCGCTGCAGCAAAAGAACCGGAAGCCGCCACAGTAGTCAAAGAGGTAAAACCCGCTCCTGAAGCCGAAGATTCTGAAGAAGTTGAAGAGCAGGAAGCTGAAGAAGCGGAATCAGTAGCCAAGCCGGCTGCAAAAACAGCAGCAAAATCTGCTTCAAAAACTACCGCTAAAGCAGCAAAGCCAGCTTCGGACAGCAAACCAGCAGCAAAAAAGACAACCGCGGCAAAAAAAGCTCCTGCAAGCGAAAAGAAAGTAGCAACAAAAAAGACAGCAGCAAAAAAGAAGTAGCTCGTCGGAACATTGACTTATCCACTTCTCGCGATCTACGCTGACGAGTCGTGCCTTGGCAATGGTAAGTCTGGAGACAATCCAGGTGGTGCCGCCGGGGTAATCGAATGGAAACACCCCAAAACCGAAGTTATTAAACGCTGGGATTACTGGACTAGTGAGCCATCAACGACTAACAATCGCATGGCTCTCCGGTCTGTTATCGAAGCATTTAACGGAATATCTAAAAAGAACACGCCCTTTCATGTCGTGTTTATTTCCGATTCAAAGTATATAGTTGATGGAATGACGGCCTGGGTCCATGGATGGGCTGCGAGAGGCTGGACACGTAAAGGCGGCGCTATCGAAAACCTGGAGCTCTGGAAAGATGCTCTAAGATCACTTCGTCACCATGTAGTGGAATGGAAGTGGGTTAAAGGACACGCAGGACATCCACAAAATGAATACGCAAACCACTTGGCCATCTCTGCAGCAACCAACCTGTCCAGCTCTGGCGGGTTGATTGATTCTAAGTTTGAAGAGTGGTGCGAATCACAGAAGAATCGTGCTGTGCTGGCACAGACATTAGCATCATTCCCAACAGCAGAAGAGTTTAAGGGCAAGCATCGAAACTGGAAACTGTAACTCGTAAACTGGAGACAACAACAACGTGTCAGATTCAGTCGATAATCAGTCAGGCCTTGCCGGGGCCCGAGCAACCCGCTGTAAATTCTGCAGCCAGAAACTTCCTACCGACAGAGATTCCAACTACTGTCCGCACTGCGGCGACAATCTCAAAATTTCACGATGCGCTGCATGCGGAGTTGAGATGGATACCAGCTGGAATTTCTGTATTATCTGCGGTCGTCGCGCATCGAAATCACCTCCCGCCCCTCTAAAGTTCGGGCCAGGAGAGTAAAGCCTAAAACTACAACTATAAGCAACGCACTATACGCTGCTGCGGTTCCAAAGGCATAAGCTCGAAGCTGTGCCAGTATTTCTATAGATATTGGCCTGTTTCCATGAGTGTACAGTACGATGCTCGCGACAAATTCTCCAACGGCAGTTACAGCTGCTAATAAAGCACCTGCTATAATTCCAGGTTTGGCGGCAGGGATCAAAACACGTCGCATAGTGAGCCACCAGCTTGCACCAAGACCACGTGCAGCATCTTCTATAGTCGGGTCCATCTGACGCAACGAACTTTCGATAGAGCTCGATACGACCGGAACGTTACGGATAAAGTATGCTAGAGGTAACATCCAGAATGATCCTATCAGCAATACTTTGCCTGCCAGAAGGTTGTTCTCGTTAAATGTTGCCAGAAGGCCCAGAGCGATTGCAGTAGCAGGTATAGCCCACGGAAGTGCAGTCAGTATCTGCAACAGCCCACGCCCGACAAAACGCTTTGTAACAATCAGATAAGCTGTCATGGCGCAAAACAGAACGTTTGCAAATGTCGCAATTAGCGCCATGGAGATACTATTGAAGATAGGAGTCCACAGCTTATTCTCAGTGAACAGACCAACGTAGTTTTGCAGAGTGTATTCGGGGGGAAGTATTTGCGTGGTCCATACACCGTCCTTTGCAAACGACATAAGAAGAACCATCAGATGCGGAAGAATCAGAACCAATACACAGATCATTGCTACGATTCCCAGCATAACTCTAGTCCCCTTCGACTGAATCGATTGGACGGTAGAGCTACCTTTTCCGGATATAACGTAGTCTTTGCGTCTTTCTATCCATCTGAACAGAAGCAGCCCTGCAACAGCACTAAGAGCTAGTACTGTAGTTTCAACGTAAGCCACACCCATGGCTTCGTTCAACTTGGAGTTCAGAATCTGAGTAGTTAATACTCTTGCGCCTCCACCGAAGATGTATGGGGCAGAAAATGAACCCAGCGCGTTCATAAATACGAGTAGGGCGGCGCCAGTAATTGCGGGAGTCAATAATGGTAGCGTTACGCGCGTGAACCGTTTGAATGGGCCCATCCCCAATCCAACCGCCGCCTCATCCAGCGTTGTGTCATAGCGCTGTAGTCCAGAAGAAACGAACAGATACACGTACACATACATCGTATAGGCGTGAACGAATATTATCGCAGGGATACCAGCCAGCTTCCAGGGTGCCTTTTCAAGCGCGAATATCGACTGCACTATTCGAGTAACTACACCGCTTTCCCCATAGAGAAATAGGAAGGAAATAACACCAACCAAAGGTGGCAACGCAGCTGGAAGTACAGCAACAGCCCTTAATATTGAGCGCCCTGGAAATTCATATCGCGTTAACAGAAACGCGAGCGGCACACCAATCAGAAGCGCCGCAACAACCGAACCTACTGAAACGATGATACTGTTCCTTAACGCTTCAACATCGGATGGCGATTGCCAGAACTCTCCCCATGCGCCGAAACTCCCCTGTATAAGAGTGATGTTCGGATAGACAACAACCCACAACAAAACCAGGATGAATGGAATCGCATATAACTCTACGCGTTTACGCATTACTTACTGACAATCGTTGGAGTATCTGAAACCGTCTTAAGAACAACCGCCTGCCCAACTTCGTATCGAACGGGGGAGTTTACTTCCAGTAAAACCCTGGAACCATCCCCAGGTACGCCAGCCTCCTTACAAAGAGCTTCTACTATATATACATAGTTTCCGGATGCAAAACGCCGACTAAGAACTTCACCCTGCCATGCTCTGGTACCGCCAATCTCTGTTTGCTCCAGCGTTGCAGTTGCCAACGCAGCTGATTCAGACACAAACTGGTTAGATACATGTAACAGATCGCCGCTATCCAGAGCGGATATGGAAAGATCTTCCGGACGTAAAACAAGCATCCTGCCACCAGCTATTGGGACAAGCGAAGCTTTACCAATAAACTTTGCAACTTCAGCAGATTGAGGATTTTTATAAAGCTGTTCGGGAGTGTCAATCTGAAGAACAGATCCTTTTCCTATCAGAACAACTTTATCAGCAATAGCAAAAGCATCCTCCTGATCATGGGTCACGAAGAGTGCTGGAGCCCCAACCCGATGAATAATGTTCTTTAATTCTTCCCTGGTGCTTTCGCGAAGCGTTGGATCCAGATTCGAAAGCGGTTCATCTAAGAGCAAAACCTTTGGTTCAAAAACAACCGCACGCGCTAAGGCCACGCGCTGCTGTTCACCTCCAGACAGCTGCTGCACACGCCGGTCGGACTTTGCCTGCAGGCCAACTATTTCGAGTGCATTCATCGCCCTGGCATAACGCTCCTTCTTAGCGACACCTCGCGCTTCCAGTCCAAATGCAACATTGTCCAGCACAGTCATATGCGGGAATAACGCATAGTGCTGAAACACCATTCCGAACCCACGTTTTTCGGGCGGCAATTGAGTTATGTCCTTGCCATCAAGCAGGATTCTGCCTTCGTCTGGAATTTCGTAGCCTGCCACCATTCGCAACGTTGTCGTCTTTCCCGAGCCAGACGCACCGACCAGTGCAACAATCTCCTTTGGAAGGACATCGAATGAGACGTCGCGTACCGCAACCTGCGTAGCAAATCTCCTCGTTATTCCACGAACCTGCAAACCCTTACTCATTGCGCTGCCTCCAGTCGACCACGGTTCCTGATATGAGAATCCCAATAACGCATCCATCTATTGAGATTGGCGGCCATTACTTCTCTATCTACTTCCATTGGTTTGATCTGATCCTTTGCGACCTTAATCCAGGCAGGAAGCGAATCTTCTGATATGTCAGATCGGGCTGGTATGCGGCGAAAACGTTCTGCACAGTATATAGCGGCTTCAATACTGGTTACAAACTCATAGTACAGCTTAGCTTCTTCGAGTCGTTTAGTACCGGCAACAATCGCAATTGCATCTACAAGCAAAGGCGTTCCGCTGCGGGGAATTATATAATCGATAGGAAGCCCAACCCTGTCACGCATTGTGGCAACATCGGGCATATCCCAGAGTGTAACTATCCCTTCGCGCCGCCCCAGCTTCTGATATAATATCGTGGGATTCAGCGCGTATTCACGCGTGTTTGCATCGAGCTTCTTGAGCCAGGCAAAACCAGCACTTTCAGATCCGGTTTCAGAAATACTTTTAGCTATGATGGATCCAAAAATTGCTCTCATTGTTCCGGAGGCTATGGGATCACGGATGATTATCTTGCCGCGCCACTTTGGATCGAGTACGTCATCCCAATCCTGTGGAGCGCTGTCGCGGGATAACACCTCAGTGTTATATGCTATTACTTCAGGAGTCAGGAATGTACCATACCAGAGATCGTCAACGTCATGAGCTTCCTCCGGAACAGCAGACGACCACGTTGGACGATACGGATACAGTAAACTGTCACGGGCCGCTCTGGCGAAAGACTCTGCCGGAGCTCCAAACCAGACATCTGCCTGAGGATTCACCCCTTCACCCCTGATTCGATCCAGCACTTCCTGTGAGCCCATATCGACCCACTGAACATCTATATGCGGGTACTTTTTTTCAAATTCCTGCTCGAAATACGAAAGGAGATCGGTTCCATGCGGCGAATAGACAGTTAGCACAACCCGATTATCGCTAACGCACGAGGTGAGCAGCAGTATTATAAAAAAGTTCAGATACGTACGATAATTCACAGATTTATCGTTTATAAGACAACAAGTTCACAAACAGACGTACCGCACCAGGCACACCAGCGGGGATCTGTCTGAAGAAGGCAATCGTTGTATATGTATATCTACCAGAGCCAAGTTTAGTGGTAATAATGCTGTTGGCATTCAACCGTTCTCCTGAATCGTTCATACCAAGCACAACACTATAACGTTTATCAATAGTAGTAGGCATATACAGGGAACGCTCCTGAACCCAGCCGTCAAAATCGGTGATAGAGATTTTATTTGGTATAGCCAGCAGTGAAGCTGACGCACTATCGACATGAACAGCGGAATTCACACCTGGCCCAGAATCTCTCTGAGAATCTGACCCATCTGCCGACCTTGTTTCCACGCCGTTCAATCCAAACATTACTACAGGAGATACCTCTTCAGTCACTCGATCAGCAGGACGTGTAAGTGTAATCGGGTACGGCATCAAACCTCCCGATGCCATCTCATACTGACCATACTGAACAACGAGATTACCACCGGATTGAGCATACTGGAGTAGCTTTTTATTGTATGTCACAAGCTCGGGGTGTATCTGGTATGCTCTCGGCCCGATAACTATTGTGGAGAATCCGGAAAGATCAGCCGAATGCAAAGATGCGGGCGATATCTGCTCGACATTTAGACCAAGCTGAGCAAGCGACGAAAATACATTATCTCCAACTCCCTGAACGTATCCTATTTTCAACCCCTCTGGAACCGAAACAGAAACACTAGAGATATTCACTACAGCATCCGAATAGACTCGTTGAGTTGGGATATGATCATATACTATCTCGGTAAATCCCTGCGTGTAGTCACGAACCCCGTCATTTACAACAACACCAACCGTAAAACTGCCTTCGGGGAGTACTCCGGATATCTGAAACGCCACCCTTATAGTGCGTCCGTCGATAAATGTTATCGATTTACTAATAGAATCGCTCTTTATACCAGGTGGCAATACGAGACTCACCTTAGCCCTGGTCCGTGTCTGCGATGCACGTGAATCTTTACCGCCAGTAGCATCACCGTTGTCCGAACCTTCACCATCCTTACCGCGGAGAAGAGCATCGATCGAGTTGACGGAATTAACAGAACCAGCAGGGTCTACACCATCCACAAAGCTGCGGACACTAACTTCTATCACTCTCGTAAACTCGGCTCCAGCTCTGACTAATTCGGCAGGAGTTGCAACATTAACGGATATCGGCGGGACAACTGCAACCGTTTTACGCACATCTCCAGCTACTGGATCGATAACCCGGTACTGAACCGGCGCACGGAGTACTATCTCCTGACTGACACCATCGAGCTTAACAGGGAGATAAAACCAGCTCTTCTTTTCGCGCTCATCATCACTTACACCCCAGGAAGCAAGCTGGAATCTTGATCCTGTTCTTGGTTGAGATAGCCAGTACGGCTGCGTAAGAGCTTCACCTTTGTAATACGCAGTTCCACTGGCCGAAACATCAAGAACGCCGCGCCTATAAAGATTATAACGAACCTTTATACTGTCCCCGAGCGCGACAAATTCTTTATCTGCAAAAACTTCGAGAGCGAGATTTGCGTCTGCTACTTTTATTGCGATTGAAGAAGAGTCGTTTGTGATTGGAGGAGAGTTGCTTGCAGAAGAGTCGTTTACGACCGCAACAGAATCGTTTACGGATTTTGCCAGTCCATCGAAAATACTAGTTTCGCTCTTTGGATCCATTTCGCCATTTACCAGCGAAATTTCACGCTTAACGTAATCGAGAATTTCTCCCTTATCCTGCGCTGCACCGAACCCCTGGGATTTGTGCTGACTACGGCTTATTGCTGCAATCTCAGCATATGATCGCCCATAGATCTCGCTGTACTCACCAACGTTCATGGAGAGAGTTGCAGTCTCCCTGCGAAACCAGGCAGCACGGTAGAACTTCTGAGTCTGCCACGGCTGTCCAAACTTTTCAACTGGAAACAACCGGGTGTCAGCAGCGGCATCAAATGCTTCACGGCTTAAAATTCCTGCCGCCTGATGATGTCCATGTCCGTCGCGATCGGTACCAGAGAAGATAGAAACTATAATATCCGGTTTGAATGCGCGTATTACCTGAACGACGTCTCCAAGAATAGAATCCTTCGACCACTGACGAAATGTTTCTTCGGATGTTTTTGAGAAACCAAAGTCGAAAGCTCTACTAAAATACTGATGCGCACCATCTATTCTCCGGGCAGCAAGCAACTCCTGCGAGCGCACCACACCTAACTTTTCGCCCAGCTCATTACCTATAAGATTCTGACCACCATCTCCACGTGTCAGAGACAGATACGCAACGTTGGCTTTGTGCCCACGGGCAAGCCATGATATAAGACGAGTATCTTCATCATCGGGGTGCGCCGCTATAACCAGAACCCGTGCGCTTACGCCGGCTGAAGCTTTTGCAGATGCAACACCAACGATTCCAAGAATACCAGATATGTTAGGCGCATCAAATACTGGTGCAGACTGACTGTTTGCACTTTTACCAGTCGTTTTTTTCGTTTCAGCAGCCCTGCCGCTCTTCTGTGCTCCTGCTGATGAAAAAACTAATGCGAGCGACATTAGTGATAATGCCGCTCGCATCTTTATACTACTACTTAACACCAGTCTTTGTGCGCTTTGCAGCCGAACCAGTACCGGCAGCAGTCCCACTAAGCGTAAAAACCTCGGAGATAATCCTGGACTGTTCTCTGTTGTGGTCAGCAACATACCCCTCTGAAGGACTCGCCCGATTTGGACGGCCTATGTAGTTGAGAGTTGCATCCTTTCCAACAAGCTCAGCAAGGAGGTGGCTCACGTAGAACCAGGAACCCATATTCTTAGGCTCTTCCTGCGCCCATACATATTCTTCAACTGCAGAATATGCAGCAACAACCTTTTCGAGTTCCTTCTTTGGCCATGGATATAGCTCTTCAACTCTGATCAGAGCAACATCTTCAGTGCGCTGTGCAAGCAGATCGTAGTAGATCTTACCAGTACAGAACACCAATCTCCGAACTTTAGCCTTTGACTTCGCATTCATGGTTGGATCGTCCAGCACAGGTTGGAACTTGCTGTCTGTCAGATCTCCCAACCTGGAAGCAGCTTCAGGAAGACGGAGCATACTCTTTGGCTGCATGAGGACCAATGGCCTGCGAGGATCAACCGCTGCCTGTCTCCTCAGTATATGAAAGTACTGTGCAGGTGTAGTTGGATATGCAACACGCATATTGTTCTCTGCGCAAAGCTGCAGATATCTCTCCAGGCGAGCGCTTGAATGCTCTGGTCCGCCACCTTCATAGCCGTGCGGTAGAAGCATGACAACGCCTGAATCCTGCGACCACTTAGCACGGTCAGAAGAGATAAACTGATCGACAATTGGTTGCGCTACGTTAGCAAAGTCACCGTACTGAGCTTCCCACAGCACCAAAGTATCACGAGCCTCAACGCTGTAACCGTACTCATAGGCCAATACAGCCATCTCCGACAACGGAGAGTTGTATACATCGAATCTGGCCTTTAGAGGGTTACCGTTCACAACAAGTTGCTTGTGTGGTATGTAGACCTCGCCACTCTGCGAGTTGTGCAACACGGCCTGACGATGCGAGAATGTTCCACGCTCCACGTCCTGTCCAGTCAAACGGATAGATACACCGTCTGCAAGCATAGAAGCAAAAGCAAGCGACTCTGCATGTCCCCAATCAATTCCACCGGCATCACCCATTGCGTCTTTACGACGCGCGAGTGTACGGGCCAGTCTTGAGTTTACATTCAACCCTTCAGGCCACTTAAGAAGCTGATCGTTATAATCGATCAGTTTTTCTGCCGCGACTGCAGTGTTATGAGCTGCACTATCGGACTGCGGAGAAGGAGCTGGCAAGCCATTAGCCTTACCTTTTTTCTTCCCTTCGCTACCATCGCGCGGACCTGCGAGATCCACTTCGAGAAGTGCAACAAAATCAGTCACAAGCTTTTCTGCTTCGGATGATGACAGCACACCTTCAGAAGCCAGCTTACCTGCCCAGACTTCACGCGGAGTCTTGTGTGACTTGATCTTTGTGTAAAGCTCTGGCTGTGTAAACATAGGCTCATCAGTCTCGTTGTGCCCATGCCTGCGATAACTCACCAGGTCTATAAGAATGTCTTTCTTGAACTTGAAGCGATACGCAACTGCGAGCCTGATAGCCTGAATGCAAGCCTCTGGATTATCTCCATTCACACGCAATACAGGGATATCGAAACCCTTTGCAAGGTCACTCGAATAACGAGTTGAACGGCTATCACTTGGATCTGTTGTGAAGCCGATCTGATTGTTTACAATGATGTGAATTGTACCACCATTCCTGAATCCTTTGAGCAATGAAAGATTCAAAGTTTCAGGAACTATGCCTTCACCAGAGAATGCTGCGTCACCATGTATACAGACTGGGACAACTGCAGTCTCAGACATTCCACCATCTTCTGTGCGCTGCTTGGCACGTACAACCCCACCCAACACAGGGTTAACGAACTCAAGGTGACTTGGGTTTGGAACAAGTGTAAGACTGATAGTATTGCCATCAATCTCGCGATGGTTCACATATCCAAGGTGATACTTAACGTCACCGGTCGAATCAACATCCGGTTCTGCTGGCTGCTTACCTTCAAACTCATTGAAGATGGAAGCATATGGCTGGCCCATAGTATGAGTCAGAACGTTAATTCTGCCACGGTGTGCCATAGCTATCCCGAGATCACGTGCACCAGCACGTGATGACTCTGCAATACATTCATCCAGCATAGGGATTAATGCGTCACTTCCTTCTATGGAGAAACGCTTATATCCCTGATACACACGCCCCAGGAAACGCTCAAAGGTATCAACCTGAGTGAGGCGCTTTAATATCTCAATACGTTCTTCATTCGATAGTGGCTTATGATATTTACCACTATCGATAGACTCTCTGAACCACTCGCGTTCCGCACCTGTACCAATGTGCTCAAACTCAAAGCCAATGGTGGAGCAGTAGAGCCCGCGCAGGCGGGTAACCGCTTCCAAAACAGTGTTATCGGCGGTACCAAGAGCGGAACCTGGCAGCGACCGGAGATCGTCCTCGGTCAGGCCATGGTACTCAAGGGTTAGCTCTGGAGCACCAGGTGGTACGGTTCCCAGAGGATCTACTGCTACGCTACTATGTCCATATGCCCTGATAGAATTGAGCAACGAAGCTGCGTGAGCAACAATTTGTAGTTTGTCGGCATCGATGCCGGAGGAGCCGCCACCAAGGCGCTCAGCGAACTGGAAGAACTGGCGCCAGGATTCATCAACCGACGCTGGGTCCTTTCGGAAAGCGTCATACACTTCGGCTATATAGCCGTCGTTAAAAACGCTCGTAATCGTGTGGGTTTTCATTGCCCATGGAATTTAACATCTTACTATGAAAGTAGGGGAGAAAAAGCGGCCGGAACGGTGAATGTGAATTTGCTTCCAAAACCCGGTTCAGACTCTACAGAAATATTGCCGTCTACCAGCAGTGCCAGCTGTTTAGCCAGGTACAGTCCCAATCCAATTCCCCCATGCTGACGCGTCAGACCAGTATCCAATTGGACAAAGGCTTCAAAGATCTTCCCGTGATTTTCCGAAGGGATTCCAATTCCATTATCCACTATTGTAAACACGACATATTCACCGTCTTTGTGGGCCCGCAAAACCGTCTCTTTCGAGTGTATTTCGTTCGCCGAAAACTTAATTGCATTTTCCAGGAGATAGACCAAAATCTGACGTACTTTATCACGATCAATCGACATCACCGTCATCGGATCTTCAATCTGGCCTTCCAGACTCACACCCGCCTTCCTTGCATTCGGCTCCACCACCAGAAGCGCATCGGAGACAACCTCTGAAACCAGGTACTCCGGCCCAATCCGAACCCGCTCCTTTTCAGCCTGAAGATTCGCATATGTAAGCAGGGATTCTATCAGGTTGCTCATTTTCTGAGCTACAACCCGCATCCTTTCTACTGTTTCCGACTGACCCGAATTCAGCTCACCGTACACCCCATCCAACAAAAGCTCCCCATAACCAGTAAGAGTGGTTAGCGGAGTTCGCAGCTCATGGGAGACGTTTGAAAGGAAGTCGTGATCGCAGCCATCACACTCTTTCCCTATCCTAACGCAGCTGCATCCAGTTTTTTGGGGGGATGAATTAAACAAACAATTTTCCTTAGGTGGTTAGCTACCTAACCGTAAAATCTAGCACCTTCAGTCCCAAAATGGCTGAACAAGTCGCAAGAAATGTCTATTTCTTCCCAAAAACCTAACTGCTTTGTACAAACTGAACCGGAATACCACCGTTACTGAGCGTCAGTCGAGTTTTGAACTTAAGCCCCAACTGACGATCCAGCCCGCGATCTGGACTCAATAACCCGACTGTTGCAGCCGGATAACACTCACGGACAACCTTGCCCATCTGAGCATACAGATTACGTACAGTAGAATCCCCAATACGGGCACCATAAGGAGGATTACTGACTATCCAGCAACGTTCCGAGATCGGCTCAACATTGGAAATTGCACCAATCGCAAAATCGACATCCCCTTCAATACCAGCCCGTTTTGCATTTGACACAGCAGCCTCAATAGCGCCAGCATCACGATCCGAACCTCTCACTATAACGCCACTTAGAGGTACTTCGCCTGATAAGGCATCATCAAGACACCTTTTCCACAAGCCAGAATCAAACCCAGGCCAGCTTTGAAAACCAAATGCTCGACTTCTTCCCGGAGCCATTTTGCGGGCGATCATTACCGCTTCTATAGGAATGGTACCAGAACCACACATTGGGTCTATAAATGGGCCCCGCATGTCCCAGCCGCTGGCCAGGACCATTGCTGCAGCTATAGTCTCGCGCAACGGCGCCTTGGCAATCTCCTTTCTGTATCCGCGACGATGAAGCAACTCTCCGGAGCTATCCAGACTTATGACCACCTGATCTCTCTCGATTCTCACCAGAACTATCTGCGCATCGCTCGGGGCCGTTTCGTCGTCTATATCCTTTATCACACTCGAAGTACCAGGACCCGCTATGCCATGAATCACCCTGGCAAACCTCTCTGCCACAGCATCACTGTGATAAAGACGGGATTTTTTACAGGTGACCTTAAAACGCAGCTCTCGGCCCCTACCTATATAATGAGCCCAATCCACCTTCTTCGCCTTGCGTTCGAGTTCCGCAAAGTTACTCGCGTAAAACTGACCGATTCTGATTACAACGCGGCTGGCCGTCCTGGACCAGAGATTGGCCATGTAAACACTTCGCAGCGTTCCTTCCCACTCCACCCCGCCACGAACTAGCTTTACATCTCCTACCTCCAGCCTCTCCAGCTCTTTTAAAGTGAGCTGTTCAAGGCCGGGAGCAGAAATTGCAAAGCATGATAACTTTTCGGTGGGCAGGTTCATTTATATGATCTTAACAAGAGGTGGTTCTTGGACAAATATACACGACCGTACCATGGGCATCCCGATCCCTAGTATTAGCCCCACACGAACGTTAGAATTCGACAGCGATTACCACCTCTTACTACCGTCCGTGCAAGACATAAGGGCGCGGAATTAATGAAAGCAAATTCTTTTAAAGTTTACGGACAGTTATTAAAAAACGCTCGAGGCACTGTCATTTTTATGACTGTGTCAGGCGTCATAGCGGGGCTTTGCAGTGCCGGTATTCTGGCACTTGTAAACCAGGCTTTAAATAAAGACCATCACATAACCACACTGCTAATCAGCGGGTTCATTGCGTTGGCAGTAGCTAAAATCGTTTCAAACGCTGCGTCCCAGCTGTTGCTGGTAAAATTCTCGCAGACTACGATTCTCAACCTTTCGATCAGCCTTTGTGGTCGCGTACTCAATGCACCACTACGTGTAATTGAAAGGCATGGTGGCGCCAACATCATGACCACCCTTACAGACGACGTCGGAGCAGTGACATGGGCTGTACAGGTCATGCCGCAGCTGGCGATGAACGCTTCTATAGTAATAGGTTGCAGCCTTTACATAGCCTGGCTGTCAAAGACCATGTTCCTCGGCGCTATGATCGTCGGCTTGCTGGGCGTTGGAGTCTACAAGCTCCTGCATACGAGAGCGGTAGCGCGTATTCAGGCAGCACGTGATGCAAGAGAGCGCCTGTTCGAGCACTTCAGAACACTGACCGGCGGCATCAAGGAGTTGATGCTCCACAAGGATCGCAGAGATTCGTTCCTCAATCAGGAGATCAACCGCGCAGCTCAGGAATACCGCTCCAACAATATTGTAGCTACAAAAAACTACGCAATTGCCGAGGGATGGGTACAAACGCTTTATCATGCCCTTATGGCATTAGTGCTCTTCGTATCTCCCATATTATTAGAGGCGAGCCCGGAAGCATTAACAGGTTATATGTTTGCGATGTTGTACATGATGACTCCGCTCTGGAACATCATAGGGTCCTTACCGCCGATTGCACAGGGAAAGGTCGCGCTCGAGAGGATTGACAAGCTAAACAAATCCATCGAACAGCACTCAGTAGCTCACTATAACGAGCTCACCGATGGAAAGTCCTCTTCCACAGAAGTCTCCGAAAGACAACTACCAAAGGCCTCCCACATTGAGATGAAAGACATTGCGTTTACGTACGCATCTAAATCTCAGATAAAAGATGGTGATCATCCATTTGCACTTGGCCCTCTTGATTTCAGCCTGGCTCCTGGCGAGCTGGTGTTCGTTATCGGCGGAAATGGAAGTGGAAAGAGTACCTTCGTTAAAGTTTTAACCGGCCTGTACGCACCATCGAGCGGAAGTCTCAAGATCGACGGCAAAGAAGTCACAGAGTTTTCACGGGAATTGTACAGAGAGAACTTTTCGGTTGTTTTCGCTGAAGTATTTGTATTCGACAAGCTCCTCGGATTGAATTCACCCGACCTTGAAACGAACGCATTAAAGTATCTGAAGCTGCTTCAGATCGATCACAAGGTATCGATCAGATCAGGCGCGCACGGTCTTGAGTTTACAACAACTCAGCTTTCAACAGGACAGCGTAAAAGATTGGCACTGGTTACAGCGTATTTAGAAGACAGGCCAATTTATGTTTTCGATGAATGGGCAGCGGATCAGGATCCAGAGTACAAGAAGATATTTTATTCGAAGCTCCTTCCGGACCTTCGTAACAGAGGAAAGGCGGTTGTAGTTATAACTCACGACGATCGCTACTTCTCAATGGGTGATAGGGTCGTGAAATTGGATGATGGTAAAGTTGTAGATTGGGTTCCAACACCTGACTCTGAATTAGAAGTCCCTATCAAGCTTCCCAATCCACATCACGTCTAAGCTACGGGGTAGAACTCCATGCCAAATTCGATAGCTGAATTATTGGCGAAGCTCAGAAGTCTAGAGATTGAAATTAAGCTAGACGGAGAAAAGTTCAGTGTGAGTGCACCAAAAGGAGCACTCACACCAGATATTCAGAATGAGATTCGTGTCAATAAAAGCGACATAATCGCCGCCCTTGGCTCGCCAAAGCCTGGGACGACCGCAGGAGATTTATCGTTTTGGCAAAAGCTGCTAGCTAACTCTGCTGCTGAAATTGAAATAGCATTCGATAAGCCAAGGGGACTCACTACACCACAATTCGATAAAGTTGTTGACGGATTATCAGCACAGGAACACGAAGCGCTAAAAGCAGCAGAACAGAAATTATCGCTCAAGGCAGATGTGATTTTGTTCGCTGCGTTTCAGATAACTGTAGCCCGACTCGCGTCCCACTACGATGTTATCAGTGCATTTTCTTCGGATGCGGAAGCCGCTGACAGTATCCCTCTACCTGTAAGAACGGATATATCCGAAAATCCGCACCTGCGTTCGGCGCTCAAAATAATAGCAGAAGCTGTTTCGACATCTCTTTCGCACACAACACCTGAACTATTGCAGTTTCTGGAAGCAGTACAGGCGTCGAGAGAGGTTTCGAACCTGCCGGCATTTCAAACTGCCTTTAGGTATGCCAAAGACGCCAAAGCTGCGGCACAACAATCTGAGGGAAAACAGGAAAACGGGTTAACCGCAGATACAGCAACGGTTACCCAAAACCCTGATATCCGAAAGAACAGATTAACTGCAGATGCAGATCTTTCACTTTCAGTGTTGGATTGCGACGGAAAAGTTGAACTCTCCCTGACCTACAATTCAGCGATTCAGGAAGCTGCGACAGCCAGGCTTTTCCTGACGCGATTCAAGATCGTCTTAAACGCAATCATGGAAAACAAGGATATTGGAATCCTGAACTTTCCGATTGTTACAGATGAAGAACGTGCACGAATTTTAGGAGATTGGAATCCATCTGATTCTGGGAATTGGGATTTCAACAGATGCGTTGGAGATCTGATATCTGAACAGGCACAAAAAACACCGAACAAGATTGCTATCACTGATGGCGTCCGTTTGCTTACTTACAGCGAACTGGAAGCTGAAGCGAATCGCCTCGCAAACTACCTTATTGAAGTTGGAGTCCACCCAAAGAGCAAGGTTGGAATCTGCGTCGAACGGTCACCAAACATCGTCATCTCTGCCCTCGCAATCTGGAAGGCGGGAGCTGCATATGTACCACTCGATTCAACCTATCCTAAAGATCGCCTGGCATACATGGCGGACGATTCCGCCATTGAAGCTCTCATAACAGAAGAGAGCCTGGCTTCACTAGTGGAAGTTGATGCGTCTAAAGCTACGATTGTATATCTGGATAAAGATTCCAACAAGATTGCTTCGCAGCCCAGTACAGTACCTGATATCCAGCGTTCGCCAGACGATCTTGCTTATATCATCTACACATCCGGATCGACCGGACGCCCTAAAGGAGTGATGATACGGCATCTGGGAGTCGCCAACTTCATATTAGCTCTACGCGACAGGACCAACTTTAAAGAGGCTGATAACTTCTTTTCGGTCAGTGCAGTATCGTTCGACGTATCCATCGCCGAATATTATATGCCGCTTATTACCGGAGGAACGGTTACGGTCGCTCCCTTCTCTCTTGCGGCTGACGGAACCAGGCTTAAGGGATTAATGTCCGAATCCAAACCGACCTTTATGCAGGCAACCCCTGCACTTTGGCGGTTGATACTGGACGCTGGCTGGAAGGATGGTAGAGGAATGACCATCTATTCCGGTGGCGAGGCACTCACAAAGGAGCTGGCGTACTCTCTCTTAAGCACCGGCGCATCCCTCTGGAACCTCTATGGTCCGACCGAAGTTTCTATTTATTCTCATTTCTATAATGTCCCTGAGAACGCTGAAAGAATATACGTCGGGCGACCGTTTCCCAATTATTGCGTTTATGTCCTAAACGAGGCCGGTGAACTTGCCCCTCCTAATGTATTAGGGGAGATTTTCTTAGGCGGTGTAGGTGTTGCGGTTGGATATTTAAACAGAGATGATCTGACGAAAGAACGTTTTGTTAGAGATCCATTCTCGAAAGCCCCGAATGCCAGAATGTACCAGACTGGGGATCAGGGGCGGTTTAGCAGCAGCGGCGAACTTGAATGTACCGGCCGGTTGGATAATCAGGTGAAAGTCAGAGGTTTCCGTATTGAACTAGGCGAAATCGAGTCACAGCTTGCCACAGACCCGTCTATTAAGAAAGCTGTTGTCGTGGTTAGAGAAGATTCCCCTGGTGACAAACGTATAGTTGCATATGTGCAGCCGACGACCGGTCGCTCAGTTGACCCGGAATCGCTTAAGCTGATGCTCGGCCAACAGCTCCCGCCTTATATGGTTCCAGCGTTATTCATGACTATGGACTCCTTTCCGCTGACACCAAGCGGGAAGGTAGACAGTCGGAATCTTCCGGTACCAAAGCTTCAGCGAAGCGCTGCTGCTCAGTTTATAGCCCCGACTTTAGGGTTGGAGTCAGAGGTCGCATCAATCTGGAAAGAGGTTTTAAAGTTAGAAAAGGTTGGTTCCAACGAAAATTTCTTCGATCTTGGGGGAGACTCACTGCTAGCGGCTCGTTTACAGAATGAGCTGCAGCAGAAGTATACAATTAACTTCCCACTGGTCGAACTTTTTCGAAGCCCAACGATTTCTGCCATAACCAAGTTTATAGATAGTACAATTGGTGGAAGCATGAATACATCCGAGAGTAATAAACGCTCATTCACATCACAGGCCCGTGAACGTGCAATGTTGCAAAATCGTACGAGACCAAAGCATTAGCCATCTGACCATGAACGCATCCGAAAGTTCTTATCCTAATTCAGCTGTTGCAGTAGTTGGCATGTCTGGGCGCTTCCCAGATGCCAATAGTGTATCGCAGTTCTGGCAAAATCTTCTGGATGGCGCGGAAGCACTGACAGACCTGTCGGATGATGAGCTTCTAAGTGCAGGTGCCGACGCTGAAAAGATCAAGGATCCGAACTACGTAAGAAAAGCATCTCTATTGAAAGGTTCGGAGATGTTTGATGCGAACTTCTTCGGAATTAATGCGCGTGAAGCGGAGCTAATAGATCCGCAACAAAGAGTTTTTCTGGAATGCTGCTGGGAAGCGATAGAAGATGCTGGTTATATCTGCGATAAATACCCTGGAAGCATCTCCGTTTATGCGGGAGCTGGCTACAATACCTACCTCCTTAGACATATAGCGGGCAGCTCCGTTTTAAACGATCCCATAACAGCTTATTCAGCTCAGCTTGGGAACGACAAAGATTATCTGGCCACCCGCGTTTCATATAAACTCGATCTAAAGGGAGCAGCTGCCACAGTTCAGACCGCCTGCTCTACCTCTCTGGTTGCTGTGCAAAGAGCATGGCAGAGCCTGGTAGATTATGAATGCGACATGGCTTTAGCCGGCGGCGTCTCGATAGCTCATCCGCAGACAGCCGGGTATCTGTTTATGGATGGAATGATCCTCTCGCCAGACGGACATTGCCGTCCATTTGACTCCAATGCGCGTGGCACCAGGTTTAGTCCAGGTGCTGGAGTAGTTGTTTTGAAACGCCTATCAGATGCTATTCGCGACAGAGATCAGATCCGTGCAGTAATTCTATCAGCATCAATCAACAACGATGGAGCGGGCAAGGTTGGCTTCTCTGCACCAAGCGTTGATGGACAGGCTGAATGTATTGCACTTGCTCAGGCAACGGCGGGAATCGACTCCAGCAATATCGAAAGTATCGGCTTTGTAGAGGCTCACGGAACCGGAACACAGTTAGGCGATCCTATCGAAGTTACAGCGCTTACGCAGGTTTTCGCTGAGTCCACCGACCGGAAACAGTTCTGCGCATTAGGATCTGGAAAGAGCAACATAGGTCATTTGGATGTGGCAGCCGGCGTTGCTGGATTTATTAAAACCGTGCTCTGTCTGGAAAACAGAAAGATTCCAGCAACTATCAACTTCGAAACACCGAATCCTCAGATCGACTTCGAGAATAGTCCGTTTTTCGTAAACACAAAGACTATAGACTGGAAGAGCAATTCACACCCCAGACGTGCTGCCGTCAGCTCATTTGGAATTGGTGGAACCAACGCCCATGCGATTCTGGAAGAAGCGCCTGCACGTGAGTATTCGTTTCAGTTCGATGATGATGATAGCAACGCTGTCACACACACACTTGTTCTGTCCGCACGCTCTAAAGCCGCTCTTTCACAGACGGCTTCCAATCTGGCAGATCATCTGGACAGAGAGAGTCATCTTTCGCTGTCAGATGTAGCATATACACTACAGACTGGCCGCAAACGATTCGAACATAGACAGACAATAACGGCCAACTCAATAGGTGACGCCATTTCAGCCTTGCGAGGCGAACGGAAGACCGGTGTTACCTATCTGGATGCTGGCAACCTCAACGACAACCCTCCTGTAACATTTCTGTTTAGCGGACAGGGGAGTCAGTACGTTGGGATGTGCCGAGATCTGTATAATGAAAATGCAACTTTCAGACGGTATTTCGATGAGTGCATCGCTGCGCTTCCGGCTTCATTTGGTCAGGATCTAAAAAGCACCATCCTTGGTTTTGAAAGCGGCTCCAAAGTATCGACTGACGATAGCAGTGGCGGCAACAGTAGCGGCGGCAGCAGTGGCAACAGCAATGGCAGCAGTAGTAGCGGCAACAATCCAGATACAGCAGCAGCCAATACGAGCAACAAACTCACTCAGACCAGCTACACACAGCCAGCACTATTTGCAATTGAATACGCCCTGGCTCGTACACTCATACATGCAGGTATCAGCCCAACTGCAATGATGGGCCACAGCATCGGTGAATATGTTGCTGCATGCTTGGCTGGAGTTATGTCTGTATCTGATGGCATGAAGCTCGTAAGTGAACGCGGCCGGCTGATGCAATCGATGGAGCCGGGCAAGATGGTGGCAGTACCGCTATCGGAAGCTGAACTGGCGCCGCTTGTGAACGAACCACTTACAATCGCCGCTATAAATACTCCTGAGCTGTGTGTTGTTGCAGGTCCAGGCAACGCCATCGACTCATTTATCGAAAGCTTAGCAAAAAGAGAGATAGAAGTCCGGCCGCTGCACACATCTCATGCCTTCCACTCCAGCATGATGGATGCAGCGATCGCTCCATTTATTGAAGCTTTTAAATCGGTTAATCTGAATACCCCCACAATCCCGTACATCTCAAACCGTACGGGCACATGGATAACTGCGGAACAGGCAACATCTCCCGAGTATTGGGCAGACCATCTGAGACATACAGTTCGTTTCTCGGAAGGTGTTACCGAATTATCCAGGATTGACGGGATGGTTTTTGTTGAAGTTGGCCCTGGAAAAACTCTGGCAACTTTAACCCGTCAGTCGCTACAAGGGGCAAAGAACCAGACAATCAACACAACTCCGCACGCCATGGATGACACTTCATCTTCGGCTGTGTTTGCAGAAAGCATCGGAAGGCTTTGGGCTGCTGGCCTGGAGATTAACTGGGATGCCTTTTATTCCGATGATCTGCCATATAAAACATCGTTACCAACTTATCCATTTGAGCGTAAGAAGTTCCTGCTGCCTCTCCGGTCACTTGGTGGTGCAGGAGTAGATTCTCTACAGAATACTGATTCCACCCAGTCTGCGGAGAATCATCAGAATTCATATGAACGCCCTGACATCAATCAGGAATTCATAGCCCCATCTTCTGAAACTGAGAAGTTCCTGGCAGAGACCTGGGAATCTCTTCTGGGGCTGGCATCAATTGGATCGGAAGACAACTTCTTTGAACTTGGCGGCCACTCACTTCTGGCAACAAGTCTCATGACTCGCATACATCAGCGTTTTGATATGAGGCTTCCACTCAGAACTATTTTTGACGCTCCAACAATCAAGGAGCTAAGCCTCGTTATAGACAAACAATCTGCCCCACCAGATGAAGGCAGAGAGGAGATAGAGTTTTGACCACTGCTCAATTTATCGCCAGACTTAATGGGTTAGACATTCGTCTTACCCGTAAGGGCGACAAATTAAGCGTGAATGCACCAGATGGTGCAATGACGCCTGAACTTCGTGCTGAAATAGCAGACCGCCGAGATCAACTCCTCGCCTATCTGGGCACCGGGACAGATTTTGTACTCACTCAATCGCCTGATCCTACCGAAGGTCCACTGTCTTTTGCTCAGCAGCGGCTCTGGTTTTTATACAGATTAAATCCGCGGGATGTATCGTATAATCTCGCTGTAAGTGCTGTAGTGCCAGAAAGCCTCTCTAATGAAGAGCTTGAATCCCGTATCTCTGCACTGGTTCGTGACAACCACTCACTACGTACGATATTTCCCGAACGCGATGGTATTCCATTTCAGCGTGTTATAGAAGCTGAACCACATCTTTATATACGGGATGTGGATGTAGCCAGTGACGATATAGCCCGTCAGCGTGAAATTCAGTACGAGATTATGCGTCAGCCGTTCAAACTTGAGGCAGAAGTTTCAGTACGGTTCGAGCTCTTAAGACTGCGCGACGGCACCAGAATACTGCTCATTCCGATACATCATATAATATCGGATGCATGGTCGCTTGGAATTCTGATAGACCGGCTTATAGACGGGAGTTCGTCATCATCATCGTCGAAGTTTCAGTATCTTGACTTTGCAAACTCCGAACAGGCCTGGTTCGCATCACACGATCAGCAGGATCACGCCAATTACTGGAATGAGATAATCAAGGGTCCAATACCGGCTCTTGAGCTCCCAACCAAGCCAGTATCATCTTCATTAACAGATGTAGTTGGCGATTCATACCAATTCAAATTATCAGCAGAAGTCTCTGACAGGCTGAGGTCTTTGGCTCGCCAGAACGGCGTTACGCTATACAGCGTACTGCTCGGCATATTCAAGGTTGTCCTGCACAGATATTCAGGCCAACAGGACATACTGGTAGGTTCACCAGTTACGAATCGCTATAGTGTTGAGCTAGAGGATATGATCGGTATCTTCATCAACACTATAATTGTGCGTACAAAGTTTGACGGGGAAACACCGTTCGCAAGTGTAGCAAAACAGATTCACAACTCGATGCTGGAATCTTTTGAACATAAAGATTATCCATTCGAAAAAGTTGTGGAACTTGCCAGACACAACAAATTCCCCTCCAATGCCTCGTTGTTCAGAACCGGCTTTATTCTAAACAACACACCCAGCGGTGGAAAACATCAGGATTTTACAGGCGGCTCTATCTTCGACCTTAGCCTGTACATGGAAGATGCCAAGGATGGGCTACTTGGAACATTAGAGTATAATGTGAATCTGTTTGAGCTGGGTACGATAGAAAGATTTGCTGGCCACTACTCCACGCTGGCACGCGCTATCGCCAACCAGTTTGACGCGAAGATTAATTCTCTTGAGATTCTTTCTGATGCAGAGAGCGCTCAACTCGACAGCTGGAACGAGACAGCTAGAGAATATCCGAAAGATGTTACAACAGCACAGCTGATTGAACGTCAGGCCATAGAACGCGCAAACAGCACAGCTGTTGTATCGAAATCGAAGCAGCTAACATATAACGAGCTGAACAGACGAGCCAATCAACTTGCCAGGCATCTTCTGGAAAATGGTGTCTCAAGAGGCTCACTGGTCGGTGTGTGTCTCGACAGAGATGCAGCTATGCTCGTCTCAGTGCTGGCAGTATGGAAAGCTGGCGCAGCGTATGTTCCGTTAGATCCAACTTATCCTCAGGACAGGTTGGTTTATATGGCAGAAGACGCAAGGCTCGCAGCCATTATTTCCGAATCTAAGTTTGAATCTCTATCCAATACGATCGCTAGCGCTCCACAGGCTACAGTTGTTCTTGTAGATAAAGAATCAGAAGTAATAAAATCACGCAGCGACGAAAACCAGTCGCTCGAGCTATCTGCAACAGATGTGGCTTACGTCATCTACACATCTGGTTCTACAGGAAAGCCAAAGGGTGTTCTTATTGAGCACCGTTCTCTGGTAAACCTGCTGTATTCCATAAAAGAGCAGCCAGGATTTGTTGAGTCGGATATTATCTTCTCAGTTACTACACTTTCCTTTGATATTGCCGGCCTGGAGCTGTACCTGCCGCTTATCTCGGGCGCGAAGGTGGTTATCTCCTCAAGACAGACACTTGCAGATCCGAGGGCACTCGCCCGAGAGATAAAGGCCTCCGGTACTACATTTATACAGGCGACCCCAGCGATGTGGCGCTTCCTCCTGGACTCGGGATGGAAGGATGGTGAAGGCTTAAGAATTCTTTGTGGAGGAGAAGCCCTGCCAAGATCTTTGGCAAACGCAATTCTCGCTACAGGAGCTGAGCTGTGGAACGTATACGGGCCAACTGAAACTACAATATGGTCGACCTCTGTACTTGTAGAGAAATCTGATTCACCTGTTTCGATAGGTCGGCCGCTTGCAAACACCCAGGTATATGTCCTGGATGAAAACAGCAACCGTTTACCAATCGGCATACCTGGTGAACTGTATATCGCTGGCGATGGCGTAAGCCGTGGATATTTAAACCGTCCGGACCTGACGTCAGAGCGATTTGTTGAAGATGTTTTTGGGTCAAAGAAAGCATCTACTATAGACGAGGGTACTGCTATAGACGATGGTGCTGCGCAAACCAGAAAGATGTACAGAACTGGCGATCAGGTAAGGATGAATCCTGACGGGCAACTGGAATACATCGGCCGTCTCGATAATCAGGTTAAAGTTCGTGGTTATAGAATCGAGTTAGGTGAAATTGAAGCTGTTCTAGTTAAACACCCCGAGATTCAACAGGCCGTTGTGGTTGCACGTGAGGACACGCCTGGCGACCAGAGATTGGTGGCATATATCATCGGCAGCAATCGTGAGTTACAGAATACTGCGGACCCCGGCGAGTTTTCCCATCTCAGGGAAGAGCTTCGCGAATTCCTCAGCAAGTCGCTACCATCATTTATGGTTCCGGCGACATTTGTACCTCTTGGCAGCTTTCCATTAACACCAAATGGAAAGGTTGATCGTAAGGCGCTTCCAGCTCCAGCATCCGATAATAAGGTTCATGGCGGCGATGAAGATCAGGCCCCGCAGTCTGAGTTAGAACGCAAATTGATTCAGATCTGGGAAAAGGTACTTGGAGTCAAGAACATTGGTCGTAACGACAACTTTTTCGATCTTGGAGGCAATTCGCTGCTGGGGATACGCTTACTCTCTGGGATAGAGCGGGCATTAAATATCCGCGTGCCGGTAGCAGTGATATTCCAAGGCCAGACAGTTGCTGCCATGGCCATAACATTAGCAGATAACAACGAGATCGATCTCCATCTCCGTGCTGTTGCAGTTCAACCTCATGGAGATCTTCCGCCTCTCTTCTTTATTCCAGGAGTAAACGGAAATGTTATCGGCTACGAAGAGTTCGCAACTGGACTTGGACAGGATCGTCCTCTGTATGGCCTCCGGTCTGTCGGACTTGAAGGAGAGAGCGATCCATTAAATGATCTTCCATCTATTGCCAGACACTTTGTAGCAGACGTTAAAAAGGTACAGCCACAAGGGCCTTACAACTTTGTTGGATTCTGTATCGGCGGGATAGTTGCTTTTGAAATGGCCCAGCAATTAAAAGCCGAGGGCGAAGAGGTGGAATTTCTGGGACTGATCGACACCTGGCCGCAGGACATGGTGCCTGTCCCAAAAGCCGCTTCGGAAACCGGGCAGCAGTTTTTATATCTGGCCGATGCTTTGAAGCGCAACATCAAAGAATTTTCTGCTATACCCAAAGGAAAAAGACTCAACTATATCAGACAAAAGCTTGGAGCAGCCACCGACATGGCTACAAAGCTTGATGTTTATAGAGGCGATGATGGTGAACGTCTGCAGGATCTTATAATTGCATCCAACCAGATCGCAGCCTCAACCTATATTGCATCCAAATACGATGGTCCGCTCAGTTTATTTATTACCCTTGGTGATTTAGAGGGACCTGACTCGAGTGACCCGCGTCTGTACTGGAAAGCCTTCGGAAACGAGGCAATATCATCTGTAATGTGGATCCCAGGCATAGACTCCGGTTCACTACTAAAGAATCCATACTTACCTGGATTGTTGAAAGCACTAAAAACCACCCTAGAAGAAAGGAACAGAATTTGAAAAGGTTATTTCTTTGCACCCTTGCAACATCTATAATTGCCTGCGATTCGGGGAATAATGATTTGAAATCAAATCCATTGATGGCAGACTGGACCGGCCCTTACGGCGGAGTTCCAGCATTTGACAAGATCGAAGTAAAGCATTTTGAGCCAGCCATCGAAGCTGCTATGGCAAACCAGTTAGCAGAAGTAGACTCTATTGCGAATCAGACCGAGCCAGCAACGTTCGAAAACACAATTGCTGCAATGGAACGCTCTGGTCAGCTATTGGACAGAGTCATGTCTGCATACGGATTATGGTCTGGCAACTTTGCCACCCCTGAATTCCAGGAGGTGCAGACAAGAGTCAGTCCACAGCTGGCAGCACATAGCGACAAAATAGTTCAAAATGCCCCTCTTTATGCACGCATAAAGTCGGTATATGAAAACAGGGACTCATTAACACCTGAACAACAGCGCCTCACATGGGTCTACTGGAATATGTTCCGTAGAGCCGGGGCGGAATTGGATTCAGCCCAGAAATCGCGTGTGGCCGAAATCAATGGTGAGCTCGCAAAGTTATTCACAAAGTTCAATCAGAATCTGCTGGCCGATGAAGACACATACATTGTTCTGAACAGCTCCGAGCTGGAAGGTCTTCCAGAATCATTTCTCTCAGGAGCAGCCAGTTCAGCAAAAGAGCGCAAGGTTGAAGGTCATATCGTTGTAAACACTCGTTCCAGCGTAGATCCCTTCCTTACATACGCTACAAATCGTACTGCAAGAGAAAAGGTCTGGAAAGCATTTGTTAACCGTGGGGACAACAACAACGAAACCGATAACAAAGCTATCATAACACAGATTCTGTCACTCAGAGCAGAGCGCGCTCAGCTTCTTGGCTACCCAACTCATGCACACTGGCGAGTTGAAGATGCGGTTGCGAAGACCCCTGAAAACGCGATGAATCTCATGGAACAGGTCTGGCCAGCAGCAGTTGCTCGCGTAAATGAAGAAGTCGCAGAACAGCAGGCAATCGCAGACTCCGAAGGTGCAAATATTACCATCGAGCCATGGGATTACCGCTTCTACATGGAAAAGGTTCGCAAAGCCAAGTTCGATCTGGATCAGAATGAAATCAAGCCTTATCTGCAGCTCGATAAGTTACGCGATGGAATGTTCTGGGTTGCAGGTCAACTGTTCGGTTTCCAGTTCTCACAGGTTAGTGACGTTCCAGTCCCACACCCTGACTTCCAGGTCTGGGAGGTCAAAGGTGAGGATGGCAAGCATGTAGGGCTCTTCTATTTTGATCCATATGCCCGCCAGGGCAAGCGTTCAGGCGCATGGATGACCGCCTACCGTACGCAGCAGAAGATGGACAAGGATGTTACAACTATAGTTTCGAACAACTCTAACTTCGTTAAAGCCGAAGCTGGAAAGCCAATCCTGATTTCCTGGGATGATGCCACAACACTATTCCATGAATTCGGCCATGCATTACATGGACTTAACTCAAACGTTGTTTATCCATCACTATCCGGAACATCGGTAGCGCGCGATTATGTAGAGTTTCCAAGCCAGCTGTTAGAGCGCTGGTTAGCAACACCGGAAGTTCTTAATAAGTTTGCAGTCAACGAAGCAGGCGAGCCAATCCCTGCAGAGTTAGTTGAAAAGATCAAAAAGGCAGCAACCTTCAATCAGGGTTTCTCCACTGTTGAATATCTCTCAAGTGCACTTATCGATATGAAGCTGCACCTTGCCGGCGCAGCAAAAATTTCTCCAGACACATTTGAGAAGAACACGCTGGATGCTCTTGGAATGCCATCGCAGCTGGTTATGCGCCATCGCACACCACAGTTTGCACATATCTTCTCAAGCGACAGCTACTCTGCGGGTTACTATAGCTACCTGTGGGCCGATGCAATTACAGCCGATGCAGCTGAAGCGTTTACAACTTCACCTGGGGGATATTACGACAGCACCGTTGCCAGAAAGTTGAAGGAGAATATTCTTTCAGTTGGAAACACTGTGGATCCAGCAACAGCGTATCGCAACTTCCGTCAGCGTGATCCTGATATTGGCGCACTGATGAGAGCAAGAGGCTTCCCTGCATCAAAAACATATAAGCCTTTGAAAGCCAACTAAGCTGGCAAAATAGTCTTATAGCAGTAGACGTTTTATACAGTTGCTGGCTCTAAGAAATATTTTGGAGCCAGCATATCTATTAAGAAGAAGAAGAAAGTTTAAAGTGACCTCCAAAAGCCGGACATTGCGTCCATACTTTTGGAGGTCACTTTGTATTATGCCATTGCCTCTTTTGCATATCGCTTGAGACGCGTCAACATTGCATTCAATCCCGTTTCACGGGTGTGCAAACCAATACCGTCCATTAAAACTCTGACAAAGTCTTGTGGAATTGCTAATGTTACTTCGGGTGGTTGATCGTTAACAGCTGAAAAGATAATCGCCAGTAATGCAGCAATAGTTGGAGACTGTCTGACATTCACATCTGCATAGAAGTGCACCTTCCCATCCATGTATTGTGGGAATATGTCCACTCTGGTCTGGCACTCAGGGATCGTGTAATTCGTGCGATCAATCGCCACAAACTTCTCTGGCAACGGCTCCAGCTTCTTGGAATATGACACCAGAGCCTGCATCTTCTCATCGCGCCCCATAGCCTGAAATCTGCGCAGAACCTTGGATATAGACTCCGGAATTCCAGCCATCTCATCTGCTGAGTTTGAAATTTCGCTCATATTGAAAGATCGCCTCTATGACATGACTATGTCAAACTATACCAAACTATGCCCCTTGCGAAGCTTGAGGCCACCGCATAGCTTAATCTTATGATCGCACACGCCACAACATTCAGCTTTTATTTTAGCAGCTTTTGGGGAAGCCCCGGAGGCTGGTGTTTTGCGTGTGCTTAAGAATCAAAGTTAGTAAATAAGCCAAACCGACACCCTACAGCCTCCGGAATTCAACCGGGGGCTTTTTTGTTTTCCATATCATCCACACCCCAAATGCTCACATTACCACAATCATCACCTAACGCTATAGAGGGCCTTCTAGATCGAAGGCCGATAAGCACGGCCTACCCGTTAGCATCTCACATCCATTCTGGCTCCAGAAAAACTACTCCAGTCCAGATTACACCAACCCTGTCTATCGGCGGCGATAAGGTTGTCATGATCGCGGGCCCATGCTCAATAGAATCTGAGGCTATGGCACAGGAGTGTGCATCAACACTCGCGAAGATGGGCATCGATATGTTACGTGGTGGCGCATATAAACCGCGAACATCTCCATACGATTTCCAAGGGCTGGGACGCAATGGAATCGAGATACTTGAATCGGTGCGCAGCTCTACAAATATCCCGGTTGTGACAGAAGTGATGGACGTCAGACTAGTTAATGACGTAGCTCAAAAAGTAGATATGATTCAGGTTGGAGCCCGCAATATGCAAAACTATCCATTGCTTATGGAGCTGGGCTTATGTGGTAAGCCAGTATTACTCAAACGTGGACATTCAGCTCGCATTCAGGAACTTATACTTGCAGCTGAATACATCATGAAGCATGGTAATAACTCTGTTGTCCTATGCGAACGTGGCATTCGTACCTTTGAAAATGCAACGAGAAACACATTGGATGTATCTGCAATACCAGTATTAAAGGCTGAAACCCACCTCCCTGTCATTGTTGATCCAAGCCACGCAGCAGGAAATAACTCATACGTCACACCTCTGGCAAATGCCGCTATCGCTGCTGGCGCAGACGGACTGATTGTAGAAGTGCACCCGGATCCAGCATCAGCACTTTCGGATGCCGATCAACAGTTAAACTACAACGAATTCTCAGTATTGATGCGCCGGATTGCCATGATAGCAGTTGCATGCGGAAGAACAGTCAACTGGCAACTATAACATGACCATACTTGTCGGATACCAGGGAGAGATCGGTTGCTACAGTGAAGAAGCCGCCATTCAGTATTGGGGCGGCAATATAAAACTGACACCACACAAAACGTTTGAAGATGTGCTGTCTTCGCTGGTACATGGTGATATAAGCCATGCAATTCTCCCAATTTACAATTCCATAATCGGACCAATTGCGGCTTGCCATCAAGCCATGGAAAATTATTTGGGCAGCTCTGAAAGAATTGACAGCCTGCCCAAAATATCTATCCCTGTAAAACATGCTCTACTCTGTCACAAAGACTCACCTTTACAGGAAGACGACCTTTCCCTGATTTCCAGAATAATCTCACACCCAGCAGCTCTGTTGCAGTGCAGCGACTTTATCACTTCCCTTCAGAAAAAATACACTTCCAAAGATAAGTCTCCCACTGTTATAGAATTCTATGATACGGCTGGTGCAGCGCGCTTTATTCAGGATAAAGTGTGGGATGTTGCCATCGCCAGCGAAAGGTGCGCGGAAGTATATGGCCTTAGAATTATAAGAAGATGCATACAGGACAGAACAGACAACTTCACCAAGTTCGCCATACTTGAGCGATCAGATATTGCAGATATCTCTGAGATTACCGACCATACTCTTATAGGAATCCGTGGCGCTATAACAATCGACGAAGATACGGATCAGGCAATATCCACAGCTACTACAGAGCTTCTTAGCTCGATACTGGAGTCAAACAATCTATCCAAGTCGGACATTATAAGTGCAGTGTTCACCGCAACCTCTGATATTCGTGCTGCATTTCCAGCTAAACATGCCAGAGAAATTGGATGGAACACAGTTCCTATGTTATGTGCAACCGAAATGGAGGTTAATGGAGCGCTCCCAATGTGCATTCGAGTATTGCTCCATGTAAGAAAACCCTCACACCACGAGACAGTTCATCATATCTATCTTCGCGGTGCAAGGGTCTTACGTCCTGATATTTCCTACAGTGCAGACAACTATATACTCCCTAAAGCAGACTTAAGATCTTCTATAATATCGCTATAGTGTTCAACTCCAACAGAAAGACGAACTAACCCCGGCGTAACTCCAATCCGGCTCTTTAACTCAAGCGGCACATCAGCATGAGTCATTGTAGCGGGATGTTCTGCAAGAGATTCTGTTCCACCTAAACTCACAGCAAGCTTAATCATCTTCAGGCTGTTAAGAACTTTGAACGCTTCGGCTTCACCACCGGCTACTTCGAACGATATCATAGCTCCCTGAGCCAGACACTGCCGTGCATACACTTCCATATCGCGCGCAGTTGCCTTTGACTTTGGCGATTCATAACCTGGATAGCAGATCGAAATTACTGCAGGATGGGATTCAAGGAACTCAACGACTTTCTTTGTATTAAGCAGCTGCTGTTCCATTCTAAGCTTGAGAGTTTCGAGCGATCTTAACAGCAGCCACGAGGTCCATGGCCCTGCCATAGTACCAAGAAATGTCCGCATTGTCTTAACACGAGTGATCAGCTCGTTGGAGCCTAAACACGCACCCGCGATAAGATCGCTGTGGCCGCCAAGATACTTGGTAGCAGAATACAAAACTAAATCTGCACCCAACTTCAGCGGGTGCTGCCAGATTGGACCAAGGAAGGTATTATCTACAGCAACGATCGGCCGTTCCTTGTTGTTGCCACCCAGCTTCTTGGCGACAGATACACACATCTCAATATCGACAAGTGTATTGGTCGGATTCGCGGGAGTTTCGACGTAGATCATCTTTACGGGGCTGCGGGAGGTCCGAGCACCGCCATGAGCAGCCGCGCCTTCCGCCCCGAAGCCCTCTTCCGCTCCATCCACATAAGCAAGACCAGCCCCCTCCCGCTCGACAATAGCCATTAACTCTTCTTCAGTTGCCGACGCGGGGAACGGGATCGCCTTTATGTTAAAGGTCGGTAAAACATGTCTTATAAAGTGATCGGTCCCACCATAAAGCTGCTCGCTGTGCAATAAAACATCACCTGGTCTCAGGAACTCCAGAAATGTTGTTGTTATAGCCGCCATCCCACTTTCAAAAACAGCTGCCGATTCGGCTGCATCCCACAGAGTCAGACGATCCTGAAGAATTTCGAGGCCAGGATGGTTAATTCGGCTATAAATCAGCCCCATCTCCTCATCAGCGCCTTTTTCCCTTAGTCCGTACGCCACTTCAAAGAAAGCCTTTCCTTCTTCGGCAGTTCTAAAAACGTATGTGGAAGTCTGGAATACCGGGCACTTGATAGCGCCCTCGGAGAGCTCGGGACGGTACCCATAGCTCATCATGAGACTTTCCGGGTGCATATTTGGCCGGTCTGACATATCTACTGCTCTCCTGGAAATTTTCTATTGATAAAAATGCGGCTTAACCACAGAAAAATAGAAGCATATACATGCACTATGATAAAAACCGGATATAATTCGATATATGACCGAACTATATAGCCTTGATCGAATAGACTCCGCTCTAGTCGCGCTACTGCGGAATAATGCCCGGCTCTCCAATAAAGAGCTGGCCGCCCATCTCAGCATAGCGCCCTCGACCTGCTGGGAGAGAGTTAAGCGGCTTATAGACAGCGGCGTCATAAAAGGATTTCACGCAGAGGTCGAGCCAAAGGCAAAGGGGATCCATCTACAGGCAATGATTGCGGTAAGACTGCGCCAGCACTCGAAAACAATGGTTGAATCCTTTCGCAATCACGCCATTTCCATCCCGGAGGTGATCGCCTGCTATCATGTTGCCGGATCGGAGGACTTCCTGGTTCATGTCGGAGTCCGTGATGCAGACCATCTACGCGACCTGACCATGACGAGCTTTACCACCAGAAGTGAAGTAGATCATATCCAAACGTCGTTAGTTTTTGAGTACATAAAACCCGAAAACACTAAAATCAGCAAACATTCGTAATGTCGATAATTCTTCGGACGACCCTGCTATTAATGTGCTCCAATGTTTTCATGACATTTGCCTGGTATGCACATTTAAAAGATCTTTCACACCGCCCCTGGTATATTGCAGCGTTTCTAAGCTGGGGACTGGCACTATTCGAATACCTTCTTCAGGTACCGGCAAACAGAATTGGATTTACAGTTCTATCTCTTGGACAGCTAAAAATATTACAGGAAGTAATAACACTTGCTGTATTTGTTCCATTTGCGGTTATTTACATGAAACAACCGCTTAAGCTGGACTATCTCTGGGCTGGATTGTGTATTCTTGGAGCGGTCTATTTCGTATTTAGAGGACAATAAGCGGGGGGTACTTTCTTCAGTAGCGAAGAGCACCTCATTATATGAAGAACACCCCATCATACTTCTGTATTCAGGTTTTGTATTTGGAACAATGCTACTTTAATCCGCTATCAACACCAAGCAATACAATCAACCCATCCGACAAGGTACCACGCCAGCTAAAGAAATCATGCCCTCCAATAAACTCTTTATGAGTTACCTTGTACCCCTTTGCCTGCAGCACATCTCTCATGTGCCTGTTGGTATCGAGAATACCGCCACCATCATTGGTAAGTGATATCTCAAAAATTCCCGCATCAAGATAAAACTCGATGGGCTTTTTAGGAGATTTTACATATTCCTTTATAAGCCATTCAGATTCGGAAAACTCATTGTAGAGTTCTGGAGTGTGGATGTTTCGAGTTGGCGACCACCAAAATGAACCCGACTGACTCAAAACTTTACCAAACACGGCGGGATATTTTAATGCCGCGTACGCCCCTGCCAATCCTCCATAACTTGCTCCACCGATCAATGTTTTGTCAGGGTCATCTGTAATTGGATAATTGTCGCGTACCCAGGGCATAAACTCTTTTGCCAGCCCTTCTGTAAAATCAGGATTACAGGTAAGCTCAGCAGCCCGCGATGCAGCAGAAGGATTTGCGATCAGAACAACTATCATGGGTGGAATGACACGCGCTGCAATCATATTATCCATAATTGTTTTAATGCCTGCTCGATATATATAAAAGTCTTCATCAAATAAAACCAACACTGGATATTTTTTAACGTCTACAGAATCATCACGATTCATCCTGCTATCCGATTTGGCAGACTCATACCCATGAGGCGCATAAACTGTTATACGTCTAGTGTTCTTCCAGGCTTTGCTCTTATAATTATGAGTTGTAAGCTGCCCAACAAAAACCGAGGAATCCGTTCTTACATATGGCTGAGGCGTCGCCCCTGGAAGCTCGACTGTTGAATAGTAACTGCCTTCTTTTATCCTCGAAGAATCCATCCATCTATTTTTATTGAGAGGATCTCCTTTCGCATCAGTCAGCATCTTACGCCTAACCGCTTTTCCATCAACTACTAAAGTATTTGGAACTATCTGATATGAAATTCGAGCGCCAGCTGGAAGTGTGACAGTTTTATACCAGATATCTGTATCTGGAACATGAACAAACTCTGTATCCTTGGGCCCTTCATCACGAATTGGCCACCACATATGGGGATTATAGGTAGAATCACCACGCCAGACAAAAGTAACGTTGTAGAACTTCGTTGAATTGTCACTATCTATCCGTTCAACGATCGGAGAACCATCAGTCTCTAATTCCTTCCAGAAGGATGCAATAATACTATCCCTGCTTGAATAGCTTTTCTCGCTGGAAATAGATTCTATAACGTGCCTCATCTTCTCGCTCTTTATCTCAGCAAAAGATGATGAAGATGAGGATGATGATAGCGACGACCTGCTCGCCATCTGAGCACCAGTCACGGACGGCATAATACCTACAAACAAGACTACGACACCAAGGATTACCTGGTGTCGTATTTTACATACAATTATCATTATAAAAATGCCTAAAAATCTTATGGAAGGCTGAAGATATCCAAACAATTAAAATCTTGTAGTCAATGCGAAGAACACTCTGGAACCTTCTTCATTAAAACCACTGGCAACTTCGCGCTCAACTTTCTTATTAAGGATATTCAGCATCCCGGCCCGAATATTAATCATGCGATTAACACTGTAGCCCGCCGAAAGATCAAAAGTATTATAGCCGCCCTGATGAAGAACATTCTGTCCATTTGCCGGAACAGATATATACTGCTTGCCGGTAAATATGGAAGCCAGAGTAAGATTTAACGCTTCCAGTGCCTGCCAGTCTACCGACACATTTGCATTATGACGGGGACGGTATGTCAGCTGTAATGGTGTTGGCCCACTCAGATTCTTTGCATCCAGATTGGTATAATTTGCAGTAATCTGTACATTTTCATGGGCCTCCAATCTTGCAGTAGCCTCAACTCCCTGAGTTCTAGCCTTCGCAACATTTTCATATCTAAAAATCGGACGCCCGTCTGGAAGCATCCCAACATAATTAGGATATGTTTTGGCAACTACAGTATCTCTGGTTCTGTTATTTATTTCGATCATATCTTTAAGATCATTTCTGAACCAGGTCAATCCTACACTCCAGCGTTCCGAATCTATCCGAGCACCAAACTCCTTACTATTTCCAGTTTCCGGCTTAAGGAGCGTACTACCAACTATATAACACCCTGTCGTGGCACTTCCGCACGACACAGATCCCCAGCTTGGACTGTTTTGAAGTAGGCCAGGCGCCTTAAAGGCCCTCGCTATCCCGCCTTTAACAGTTAACATCTTAAGAGGATGATACACTACATATGCACGAGGACTATGATTTCCACCGAAGTTTTCGTGCCTATCATAACGATCCCCAATGGTGATCAAAAGATTCTCAAAAACACGAATTTCGTTTTCAACAAATAATGCATGCTGAGTTACAGAAGTAACCGGATCTGTGGTACCAGTGCTACCAGGCAGGCCCACCAGGTTTGAAGGATCTCTGAGTCGATCCATCCTGGTTTCACCACCAACGCTGATTGTTTGTCGTGCAGAGAGCCAGGGAAGTACATATTTCCCGCCAAAATTAGTGTTCACAGCTTTATTGGGATTTTTCTGGCCGCTAACGTTTCCAACCAGATTTCTGATTCTGTCATATGAGCCTCTAACTTCTGATGTCCCATAGCTCCACGACCCTTTATGAACTAGCGATACAGCTTCACGCTTCATGGTGAAACCAGCATGATTCCTGTCACTATAATCCAGATCAAGAAGCGCATCGTTTTTTACGTTTGGTGTCCAGTTGAATGAGGCTGTTACAAATCCATTCTTCTGACCTTCATAACCTGTGAACGTTGATACTTTGTTTACAGCTCCATCACCCATACGACGATTATAGCTACCTGCAAACTTTGCATTCAGAACATTGTCAATCAATGGTCCACCGACAGCAAAATTTGTATTGTATGAATCACCAGCGTCGCGATTCGACTGCCTCATTGTTTCGCCGGTAAAAAAGCCAGACCAGTTATGACGTGGCTTACGCGTGATAATGTTGATTACACCACCAACCGCATCCGAACCATACAACGATGACATAGGTCCTCTAACAACTTCAATACGCTCTATATCATCAGTTGGAATCCATCCACTGTCAAAATCATTACCGCGAAACATCGCAGCCTGCGAATTTACACGCTTTCCGTCGACTAAAATCATAGTGTATCCACTTCCCAAGCCGCGAATCTGGATCTGTCTCTGATTGCTGCTTTTACTAATAGCAACACCTTCAACACTCCCGATTATGTCGACAATGTCTCGCACAGGCTTCTTTTCCAGATCCTCACGACTTACGACACTAACACTCGCGGGAGCATCACGAAGAGAAGAAATGCTACCCGAAGCTGTAACTACCTGCTGCTGAAGGGTAATGGCATTGTTGTTCATTAAAATGTCCAGCCTGTTCTGGCCACCATCTACAACATCTATAGTATCTGTGCCTGGCTTGTATCCCATACGCTGAGCAACTATTACATAACGGCCAGTGCCTAAAGTAAATGAATACTGACCATGCGTATTTGAAAGTGTGGATAGTTCTTTAAGAGGCCCACGAGCAGTGATTTTAACGCTGGCTAATACGGCGCCATCCTTGTCTCTAACGGTGCCACTCAGTATACAACAGGCCGATTGTGTTTGATTCTGCCCAGTAGCAGCAGAAGGGGCGAGTAAAAGTGTGCAAAGACCAACCATCAATCCCTTTGTGCACTGTCTTAGGATTTTCATTTATAGGGTAGTTATGCCTCCCGTAACCGGCCGAATGCTTTAAAAACTCAAAGCAACCATCCCAAGCCGCCAAGCATCCAACCTATTACGGGAGGGCGATTCACTAATTAATCAGTGAAAAGTCTACGCATTATATCCGAACGATTATATCGGGATTTATACTGAGAACCCCCTTTCACAGGGCATACATCCGTGTAAGTACTGATAAAGATCAACAACCCATAGCACCGTTAAGGCGCATATCGTAACTTCCAGACATATGAATAAGAACCTTTCGTTAGCCTTCGCACTAGCTGCGGCGGCATTGCAATCGGGTGGCATGGTTTCGGCTTTATCAGCTCAGGCCAAGGCCACCCCACAGGTGGATTCAAGTGCCAGTGCTGCCAAAGCCAAGCCAGTATTTGAGAACGGCCAGGCGCAGATTGTTCCTGAATTCGCGGATCCAACACAGTGGATCCAGGAAGTTCTATGGGTTGAATCCGAATTCGACTCAGATGGAGATGGAAAAAAAGATAGAATCTTTGTGTCCGTCACCAGGCAAAAACAGACGGCTACCGAAGGTCTTAAGGTTCCTGTAATCTATGAATCCAGCCCTTATTACAGCGGTATAGCACCAAGCAAGTCCTATTTCTGGAATGTGAAGCATCCGATCGGAGCGGAACCGGCGAGTCGTTCAGCTGCCCCATCTATTTCATATACACCAGCCAAGAATTCTCTCCCAAGCGAACATGCCCGTACCTGGGTTCCCCGTGGATTCGCGGTAGTTCATTCGGAGGCGCCTGGTACTGGGCTTTCGCAGGGTTGCTCTCCTATGGGGGCACCTCATGAAGCTCTCGCTCCAAAGGCCGTAATCAACTGGCTGAACGGCAAGGCAACCGGCTACAAGACAGCCGATGGCTTTGATACTGTAACAGCAGATTGGACCACCGGTAATGTTGGCATGACCGGAACCTCCTATAACGGAACATTGGCACTTGCTGCCGCAACAACAGGCGTTGAAGGGCTTAAAGCAATTATCCCTGTCGCACCATTAACATCATATTATCACTATTACAGGTCTTTCGGCCTCGTCCGCAGCCCTGGCGGCTATCTGGGCGAAGACATCGATGTGCTTTATGATGCGGTTAACAGCGGAGATCCAGCCAAACGCGATCTCTGCAACAGCATAATCCGTGATGGACAGATCAAAGCCGGTATCGATCGTGTAAAGGGCGATTACAATGACTTCTGGCAGGGCCGTGACTACCTTAATGGTGTAAAGAATATCAAGGCTGCCGTTTTAATGGCACATGCCTTTAACGACTGGAACGTGATGCCTGAACACAGCGTTCGCATCTATGATGCACTCAAGGAAACCAACGTCCCAAGACGCATCTATTTCCATCAGGGCGGACATGGTGGCCCACCACCACTCGAGCATATGAACCGCTGGTTCACACGCTATCTCTACGACGTTGAAAACTCAGTAGAAAAAGATCCAAAGTCGTGGGTTATTCGCGAAAATGTTCGCGCCAACACGCCAACACCGTATGCAGAATATCCAAATCCGGACGCACAGGATGTGGAATTCTTCATTGCAAAGGGTGGTAATAAAAACGGCGAACTGTCTTTAACCAAGCAAAAAGCACAGGGAACTGAAAAGTTTACGGACGATGTTTCCATCTCGGCAACGATGTTGGCACAGGCCGATTCAAGCGAAAATCGCTTAATGTACGTATCACCTGTCCTAAAGAATGACCTCCATCTCTCGGGATGGTCAAATATCAAGTTGAGTATCGCTTCAAATGCACCGACCGCAAATCTCTCTGTGTACCTGGTAATAGTAGGAAGAGGTAGCGTCATTACCCGCGGTTGGGCGGATCCACAGAATTATAAATCACTCAGAGAAAGTGAGCCGCTAAAAAGTGGGAAGTTCTATGATATGTCGTTCTATCTCCAGCCAGATGATCAGATCATTCCAGCTGGATCAAGAATAGCACTAATGGTTTTCTCAAGCGACAAAGACTTTACTCTGTGGCCACCAGCAGGTACGGAGCTTACACTCGACCTTGATAAGGTCTCGTTAAAGCTTCCAGTCGTTGGCGGCAAAAAAGCTGTTGAAGCTGCTTTTAAGGCAGAGTAATAATCTTAATACAAGATATAAGTCTTAATTAGTTCATCAAAAGGCTAGGGGTAAGAATCTCGGAAGCGATTCTCTCTCCTAGCTCTTTTGTTTTCTGAAGCTTTTCCGGCAATAGATCACGAGTACCAAAACCTTGAGATAAGACTCGCTCCACTGCACCTTCCAGCATAGCAGCCTCCTCTTCCCAGCCAAGCGAATATCTCATTAAAAGAGCGCCGCTAAGAATTGCTCCAACTGGATTTGCGAGCCCTTCCCCTGCGATATCCGGAGCGCTGCCATGAATCGGCTCATATACACCAAAGCAATTCTGGAGCTTTATACTTCCAGGCGATCGATCATGATTAGGCACATCCGGCCATCCTGGGAATCCTGTGGAATCAGCAAAGCTAGCTGATTTAAGATCAAAACCATCGTCGCTGGACAGGTTCGATGAATCCTGACCAGATATAGATGTAAGATCCGGTCCAATCGAAGCAGATGGTATCAGGCCTATGGATCCTGCAATAGCCGAAGCCTGATCTGTAAGAATATCTCCAAACATATTCTCCGTCACTATTACATCAAACCGTTTTGGGTCGAGCATCAAAAGCATAGCACACGAATCCACAAGCTGATGTGTTATTACAGCAGAAGGGAAATTACGTTTGATGCATTCAGTTGCCACCTCTCTCCAAAGCCGTGATGTCTCCAGTACGTTTGCTTTATCTACAGATGTAATCTTTCCGGATCTGGACATTGCCAGACATCCTGCCAAGGTTATTACACGCCTGACCTCACTTTCAGAATATTTACAGACATCAGTTGCTTCCATTTCAGAGTTACCTGGCGCATTATCGTCTACATAGCCACCCATCTGGCCGATGCCATTATTCTGTTTATCAGTTAAGACACGCTCTCTATACTTTTCCCCAAAGTAAATTCCTCCGGTCAACTCACGAACAAAAAGCATGTCGACCGACTCGCACAGTTCGGGACGTAACGGAGACATTTTAGAGGAGATAGGCATGCAGCGGATCGGCCGGAGGTTTGCATATAATCCAAACTCCCGACGTAACTTCAGCAGCCCTGCTTCCGGGCGGAGAGATCGGTCCACACCATCCCATTTTGGTCCACCTACAGCCCCAAGAAGAATAGCTTCACTATCTCTGGCAGTATTTATCGTTATCTGCGGAAGAGGATCACCAAATCTATCATAAGCATCTCCACCAATTGATGCATATTCAAACTTTAATTCACGACCAAACAATTCCGCTACTGCTGCGATACAGCGAACCGCCTCCCCAGTAACTTCTGGTCCAATTCCATCACCTTGAAGAACACAGATATTCGACGCCATTATATATTATCTCTATCGATTGTTTTTTTATTTTCGTAATCACTAATTTCACTGCGGCATTCGAGCAGGTAATCCAGCTCGTCAACGCCGTTCAATATTTTATAGTGATCAAACTCATCCATAACGAAGTTTCTTACAAACCCTTCGCCACACTGCACCGTCATGGATTCGACATTTATCTGAATCGGTAATCCAAGTGACGAAAGCACATTGATATCTTCGGGTGAGAGCTCCACCAATACCAGTCCATTCTTCTGTGCGTTTGAACGAAAGATATCTGCAAAGCGCGAACTGATAACCGCACGAATACCAAAATCGAGCAGAGCCCAGGACGCATGTTCTCTGGATGAGCCACAACCGAAGTTATCACCTGTAATAAGGATGGATTTCTGCGGGGCTTTACTATTCCCAGCAGAAGCGCCAACGGGTGACGTTTTATCGCTAGCAATGCTATTAAATGGAGAGTTAGGATTTAGTTCGCCATTCTCTTCATATCGCCAATCATAGAAGAGCGCCTTGCCCAATCCGTCCCTGCTCACGGTAGTTAAAAAGCGTGCCGGTATGATCTGGTCTGTATCAACATTATCCAAAGGCAGGACAATTCCTTCCGAAACAATTGAGCGGACCCCACGCCCTTCCGAGCGAACCTCACTTCCTTCCGAAGTAATTGAACGAACCTCGCGTCCTTCTGAAGCTATGGACCTAGCCTCGCTCTTCTGTTCATTTTTTAATGTAGTCATTATCTTGATGCCCCCATCAGTTCAGGGATATATCTGGCATCTGCAATACTCCCTGCAATAGCGCTAGCAGCTACTGTTATAGGACTTGCCAGTACAGTTCGACTCCCCGCTCCTTGACGCCCTTCAAAGTTGCGATTGCTTGTTGATATCACTAGCTGCCCTCTATTTGCAGTATCGCCATTCATAGCTAAACACATTGAACACCCAGGCTCTCTCCATTCGGCGCCCGCCTCGATGAATATCTTATCCAGCCCTAACGCTTCAGCTTCAGACTTAACTCTCTTAGAACCTGGAACCACTATAAACTTCACACCAGCAGCAACTTTCTGTCCTTGAATAACTTCTGCAGCTGCCTGGAGATCAGACAGTCGGGAGTTAGTGCAACTACCTAAAAATGCAATATCTATCTTGGCTCCAAGAATCTTATCACCGGATTGAAACTTCATATACTCCAGTGCCTGTGAGATCCCAGCATCATATGGAATTGCCTCTTCTATCTGCATTCCCATCCCAGGGTTGGTACCATATGTAACCATAGGAGTGAGATTGGATACATCAACATCTATCTCGATATCGAACACTGCATCGCTATCGCTTACAAGCCTTCTCCAGATCTCAACACTTCTGTCGAACTCTTGCCCAGTTGGTGCAAACTCCCGGCCAGCTATATACTGAAAAGTTGTATCATCCGGAGCGATAATACCGGCACGTGCTCCTGCTTCAATTGACATATTGCAAAGAGTCATACGTTCATCCATTGACATAGCTCTTACCGTTGAACCAGCATATTCAATAACGTGACCCGTTGCTCCACCTACACCCAGCTTTGATATTACATATAAAATCACATCCTTGGCAGAAACAAATTTAGGAATTATCCCATCAATGTTAATGCGCATCGACTTCGATTTTTTCTGTAACAGACATTGGGTTGCAAGGACATGGGCAACCTCGGAAGTTCCTATTCCAAAGGCTAATGAACCGAAAGCACCATGAGTGCTGGAATGGCTGTCCCCACATACAATGGTCATTCCTGGCTGAGTCAACCCAAGCTCCGGACCAATAACGTGTACAATACCCTGCTTCGTTGACGTAATATCGAACAGTTGAATACCGTTTTCCTTGCAATTACGTGCCAACTGATCCAACTGCATAGCAGCAGAACTATCGATAACCGGTAGAGTTCCGTCTGCTAACCGACCAGTTGTTGGTATCGAATGATCCATTGTAGCAAAGGTTCTGTCAGGGCGCGCAACCTTTAGCCCACGCCCCTTTATCTGAGCGAATGCCTGAGGGGAAGTTACCTCATGAATCAGGTGCAAGTCTATGTATAGCACCGACGGCATCATACCGGATCCAAGACGAACCAGATGCGACTGCCAGAGTTTGTCGTATAGAGTTAAAGGGCTATGATCTCCAGGCTTTTCAGTTGATTCTGCTGAATCTTTATTAGAGCTGGACACCACATTATTTGAGTTAGATATCATGTTACTTGAGCTTGATATCATATCGTTTGAGCCAGTAGTCATATTAGTTGAGCTCGATATCATATTCCTTGAGTCAGATATCATATTGTTGTTACCGCCTGTGTCATAATCAGCTGTTCGAGATCAGCATCATTTATGATTCGTTGATTATCTGCCAGTAATTTGAATTGCTTGAACAACTGTTCCAATTCCTCTCCACCCAGGTTTCTACCGCTAATGCGCTTTATCCGCTCGGCAAGTGCATGTTTCCCGGAATGCTTGCCTAATACAAGCTCAGTTGTTGCTCCCACTAGATGAGGTTGCATAATCTCGTACGTTTCTCTGTTCTTTAGCATACCGTCCTGGTGAATACCAGCTTCATGAGCAAATGCATTTGCTCCTACAATGGCTTTGTTACAGGGAACTTCAACACCAGTTGCACGGGACACCGCTTGGGAGGCTCCAACAAGGTGCTGTGTTTTAATACGAGTAGAATATCCGAAATACTGTTTACGTGTCTCAAGCGCCATAACAACTTCTTCAAGAGAGGCATTACCAGCACGTTCACCTAATCCATTGATTGTACACTCTACCTGCCTTGCTCCAGCCTTTACTGCTGCTAAGGTGTTTGCAACAGCCATCCCAAGATCATCATGACAGTGTGCTGAAATTATAATTCCTTTCTGACCGAATTCAGCAGTTACTCTGGCAATAAGAGCAGCATATTCGGATGGAGTAACATAGCCCACAGTATCCGGAATATTTAATGTGGTAGCGCCACATCCAACGGCAACAGAAAGCACATCATATAGAAAATTCAGATCAGATCGAGATGCATCTTCGGCTGAAAACTCAACATCATCACACAAGGACTTGGCATGGGTCACAGACTTTGCGACTGTTTTAAGTACCTCCAGCTTAGTCATCCTTAGCTTATAGGCCAGATGAATATCTGAGGTTGCAATGAAGGTGTGAATCCTTGGATATTTGGCATTCTTTAATGCCTCTGCACAAATATCTATGTCCCGGATATTTGCTCTTGCGAGGCCACAGATAGAAGGCGAATCGGCGTCATTGCCAACTTCAACACATATAGCGTTGATTGACTCCACCTCACCTGTAGATGCAGAAGGAAATCCGGCTTCTATGACATCCACATTCAGCTGTCGGAGTTGTGTTGCGACTTCGATTTTTGAGCTTACGCTCATTGAACATCCGGGTGCCTGCTCACCATCTCTCAGCGTTGTATCGAAAACCCGAACATATTCCGATACATCAGCTGGCTGTAATACGTCCATACAAATCTGTGCCCTGTGTGATGCGTGTTAAGAGTTAACAAACCCAGCACGAAGGAGAAACAGATTGTCGGCTAATTACGGCAAACAAAAAGCCCCTCCTTGCTGGGAGAGGCTTGATTGCGAACCTATAGGCTCAACTATCTATAACAAGCTACAAGACTTTCCCCAAACACGAGAGTCCCCGGCCGCTAAGAAGCTCGGCGGGGACACTGGTAAGGAGGAGTCCGTAGAATTGCATGAACAAAAGATGTATCTAACTTATTACGTTGTCAACTGGTTCAACAAAAGGCATCATTTTTCGAAGCGAATACCCGACAGTCTCCAGCTTATGCTTCGACTCTAATGCACGCCTATTCAGGAAATTTGTCCCCCCTCCAGTAAATTCAGCCATCCAGTTATTAGCAAAGGTCCCGTTCTGAATCTCCACTAACAGCTCCTGCATAGCGCGCCTGCTCTCCGAGTTAATAACACGAGCCCCAGCTGTATAATCCCCGAACTCAGCGGTATCCGAGATTGAGTATCTCATATAATTGAGACCTCCCTTGTACATGAGATCAACTATGAGCTTTAACTCATGTAAGCACTCAAAGTATGCCAATTCCGGCTGATACCCGGCTTCCACTAAAGTATCAAAACCTGCTTTCACCAGTTCGCTGACCCCGCCGCAGAGTACAGCCTGCTCACCAAAAAGGTCGGTTTCCGTTTCCTCGGCAAAGGTAGTCTGTAATACACCAGCTCGGGTACATCCCAACCCTTTTGCATATGCAAGCGCCAGTTGCATCGCTGTTCCGCTCGCATCCTGTTGAACTGCAACCAGTGCAGGAACACCACCTTTTTCCAGATAAACCTCCCTGACTCTATGTCCTGGAGATTTAGGTGCTATCATGGAAACATCGATATCCTCCCGTGGCTTAATTGCCTCATATCTGATTGCAAATCCATGTGCAAACATAAGAGTGTGGCCCGGCTTCAAGTTTGGAGCGATATCCTTTTTATAAATCTCAGGCTGAAGTGTATCCGGCGCTAATAGCATGATGATATCAGACTGCTTTACAGCTTCTGCGACATTAACAACTCTAAGACCTAGAGATTCAGCCTTAGTTATACTTTTTGATCCTTCCCGTAGTCCTACTATAACATCACATCCCGAGTCACGAAGATTCAGCGCATGCGCATGCCCCTGAGATCCAAAACCAACAACTGCAATCTTCTTTTCCAGTAACAGGTTTAGATCCGCATCACCATCATAATATAATTTTGTCATACTAAGCTACTCCGTCGGCCTGACACCAGTTAATTGTTGAAAGTTTTTCTTCTGAATCCAACTCACTATAGGACTGTACTTCAAAAACATCTATTAGCTTCTCCAATTGATTTACAACCAGATCGACTCTATCAGCATCAACCTCAAGCATCATCTTGCTCACATTTGGTTGAGATGTTTTTACAACAATTACAGAGTCAATATTTATATTCCTGCGCCTGAATACACCACCAACTCTATTGAGCACACCAGGTCTGTCATGTAACAACGCTACTATTTTATACTTCATGGAAAACCTCCGACTCCTTGGGATAAACTTTATTCTGTGTCTCATCATTTCTTTCATACTGACTCTCCATAACCTTCGACTCTTTGCCGGTTATCATCGCACCGATACTGCTCCCCTGCGGCACCATTGGAAACACATTAGCTTCCTGCTCAACTCTAAAGTCAATTACAACAACGCCATCATACTCCAGCGCACAGCTCAGTGCACCAGCAACTTGCGTTTTATCTTCCACCACAATCCCTACTGCTCCGTATGCCTTTGCAAGCATCGAGAAGTCAGGACTGCTCAGTGGAGTATTAGAATATCGTTTGCCTTCAAATAGCTCCTGCCACTGCCGGACCATGCCGAGATATCCATTGTTAACTATTGCAATTTTAACATTGGTAATATTCTCCTGCTTCATTGTTGCCAGCTCCTGATTCATCATCTGGAAGCCACCATCTCCGCATATCACCCACACAGTATCTTGGGGATAAGCGACCGCAATCCCCATAGCTGCAGGAACAGAAAAACCCATCGTCCCAGCCCCACCACTTGTAATATGAGTTTTTGGTTTCGACCAATGAATCAGTTGAGCAGCCCACATCTGATGCTGTCCAACATCAGTCACTACTCTATAATTATCACATTGGGTAAAGAGTTCATTAAATCCATCGTATACATCGTGAGGCATTAACGAACTGGTTCTATTGCGATTCATATATGCCTGCCTTGGCAACTGCTCGCGCTTAATAAGAGCAATCTTATCATGCCATTGATCACGCTTATTTCGTTTACGCCCTGCAGAAGCTTTAATCAGTTCACGTAAAGCGATCCTGGCATCGCACTTAACAGCGATTGCAGCTTTGACAAGCTTATTTAGTTCCGACTTATCAATGTCTATATGAATTACTTTGGCGTTTGGAGCAAAGGTCGAGACCTTACCAGTCACACGATCCTCGAATCGCGCACCAACACACAACAGAACATCGCACTCCTGAATAGCTTTGTTTACATGTACCCAGCCATGCATACCTGGCATTCCCAGGGACAGTCTGTGGCTCTGTGGAAACGAGCCCAAACCATGTAGAGTGGTCGTAACAGGAATATCGAGAAGCTCTGCCAACTCTAAAAGTTCACCCGATGCCTCTGACATAATGACACCATTTCCTGCCATAATCAGAGGTTTTTCTGCATCGGATAACATCTCCGAAATAGAAGACCAAGGATTATTGTCTTTGTCAGCATACTCTCTTTTCAGATCACTGGGCGATGTGGGCGTACTGGAAGGTTTATTTGTACTGTAAGTTGCATGTGACTGCAACGATTTATAGATCGAATAACCACACTGACGTGCAGATGCTTGAGAATGACCCTTGGCTTGCACTCGAATTTCATCTATAACACCAAAATCAGCGACACAACGCTCCTGCTGCGCATCTTTAGTGATATCAACATGAACCGGCCCCGTTCGTCCATCTAACGCTAGACATATAGCTTCAGTAACAACAGCTGGTATATCTTCAGCTCGACGCACCAGATAATTGTGTTTTGTTATTGGAAGTGTAATCCCGGTAATATCTGTCTCCTGAAACGCGTCTGTTCCAATGAGATGACCCATTACCTGACCTGTTATTGCCAGGATAGGTGTCGAGTCCATCCACGCGTCGGCGATGGCAGTCACCAAATTAGTCGACCCCGGTCCAGAGGTTCCTATACAAACACCTATACGTCCTGTCACCCGTGCGTATCCTTCTGCAGCATGACCCGCCCCCTGCTCGTGCCTGCACAGTATGTGTCGCAGCCTATCACGATACTCAAACATTGCGTGATAAAATGGCATGACCGTACCACCAGGTATACCAAACATCACATCAACACCGTTACGAACAAGAGTTTCGCATAACAGTTGCGCTCCAGTCATCTCAATAGTCTTATCAACTGACATGTAACACAGCTCCTCTGCTGGCACTCGTAACCATAGACTCATATCGTGCGAGCCAGCCTTTATTGAACTTTCTTGGGCGTGGCATCAAAGCTTTCCTGCGTAAGTCCAACTCATTCTCAGATACTTCCAGTGTTATTTTATTGGCCGAGATATCTATCTCGATAACATCTCCATCTTTAACAAGACCAATCACTCCACCTGCTGCTGCTTCTGGAGAAACATGTCCAATGCACAACCCTCTAGTACCACCAGAAAAGCGACCGTCAGTAATTAACGCAACAGATTTACCTAGTTCCATAGCCTTGAGCATACTGGTAAGTGAAAGCATCTCACGCATCCCGGGACCACCTTTCGGACCTTCATATCTTACAACAACAACATCACCAGGTTGTATCTCATCCCGACCAAGAGCTGCGTATGCAAAATCCTCTGATTCATACACTCGTGCCGGCCCTCTAAAAACAAACTCATGCTCGTCGATTGCAGCGACTTTAACCACTGCACCTTCGGTTGCAAGATTCCCGAACAGAACAGTAAGGCCGCCCTTTTCTGAATGAGGATTATTAATGGAGCGAATACACGCTTCCGTATTAGCATCCCTATAATCGCTACTATTCACCCGATTCCAGTCTTCAAGGACATCCCGAAGGTTCATTCCGGACACAGTCATTACATCTTCATTCACAACATTTTCTTTTCCAGCTAACTCATTCAGAATTCTAAGTACACCACCATTTTCATGTACATCCTGAATATGCCATTGACGATTGCCGTCCCACGCTGGTGATACTTTTGCAATGTGTGGAGTTTTTGCTGCGATCTCATTTATTCTATGCAATGGGTACTCTATCCCAGCTTCTTCAGCCAAAGCCAATAAGTGCAGAATAGTATTCGTGGATCCCCCCATAGCAACATCCAGCGCAACTGCGTTGTCCAGAGATCTCTCAGTAACGATATCTAAAAACTTTATGTCCTTCTTCCATATCTCCATTATTGCAGCTGCCGATCTGACAACCAGTTCCCTTCTTTGCAGCGATATAGCTGGCGCTGTTCCATTCCCCGATAGAGCAATTCCCATGGCCTCACACAAACAGTTCATGGAGTTTGCTGTGAACATACCAGAACAACTTCCGCATGTAGGACAGCTTTGTTCCTCAAGGGATAGCAATTCATTGTCGGTTATTTCACCTGATCTATACCGGCCAACACCTTCAAAAACCGAAACAAGATCCAGGGCAGTGCCATCATCTCCTTTACCTGCCATCATTGGCCCGCCCGAAACAAATATCGTTGGAATATTCGCTCGTGCAGCACCCATTAACATGCCAGGAACTATTTTGTCACAGTTGGGGATGCAGATCATAGCGTCAAAACAGTGTGCATTCACCATTGTTTCAACACAGTCGGCTATCAACTCTCTCGAAGGTAGAGAGTAATGCATACCTCCGTGCCCCATGATAATACCGTCATCAACGCCAATGGTATTAAACTCAAACGGGATACCACCAGCTGCACGTATGGCATTCTTTACCAGTCTGCCAAATTCCTGAAGATGTACATGGCCTGGAACTATATCCACGTATGAATTACAAACAGCGACAAAGGGCTTGTTAAAGTCCTTACTTGACTGAATCTGCCCAGTAGCACGCAGGAGGCTGCGATGTGGAGCACGATCAAAACCACGTTTTATGGTATCGGATCGATGCGGACGCGAACGGCCAGGATCTGGTATCCCACCGTCCTCACCTCGCATCAGTTTTAAACTCCCTTCTAAATCTGGTTCTAACATTAAGATTTTCTTGAAATGGTTAGAACCTCAACCCCACACATCTATCGGGAAGGGCCATCCGGAAAATCAAAGCCCCTCCTTTTAGGGGAGGGGCTGAAGTCCGTTTTACTTCTTAGACTCTTTGACGATTTAATTCGCCGCCCACTCCCAACGCATAATAACTCGCACGCTAATAAGAAGCGAAACGACTGTAATAATGCTAATAATGAGATTGGTGGCGCTTGTAAACATGGATGTAGCGTAACACCTGTATTGACCGGATGTCAAGACCTGATATAAATATTTCAAAGGAATATCTTCCCTTACCCGCATGAACACACGAGACATGAGCTAATGCTCACGACGTTTAGAGACTGCATACATTCTTTAGTCCACTCATCAGCTTTCGCATATCATCCGTTGTGTTGTAGACATTTGGCGATACTCGAATTGCATCTCCTCTGCATGAAACAGAGATTCCTTCGGCATTCAAAGCTGTAGCAATATGCGATGCATTCCAACCGGATTTGGATCGAATGCCAAACAGATGCTTTGCCTGATATTCTTTTTCATTCGTGTACAATCCCATCGTAGCAAGTTCATCTGCACAATCACTGAATAGATTGGAACAGTACTCCTGTACTCTGTCAGGCTGCCACTCCATCAATCGGGAGATAGATTCTGTTAACATAGCAGTTAAAGTGAAACTGGCTCTCTGGCCTCCATCGAATCTGCTCATATCATCGACATAGCTGTCTGTGTATTCAGACAAACGTGCAAAGTTTTCACTGCCAACCTGTGATGTCCACACCTGCTCCAGAGGGATTCCATCTTTGAACCTGTCTGACATATGTGCTACGGCTAACCCATATCCCCCGAGCAGCCACTTATATCCTGCTGCAATTAGAAGATCGGGACGTATCTCCTTCCAATCAAGCGGGAGTGCACCAAGTGACTGCGTAGCATCAACACACAAAGCAGCTCCTACTTCTCTCGCTTTACTGGATATCTCTTTGAGGTCGAATAACGTTCCATCTGCCCAATGAACATTGGGAACTACAACTACAGCCGTTGCGGAATCGATCGATTCAATAATTTTAGCGTTCCATCTCTCTCCGCGGTTATCTATGCTCGCATCTGAAGTCACAACACGGAACTCAGCGCCTACAGAGCTACACAACTTTCTCCATTCCAGCACACCACTTGGAAACTCTTCACCAACTACAACAACATTCTGATTTGAAGAAACATTGGAGTTTCTTGCAGCTACAGCCATGCCGTAAGATACGGATGGCATGATTGCAACATGATGTTCACCTAACCCATCAATTAACTGATTGAACAGTTTACGTACTCTGTTAGGAGCATCAAAGTATTCTACTGGACGCAGCTCCGACGGACTCCTCTGCATCAACAATGCACTCTTTCCTGCTTCTTCCACCGACTTCAGCAGCGGCCCCATATAAGCGCAATTCAAATACACTTGATTATCGGGCAGCTCGAACTCTCCCCGCTGACATGTCAGCGACGGCGCATCTACCGTATTCATACTTTCCCTGTGTTATGGCACAAAAAAAAGGCGGTCTCTCATTTGAGAGACCGCCAGATAATCTGCTTTAGATCGTTATACTAACGCGCAAATATCCGCCGCCTCTCAAGGAGGGGCGAATAATAATTGCGATGGCAATATTACGACTCTGAAGCATATAATATGGTAATTAAAGTGACTCGCCCTTGTCAATAGCACAAGATCGGTAGTCGTTCGTTTACACCACAGCGCTTAAAGGTCTGCGCATGACTTGATTATCGTTCCACAATCCAGACATATCAACTTACACTTCCGCCACTCAACCCTGTCACCACTGCAAACGGGACAGGGCTCTTCAACATCACTATTATTATCACTCACAGTTCAAAGTCGAGTGCAAGATCCAGTGCAGGCGGCGAGTGAGTCAACGCGCCTACTGAAATCCAGTCGACCCCTGTCTGAGCGATACCCTTAACTGTTTGCAGATTTACACCACCAGAAGCTTCAACAACAGCTCTGCCGCTGATCATCTGTACAGCTTCGCGCATCTCAGCCAGCCCCATGTTATCCAACATGATAATATCAGCGCCGGCTTTTAATGCGAGAGACACCTGATCCAGGTTATCGCATTCAACTTCAACCTTAGCTTGCGGAGCAACAGCACGGGCGCGAGCAACAGCCAATTTTACATCACCATCTAACGCTGCGAGATGATTATCCTTAATCAACACCGATCCCGAAAGATCGTTTCTGTGATTTACCCCACCGCCACAGCGAACCGCATACTTCTCAAGCAATCTCCATCCAGGTGTTGTTTTACGTGTATCGAGAATTTTAGCATGTGTTCCTTCAACAGAAGAAACGTATTGAGAAGTTAATGTTGCAATACCAGACAATCGCTGCATGAAGTTAAGCGCAACTCTTTCAGCACTCAACAAACCGTGTGCATTACCGTTGATATACAACAGAATTGCTCCACGCTCAACAGCATCGCCATCCTTTGCTTCTTTTCTGATTACAACTTTTGGATCACAGTGTTGAAACGTGGCAATAGCCAGATTAATTCCGCACACAACTCCAGGACGACGCGCCACTAACATACAGCGCGAATGTCTATCCGAAAGAATCGTAGCAATCGTTGTAATATCGTTGTCTGCTTTGTCTTCAGTTAGAGCAGTTACAACCAGTTCCGCTGTACGCTCATCACTCAGCGGATAATCCAGCCCTGTAAGGTCTCCTAATCCGCGCTGGATCAGATCAGCGTGCTGCCGCTCGTTCACTCGCCAGGATCCTCAGTGGCAGATGGCGGATTCTGCAGTGGGTGCCCACCAATCGCTACCATCCTTTCGATAGAAAGCTTTGCCCGTTCAGCTACTATAGGATCGACTTCGATCCTGTACTCCATATTCTCGAGAGCCCTTAGGACTTTAGGAAGTGTTGTAACTTTCATATAGGTGCAGACTGCGCGTTCGCTGGCCGGGAAGAACTTCTTATCCGGATTTTCACGACGTAATCTGTGCAGAATACCAACTTCGGTTGCAACAATAAACTCATCCACATCGCTAACCTTGGGTCTGTTGATCATCCCTTCGGTCGAAAGTATCTGAACACCTTCAGGATCAATCGCTTTAGCTGAGACAGCTTCAACGACGCTTGTTGCGCATCCGCATTCCGGATGAATCAGAAACTCAGCTCCTGGATGCGCAGCCCTTTGCAGAGTTATATGCTCTGGATCTATACCAGCATGCACGTGACATTCACCCATCCATACGTGCATGTTCTCCCTACCGGTGAGCCTGCGAACATGAGCACCCAGGAACATATCGGGCAAAAACAGAACATCTTTGTCAGCAGGAATTGAGTTTACAACTTCAACGGCATTTCCTGATGTGCAGCAATAATCTGTCTCTGCCTTGACCTCTGCGGTCGTATTTACATAACTGACAACAACTGCTCCTGGATGTTCTGCTTTCCATTGACGAAGCTGCTCAGCGTTAATAGTTGCAGCCAGAGAACATCCCGCTGCCATATCAGGCAGTAGCACCGTTTTCTGAGGAGACAGAATAGCCGCTGTCTCTGCCATGAAGTGTACACCGCAGAACACAATCACTTCCGCATCTGTCTTTGCAGCTTCACGGCTTAAGCCAAGCGAATCACCAACAAAATCGGCAACATCCTGAACTTCGGGGCGTTGATAATTATGCGCTAATATTACGGCGTTCTTACGCTTTGCAAGTTCGCGTATCTGTGTATGTAGATCAGCATGCACTGATGTCATTGTTTCCTCATTTAATTCTGGATGCGTCATCTCACCACTCGATATGACGGTTCTTCCACTTCCTTTTGGCCCGCGGGAAGTCACTTCTGTAGTGACCACCACGAGACTCCTGCCGCAAAAGAGCGGCCTCAACAACAAGCTGGCCGGTTTCGACCATATTTATCTCTTCTGTGGCGCCGTCGGGGAGACGCTCAGTGATTGATTGCAGTCGGACCAACCCTTCCTGCAATCCCTTTGCGGTCCTATCGATCCCTGCATGCTCCCACATTACGCGCCGGATCTCATCTGCCGCTACAAGAGCAGCTCCACGATCCGCCAACTCCGGCACCCTCCAGGCTTCTTTTTCCGGGGTCCCAATTACAGGCGTAATACCAGCCATATCTCGGGCAACCCGCTCGGCGAATACCAGGCCCTCCAAAAGCGAGTTCGAAGCAAGCCTGTTGGCGCCATGAACCCCTGTTCGAGAAACTTCACCACAGGCATACAGACGGGCCAGACTGGATCTACCTGTTAAATCCGTCACAATACCACCCATCATATAATGCGCCGCCGGTGTGACAGGGATCATATCGGTCGAAGGATCGATTCCGCGAGCCCTGCAGATCGACATAATACCGGGGAACCGGTTCTCAAACGACTTACCAAGTTTGGTGGCATCAAGGAAAACCCGCCTACCCTTCTGCTGCTCTCTGAAGATTGCTCTCGCAACTATATCCCGAGGCGCCAGCTCTGCAAGCTTATGCTGCTTGAACATGAAACGATCGCCCTGATCGTTCAGCAGAACTGCACCTTCACCTCGCACAGCCTCCGAGATAAGTGCCAGCGGAGTTTCCGGCGTATCCAGAGCAGTTGGATGAAATTGCACGAATTCCATATCTGCCAACTTCACACCAGCTCTATGGGCGATTGCGTAGCCATCTCCTGTAGCTACGGATGGATTGGTCGTGTATTTATAGATCTGCCCGCATCCACCAGTTGCCAGAATCACAGCGTCGGCGAAAATCTCCACAGGAGCGCCGGATATTGTTGCCCTGACTCCCTTACACTCGTTCTCATGAACGATGAGGTCGAGAATCCTGGTAAACTCGAAAACTTTGATCTTATCGCTGTTACGGACGTTTTCGACCAGCGTGCGAGCAACCTCGGCGCCGGTCTGATCCCCATGAGCACTGACTATACGGCGCCTGGAATGGGCGGCCTCTTTTCCAAGCTGAAACTTGCCACGCGGATCGAGATCGAAGTGGGCTCCAGCTGTTGCCAGTTCCCTTACCCGAGATGGGCCTTCCTCTACAAGAACCTGAACCGCATCTGCATCACACAGGGCAGCACCGGCAGCTAAAGTATCGTTTCTGTGTAGTTCGGGAGAGTCTCCAGCTCCCAATGCGGCGGCAATCCCCCCTTGAGCATACGCTGTAGCGCTGTCAAAGAGCGATCTTTTGGTCAAAACGATGACCTCACCGGCGTTTGAAGCCCGCCAGGCAGTATGCAATCCAGCTACACCGCTTCCAACCACCAAAAAGCGAGTAAATATACGCTCTGGCATCTGTCAAAGATAACGACACCGCAGAGAGGAACCAATACACGAGGCATCCGTGTGCGATTAACGATACGCGGGGAAAACTCTGATACAACGACTGCTGCCCCACCTCACTTACCATGAAAGATCAACCGCTTTGAGGTGATCCATGCAACGTCTCCCACACCGAATTACCAGAGCCCTACCACTATTGCTATCCGGCATTACGGCACTAGCCGCTTGTAGAGATACCAACCATCCATTTCAGAAAGACTTTGACAGTGTGCCGCTTACAGTTTTACTGGAAGATGAAGCTACAGGAAGCCACCAGTCAGGCACCACATATCATCCAGTCGGGTCAAAAATCCCATATGAGTTCAGGACCAAAACTGATGCTCAAGGAACTCCTTATATTCTGTTCCTTAGCGATGGGAAGAGCGAGACTGCAGAATACCTGCCTCCCAGCGGTGAGCTTGTTATAAAAGCTCCAAGCTCTCTCTTTGTTGGAGTTGATCTAGTCGGAATTGACATGGCTGCGGTGGACTCATCCCCAGATCAACGAATTGTGGCTGCCATAGTCGACAGCATATCAAATACACTCGCAAAAGCAGTATCCGAAAACAACGTTGAGAACACCATAAAACTCTTTCGCCACTTAAGCAGAGATAGCATCACTCGGCATCATATGCGTGATGCCATTAATACGATCAGACTCGACAGCTCAAAAGCAGGGCTGTTGTCTCGGCTTGAAGACTTAATGGCAGGTCAGTATATGGAGATATCCAGATATGCTCCAGATACACCGCCACCAAATCCGATTCCGCCTATAGAGGAATCAGCAATCCCGACAAGTCCAAAGACTTTAAAAAACAACAACATCCTGTTGAACGTACTCTCGACAGAGCCCATAAAGATACTTCACATCAACGGAATACTAACCGATCCACTCTCGGCACTGGAAAGTGCGACCGAAATATCCAGGCTTATGGAGCGTAGCAGATGGAAATTCATCTTTCCATATCAGGTTTTACTGTTTTACAATCCATCATCCAAATACCCGCCTGCAAACAACAACGCCGATACCGAAAACTTTAAAACAGGAAAGCTATCATATGAGTGTTTTGTAAAAATCACTCTTTTAAGAGGCATATCTACAGTTACAATACCTTTGCATCTGGCGAGATGCCTTGGCAAAACTGTCAAGCAGTTCTTTGCACGTTATGATGACATTCGAGAAGCAGCTGTACAATACATTCAACTACAGCTGGGTATACATCTGCCACATAAATTTGCATTACAGCTTGCTGATTCAATAAGCTTATGGCGGAACCGTGGAGACCATGTCATGATTATTCCGCATTCACAGGGAAATATGATGACTCAGGAGGCTGTTACAGAGCTCATACTTAAAAACAGGATAATTCCGTGGCAGGACAGCACATGCGTTATGGCGGTATCCGTAGCAGCGCCTACAAGCGGAAGCTGGCAATTAAACGGAGAGCGATTTTCCGGTATCGTAAGCAAGGGAGATATCATACTCGCTCTCAATGGAAATCACTTCCCACAGATTGAGACGCAATACTATAGAGATGCACTTCGTAAAGTTGAACGGCTTAAGGGATCCAACGACGCCCTATACTATATAAAGAGATTACTTTTGGGTGTCGAGATGCATAACTTTGTGGACGGGTATATGGCCCGTTCGGAAGTAACCGATAAAATCTCGGAATCGATTGCAAACTTATATGAGCGATGTGCACTTGGCGCTGTGGACGTTTCACCCGACTATTCATATGTTGCGTTGGGAGCTAATCTGACCGGAAACATAACCCTCAAAAACCTGCGCGGAGAAAAGCTGCTTGGGACTCGATCTATCTCATGGTCGCAAACTCATTCAAACCCACGACAGCCGGGCACCAGACTATACTTCTCCCCTAAAGATCTCTTAAGGCACACCCCTCTAATTGAAGTCATAAACGAAGGCATTTCCATCTTCACTGCCTCATCCGGACGGGCCACCGGAACGATGAAGGTCGAATCTTACCTACCCGGCGACTGGTACTACGGAAAAGTTTTACCAGCCGGCACTTGGCCTCCCACTTAAGTTTAAGTCACAATGGAGACCGAATCTAAAGCGGCGAGCAGCTCATCAATGTTCGCGAAATTATCTACACTCATAGTTACCTCGTTTGTAGACATGATTGGGATGCTGATGATCATCCCGCTCATCCCATATTACGCGAAGGATGTAGGCGCAAACGGGCTATTGCTTGGAGTTCTGGTCTCCTCTTTTACTGTTGCTCAACTTCTAAGCGCCCCACTCTGGGGACGTGTTTCGGATAGATACGGAAGGCGCCCGGCCCTACTTATCAGCTTGGGCGCAGCAGCCATTGCATTTGTGGTCTTTGCCTATGCAACCTCGTTCTGGCTCTTATTGCTTTCCCGAGTAATTCAGGGCGCTGGAGGTGGTACGACCGGTGTGGTTCAGGCATATGTCACAGATTCCGTCGAGCCCAACCAAAGGGCCAAAGCGCTCGGATGGTTGTCGGCGGCAACGAATGTCGGAGTCGCCCTTGGGCCACCAATCGGCTCTCTGGCCCTGGCACAGTTTGGACGCCCTGGCCCGGGTTTGATCGCTGCAGTGTTGTGCGTCATTAATATGTTGTTTGCCTGGAGATTTTTAGCAGAGTCACACCAGGTGCGAGATACCAAACAGCCAATCAAGTCGATGAAAGCATTTACATATGTGCTGACTCATATTCGCGAGACACCACCACGACTTATATGGATGTATGCGATTGCGATCGGTGCATTCCAGGGCATGACTGCAATTTTAGCCTTCCTCCTTTACGATAGATTCGGAATTGGAGCGGATAAAATCTGGATAATGTTCACATATATTGGCGTCATCTCCGTAATCACCAGGGCCGGGATACTGGGGTGGGCTGTGGACAAATACGGCGAAATCGCACTCGCGAGGGCCGGACTTCTAATGTTAACTGTCGGGCTTGGGGGGCTTCCCTTCGCTACAAATCTTATCACACTTGCCATAGCAATAGGCCTGATGCCACTGGGCACGGCCTTCACCTTCCCGTGCGTCAGCTCGCTGTTATCCAGAGTTATCGACAAGCATGAACGGGGGGTCTATATGGGGGTACAACAGACATTCGGGGGAATAACTCGGGCTATTATACCGATCGTGGCTGGCTTTTCTTATGATAATCTCGGGAAGGGAGTTCCGTTCTGGACTTCCGCGATTCTTGCAATAGCAGTTTATCTCCTCAGCTTCGGAATTAAAATCGACAATCAATCGGTCTAAAGAGTATTGAATATGAGCAAAGAATCAGAAATCGTCTTTTTGTCATCTGCGCGTACTCCATTTGGAACCTTCGGAGGATCGCTAAAGGCGATATCAGCTGTAGATCTGGCGGTCCATTCGTCCAAGGCTGCAATTGAACGGGCAGGAATCAGTGCAGAAGATGTAGATCACACCATTATGGGAAATGTGCTCTATACCGCCAACGACACCGCCTATCTTTCTCGCCATATTGCTCTTAAGAGTGGCTGCCGTATAGACTCGCCAGCGCTCACCGTCAACAGACTTTGCGGATCAGGCTTTCAAGCAGTTATCAGTGGAGCATACGAGATTTTAAATGGCGGTTCAAATGTTTGCCTGGTGGGCGGCACTGAATCCATGTCCCAGGCTCCGCACATAACACGTGGATTGCGCTGGGGGCTGCCGCTCGGAACTTCACCTGTATTGGAAGATGCTCTCTCTGAAGGGCTACGTGATTCGTTCTGCTCCATGGGAATGGGCGATACCGCTGAAAAGCTCGGCGCTCAATACGGAATTACCAGGGCTCAGAGCGATGAGTTTTCTCTCCGCAGTCAAAATCTTGCAAAAAAAGCCTGGGACGAAGGCGTTTATAGCGATGAAGTGGTACCTATAGAGTTCTTTAATCCCAAGACGAAGTCATCTGAACTTCTGAAGCACGACGAACATATGCGCCCCAACTCAACGATAGAAGGGTTGGCCAAGTTAAAGCCGGTGTTCAAGAAAGATGGACTTGTTACCGCAGGGAGCGCATCTGGAATCGGAGATGGAGCAGGTTCTATAGTAATATCCTCGAGCAGATTTGCCGAAGAACGGGGACTTAAACCAGTTGCCAGATTAGTATCCTGGGGAGTTGCCGGAGTAGATCCGTCCATAATGGGCATTGGCCCAGTTCCAGCAGTCCGTCAGGCTTTGCAGCGTGCAAATCTTACGATGGATGATATGGATATCATCGAAGTAAATGAAGCATTCGCAGCTCAGACTCTCGC
>JBEBRK010000012.1:0-74654 GCA_040394885.1 Gemmatimonas phototrophica
AGGACAGGTGGCCGAGTGGTTGAAGGCGCACGCCTGGAAAGCGTGTATACGTGAAAGCGTATCGAGGGTTCGAATCCCTCTCTGTCCGTAAGTAAAAATGTTGTCTCGCCCGCAGCTAAGTCTTTAGGCGAGGCTTTTCTTTTTTGATATAGAGATTGCTCTGGAGAGACGGCCCGCAGTTGATATTATACCGACTCACAGTATTTCATAGTTCGCTATAACACGTTTGCTATCGGCACCAGGAATCAGCTTGATGTCAGCCAAGGAAATGGTGGCTGTATTTCTCCACTTTGAACCGCACGGAATCCAGTATGAAATATGTATTAGAAAGGATTTTGCTTATCACGCTATCGCTTCTGACAGCCGCGGCATGTTCAGATTCAACTGATCCACGCTCTGCTGGAATTCACGTTGTAACCGGTGCGGAGCGCTCTGATACCACTATGGCGATCAGAATATTCATGATCGAAGTAAGGGATAAAAAAGGAAAACCGGCAGCAAACACAGAAGTCATGTTTACACTAGATCCAACCCCTCCGATGGAGTTGGGCGTTGTGCCATTAAATCCACTCTACATTTGCAGAATAACTGATTGGGTTTGCGCTTTTTTTGAGGACCACGGATACAGTGTTCGCATGACAGATAGAGCTTCAACGGATGACGACGGGCTCGTGTTACTGAAAATGCAGTTTGGCCCTATAAGAGGGACCACCAAACTCACCATACATGTTCCCGATCTGAATATGACAAAGACTCTTTCATATACTACAGTATCAGCTCACTGATTAATCTGCAGCTATTCTGAAAGTGTAAGCTGGATTCAGGATGATTAAGCAATTCTGGGATAGTAAAGCAAATGAGCGTCGTAAATCAGCTTACCTGGCAAAACAGTTAATCCCAGCAAACAAAGATACGACTTTCGCTGCATTATCACGTCCAGAGAACATACCGCCTATCTGATTCGGACCAGTACCAATGCTAAACTCTTCGCCCAGAGTACTGTTCTCAAAATCAACGATAGTCACCGATTTCTCAGCTTCAACGCGGCTAGTTCCAATTGAGATTCCAGACATGGTAGAATACTGCGGCGGATGCTCACCGGTTTTTTCTGCGAGATACCAGCCAACGAATCTGTCGCCCTGGAAGTTGACTGTCAGATCTCCATAACTGGTAAACTCCATTGCCCCACCTCCACATTCTTTATTAGCACTACGGTCATCTGCCTTTCCAGCGACGCGGGCAAGTGCATCCTCCGCTTGTGTGCGCGGGACACCAAATGCCAGCAAGCTGGTCTTTCCACTTTCAGTGTCGACGAAACGCAACCCTTCGCCATCGAGACTAACCACAATAGCAGTTGCTACAATATTAGAATCGTCGGCTTCTATCTCAACCTGATGCGTATCTGCAAAACTGATATCTGCGGGGCGCCTTTCCGAAGTCTGTTCACATGCGACCAGTAGAAGAAAAGCTATTATAGGGGTAGGCCACTTGCGCATTACCGGTCTCCTTTCGTAATGTGATATTCAATCGTATGAATAAATAGACAGCGATGAAGATGAAAATAAGATTTGAAGCACATAAACCACAATGGAAAGTCAAATTTCAGGCCATAAGAGATGAGCTTTCAGAGGCGATAGGTTTCCTCGACCCACGTATTGAACATATTGGAAGCACGTCTGTCGAGGGTCTATCTGCCAAGCCAATTATTGATATTTTAGTTGGCCTTAAGGACCCAGTTGAGTTGGATAGAGTTGTGCAGCCTCTCATGGAACGGGAATTCATATACTACGAAATTTATAACAGCGTCATGCCATATCGCCGGCTATTTGTAAAGTTGGATGTAGCCCCCGAAAGCCTGTCGTTGCCGAGCTGCATTCAAGAAGGGGATAAGATTCCCCAGCCTTTAATCGAATCAAACCACAACTTGTCTAACATTCACGTTATGACATATGACACTGAACACTGGATTCGGCATATTGCCTTTCGAAACTATTTACGCCGCCATCCTGATACTATGAAATCATACGGCGACCTCAAATCAGAATTGAGCAGGCACGAGTGGGTTGATACAAATGAATACAATGCAGCCAAGGATCCTTTTATAAAGCTTGTGGAGAAGGCAGCTATACAGGAATACCGCGAAGATATCAAAGGTTTGTAAATGTATTAGCCGGTTGGAAAGTGTGACAAAAAAATCCCGCCGGGCATGTTGCCAGCGGGATTTTTTGTTCTGTGTTTTATGTGTGACGATTCCAAATCATGAGCAATTGACTCATGATTCAAACAAAAATCAGTCGTCGCTGTTTCCGATAAACTTATATATCGCAGCCCCAAGCGCACCACCGATTATAGGAGCAACCCAGAACAACCAAAGCTGCGCAATGGCTTGTCCACCGACAAATAACGCAACACCAGTACTACGTGCTGGATTGACAGATGTGTTTGTTATTGGAATGCCTACCAGGTGAATGAGCGTTAAACCAAGACCGATTGCAATGGGAGCAAAGCCGGCCGGAGCACGCTTGGATGTTGCACCAAGGATGATGACCAGGAAAAATGCAGTAAGAACAATCTCCGCGATAAGAGCGGACATCATGGAGTATCCACCTGGCGAATTATCTCCGAAACCATTTGTTGCAAAGGCATTGGGCACACCAGCAAAGCTGGCCGTATCGAAGCCGAACTGACCGGAGACGATGACATATAAAACACCTGCTGCTGCAATGGCACCTACAACCTGAGCTGCGATGTAAGGAATAAGATCTTTAACGGGAAACCGTCCGGCAGCCCAAAGGCCAACTGATACTGCAGGGTTGAAATGCCCACCTGAGATATGCCCGACCGCAAATGCCATAGTTAACACGGTGAGTCCGAACGCTAACGCAACACCCACAAAGCCGATTCCAAGTGGATTACCGTCACCGCCGAAATTCGCGGCAAAGATTGCGCTTCCGCACCCTCCAAAAACCAACCAGAAGGTTCCAAAAAATTCTGCTCCTAACTTCTTCATCAACACTCCTTGTAGTGGGTCGAACGTTTAGCTTACGCAGCAGAGCATAGCTCACAATTAGACAAATTGGCAAGGGGGACAGGCTGAATAACCGAGATATCCGCCGATTGGTTGTCAAAAAAACAAAATCAGGTAGTGGGACCATGCGAATCGAGGCAATTCATACCTCGCCGTGGAACCTGGAACTGTTTACAAAGCCCTTATAATTCAATAACTTAGAGGGCTATATATGATTACTAGCATGACTGGTTTTGGAACGGCCGAAGGGATTATCAACTCCGCTAAGCTGACAGTTGAAATCCGCTCTGTAAACCATCGTTTCTTCAACCTGACCCTTCGTTTACCAGGCGCCCTAAGCAGAGCTGAAGGCGAAATTCGCGAATTTCTGCGAAAGAAGTTCAGCCGCGGACACATAACCGTTGTGGCATGGGTAGACAGGGATGCTACTCCGTCTCTGGCCATTGATGAATCGAAGATCTCCCAGTACGTAGATCAGCTCCGTGAACTAAAGCAAAAGCTTCAGCTGGCCGGAGAGGTAGACATATCTACAGTCCTCAGATTACCAGGAGTGGTGGCTGGAACCTCGGCTGAAGACGGGGCTTTCGAATCAGTTGGTGAAATTCTACCGGTTGTAGAGCAGGCCGCCCTGGCTCTTACAAAGATGAGATCGGAAGAAGGGGAGAGGCTAGAGCAGATACTTTCAGACAGACTGTTGCTCATTTCTCATGCTGTTGGGCGCTTGGAAAAACGCGCGCCTGAGCGGCTTTTAGAGCAAAAGGAACAGACAAAGGCTGCTATTTCTGAACTTGCAGGCGGCGTTGCAGTAGATCCCCAGCGACTGGCCCAGGAAGTTGCCATCCTCGCCGACAAGCTGGATGTCACGGAGGAGTTACAGCGTTTCAGAGTCCATATCGAAGCATTTATGGCTACTCTTGCTTCGGCTAATGGAGACGGAGCTGGCAAGCGACTCGGGTTTCTGTTACAGGAAATGCTCCGCGAGACAAACACAACGGGCAGCAAGGCGAACGATTCTGCAATGCTGGCCGATGTAGTTACTCTGAAAGAAGAGCTCGAAAGAATGCGTGAACAGGTGGAGAATATCGAATAGTGGCCCCTGTTCGCTTTCCTGTTATACTTTCTGCCCCATCGGGGACCGGCAAAACAACAATAGCCCGCCGCCTTTTGGAGACGCGGGCGGACATTGGTTATTCAGTTTCCGCCACAACCAGAGCGCCCAGGACCGGCGAGATACCGGGTAAATCCTACCATTTCATGTCTCCCGAGCAGTTTTCAGCTGCAATCGAGGCAAATGAGTTCGCAGAATATGCGAATGTCCACGGAAATATGTACGGAACCCTGCGAGCTGAGGTCAGCCGCATCATTTCTGGCGGTCAGCATGTTATAATGGACATAGACGTTCAGGGCGCATTTCAGTTTGGAACAGCATTTCCTGAAGCAGTCAAAATTTTTGTACTCCCTCCTGACGGCCAGACCCTGCTATCCAGGCTACAGGGAAGAGGTACAGAAGATGCAAAAACGATTCACCGCCGCCTTTCGGACGCACTTTCCGAGTTAAACGAAGTCGACAACTACCAGTATGTAGTAGTTAACTCCGAGCTTGACAGTGCTGTTTCTGATGTGGCTTGTATCATAGATAGTGAAGTTTTAAGAAAAAACCGTCTACACAATCTGACTGACTTTGTTCAGTCGATTTCTTCGGTACTTAGTACCGAGATTGATCAACTCAAAAAGGAGATATAAGATGCGCGTATATACACCGCTTGAACTAGCTGAAGAAGCCAGCAATAAGTACCTGGGCGTCTTAGTCGCCGCCAAGTATGCACGTATGCTTAATGATTTTCCGCGGGACAGGTCCACCTCCGGCGAAAAGAAGTTAACAACACGAGCATTGGACAAGCTTACTGAAGGCGAAATCGATTTCCACGTGGTTCCACGCCGTAAAGCCGAGTAGGCACCATAATTCGGTGCGCAACGATAATCGGGATAAACAAAGTCGTATCCTATTGGGAGTAACTGGCGGAATCGCCAGCTACAAATCGATTTTTATTGCGCGCCAGCTCACCGAGCTGGGGGTCGAAGTTGATGTGATCATGACCGCCGGAGCTCAGGAGTTTATCGGCCCAATCACCTTTGAGGCGGTTACCGGTCGAAAGGTACACACCGAAATATTCGGGTCGGGCAATGCGCTGGATCACATACGTCTTAGCCGGGAAGCTGACGCAATCTTAGTAGCGCCGGCAACTGCGGAGTTCATGGCTCGTGCGGCAGGAGGGCATGCTAACGATCTGCTCGCCGCCACTCTTCTAGCAGCAACCTGTCCGGTAGTGATCGCCCCGGCAATGAATGACAGGATGTGGGCGCATCCTCAAAGTCAGAATAATGTCAGACATCTGCGCGAAATAGGCTATACCGTCATTGATCCCGATACTGGTCCTCTCGCAGTAGGCGAAGGTATTGGTCCAGGCAGACTTCCCGAGGCAGAAACAATCGTCGCTCATCTGCACCGCGCAATGAATTTATCTTCGCCACTACGTGGGAAGAACATTGTTATCACGGCCGGAGCAACTCGTGAACCGCTGGATCCTGTTCGTTTTATTTCAAACTACAGTAGCGGAAAGACTGGAATCGCAATCGCCAAACGTGCATGGGAGTTAGGAGCTAACGTTACACTGGTCCATGGCCATATCGATGTCCCTGTACCAGGCTTTATTCCTAAGCAGGTGATAGCCACAACTATCGATCTTCAACAGGCGATCATCGATCTGCTGCCTCACGCCGACGTTTTGATAATGGCTGCAGCGCCAGCTGATTATAGAACTTCGAGTGCAGCCACCTCAAAGATTAAAAAATCCGGTTCTTCGTTGTCTATTGAATTGACTGAAAACCCGGACATTCTAAGAACTACACGTGAATACAGAAAGCCGGGTAGTATTACGGTTGGTTTCGCGCTCGAAACTGATACGGTGCTGGACTATGCTGCGCAGAAACTCGAACATAAGCTTCTCGATCTTATTGTAGCCAACCAGGCTGGAGTTCCAGATTCCGGCTTTGGTGTAGATACCAACAAGATCACTGTTTTAGACAGCAATGGTGAAAAGACTGAGTTTCCAACAATGAGTAAAACAGATGTTGCACGCGCTCTTCTGGAAATAATTGAGGGAAGGTTAGTTGGACGCTAAAAGTCGACTCGTGGCATACCTCGAGCAGAGGCGGGAACTCGGGGAATCGGAGTTCTATCTCGATCAGATGTCGGTTGACGATGCGCTCATTGCCTTGGGTGCTATTAAAATGGTGCGGCCAGCAGCTAGCGTGCGCCCTGTCATTACAAACCAGCAGGTGGGCGTTTCGACCGGTAGTTTGCCAACTGCACCCATCGTTGAAACAAAAGCCATAAGTGCAGCTCCAATAGCAGTAAAAGACGGCGATGTCGCTGAAAAGAGCCGCAGTGTAGAACATGAGCACGCTAAAAAGGCGATTACTCCAACTACTACTCCGGTTCAGGTTATTACTTCAGCTGCGGCTATTACTCCAGTTCCGGTTGTTGCCGGAATGTCAGTTGGCTCAGACAATACAGACATATTTGACGTGAAAGAATTTGCACATCTCAAATCGATAGGTGCCATAGCCAAAGAAGTTGATGTTTGTACGCGTTGTGAGCTCTATAAAACAGCAACCAATGCGGTACCTGGAGAAGGGAACTTAAAGGCAGATCTGATATGCGTTGGTGAAGCACCTGGTGCAAATGAAGACGCCACGGGCAGACCATTTGTTGGTGCAGCAGGAAAGTTGATGGATAAGATTCTTGCAGCTATCAATCTGACGCGCGAAGATGTTTTCATCTGCAATGTGCTCAAGCATAGACCGCCTGGGAACAGAAATCCACTTCCAAACGAAGTTAAGGCCTGCAGCCCGTATCTGGTTCGACAGATTGAAATTATCAAGCCAAAGGTAATCGTCGCATGGGGTACATTTGCCGCACAGACCTTGCTTGAAACTAAGACGCCAATTGGTAAGTTAAGGGGTACGGTACACAAGTATCATGGTGTGCCTCTCGTTGTCACATATCATCCTGCTGCTCTGTTAAGAAATCCAGCATGGAAACGTCCAACCTGGGAAGATGTCCAACTCGCAAGAAGAGTACTCGATTCAGCCAAGTAAAGAGGTAGCTGTTCGCGATCCTTATCGCGACAGATTACCACCATATAACGAATCAGCTGAACAGGCTGTGTTATCGGCTATGATGTTGGCCCAGGATGCAATTCTACGTGCAACTGAACATGTCGATGATTCAATGTTCTATAGAGAAGGGCATCGTCGTCTATTCAGAGCAATTATTGCTCTATCCGAACGTGGCGACGTTGTCGATCCTCTAACACTTATAGATGAACTGGATCGGACAGGTGAGCTGGAAGGTGCCGGTGGTAGGGACTATTTAGCCTATCTTATCGACGTTGTTCCAACTGCAGCAAACGTTGAATACCATGCAAAGATTGTTCGTGAAAAGGCTTTACGTCGCCGCCTGATCGAGGTTTCAACTTCGATAGTAACCGACGCATTTGATAACTCAAAGACATCTGCCGATCTTATGGATGAAGCAGAGCATAAGATCTTTGAAGTCAGTCAGGCGCGCGGTTCCGAAGGCTTCACACGCATTAAGGAATTAATGTATGAAGCGATGGAAAAGATCGAACAGCTTCATCTGGCCGGAGACTCTGTTACTGGTGTTACCAGTGGATTCAAGGATCTGGACGAAATGACTGCAGGCTTTCAGCCATCTGATCTTGTTATCGTTGCGGCTCGTCCTTCAATGGGTAAGACCGCGTTCGTGCTCAATCTGGCACAAAACGCTGCGCTGGAAACAAAAACATCGGTTGCATTTTTCTCGCTTGAAATGAGCAAGCAGTCGCTGCTTCAACGTATGCTTACAAGTGAAGCGCGTATCGATGCTCAGAGGCTGCGTAAAGGTAAATTGCGCGACGACGAATTTATGCAGCTTGGTCGGGCAGCAGGATTGTTAAGTCAGGCACCGATCTGGATTGACGATACCCCTGCAATTTCGTTGCTGGAAATGCGCTCTAAATCTCGCAGACTAAAAGCCGAGAGCGGACTGGGGATGATCATCATCGACTACTTGCAGCTGATGACAGGCCCACCTGGAGTTGAAAACAGACAGCAGGAAATCAGCGTGATCTCGCGATCATTAAAGGCATTGGCACGTGAACTTAAGGTTCCGGTAATCGCACTCTCTCAGCTAAGTCGTGCGCCGGAGCAACGTACAGGTGACAACAAACGCCCACAGCTTTCGGACCTTAGAGAATCCGGAGCAATTGAGCAGGATGCTGATCTTGTTATGTTCCTGTATCGGCAGGAATATTATGACGTGCTTGAAGGTAAGGATCCAAATCAACCAGATAAAGATGGAAACTCATCGGCCGGTACTGCGGAGGTAATTGTTGGTAAGCAACGTAATGGTCCTACTGGTGTTGTGAGCTTGCACTTCAACAAAAATTATACTCGTTTTGAAAACCTGAGCAATAAGAAGGGTCCTCAGCCACCACGTGACGAGTAGGAAGTTTCTTGAGCAATAATAATTTGGTTGTACCCCATCCGAACGCTTTGGTTGTATCGCATCCGATCACTTCGGAAGATTCAGTTGCAACGGCACAGATCAGGGACGTTGCAGTTATTATTGTTGCCGGTGGCTCTGGAAGTCGCACCGGCTCCGACGAGTTAAAACAGTTTCGTTGGATTGCAGGAAAACCAATGCTTTTACATAGTGTTCAGGCATTTCAGTTTCATCCGCGGGTTGCAATGGTAATTGTGGTTTTACCAAGAAGCCATGCGGCCGACCCACCGCCGTGGTTGTTTCAGTGCGATCTGGACAGATTGCTGGTTTCTGTTGGTGGCCGCGAAAGACAACACTCTGTTCAACATGGTATTGAAGATCTGGAACCAAACATAAAGTATGTTTTAGTTCACGATGCTGCACGCCCGCTGGTTACTGACTCAACAATCGACGCTGTGATTCAAGCTGCTACACAAGGAAAAGCTGTAGTTGCAGCCATCCCAGTAGTTGATACTTTAAAGAGAGTCGGTGAGAATGGCGTAGTCTCTGAAACTGTTGATCGCACAAATCTTTATCGGGCACAGACACCACAGGGATTCCCGCGTGAAATGCTGGAGAGAGCTCATCACTCCGCATCATTAAAGAACATTGTAGCAACAGACGATGCAGCACTGTGCGAGCTGATAGGTGAAAAAGTTTATCTGGTTGCTGGCAGTGAGCGCGCAATTAAAGTTACATATGAATCAGACTTCGCTTTAGCCGAAGCATTAAGCATTTATGAAGGATAATGAGTTCAAGTAACGTTCACAGTTTTCTGACTTCAGAAGATATAGATATAGTTGCACCAATAGTTTTGGAATCGATTGCAAATAATGGAATAATTGCATATCCAACTGAAACTGTTTACGGACTTGGTGGCGGAATAGATTCTCTGTCACTAGATAATCTTACTGCCTATAAAGGCAGGGATGCGGATAAACGGTATCTATTAGTCATCTCGAATCCGGAGATGTTGAAGCAACTTCATGTCGAAATACCGATGGAAGCAGAGATACTTGTCAAAGCGTTTTGGCCTAGTGCTCTGACTATCGTATTTAAAGTACAGGAGTCCAAAAGGCACCTCATTGATTCGCGACTGCTTGGTGAAAATGGCGGTATTGCAGTTCGTCAGACTGGACACAAACTGCTGCGCAAACTTATAGACCGGATTGGTGGGCCAATAACATCTACAAGCGCGAATAGCTCAGGACAGGTATCTGCGCGCTCCATAGATGAGATTCAGACTTTACCGAAGTTGGATACCCGAGGCAATCCTGTTCACCTGTTGGATGGTGGCACACTTCCTCCGTCTAAATCGTCTACTATAGTTGACTGCAGCGGCCCCAATCCAGTGTTAGTTCGTGAAGGTGCGGTTGCGCTGGAGTCTATCAAGCGAGTTATCCCACTCTAAGTTTATCAGATGCGCATAATCTTTGTCTGCACCGGAAATACATGTCGAAGTCCAATGGCGGAAGTCATTGCACGTGATGTTGCTGAACGAATGTCGATAGAAGGTATTGAATTTGGTAGCGCCGGAGTGTCTGCGTATGATGGGAGTGTAGCAACGAGCGGAGCGCTAAATGTTGCAATCGAAAGAGGGCTGGATCTATCTGCACATAGATCTACCAATATCGAATCTCTAAGGCCAGAGACAGATACGATATTTCTTGCGATGACTCCAAGTCACCTGCATGCGTTGCGTCAGCTGCTTCCCGATTCAAACTCTTATCTGCTTTCTGAATTCGCAACAGACGGAGAAGATAACAGTGGCGTTATAGATCCGTTCGGAGGAAATGATGCAATGTATCGCGATGTAGCATCTCAGATTGAAGCATACATAATAGAACTATTAAAGCGTTTTAAGCAGAACAGCACTAACAGCAGATGATTCAGACGCCACAGGGATTAATAATTATTGGGGATCCTGTTGCACACTCTCTTTCTCCGAGGATGCACGCAGCTGCGCTTAAAAAAGCTGGACTCCAGCATCTTGACTATACAGCAAGGCAGGTAAGAGCAGAGGAACTTGATTCGATAGTAGCTGAGATCAGGGAACGCAAACTTGCCGGCAATGTTACTATCCCGCACAAGCAGAACATGTATCAGCTTTGCGATTCAATTAGCGAACTAGCTCGTAGAGTTAGAGCCATAAATACATTCTGGATGCAGGGAGATATTCTTTGCGGTGACAACACCGATGTGGCCGGGTTCGATTTTGCAGCTAAACGTTTAGTAGGCGAGTCCCCGGAAGGGCTTAAGATAGCCTTGATTGGGGCTGGTGGTGCTGCTTCTGCTGTCGCTATAGCTATACAGTCCTGGGATGATTGCAGTCTAACGGTGTGGAACAGGTCAGAAGATAGACTTCGCGAATTTGTGGAAGAATTTGATTACGTCAATGGAGTTTCGCTACTCGAGGATGCGGTGAAAGACGCTAACCTTGTAATAAATGCAACTCCAATCGGACTTAAAGACAACGCACACCCTGTTGAGCTTGATCTGCTTCCATCTGATGCCGCAGTTCTGGATCTCGTCTACAAGCCAGACGAAACAGCCTGGGTTAAAGATGCACGACTCTCTAGCAGAAAAGCCGAAGACGGTATTCACATGCTCATCGAACAGGGAGCAGTCGCATTCAGACGCTGGTTTGGTGTCGAGCCAGATCGAGGTGCGATGTGGGACGCTTTAAAGGGTTCAGCCTCCTAAAAGATCTACTGGAATTTGCGCTTCCTACAGTCTGTCTTGTCTGCGACCGTCTTTTAAGTACAAACCGCAATGGATTGGTCTGTCGAATCTGCTGGACTAAGGTCGATTGGATCCAACTTCCCATTTGCGCCAGGTGCGGCCACCCCAAAACAAGAAATAGCTGTTCCTGGTGCGACCTATTACCTCCATACGTTCGTACAGCGCGATCGTGTGCCTGGATGCCCGGTGGAGTTGCTGGAGAGATAATTTATAGTCTCAAATACTCAGGATGGGGCGGGGTGGCAGCAGAAATCGCCTCTCACATGGGAAAACTCCCCTGGCCGGTTGACGTACTGTCAGAAAGAGCTATGCTAGTACCAGTACCACTAACCTCCCAGCGATTACGGGAGCGTGGTTACAACCAGAGTACACTTCTTGCGCTTGAGCTATCGCGTATTTGGGGGATCCCATGTCGGGAGATACTCCGACGTGATAAAGCTGCGGTATCGCAAACACGGTTAACCCCAGATGAGCGCCTCCGCAATGTAGCTGAAGCCTTTTCGCTCGAAGTGAACGAGAGTGAGGTGGCCGGTAAGCATCTAATCTTGCTGGATGATGTTATTACCACCGCCGCGACATTAAATTCATGTGCAGCGACTCTCTATGACAAGGGAGCCCGCACACTCAGTTACGTAACTTTCGGTCGAGCCCACACCTCGGGCGATCGACTTTAACTTAAAGAGGGTTCTACAATGGCAGTTCGTGTCGGCATCAATGGTTTCGGTCGCATTGGGAGGCAGGTTCTCCGTGCGGCTAAAGAAGCTGGGGTAACGGATATCGATTTTGTCGCGATTAACGACTTAACCGATACAAAAACCCTTGCGCACCTTTTCAAGTACGATTCAGTTCATGGCACCTTTGATGGTGACGTGGACGCTGGTGAAGGAACTCTTACTGTCGATGGTGACGAGATCAAGGTTCTAAGCGAACGCGATCCAGCAGCTCTTCCTTGGAAAGAACTCGGCGTAGATATCGTTTTGGAGTCGACTGGTCGCTTCACCAAGGCTGAAGATGCCAAGAAGCACATCCAGGCTGGCGCCAAAAAGGTCATTATCTCAGCCCCTGCAAAGAACGAGGACATCACCATCGTGATGGGGATCAACTCCAACAAGTACGATCCTGATAATCATCACATTATCTCTAATGCATCCTGCACAACGAACTGCCTGGTTCCAATGGTTCACGTAATTCGCAATGCGTTTGGAATGAAGCACGCTTCGATGGTTACGATTCACAGCTATACAAACGACCAGTCAATACTGGATCAGCCACACTCTGATTTACGCCGCGCCCGCGCTGCTGCTGTTTCCATGATCCCAACCACAACAGGAGCTGCAAAAGCTACGTCGTTGGTAATCCCTGAAGTTAAGGGTAAGATTGATGGTATAGCGATCCGCGTCCCAACTCCAGATGTTTCGCTCACAGAACTAACAGTAGAAGTTGAGAAAGGAACTACAATCGAAGAAGTCAACGCTGTATTCAAAGCCGCTTCAGAAGGCGAACTCGAAGGAATTCTTCAGTACACTGAAGTCCCATTAGTATCCTGCGATTACATAGGGAATCCACACTCCTGCATCCTGGATGCACCAAACACAAACGTTATTAACTCAACCATGGTCAAGGTTTCTGGTTGGTACGATAACGAATGGGGTTATTCCTCACGTTGCGTAGATCTTCTTCGCTTTGTTGGCGCTCGCCTCAAGTAAGCGAAAGCTTCCGAAGTAATGAATAAAAGATCTGTTTTGGATCTGTCGGATAAAGAGCTCGTTGGAAAACGAGCTCTAGTTCGATTGGACCTGAATGTTCCCCTGAATGAAAACGGGGAGATTACTGACGATACAAGAATTAGGGCATCTATCCCAACAATTCAGTATCTACTTTCAAAGTCTGCAAAACCCGTTTTGCTCTCCCATCTCGGACGACCAAAAGGAACACCTAATCCGAAGTATTCGCTATCTCCGGTGGCCGCAAGACTTGCAGAATTACTTGGCTCAAAAGTCTGCTTTGTTGAGAGCACCGATAGCGACGAAGCGATTCAAGCTTCTCATCGTATCGAGAAGGGTGAAGTACTTTTATTGGAGAACACCAGATTCCTGAGTGGAGAGGAATCAAACGACCCTGCGCTATCGCGTCAACTTGCAGAGCTTGGTGATCTGTTCGTAAACGATGCATTTGGTGCAGCACATCGTGCACACGCTTCAACTGAAGGCGTAGCCCACTTTCTTAAGCCAGCTGTCGCTGGATTATTGTTAAAGAAAGAACTCGACTATCTGGGTAGTGCGCTGTCACAGCCGAAGCGTCCATTTGTCGCGATTCTCGGTGGATCCAAGATATCCGGCAAAATCGATGTAATTCGTGAGATGCTTCCTAAAGTTGACTCAATGTTGATCGGTGGAGCTATGGCATGTACGTTCTTCAAGGCAATGGGCCTCGAGGTCGGAAAGTCATTAGTCGAAGATGATCGCGTCGAGATGGCAAAAGAGCTTATTGCTGAATCCGGCGACAAACTGATCCTTCCTATCGATGCTACGGTTTCCACAGCAATGGATAATACCGCATCTACACACAATGTAGATCGATCGGATATCCCTGCTACCGAAGCAATGTTCGATGTTGGCCCCAAATCAGCAGAGTTATTTGCATCTAAAATCAGAGATGCAAAAACAGTTGTGTGGAACGGTCCGATGGGTGTGTTTGAAAAACCGCCGTTCGATGCTTCTACTCTTGCCGTTGCTAATGCAATGGCTGACGCCACAGCAAATGGTGCAATTACAATTGTAGGTGGCGGAGATTCAGCTGCCGCTGTAAACGTAGCGAATCTCGATGATAAGATGACACATATTTCTACCGGTGGAGGAGCTTCTTTAGAATTTTTAGAAGGCAAGCCTCTTCCTGGAGTTGTCGTCTTAGACTCAATCAACTAAGCATGTCAAAGAAAGTTATTTTAGCTGCAAACTGGAAGATGAATAACGGCCCTAAATCGGCTTCGGAGTTCATCTCCAGCTTCATGGACGAGTATTCGCCTGTAAAAGGAACCGAAGTTGTTTTTTTTCCTCCAGCTCTTTCGTTAAGTGCTGTCAACAACGTAATAGTGTCTACTACACCTGCAGGAGCTTCAGCTGCGTCACAGTCGATTCGTACAGCTGACGTTTCCGGTGCAACGGGCATAGAGCAAAGCATTTCCACAGGTGTACAGAACATATACTGGGAAGAAAAGGGAGCCTTTACTGGTGAGCTATCTGCTCAAATGGTTAAGGAGTCTGGCGCAAAATACGTACTGGTAGGACACTCCGAGCGTAGGCATGTGTTTGGGGAAACCGACAAGGAGTGCGCAAAGAAGTGTGCGGCAGCGGAAGCACATGGACTCCTGCCAATGCTGTGCGTTGGCGAAAAGCTTGAAGAGCGTGAAGCCGGGATAACTAAGGACGTTGTCCTTCGTCAGCTAAAAGCAGGGCTTTCCATGCTGAAGGACCCTTCGACCTCAATTACGGCTATTGCGTATGAGCCTGTCTGGGCTATTGGGACGGGCAAAAACGCAACTCCAGAAGATGCCGCCGAAATCCATCAGGTAATCAGACAGTGGTTAAAGGAGAATTTTGGAGCTCATGGCGAGCAGGTTTCCATTTTATATGGGGGAAGTGTAAAACCTGAAAACGCCAGGGAGTTATTAGATGCAAAAGATGTGGATGGGTTACTGGTTGGCGGCGCGAGTCTGGATGTTAGCTCGTGGTTGTCCATTTGCTCGGTTTAGATTAGTTTTTAAGGCTGTATGTACACATTCCTAATTATCCTGTTGATCATCAACAGCATCGTTCTGGTCTCGGCCATCCTCCTACAGAGTGGTAAAGGAGGCGGTCTCGCAGCCAGCTTTGGTGGAGCAAGTTCGTCCCCTGATGCCTTCATCGGCATGAGGCAGGCTGGAAATCTCCTGACCAAAATTACTTGGTGGTCAGGCGGGATCTTTCTAGGGTTGGCCTTCATTCTTCAGATAATGTCGTCCAACAGTAGAGCCCCAAAATCAATCCTTGAAGGTCAGCTCGGAGTTCCTCAAGCGGCCCCAAGCTCCAACGAGGGAGCGGCTCCTGCAGTTCCACTTACACCTGCAGAACAGCCTACGACCTCAGACACCAACGAGTAACTTTCAGTAATGGCGAAAGACGTTCCAGGGTTCCTTCTTCTCGAAGACGGGACCCTTTTTTCTGGCCGTATTCACGGGCCTGGCAGCGATGCGGTGGCTGAAGTAGTCTTTACCACCAACATGACCGGATATCAAGAAGTCTATTCCGATCCATCTTTCAAAGGACAGATCGTTGTAATGACTGCTCCACAGATCGGAAATTATGGTATCAACTTCGACGACACCGAATCGGATATTCCGCAGGTTGCAGGTGTCGTAGTTACTGAACTTTCTGGCATCTATTCGAACTGGCGCGCAACAGGCAGCTTAGTTGACTGGCTTTCATCAGCCGGCGTATCGATCCTTTCAGATGTAGATACAAGGCGGCTGACGAAACATCTCCGTGAGTCCGGCGTTATGCGCGGGGTCATGGGTTCAGGTGAAACTCCTTCTGCAGCAGCCAGGGCAGCGCTTGATGCATGTCCATCAATGGCTGGGTTAGATCTCGCAACAGATATATCAACGAAGAAGAGCTATACCTGGGGTAAGCCCGACGCAAAGTATCATGTAGTCGCTTACGACTTCGGAATCAAGCGTAACATCCTTCGTCTTTTTGAAGAAAATGGATGTAGAGTCACAGTCGTTCCATCGGAGACGTCGGCTCAGGATGTAATTGATCTGAAGCCGAGTGGTGTCTTTTTAGCGAATGGCCCTGGAGATCCAGAAGCTATTTCCTACGCTCCAAACATGATCAGAGAGATTAGTAACGCCGGCTTACCAATTTTTGGTATATGCTTAGGTCATCAGTTGATCGGCCTCGCGTTTGGCGGACAGACGGAAAAGTTGCCGTATGGCCACCGTGGTGGAAACCAGCCGGTTAAGGATCTTCTTACCGGACATGTTCTCATCACCTCACAAAACCATGGATTTACGGTTAAGGGAGACAAGGGTGGAATAGATGGTGCTCCAGATCTGGAAGTGACGCATATCAATCTGAATGACGGAACTGTTGAAGGGCTTAAGCATCGTACAAAGCCTGTGTTTGGGGTTCAGTATCACCCTGAAGCAGCACCAGGTCCGCACGATGCAAGAAATGTGTTTGCCGAATTCTTAGGTAGCTTGCGCCCAACCCAGTAAGTCCTTACATTCCAACAACTTAAGAGATTGTTCTACCGCTGAGGTGTTGGATGACAAAGGCAGATCTCGTTGAGCAGGTCACCGCGCAGATTGCGCAAACTGAAGGCCCGATGATCTCCAAAAAAGATTGTGCTCGAGTGGTTGATACTTTGCTTGATGCTATAAAGGACGCCCTTAGGGACAAGCAGAATATCGAAGTTCGAGGATTTGGGACTTTTAAAATTCGTGAGCGTAAGCCGCGGCTTGCACGGAATCCTAGAACAGGATCCCCCGTAGAGGTCGCGGCTCGACCCGTGCCCGTATTCAAACCCTCTAAAGAACTTCGGGCCCTGGTTGCTGGCGAAGAAGTTATAGAAGAATCTTGATCAGTAGGTACAAGTGAGCGCAATCGCCCTCGCAAACTTAGTTGAAATCCCCTATAATGTTTGGGTACGCTTCCTTTGTATCGGTTGCGCAGGGATCGGTTCATAGCCGAACAGCCCGAATAAAACCTAAATCTTCCACGTGATAATAGATAATGGTCAATAAGATCACAGTAGTTGGGGCAGGCAATGTAGGCGCCACAACAGCACAGCGTTTAGCGGAAAAAGAACTCGCTCGCACCGTTGTAATGGTTGACGTAGCTGAAGGCATTCCGCAGGGTAAGGGATTAGATCAATGGGAGTCGGCCCCAGTAGAGGGTTTTGACTCCCGTGTTATTGGTACCAATGGCTACGAAGAAACAGCTGGATCTGACATTGTCGTTATTACAGCCGGTATAGCACGTAAGCCAGGGATGTCCCGCGACGATCTCCTGAATACAAATGCTGGAATCGTTAAGCAGGTTTCCGAGCAGATCAAGGCAACCTCACCTAACGCAATTATTATCGTCGTTTCCAACCCTCTCGACGTCATGTGCTACGTTGCCAAGGAAGTTTCTGGCTTCCCACGTGAGCGCGTCCTGGGTATGGCCGGCGTTCTCGATACAGCCCGTTACCGCTCTTTCCTTGCAGAAGCAATGGACGTTTCCGTTCGCGACATTCAGGCGATGGTTCTTGGCGGTCATGGTGATACAATGGTTCCGCTTATTTCGTACACAACGGTTAGCGGTATCCCTGTTACACAGTTGATTGCAAAGGATAAGCTCGATGCGATCGTGGATCGTACACGTAACGGCGGTGCCGAGATTGTTAAGTACCTGAAGACAGGTTCCGCTTATTATGCACCATCTGCAGCTGCAGTTCAGATGTGCGAAGCTATCGTTTTAGATCAGAAGCGTATCCTCCCATGTGCAGCCTGGTTACAGGGTGAATACGGGATGAAGGATCTCTTCCTTGGTGTTCCTTGTAAGCTCGGCCGTAATGGTTTAGAAGCAATTATCGAAGTCGAGTTGACAGATGCGGAGCGTGAAGAACTCGTTAAGAGTGCTGACGCTGTGCGTGAGCCAATGTCGGCTATCAAGCTGTAAAAATTACATATGCATAAACTCCTCGCGTTTTGGCGTTCGACGATCGGTAAAAAGGTCGTCATGGCTGTTACCGGATTAATCGGTATTGGCTTTATCGTTGGTCACATCGCCGGCAATATGATGGCATTCAAGGGTGCAGAGGCAATGAACGGGTACGCGGAGACTCTGCACACGACCTTGGCTGAACCGCTCTGGATATTGCGCGCAGTCCTGGTCACGGCCGTGATACTTCACGTAACAGCTGCATATCAGCTGACGCGAGTGAGCCATGCTGCTCGACCAGAGAAGTACGCCGTTCGCAAGCCGCAATCATCGACATATGCTTCGCGGCTTATGCGTTGGGGTGGAGTAGTTGTACTCGCTTTCATCGTCTTCCACATCCTTCATTTCACAACTGGTGACGTTCGTCCCGGTAATTTTATCGCTGGCGATCCCTACGAGAACCTTGTATCCAGTTTCAAAGTTTGGTGGGTTTCATTCTTCTATCTAGTTTCGATGGCGCTTTTAGGTCTCCATCTCTATCATGGAGCATGGGCCTCAATCCGCACCATTGGAGCTCGTGGTCGTTCCAGCAAGCCATTGCATAAGAGCTTCGCGATTGCGCTTGCTACTTTTGCCTGGCTTGGATTCTCGATCATCCCATTGGCCGTCATGTTGGGGTGGATCAACTAATTATGGAATTAAATTCAAAGATTCCCGCTGGTCCAATTCAGGATAAGTGGGATAATCATAAGTTTTCGGTCAAGCTTGTAAATCCAGCCAACAAACGTAAACATTCAATTATTGTTGTTGGTTCTGGTTTAGCTGGTGCTTCTGCCGCAGCCACGTTGAGTGAGCTTGGCTACCAGGTTAAATGTTTCTGCTTCCAGGATTCGCCACGCCGTGCACACAGCATTGCAGCGCAAGGCGGGATCAACGCAGCCAAGAATTATCAAAATGATGGAGACAGCATTTATCGTCTCTTTTATGACACTGTAAAAGGTGGTGATTACAGAGCTCGTGAAGCAAACGTTTACCGTTTATCACAGATATCTGTAAATATCATCGATCAGTGCGTTGCGCAGGGTGTTCCTTTTGCCCGTGAATACGGCGGAACCTTAAGCAATCGTTCTTTTGGTGGTGCTCAGGTTTCACGTACTTTCTATGCTCGTGGTCAGACCGGACAGCAGTTACTGTTAGGTGCTTACCAGGCTCTGGAAAAGGAGATCGCCAAGGGTGGCGTGACTATGTATCCACGCACAGAGATGCTGGATCTTGTAGTCATCGATGGCAAGGCTCGCGGAATCGTTAGCCGTAATATGCTAACTGGTCAGATCGAATCGCATGCGGCTGATGCGGTTATCCTTGCAACAGGTGGATACGGTAACGTTTTCTATCTCTCCACCAACGCAAAGGGCTCAAACGCAACTGCAATCTGGCGTGCGCATAAACGCGGTGCAGCGTTTGGTAACCCTTGCTTTACACAGATCCATCCAACCTGCATTCCAGTTAGCGGAGACCATCAGTCAAAGCTGACTCTTATGAGTGAGTCGCTGCGTAACGATGGTCGTGTCTGGGTTCCAAAGAAAGCTGGTGATAAGCGTGCACCAAACGACATCCCGGATTCAGAGAGAGATTATTATCTCGAACGTAAATATCCAAGCTTCGGAAACCTGTCACCACGCGATATTGCGTCTCGTGCAGCTAAAGAAGCATGTGATAATGGTCTGGGAGTTGGTGAATCAGGGCGTGGCGTTTATCTCGATTTCCGTGACGCAATCAACAGATTGGGTGAATCTGTCGTTGCAGATAAATACGGAAACCTGTTTGAGATGTATGAGCGCATTACAGGTGAAAACCCTTACAAGGTTCCCATGAGAATCTATCCTGCTATCCACTACACAATGGGTGGCCTCTGGGTCGATTATAACCTCATGACAACAGTTCCAGGCCTGTTTGCATTGGGTGAAGCAAACTTCTCGGATCACGGGGCCAACAGATTAGGGGCGAGTGCTCTTATGCAGGGCCTCTCCGATGGATACTTTGTAATTCCTTATACACTTGGTGATTACATCGCGAGTAACCACTTGGATCCAGTTGGAACAGATCACGCTGCCTTTAGAGCTGTGGAAGCAGAAGCACATCAACAGGTCACCAGATTACTAGATGTTAAGGGTACCCGTACAGTTGACTCTTTCCACAAAGAATTAGGAAAGATCATGTGGGAGTACTGCGGTATGGCTCGTAACGACGCTGGACTGCGCAAGGCGATCGAGGCTATTCCAAAGATTCGTGAAGAGTTCTGGAAAAACGTCAAGGTACCAGGCACAGGAACTGAATTAAATCAGTCGTTGGAAAAGGCCAGTAGAGTAGTTGACTACTTGGAGCTCGGTGAACTGATGTGCCGTGACGCGCTTCATAGAACCGAATCCTGCGGTGGTCACTTTAGAGAAGAAAGTCAGACACCTGATGGCGAAGCAAAGCGCGACGACGCGAATTTTGCTTATGTTGCCGCTTGGGAGTACACTGGCAATCTCTCCGCTCCAAAACTGAACAAGGAGCCGCTTGAGTTCGAATATGTCGCACTCACACAGCGGAATTATAAATAATGAATCTCAAGCTTAATGTTTGGCGCCAGTCTTCGTCCATAGCGAAAGGCGGCTTCGAGACTTACGAGGCCAAGGATGTATCTGCCGATATGTCATTCCTCGAAATGTTAGATGTAGTGAACGAAGAGCTCACATTAACTGGAAAAGAGCCAATCGCCTTCGATCACGACTGTAGAGAAGGAATATGCGGTTCGTGTGGTATGATGATTAATGGTGTTGCCCACGGTCCTCAAAAGGGAACGGCAACCTGCCAGCTACACATGCGGCAGTTCAAAGATGGTGATGAAATCACCATTGAGCCCTGGAGATCACGATCTTTCCCAGTTCTTAAGGATCTCTGTGTAAACAGAAATGCTTTAGATCGCATTGTTCAGGCCGGTGGATTTATCAGCGTGAACACAGGGAACGCACCTGAAGCAAACAGTCTTCCAGTCTCCAAGATGGATGCGGACCACTCGATGGACGCAGCTGCATGCATCGGTTGCGGAGCCTGTGTTGCTGCGTGCCCAAATGCCTCTGCATCGCTCTTTACGGCTGCAAAGCTGACTCACCTTGGGGTTTTGCCTCATGGACAGCCTGAGCGGTACAGAAGGGCAGTACACATGGTTGAACAGATGGATATCGAAGGGTTCGGAAGCTGTTCGTTATTTGGTGAATGTCAGGAAGCCTGCCCTAAAGAAATCAGCATTGATACCATTATGCGTATGAACCGCGATTATATGAAGGGAATCGCGATGAATGCCGGTGAAGAAACCGGTTCATCAGCTGGCGCTTAAAAGCGATAAAACTTCCTAGCTCAAACAAAAACAGCCGATACGGATATCCGTTCGGCTGTTTTGCGTTTTGTAGATTATCTACTAAATCCTTGGAAGCGTCACGCCATGCTGCGCCTGATACTTGCCTTTCTTATCTGCATAAGAAGTAATCGGCGGTTCTTCGCCACGGAAGAACATAACCTGCGCAATTCCCTCGTTAGCGTAGATCTTTGCTGGCAGTGGGGTCGTGTTGGATATCTCTAATGTGACAAATCCTTCCCATTCAGGCTCGAATGGTGTCACATTTGTGATAATACCACAGCGTGCATATGTAGACTTGCCTACACAAAGGGTGACTACATCACGAGGAATTCGAAAATATTCGACAGACCTCGCGAGAGCGAATGAGTTTGGAGGGACGATGCATACATCGCCTTCAAACTCAACAAATGATTTTGGATCGAAGGCTTTGGGATCGACAATAGAATTCAGGACATTCGTGAATATCCTGAATTCACTGGCAACCCGCATGTCATACCCATACGAGCTGACGCCGTAAGATATGACGCCTGAACGGATTTGGCTGCTTTCGAAAGGCTCAATCATGCCTTTCTCGGCCTGCTCAATTATCCAGCGATCAGATTGGATGGACATAGTTAATTCCGAGTAAATCGTTTCCGTTGAAAAGCCTTGTAAGATAAGCTAAACTTGGGTCATACGCATTAGTGAATTTTTTCACATGCGGGACGCCCTGATGGCGCCCGGCGTACGGAGCGTCTACCCCCGCCTTGGCGGCGCACCGAACGTGTACACTATAACACCAGCTGGCGGGACGGGTGTAGACGGAGTCTAAATCGGAATGGCCAGAACATATTTCCCAATCCTTCTGCTTCTTGGGTTCGTGCTCATGAACGCGGTACTCATGATAGGTGTTTCTATCATGGTTGTGCGTTCCCGCATGAACCCTGTTAAGGCAGCTGCATACGAATCGGGTATCCCAGTCATAGGGGATGCACGTGAAAGGTTCTCCGTCAAATTCTATATGGTCGCAATGTTGTTCATAATATTCGACATTGAGACAGTGTTTTTGATCCCGTGGGCTGTACACTTCAAACAGCTCTCATGTTCTACAGAACTAGTCAACGGACTTTGCGAAGCTAGCAACACGACGTTCTATGGTCTTGGCGCTATGCTGATATTCATGTTGGTACTTTTAGTTGGATTCATCTACGAATGGAAGAAAGGAGCGATGCAATGGGATTAACTTCTCGTCCTGAATCGCAATCGCGTATGGTTGAGTACGATCCTCAGTCACAAGAGGGTTGGGTCACCACACGTTTCGATTTCTTAGTTAACTGGGGTCGCGCAAACTCATTGTGGCCAATGCCTTTTGGTACAGCATGCTGCGCTATTGAGTTTATGGCGTCTGCGGCCAGCAAGTTCGACCTAGCTCGTTTTGGTATGGAGCGCCTGGCATATTCGCCACGCCAGGCAGATGTTTTAATCTGCGCTGGACGCGTTCCATTCAAACTTGCACCGATCATTCGCCGCATCTGGCAGCAGATGCCTCAGCCAAAGTGGTGTATTTCGATGGGCGCCTGCGCCTCCTCCGGCGGTATGTTCGATACATACGCAGTTGTCCAGGGTATTGATACCATCATCCCAGTAGACGTCTACGTTCCAGGCTGTCCGCCTCGTCCGGAAGGGCTGATCTACGGAATCCGTATGCTTCAGCAGAAAGTTATGAACGAGCGCATGGCTGACAAGCATCTCCTTGAAGAATTTGCTCCAGATCCAAGCAGCCAGCTTTATATCCCACCACCGCTCATCGACGAACTCTCCGAGCCATTTGGTAACTCCGTACATCAAACCCGCTCGGCTCCATAATGTCTGAAACTTTCACTATGGTCGTCACAGGGAGTGCGCTTCCTGAAGACACACCGATGCCAACCACGCCTTATCAGATTCCCCATAAAGGTGGAGCTGCTAACCCATCGGCCGAGGCTTTGACAGCAAAGTTTGGCGATGCAATCAAGAGCGTCGAAGTAGGCTGGGGCGAAACAACGGTTTATGTAGATCGTGCCCAACTCAAGGCAATTATTCAGTGGTTACATGATGATTCTACTCAACAGTATGATTATCTCTCCGACGTAACAGCTGTTGAGTATAGAGATGCCGTAAGACCACTTGAAGTCGTCTGGCATCTCCGCTCGCTTCCTTTCCGCAGGTTCCTCCGTATTAAGACAACTTTAGAGCGTGGAACAGCGCTGGAAGTGGATAGCGTACACAGTATTTATCACGGCGCAGACTGGTTAGAGCGTGAATGTTATGACATGTTTGGGATAACATTCAAAGGCCATCCAGACCTCCGCCGTATTCTTATGTGGGAGCAGTACAAAGAAGGATTCCCACTTCGCAAAGATTTCCCACTTCGCGGTCGTTTCAGCCGTTCAGAGCAGTTACGCCAGTCTCTAACGCAGAACCCGGAAGCAAAATATTCAATGGAAGAGCTAAGCATCACAGAAGCTTTTGCCGAACTTCCCGACGATGTCAAGCAACGCCTCCAAGGCGGCGAAAGGACAGGGGAGTAACTACGATAATGTCTACTAAACGTCGCACAATCGAAGTTGAACTTTCCACTTCCGGATTGGATCAACAGGGCAGACCACAGCGTGTTCCGCTCGTTACAAACGATGGTGGAACTGCAGTCGCATTAGAACCCCATCCACCGATCGAACCGGATCTGGGTGGTGAGCACATGCTCATCAACATCGGACCTCAGCACCCAGCAACACACGGCGTTTTACGTCTTGTGCTGGAATTGGATGGTGAGACCGTTGTTCGTTGCATTCCACACGTTGGATATCTGCACTGCGGATTTGAAAAGATCGGTGAATACAGACAGTACAATCAGATCATCCCTTGGACCGATCGCGAAGACTATCTGAATTCGCCTGGCAACAACGTCGCATTTGCACTCGGTGCAGAGCGGCTTTTCGGTATAGAAATCACCGAACGTTGTAAAGTTCTCCGCGTTATTACCTGTGAGCTATCAAGAATGATGGCGCACCTGGTCTGGCTCGGAACTACATGTATCGACCTTGGTGCATTTACCCCGTTCCTGTGGTCGTTCCAGCGTCGTGAAGAGATCTACGTTATGCTCGAACGCTGGGTCGGTGCTCGCCTCACCACTTCGTTAACACGTGTTGGTGGTATGGCAGCTGACATCCCTGATGGCTGGCTGGATCTTCTCCGTGATTTCATCAGAGAATTCCCCAAGACACTCCACGAAGTTGACAGTATCTTGACCAGAAACGCAATCTGGGTAGGCCGTACGGTCGGACTGGGTGTGATGTCTCCTGAGGATGCCATTAACTACGGGCTATCAGGTCCGCTACTGCGCGCCTCAGGTGTCTCATATGACGTTCGACGCGACTTCCCATACCTCGATTATGAAACCTACGATTTCGAGGTTCCTGTCGGCGTAAATGGCGACATCTATGATCGCTACCTGGTTCGTATGGAAGAGCTACGTCAGTCGCTCAAGATTTTAGAGCAGGCCTTGGACAGACTGCCTGACGGTCCAATAAATGTCGATGATCCACGCGTCATCCTCCCACCAAAACACAAGGCTACAAGTGATATGGAATCCATGATCCATCACTTCAAGCTGGTCATGGAAGGACCACGTCCACCAATCGGCGAAGTATATGTTCCAGTCGAAAGCCCTAAGGGTGAAAAAGGATATTATATGGTATCCGATGGTACATCTAAACCTGTTCGCTGGCGTATTCGACCGCCTTCGTTCGTTAACCTGTCGGCCATTCCTAAGATGGCGGAAGGACATATGCTGTCAGACGTTATCGCAATTAACGCGAGTATTGATATCGTGATGGGAGAGATCGATCGATGAGTTCAACGACCAATCTCACACACGGCCATGACGAGGTTTATGAGCCCGTCTTCGTCGGCGAAAGGAAGTCAAATTTAGAAGAGCTGTTCGGCCGTTATCCAACCAAACAAGCCTGCTTGTTACCAGCCCTATGGATGGTACAGGAAGCTCGCGGTTGGGTCAGTGAAGCTGGTATGGCTGAAGTTGCAGATATCCTTGAGCTAACACCTGCATACGTAAAGGGCGTTGTAACGTTCTATACTATGTACAACCAACATCCTGTTGGTAAGTACTTCATTCAGGTTTGCACAACTGCTCCTTGCAACGTTTGCGGAGCAGAAGGTGTGGTTGAAGCATTCCTTCAACATACAAAGTGCGGCGAATTGGGTGTAACGTCCAGCGACGGCAAGTACACAGTCATCGAAGTTGAATGCTTAGGTGCCTGTGGTTTTGCGACTCCGGTTATGATCAATGAAGACTTCATTGAATCCGTAACTCCGGAGCGCGTCCCAGAAATTCTAGCAGGGTTGCAATAATGGGATACCCACATCCGATACATGATCGCGAAACTCCAGTAATTTCCAAGTACTTTGGAGATCGCGAAGCTATATCCCTTGAAGGTTGGAGGAAGCGTGGTGGTTATAAGGCGCTCGAAAAAGCGCTAACTATGACACCAACTGAGATCGTCGATATTGTTAAGGCTTCAGGCCTTCGTGGTCGCGGCGGTGCTGGCTTCCCAACAGGACTCAAGTGGTCGTTTATGCGTTTAGATGACGGCAAGCCACACTATCTGTGCTGCAACGCCGACGAGTCTGAGCCAGGAACTTTCAAAGATCGCGAAATTATGCGCTGGACACCGCATGCCCTGATTGAAGGGTGTGCGATTGGTGCATATGCGATCGGTGCAGAAACAGCATACATATACATTCGCGGCGAGTTCACTGAGCCTATCGCTCGTATGAATGCCGCAGTTAAGGAAGCGTATGCAGCTGGCATCCTTGGCCCAAATGCTATGGGCACAGGCAAGCGTGTGGATGTTCACGTGCATAGAGGCGCAGGTGCTTACATCTGCGGCGAAGAAACAGCGTTGATGAACTCGCTTGAAGGACGCAGAGGCAACCCAAGAATCAAGCCTCCATTCCCAGCTGTCTCCGGTTTGTTTGGACAGCCGACAACGATCAATAACGTCGAAACACTAACAGCGGTTCCACACATCCTCAACAATGGGGCAGAGTGGTACAGCAAGCTTACTCTTTCCAGCCCAAAGAGCGCTGGTAGTAAGCTGTTTTCAGTTTGCGGAAACGTTTTAAGACCTGGTAACTACGAAGTCACACTCGGCTTCCCATTCAAAGACTTCTTGTATGATGTCTGCGGTGGCCCACTTCCAGGTCGTAAGTTCAGAGCGATCATCCCTGGTGGTGTTTCGGTTCCAATCCAGACAATGGAAGAAGCTGAAGCCACGATGATGGACTACGAAGGCTTTATCGAACAGGGGTCGATGCTCGGTTCTGGCGGTGTCATTATCATTGACGACGCCCAGAATCTTGTTAAGCAGATCGCACGTATCGCAAGATTCTTCGCACACGAAAGCTGCGCGCAGTGCACACAGTGTCGTGAAGGAACAGCCTGGACCACAAAGATCCTCGAAAGGATCCGCGATGGCGAAGGCACAATGGAAGATCTCGATACACTCCTGTCTATTGCCGATAATATGACTGGCAAGACGATCTGCGTATTGAGCGATTCGTGTGCAACTCCGGTCGTCTCCGGACTTAAGAAGTTCCGAGGCGATTTCGAAGCGCTAATCAAACGTAAGACTTTTCACCCTGTACTAGAGCCTTCGCTCTCGGCGGTGGCATAAATGGCAACAAGCGCTATTCCAGAGAATCAAACCAAGATGGTCACACTGACCATCGAAGGGCGTCAGGTTTCAGTTCCAGAAGGAACTTCGATACTTGAAGCTGCAAAACAGGCCGGTATCCTAATTCCACACTACTGCTACCATCCAGGTCTTCCTGTTGCTGGTGTTTGCCGTATGTGTCTGGTTGAAGTAGAAAAGGCTCCAAAGCTCGCCCCGTCCTGCGCAACGTCGGTTGCAGAAGGTCAGGTTGTCCATGTTCATTCTGAGAAGTCCCTCGAAGCACGTAAGGGTGTCTTGGAAATGTTGCTCATCAATCACCCACTCGATTGCCCAATCTGCGATCAATCAGGTGAATGTGAACTTCAGGATTACACAGCTAAGGAAGGCCGTAAAGACTCTCGCTACCGCGAACCAAAGAGATTCGATCCAGTCGAAGACTTCGGTGGGGATGTTTTATACGTTCCTAACCGCTGCATTCTCTGCACACGATGCGTTCGTTTTATGGACGATGTCGCCGAGGATACAGTTCTTAACGTTAGCGAACGCGGCGACAGAGCCTTAATCGGCAAGTTCGAAGACAAGGACCTTACCCATCCATGGGCTGGCAACGTTGTAGATCTCTGCCCGGTTGGTGCTCTCCTATCGAAAGACTTCCTTAATAAGGCACGTGCATGGGAGCTCGATCATTCCGCTTCCATCTGCCCAGGTTGCAGCCAGGGCTGTAACATCTCGCTACAGACCCGCGATAATACAGTTGTAAGATTGCAGCCACGCTCAAACGAGGCTGTCAATGAATACTTTATGTGCGATCATGGCCGTATGAACTACCGCTGGATGAACCGCACAGACAGACTCGACTCACCAATGGTTAAGACCAACGGTGCACTGGTTAACGCTGACTGGGATGTTGCAATCCCAACCGCAGCCGATCTGATCAGAAAGGGAAGGGTCTATGTAGCAGCGTCAGCAGGGTTGTCAAACGAAGCCCTGTATCTCCTGTCACAGATTGCTATCTCCAGAAATGGTGATGGTGGATTCTCAGTCGAAACAGGGCCTGAAGCTCCGCTCGCCGGTGTTAAGGACCTATCACTTAGAAAGGACAGAGCTCCAAACGCTACGGGTGCTGAGCTTCTTGGATTCAAGCGCGGAGATTCATCATTGGCAGGATTACAAAACGGTGACGTCCTTGTGATAGCTGACGATGAACTCCTCAACGCCAACGAATCTGATCTTGCTAAAGCATCTTCGGTTATCGTAATCGGAACTGTATTACCGCCTTCGGTTAACGCAGATGTAATTCTTCCAATAGCGAACTTCGCTGAAGAAGAAGGCACATTTACAAATCTGCGTGGGCGCGTACAGCGCTTCCTGCAAGCCAAAGCAGCACCTGGCATGGCAAGACCAAGCTGGTATGTACTAGCTGATCTTTGTCAGGCAGTTGGTCTCGCTGGCGACTACTACTTAGCTAGCGATGTCTTTGAGGCAATGGCAGCATCTACCCCTAAATTCTCAGGTTTGAGTTACGATACCCTCGGTCTTCGTGGTCTGCCCGTCGTTGATCAACCTCTTGTAGGAGCTGGTGCATAATGAGTGCATACCTCTCCTCAATGTTCTTTCAGGTGGTTGATCCACAACAGCCACCAACTGGATTCATGACCTTTTTGATCTTCACGCTCATTAAGATGCTCATCGTATTTACCATATATATGGTAAGTGCAGCGCTTCTTACATTAGCGGAACGTAAGATCTCAGCCTGGATCCAGGATCGTCGTGGTCCAAACAGAGTTGGTAAAGGTTGGTTACAGCCAGCTGCAGATGGTGTGAAAAACTTCGCAAAAGAAGAATTCAAACCAGCAGGAGCATACGAACCACTCTTTACAATGGCTCCTGCAATTGCGTTCATCCCGGCTCTTATGACCTGGGCAGTTATCCCATTCGGATCGCCACTACCAACTCCATGGGGCTTACTTGAGCTGATCTTCGCGGATCTTCCAATTGGCTTCCTGTTCATTCTGGCTTTCTCTTCATTGGGAGTTTACGCCATCGTGTTGGCTGGTTGGGCATCCAACAACAAGTACTCGCTTCTTGGTGGTCTCCGCGCAAGCGCGCAGATGATCTCCTACGAGATTGCGCTTGGTATGTCATTAGTACCGGTGCTCTTGTTAGCTGGTAACGTTACATTCAACGAAATTATCAGGCAGCAGGCCCACAGCATGTGGAACGTTGCTAACCTAACAGTTGCTTTCATCATCTTCGTAATATCTGCATTCGCCGAGACAAATCGTCTCCCGTTCGATATGCCTGAAGCTGAATCCGAGCTTATCTCTGGTTACCACACAGAGTATTCTTCGATGCGCTTCTCGCTGTTCTTTATTGCAGAGTATTGCAACATGATTACGATGAGCGCCATGATGGCAGTCCTGTTCATGGGTGGTTGGGATATACCGTTCACAGGTTGGGATAACGCTGCTCCATACACAGTACTCAAGACATTAGCTACTGTTGGCGTGTTCTTTGTTAAGATTGCCTTCTTCCTGTTCCTGTACATGTGGGTCAGATGGACTCTCCCACGTTTCAGATACGATCAGTTGATGGCTCTCGGATGGAAGATCTTACTCCCGGCTATCCTTGCATACATCGTTATCATAGCGTCAACTATATTGATCTTGGCAAGCCTCGGAATTAACCCTGGCCCGGTCCACAGTTTAATCCTTCTATTGTTAAACCTCTGTATCCTTCTGCTAATCTACGTCTTTGTTGACGAAGGCAAGCTTATCAGCCCTGCGTCTGGAAGAGCATCGGCTGAGCGCTTAGCAGAATTACGAGCAGCTGCAGCAGATATGGAACGAGGTAAATAAAATGGCAATAACTATTAAACAGATTGAGCGTCCTACCGACGAAAGCAGCTACTTAAAGGCTGCCATGACTGGAATGAAGCTTACGATTAAGCACATGTTCCAGCCAAAGGTGACGGTTCAGTATCCTGAAGAAAAGTGGGAGATCCCATCGCGTTGGCGTGGGACTCACCGCATGCTTACCAACGAAGAAGGGAAAGCAAAGTGTGTAGGCTGCGGTCTCTGCCCAACGGTCTGCCCGGCTAACTGCATCAAGCTCGTTCCTGGCGAAGACGAAAAGGGAAACAGATACCCACTCGTTTTTGAAATTGACGAGTTCCGTTGCATTTTCTGCGGATATTGTCAGGAAGTATGTCCCGAAGAAGCTATTCACGTGGGACAACATTATGAAAACTCCGAGTACAGCCGCGAAGGTTTTGTATACGACCTTGAAAGGCTTACGGCTCAGACCCACCCGGTTTGCACCATGTGGGATCCATCAGACGAAAAGGGGGAATAATAATGGGTCAGCATCTTCCCCTGTTTTACCAATTCCACTTCTATCTGTTTGGAGTGTTGGCAATTGTTTCGGCTCTTACTTTCATTACGAGAAAGAGTCCCGTTGCATCAGCGCTGTGGTTGGTAGTAACACTATTCGCAATCGCTGCTGAATACGTTCTCCTGAACGCTCAGTTCATCGGAGCCTTGCAGATCATAGTATATGCAGGCGCTATCATGGTTGTATTCCTGTTCGTAATCATGTTACTCAACCTTGGAGATCCAAAAGAGTTTGTGGAAATTCGAGGTACAGGGGCAAAGTTACTGGCTGGACTCACCGGTTTAGCAGTTATTGCCGAAGTTGGTTTCCTGTCTATCGTAGGGTTGCCATCTACCGAGCACGTGGTTGAGTTCGGATATATGGACAACCTCGTCGTTCAATACGGAGCGGTTGGCGCGTTGGCCAAACCTCTGTTCAGAGATTACGTGTTAGCTTTTGAGCTCACCGCAATCCTACTCTTAATCGCTATGATTGGTGCCGTTGTTATCGGCCGTAAGAGGTCTCCAGATGCTAGCTGAGGCAATGGCACTCTCTGCAGTGCTATTTGGAATCGGAATCGTCGGTGTTTTAACCAGACGCAATGCGATCATCATCTTTATGTGTGTTGAACTCATGCTTAACGCTGTAAACCTCAGCTTTATAGCATTTGCCCAATACTACGGTATGGGTGGGCAGGTTCTCGTACTATTAGTAATGACCGTTGCCGCAGCTGAAGCAGCTGTTGGACTCGCCATTATTATCTCTCTCTTCCGTCATCAGAAGACGGTTGACCTTCAAAACATCAACCTGTTGAAAGGGTGATGCTTCAACAAAGTATAGAATCCGCGGGTGCAGCCTTGCATCCATTAGCTAACTCTGCAGCTAACTATTTATGGTTGGTGGTAGTGTTACCGTTACTTGGATTTGTTATTAACGGTGCGCTTTCACTTATCCCGGCTGCTAAGATTGGTCCATGTGATCCGGATATGGGACACGATGGGCATTCAGAACACGCTGGCCACGTTGGAAGCGGTGATTCCCACGACGATGCTCATCATCCAACACGCTCCAGGTATGTAGGGCTTGTAAGCATCATTGGTCCTCTGGTTCTTGCGCTCTCATTTGCGCTTTCGCTGAGCATCTTCTTGGCGATGCGTGGAACAGAAATGACAACACCATTCATCCAGAAATACTGGACATGGATGGTAACAGGTGATCTCAAGATCGACTTCGCCTTCCAGCTGGATCAGCTATCGATGTTGATGGTGCTGGTCATAACGGGTATCGGAACATTGATTCACCTGTTCAGCGTCGGCTACATGAAGGAAGATCCTGGTTACCCACGCTACTTTGCCTACCTTAACCTCTTCGTTGCCTTCATGTTGATCCTGGTTTTGGGATCAAGCTATGCGGTGATGTTTATCGGGTGGGAAGGGGTAGGTCTCTGTTCCTATCTCCTCATCGGTTTCTGGTTCTCTGAAAAGGCTAATGCAGACGCAGGAAAGAAGGCGTTTATCGTTAACCGTATCGGTGACTTCGGATTCCTTGTTGCGATGTTCCTTATATTCGCAAATGTCGGAACACTCGACTTTACAGGTGTTGCTGCATCGGCGGGTACATTCGCTTTTGGCGGGGCTGTAATCACAGCGATCTGTCTGTTCCTGTTCCTTGGATGCGCTGGTAAGAGTGCTCAGATCCCTTTATACGTCTGGCTTCCGGATGCTATGGCCGGTCCGACTCCGGTTTCTGCGCTCATCCACGCCGCAACGATGGTTACAGCGGGTGTCTATCTCATCGCTCGTAGCTCGTTCTTGTTCTCACTTGCTCCGGTTGCATCTTTAACTGTTGCATTCATCGGTGGTCTTACCGCTCTGTTTGCGGCTACAATCGGTCTGAAACAGTGGGATATCAAGAAGGTTCTTGCTTACTCAACAGTTTCACAGCTGGGCTACATGTTCGTAGCGGTTGGAGTAGGAGCATACACAGCCGGTGTATTCCACCTTGCAACACACGCCTTCTTTAAGGCTCTGTTGTTCCTGGGTTCCGGTTCTGTAATCCATGTTATGCACGCCGCATATCACAGTACACACAAGCACGACGATGCACAGGATATGCGCAACATGGGCGGCCTGCGTAAGTTCATGCCTGTAACCTGGGTATTGATGTGGATCGCTACGCTTGCGATTGCCGGTATACCACCGTTCGCAGGGTTCTTCTCAAAGGATGAAATTCTGGCTTCTGTGTTTGCGCGTACAAGTCATTCTACACTGGCAGATGCAAGCTGGTTAGGAATTCCTGGTAGCACGGTCCTATATATCGTCTACGGAATGGCAGTTATCGCTGCTCTCCTGACAGCCATCTACATGACTCGTATGATGATCTACACCTTCCACGGTCCAAACAGGACTGGTGAGAAGGAGCAGGAAGCGATGCACGAAACGCCATGGATTATGACACTCCCGTTAGCTGTCCTTGGTGTATTGAGTCTGTTCGGCGGTTGGTTGAATATTCCACCAATCATGTCGTTCCTCGGACCGGCGTTATCTCTTGAGCACTGGCTTGAACCAATTGTTGGTGCATCCACCCTCGCAGTTACAAAGGGTGAAGCGGTTCACCTGTCGCACTCAACCGAATATGTGCTTATCGGTTTAGCCATTGCGATCGCAGTTGCAGGTATCCTGTTCGCTATTATCTTCTTGAAGCCTTCCAAGCTTGTAAACAAGGAACGCTCAGAGCCTGAAGTTGGCTTTAGCAAGGTATTGGAGAACAAGTACTATGTAGACGAGATCTACGATAAGACAATTCTTAAGCCTACGTATGCGCTTTCCAAGAACGTCCTGTGGCGCGGCTTAGACGCTGGCATCATCGACAATATGTTCGTCAATGGTTCGGCCTTTGTTGCAAAAGGATTTGCCTGGATGGGTTCGAGGCTTCAAAGTGGTAGCACTGGACGGTACGCCTGGCTGATAGTACTGGGCGCGATAATAGTACTCGGCGTATTCTCGTTCAGGTAAACAGTGATCATGCTAAACTTCTTAACAAGTATCAATTATCACGGCTGGGTTTTACCTGCCTTACTAATCATCCCTATTGTCGGTGCGCTGCTTGTATGGGCGCACGGCAACAGCCAGGGTGACTTTGAAGCCGCCGATAAAAAGGGCGGAGTAGCTCGTCAGCTTGCATTATGGACGCTGATCGTTGAATTCGTTGTTTCTGCCGGACTGTGGTGGTCATTTGATGTGACCAATCCAAACTGGCAGGCTGCAATAGATATCCCTTGGATTCCAATGTGGGGAGTAAACTTCTCACTCGGTATCGATGGATTCTCTTTGATGCTGGTGTTGTTAACAACACTAACCATGCCGCTGGCAGTTCTCGGTGGCTGGACGAGCATTAAGAAGCGCGTTCACTCATACCTGTCCCTGTTGTTGATCCTGACAGCTGGAATGGTAGGTGTGTTTATGGCCCGCGATCTCTTCCTATTCTATGTAATGTGGGAAGTGATGCTCATACCGATGTATTTCATCATTGGTGTGTGGGGTGGGGAACGCAGACTCTATGCAAGCGTCAAGTTTTTCATCTATACGATGTTTGGCTCGCTGCTGATGCTGGTTGGAATCATCTACCTGGCGATCAACAACGCTGACGTAGTCACTGGAATTCCAAACTTCAGCTACGATGCAATCCTCGCTGGTAGCTCATTAAGTCCAACAGCTTCGCTCTGGCTCTTTATAGCATTCTTCCTTGCGTTTGCTGTTAAAGTGCCAATGTTCCCGTTCCACACCTGGTTGCCAGACGCTCACGTCGAAGCTCCAACAGCCGGATCGGTAATTCTTGCTGGAATCATGCTCAAGATGGGTACGTACGGTTTCCTGCGCTTCGCGCTTCCGTTCTTCCCAGATGCAGCTATGGATCCAACAGTGCGAACAGTTATCATTGCGCTTTCGGTGATTGGTATTATCTACGGCGCTCTGGTAGCTCTTGTACAACCGGACTTTAAAAAGCTGGTAGCTTATTCATCTGTCAGCCACCTTGGCTTCGTAATGTTGGGGATCTTCGCCCTGACAACAGAAAGCATCCAGGGCGCTCTGATGATCATGCTCAACCACGGTATCTCAACCGGCGCGCTCTTCTTCCTGATCGGTATGATCTACGAAAGAAGACACACTCGCATGATCGACGCTTACGGTGGAATAGCCAGAGTGGTTCCAATGTTCTCAGTTCTCCTGACACTGGTTACCCTCAGCAGCATCGGTTTGCCAGGAACCAATGGTTTTATCGGTGAATTCCTGGTACTTATCGGTTCGTTCAAGACGCAGCCAGTATGGGCTGTCGTTGCAACGACAGGTGTTATTTTTGCCGCTGCTTATCTCCTCTGGGCAATTCAGCGAATCCTCTTTAACAAACTGGATAAGCCTGAAAACGAAAACATCCCGGATCTGAACTGGAGAGAACTCGGCCTTCTCACGCCATTAGTAATCTGTATCATCTGGCTCGGAATTTACCCTGAGCCTGTACTGCGCCGCATGGAATTGTCGACGCAGAAGCTAGTGCAACTCGTGCAGACTGGCTCAATGTTACCATCGACGCCAAGTGATGTGGCGACGACCCCCGCTGGAGAATAAAGAGTGAGTTTTGATCTCGCCCTTCCGACACATTTAATGGCCGCCCTGACCCCCGACATCATCATGATGGTCGGTGGGATGGCGCTACTGTTGTGGGCCTCTTGGGGCCCCGAGTCACAGGATCGACAGCGACGCGTTGGCATCGCTTCTATCTGGGTCTGCGTTGCAGCTCTTGCATCCATAGTTGCTTTTATGTGCTATGGTGCAAATGCAACAGGACCCGGCGTAATTGCGGTGGACAACTATCGCTGGGTCGCCGACATCGTGTTTATTCTTGGCGCAATCGGCGCGATCGCGCTTTCGATCGATTACAATAAGCGCGAACTGATTGCTCCAGCCGAATCACACGTCTTGGTGTTATTGGCAACTTCCGGGATGATGATTTTGGCCGCTGCACGCGATATATCTGTTGCGTTCATCGGACTCGAAACCATGTCTATCGCGGTTTATATCCTTGCCGGATTTAATCGCAGAAGTGCCAAGTCAGCTGAAAGCGCACTGAAGTATTTCTTATTAGGTGCATTCTCAACGGCATTCCTGCTCTACGGACTTGCACTGGCTTACGGCGCAACTGGAACAACAAACATCCAGGAGATGGGAAATCGCATCGTTGAGTTGAACCTGGCTCAGAGCCCAATGCTGCTCGTTGGCATCGGGTTGTTACTGATCGGATTCGGATTCAAAGTCGCTGCTGTTCCATTCCATATGTGGGCTCCGGACGTTTATGAAGGGGCGCCAGCTCCTATAACCGCCTACATGGCCGCAACAGTTAAGGCTGCTGCTTTCGCTGGACTTATTCGTATCTGGTACGAGGCCTTTGGTCCGGCCTTCTTCGAATGGCACGCAATAGTCTGGTGGCTGGCGGTTGTTACAATGGCCTTTGGAAATATCGTCGCCCTTTCACAGAAGAACATCAAGCGTATGCTGGCCTATTCCAGCATTGCACACGCAGGGTACCTGTTTGTGCTGCTGACCTCTGGTCAGTCGTTGGGAAGTTCTGCCTTCCTGTTTTATGTGTTCGCTTACTCACTCGCCACCTTTGGCGCCTTTGGTGTAGTATCTGCAGTTAGCACACCTGGTGAGCGCAACACAGAGATCGAAGATTTCTCCGGTCTCTGGAGTGTAAAGCCATGGTTAGCTATAGCAATGTCTGTCTTTATGTTAGCGTTGCTGGGCTTCCCACTGTTTGGTGGTATTGGGTTCTTTGCTAAATACTATATAATTCAAGCTGCTTTATCTGCACCATCGCCTCAGATCAAGATATCTGTAATACTTGTACTAACCAGCGTAATTTCTGCGGGTTATTACCTGTATGTGATCAAGGTGATGTTCATGCAACCACGAAAAGAGACAGCCCCTGCAGTCGCTCCTGTTGGTGGATGGACGAAGTGGGTTGTTGGGGTGACTGCGGCATTGATACTTGTGTTTGGCTTATTCCCAGACAGATTAATACGGATCTCGAAAGATTCGGAGGCCCAGATAAAGTCTCCTTACAATCGAACCGCACAAGAAACTATAAACTTCACTACAAAAAAATGACGACACTATCTCGCTCCATCTTCCGAGAATACGATATACGAGGGATTGCAGGAAAAGACCTTACGGAAGATGTGGCGAGAAAGGTAGGAAGGGCATATGCCGCCTTTCTTCGTCAGAAGGGAGTTACAAATGGGCCGGTTGCGCTAGGAAGAGACAATCGGCCAAGTGGAGAATATCTCCATAAAGAGCTACTTGAAGGGCTACTCGAGTCTGGGTTGGACGTAATTGATATTGGAATAGTTCCAACCCCACTCGCATACTGGGCACAGAGCACACTAAATGTTGCCGGCGGAATTCAAATTACCGGCTCGCACAACCCGCCTGAATACAACGGCTTTAAGCTTGGATTAGCCAAACGCTCCATCTACGGCGATGATATACAATCCATATATCAGATTGCAGCTGTCGATGATCTCTCAGATTCTGGTACCTTAAAATCCGCATCTGAAAATTCGGACCCAAGCAGCTATCCCCCTCCTGGTAAAAAATCCGACCTAAGTACCTCTGCTAGTCAGGATTCTCCCACAAAGCGCGGCAGCTACACAGAACATCCTGTTATTGACGATTACGTAACCGATGTAGTAGCTCGAACAGGGAAGATAGATCGCCCACTGCGAATCGTTGTTGACTCTGGAAATGGTGCAGGTGCACTTGTCGCTCCAAAACTATTCAAAGCTTTAGGAGTTGAAACAAAGTGCCTTTTCTGTGAAAGCGATGGCACTTTTCCCAACCACCATCCAGATCCAACAGTTCCGGAAAATATCGCTGACCTGATCGCTGAAGTTAAAGCCGGAGGCTACGATTTAGGTGTTGCTTTTGATGGTGACGCAGATCGAATCGGGCTCGTAGATCATACGGGTGATATAATCTGGGGTGATTATATGCTGATCCTTTATGCTCGCGACGTGCTGTCTCGCACAGGAAAAGGCCAGTCGATAATCTATGACGTAAAATGCTCCCAAGCCCTGGGTGATGCAATTTCGGCAGCCGGAGGTATACCTGTAATGTGGAAGACAGGGCACTCCTTGATCGAAGAAAAGATGCACGAAACCAAAGCTCCTATTGCAGGCGAGATGTCCGGTCATATGTTCTTTGCGGAAGACTGGTACGGCTTTGATGATGCATTATATGGAGCCGCCAGAATCTTGAAGATCATGAATAACACGTCGAGCAGCCTACGTGGTCTGTTAGAAGATGTTCCTCGTTTTGTATCCACACCTGAGATTCGGGTTGATTGCCCAGATGATATCAAGTTCGGAATTGTAGATCAGGCTATTTCATACTTTAAGTCAAAATACGACACTATTGATGTTGATGGTGTGCGAATTGTATATCCTGATGGATGGGGATTGATAAGAGCCTCAAATACACAGCCAGTAATTGTGTTGCGTTTTGAAGCATCGAATCAGTCGCGCTTGAGTGAAATACGCAGTGAAGTCGAAGGGTGGCTCCGTGACCATGGCGTAGCTGTTTAAGCGTGAGACAAAAAAGAGTCGTACTTGGCATAGCGCTTATAGCTGCGCTACTGGTTGTCGGAAAAGTTACGTCTCTCATATATACAGACTACAAGTGGTATCAGGCGCTGGGCGCATCGGAAGTATGGGCGTTAAAGTTTAAAGCTCAGGCTCTATTATACTGTGGGCTCACAATAGTAGCTGCGCTCTTCAGCTTCCTTAATATTCTTGCTGTTCGACGCTCCATTCTGTTTCTTCTCCTTCCCAAACAGGTAGGTGATTTAACATTTAATGAGCGTATTGTACCAGCTCGACTGCTACAGATTGCCGCATTGATAAGTGTTATGATTACAACACTAAGTGTAGCCTCTGTTCGAAATTGGCCTGTCGCTCTCCAGGTATTGATTGGTGTAAAGTTCAATGAAATTGACCCGTATACAGGTCATGACATTTCTACGTTCGTCTCGCTATTTCCTTTGGAGACAATGCTTTACAACTGGTCTATTGTACTGGTTTCTATTGTTACAACCATTGTTGTTACGCTGTATGCTCTAACTCCCAGTATCAATTGGGGGAGAGATGGTTTACAGATTACTTCATATGCCCGCAGACATTTAATAGTTCTTGGTGCAGTTGTCATTGCAATTCTTGGATGGGGACTCAGACTGAGTCAGTTCGAGCTGTTAATAGATGGAAATGGACCGAACGGATTGGTTACGCCAATTGACCATTCATGGTTGATACCAGCTTTACGTATTGCATCTGTTGGCGCATTTGCCGCGTCAGTAGCTGTATTATTTGCAGGATGGATACGCCAACTACAGACCGTACTTATTATCGTATCTTCTGTTGCTCTTATGGTGTTAGCAACACACGTGGTTATTCCGTTTATATCATCCAAGAGTTACAGCGATAATGTTGCCGGCAATAAAGATTCAGAGCTTTTGCCATATCAGGAAACTCGAAATATCTACACTAAACGTGCATTTCCTGTTGAAGGTCAATCGCTATCTACGAAACATGAATTGGACTCAACAAGGCTAACAGAAGCTTTTCTGACTGTTCTGGAGAGAGGCGATACATTTGCTGTCTATCCTGAGGCCACAGGAATTCGTTTATCCAATGACAGTAGCGTTTCGTCTGTATCTCCCATTGCAACAAACTTTTTTTCCAAACTTGCATTCGCATGGTCCAGTCAGAACATGTCGGTGCTGACTCAACAGTCTGCAAAGCCTCCAGGCATTCTGATGGTGCGGGATCTAAGGGATCGCATAAAAAAGCTTACTCCGATATTTGCTCAATCAAAATCGATTGGTGTTATCAGTGGTGCAAACGGGTTCTTATGGATTGTAGATCTTTACTCCACAAGTCAGACGTATCCATTAAGTGAGTCGATGGCCAGTGGTGACGTCGAGGTCAATTACAGACGTCATGTTGCAACCGCCTATGTGGACGGTATTTCTGGAAGAAGCTGGATAGTCCCCGATACAGCTCTGGACCCAATTGCCAGGAGCTGGTTTAAGTCGGCAGCTGGAGCCTATTCTTCTGAGTCCCCGGACCTGAGTTTTTATGAGCAACAATTCACAATTAATAAGGACAAAGAGGAGAGGGAAAAGTTTAACAATCCCGAATTTAGAGACAGAATCATCCACCTGTACGGAAAAATTCGCACAAGTTTGCGAAATGGAGACTTTGGAAGCTTCGGAAGTGCCTTAGATTCATTAGGTATTGAGCTCGGAGTTCCTAAATGACCCTACCGGAGTTCTCCGGTTGGGTTTATTTATGATTCGTACCGATATTGGTGCGGCCTTACCGCCGCGATTGTCGCTGCATGGTTTAGAGCGACACTTCACCACACGGGCCTGAGATATTCTTCTCTGGACACCGCTGATGCACAAATAAAAAACGTTTTATCGGAGCAACATTGAACATTCATGAATATCAGGCGAAGGAAATCCTTCGCTCTCATGGTGTGCCGATCCCGCCTGGCGAGATTGCGCGCACTCCAGAGGAAGCTGAAAAGCTAGCTGAGCAGTACGGCGGAATGGTGGTTGTTAAGGCCCAGGTTCACGCAGGCGGACGCGGTAAGGCTGGCGGAGTCAAGTTGGCTAAGACCCCAGCAGAAGCTAAGGAGCATGCCTCCAGAATTCTCGGCATGGAAATCAAAGGCTTAAAAGTCCATACCGTATTAGTCACATCAGCAGCTGATATTGCTGCAGAAGCATATGTTGGAATTATCCTCGATAGAGATTCCAAAAAGCCAGTTTTCATGGTCAGTGCCGCTGGCGGTATCGACATCGAAGAAGTAGCTGCCGAAACACCGGAAAAGATCTTAAAGCTTCCAGTAGACACTCGCTACGGACTGCGTGGATACGAAGCCATGCGCCTGGGCTTCTTCTTATACGATGATGTGAAGAAGGTCAAAGTAGCCGCCAAGATCATGCAACAGCTTTATGCAGCGTTTATGGAAAGCGGCGCTTCATTGGCTGAAATCAACCCACTTGTTACAACACCAGAAGGTGAGATCATTGCGGTTGATGCAAAGATGGTTATCGATGACAACGAACTCGATCGCCTGCCAAAGATCGTGGCATTACGTGATGAAACAGCTGAAGAGCCAAGTGAAGTAGACGCTCGTAACTCCAACCTCACATTCATCAAGTTGGATGGTAATGTTGGTTGCGTAGTTAATGGTGCAGGGCTCGCAATGGCAACCATGGACTTGGTCAAGTACTATGGCGGAGATCCGGCCAACTTCCTGGATATCGGTGGATCCAGCAATCCAGAAAAGGTTGTAAACGCTCTCAGAATCATTACAGCCGACCAAAATGTTAAGGCAATCCTGTTCAATATCTTCGGCGGTATCACCCGTACAGATGACGTTGCAAACGGTATTGTCACAGCTACAAAGGCAAACCCACTCAAGGTTCCTATCGTTATCCGTTTAACCGGAACCAACGAAGAAATCGCATTAAAAATCCTAAATGAGAACGGCTTCAGCGCTATGACCGATATGGACGAAGCTGTCAAGAAGGCCGTCGAACTCGCTACCCAGGAGGCAGCGTGAGCATATTTATAGACAACGACACAAAGCTCGTCGTTCAGGGAATCACCGGCCGCGATGGATCTTTCCACGCCAAGCAGATGATGGAATATGGCACCCAGGTTGTTGCCGGTGTCACACCAGGTAAGGGTGGTCTCAAGTTTGAGAACCAGGTACCGATTTACAACACCGTTTATGAAGCGGTAGAGAAGGGCGGCGCCAATACATCCGTCATCTATGTTCCGCCAATGGGAGCAGCAGACGCAATGATGGAAGCCGCTGACGCAGGAATCAAACTTGTCATCTGCATCACAGAGGGAGTACCAGTCCTCGATATGACGAAAGTATATCCTTTCATCAAGGAGAAAGGTGCCCGTCTCATCGGACCAAACTGCCCAGGTGCAATCTCCCCCGGCAAGAGCAAGGTCGGAATTATCCCAGGGCGTATCTGTAAGCCAGGCAGAATCGGCCTGGTTAGCCGCTCCGGAACTTTAACATACGAAGTTGTTCATCAGATGACCGTCGCAGGTATCGGTCAGAGCAGCTGCGTTGGTATTGGTGGTGACCCTATCAACGGCACAAACTTCATAGACTGCCTGGAAGCCTTCCAGAACGATCCAGATACAGATGCAGTAGTCATGATCGGTGAAATCGGTGGAACAGATGAGCAGGAAGCCGCCCGTTTCGTCAAGGAAAAGATGACCAAGCCGGTAGTGGGCTTCATCGCAGGACAGACCGCACCACCAGGCCGCCGTATGGGCCACGCTGGCGCAATTATATCTGGCTCTGCCGGTACAGCTGCCGAAAAGATGCAGGCTTTCGAAGAAAATGGCGTTGGCGTCGCAAAGCGTCCAATCGATGTCATCGGCCTATTGAAAGAGAGAATCAAGTAGTATGGCCGGTAACTTTACTTTTGCTATCATCAAGCCAGACGCATTTGCGTCTGGCAAGGCAGGCAAGATCCTGGCTCTCCTGGAAGAGAAGGGCTTCAAGATCCTGGCAGCTCGTGTTGTTCACATGACTCAGGCGGACGCTTCCGAGTTTTATGGTGTACATAAGGAGCGCCCTTTCTTCGCTTCCCTGACAGAGTTCATGACCTCCGGGCCATGCATGCCGTTGGTGCTTGAAAAGGCAGATGCAGTTCTTTCGTTTAGAGCCGCAATCGGCGCGACCAACCCGGCCGACGCAGAAGAAGGCACTGTGCGTAAGCTTTTCGCCGAGTCTATCGAGCGTAACGCTGTTCACGGGTCCGACTCAGATGAAAACGCAACGAGAGAAGCCCGCTTCTTCTTCAGCGAATCCGAGCTAATTAACGCAAGATAAGTTTCTTCTGCAACTACCATTTTTAGCAATAAATTGGTAGCTTTAGAGGTTATGCTGTCCTTCGACATCCGAACACTCGATTCGAGTGCCGCTCAAGTATCGTCAGTTCTATCAACGTCTGACGAAATTTGGGGTGCAGATGACTTACGTCCTCTGGACGGGGTCAAAGTTGAGGGGCGGCTTTCCGCTGCCGGAGGTGACCGTTTTTACTTTAGCGGTAGAATCTCCGGTACTGTTCAGTTGGACTGCCGGCGTTGCCTTACCGGAGTTGAGGTTGGTGTAGAAGAGGACGTTCAGTTTATCTTCTCTCCGGCCGGAGATTCCGATACCGAGGACGATCCAGACGTATTCGTTTACGATGCGGGTGTGATCGAACTCGATATAAGGAGCGCGGTGCGCGAAGCATGGCTCCTAGCGGTTCCTAGTTTGGTGCAGTGCAAGCCTGATTGCAAAGGGCTTTGTTTGCAGTGTGGAAATGATCTTAACGTTGGGGCGTGCAGTTGCGCTCCAACATCAACCGATAGCCGTTGGGATGCGTTACGCGATCTAGCGTAAATGTGTTCCAGGCAATAAACCTTATATCCCCGTCGTACCATGGCCGTACCTAAGCGACGTAATTCCAAACAGCGTAAGCGCCTTCGCCACACAGGCAAGGGTGCTCCAGCAATTGCTATCCAGAAGTGCCCACAGTGCCAAGCCGTGAAGCGCCCACATCGTATCTGCGGTGAATGTGGCTACTACGGCGGCAAGCAGAGAATCGCTGCACAGGAAGCTTAATTGGCGCGGATTGCGTTAGATGTGATGGGGGGCGATTTCGCCCCTCACGCACCTGTACAGGGTGCCTTGCTTGCTCTAGCGGATATCGATCAGTCTCATAGCATTCAGCTTGTGGGGCAAACCTCTGTTGTCTCCGAAACAATGGAGACGCTGTTGAAAGGTGAGTTTTCTCACCTTTCTCATTTGCGCGATCGTATCAGCATAGTAGAGGCTCCGGAAGTCATTCAGATGTCCGACAAGCCTACTGTTGCACTTCGCAGCAAGCCCGACAACTCAATGAGTATTGGCCTTCAACTTCAGGTTGAAGGTAAGTCTGACGCCTTTGTTTCCGCAGGAAACACCGGCGCACAGATGGCGGCATCTACAATTCTTCTTAAGCTGCATCCAGGCTTAAAGCGCCCCGCCATCGGCACACTCTTTCCAACCGCCAGACAAGCGCCAATAGTTGTTCTTGATTCTGGTGCAAACGTAGATTGCTCAGCTCGTGAGTTACTTCAGTTTGCCTTTTTAGGACAGGTGTACGCCGAATGTGTTTTAGGACGCGAAAACCCGGTCATCGCACTTCTTAATATTGGAGAAGAGGCGGAGAAGGGAAACGCTGTCACTAAAGAGGCTCACTCACTTTTTGCATCGAGTGAATTCAACTTCCATGGGAACGTTGAAGGAAGTGATCTGCCTAGAGGAGCGTCGGATCGCGGCGAGATAGACGTTGTAGTATGCGATGGATTCGTAGGGAACGTTGTTCTCAAGTTCTATGAATCCGTTATGCCGGTTATTGTCTCGATGATTAAACGAGCCCCGGGTATCGATCCCGAAGCCTTAACTCGCGCTTTAACGCAGCTGGATTATTCTGAATACGGTGGTGCTCCACTACTTGGTGTTCGTGGCATCAGTATTATCTCACACGGAAAATCTTCCCCACGCGCTCTTAAGAACGCAATCAAGGTTGCAATCCGGGCTGTTGAAAGTGGGATGACTCAGACAATGAGTGAAAGATTAGCTGAGGCGGCAGAGCACGTACCGTCACAGTTACCCCCATCTGCATAGGAACAAAAAAATGAGCAGACCGTTCTCATATATTGCTGGTACCGGAAGAGGGGTACCAGCTAAAGTTATGACCAACGCAGATTTTGCTGCGATTGGTATAGAAACTTCAGATGAATGGATTGTTGAGCGCACAGGTATTCGCTCACGCTATATCTCCGGTCCAGGCGATTCAACCTGCTCAATGGCTGCCGATGCAGCTCGAAAGGCAATGGCTAAAGCCAACGTACAGCCTGGCGAAATCGACACGATTATTCTCAGCACGGCTACTCCTGACCGTCTTCTACCGGCAACTGCTGTCGATCTTCAGGCGGAGCTGGGCGCAACCCGTGCTGCCGCACTCGATGTATCTGCAGCCTGTTCCGGTTGGTTATACGGCATGACGATGGCAGATGGAATGATCAGCTCTGGTGTATCCGAAACAATACTGGTTGTGGGCTCCGAAAAGATGAGCTCCATAATCGATTGGACAGACCGTAGCACATGTGTCCTGTTTGGTGATGGCGCAGGTGCAGCGATCGTTAAAAAGACGAGCAAGGGCGACACAAAGAAAGGGATACTTTCGGCATTTATGCGTAGCGATGGTACATTAGCCAATCTGTTATATCGCCCCGAGGGTGGTGCTTCTGTTCCACTTAGCCAGGATGTTCTCGATAACAGAACTCACTTTGTTAAGATGGCTGGCCGCGAAGTGTTTAAGCACGCCGTTCGCTCAATGAGCGAAGCTGCGGATCGCGCTTTGGATGGCGGAAAGCTGGCCGGTTCAGAAATTGATCTTCTGATCCCACATCAGGCGAATGTTAGAATCATTGAGGCAACAGCAAAGCACGCTGGTATTTCAATGGATAAAGTCTATGTGAATGTTGATCGTTATGGCAATACGTCATCCGCATCCATTCCGATAGCGTTAGATGAAGCAATCGAGAAAAAGATCGTTGGACCTGGCTCAACCGTTATGATGGTTGCATTTGGTGCCGGGTTTACATGGTCGTCTATGATCGTAAGACTCTAGGAGTTAATAGTGGGTTCTATCGTTTTATTGTTTCCAGGGCAGGGTTCTCAGAAAGTTGGGATGGCAAAGGATCTTGTCGATTCTTTTCCTGCCGCTAAACAGGTTTTTGAAGAGATAGATGACGCATTAGGATTTTCCTTAAGCAAAGTCTGCTTTGAAGGTCCGTCCGAAGAGTTAACTAAAACGCGTATTGCGCAACCTGCACTATTTGCACATGGCGCAGCTGCCTGGGCAGTCGTAAAAGAAACAATTGGTAGTGAAGTAGTTGCTGCAGCTGGCCACTCTCTTGGGGAATTCACTGCATACCATGCAGCCGGTAGTTTCAATGCTGCCGCAGGTGCAAAGCTGGTACGGGCACGCGGCGAAGTGATGTTTGAGGTCGGAACTCAGCGAGAAGGAACTATGGCCGCCATTCTGGGAGATCCCAATCCATCGATCGAAGAGATTTGCAAGACTGCATCCGAAGAGGCTGGCCTGGTGGTTCCTGCCAACTTCAATAGCGATGGCCAGACTGTGATATCCGGAGAGGTCAGTGGCGTTGAGCGTGCAATGCAGATGGCAAAGGATGCTGGAGCAAAGCGTGCAATTCGTCTGCAAGTTAGTGGAGCATTCCATTCTCCATTGATGGTTCCGGCAGAAGCAGGGTTAAAGACTGCAATCGATGCTACACCGTTTACTTCACCAAATTATCCTGTCTTTTCCAATGTTACGACTCAAGCAGTTGATTCTGTAGAATCGGCAAAGGATCTATTGGTTCACCAGCTTACATCTCCTGTAAGATGGAGCGAGCTGGTAAAAAATATGGTTGCGCAATTTCCTGATGCATTGTTTGTTGAGTTAGGACCAGGCAACGTATTATCTGGCTTGGTTTCGAGAATTGCTCCCGGAACAAAGACGGCAACATGCGGCACTGCAGCTGATATTGAGAAGTTGTTTTCTACAGTAACAGCTTAGCAATCCCGACCATATAATACTTCAGAATATCTCAAACAACATGCAGATTGATCTAACAGGCAAAGTCGCACTTGTAACCGGTAGTACACGTGGCATCGGTCGCGCAATAGCGGAAACGCTGTCGGGATGCGGAGCTAGAGTAGCGATTGTTGGACGCGACAAAGAAAGAGCTGATGCAGCTGCTGCTGAAATAGGAAACGGAGCAATTGGTTTTGCAGCTGATGTAAGTGATGTTGAATCTGTTGTTAAGCTTGTCTCTGATGTTGAAGCTGCATTTGGATCACTGGATATCCTGGTGAACAATGCTGGTTTGACTCGTGACAACCTGATGTTACGCTTGAAAGATGACGATTGGGATTCTGTCATCGATACCAACCTCCGTGGTTCGTTTGCAAGTATTCGTGCTGCAACAAGAGGGATGATGAAGCGTCGTTGGGGCAGAGTCATCAACATTGCAAGCGTGGTAGGAATTACAGGGAATAAAGGGCAGACAAACTACGCAGCCAGTAAGGGTGGTTTGATAGCTCTGACCAAGTCTGTTGCTAAGGAGCTGGGGTCGAGAAATATCCTGGCTAACGTTGTCGCACCAGGTTTTATTGAAACTGATATGACCGCTGCCATGACTCCTGAAGCCAGAGCAGCAATGTCCGGACAGATCCCATTGGAACGCCTTGGGACTCCATCCGACATAGCTGGAATTGTAGCCTTTTTAGCTTCGGAACACGCGTCTTATATTACCGGACAGGTGTTCGTTGTAGACGGCGGGATGGTCTAGTTCAGGCCGCCTGTACGGTGCCGTCATTTAATGCTCAAAAAATGGACACTTTAGTACCGATTTTAGAGCTACAACCCGTACAAACCCAGTGTTCATTTCGATATATTGTTAAGTTCCCTTAATTAACCTAGAGGACCCCGAGAATGGCTGACCATTCAGAAAAAGTTAAAGATATCATCGCAAACGAGCTCGGAGTCGAGCGCGAAAAGCTGACCGAAGACGCATCCTTCATGGACGATCTCGGCGCAGACAGCCTTGATATCGTCGAACTCGTTATGGAGTTCGAAAAAGAGTTCAACATCGACATTCCAGACGAAGAAGCTGAAAAGCTCCGTACAGTCGGTGATGCTCTTTCCTACCTAAGCTCCAAGGTCCCTGCGTAATGAAGCGTAGAGTCGTCGTCACCGGCATGGGTGCGCTTACACCTGTCGGCAATTCCGTGGCGGCGACATGGGAGGCGCTTACCGCAGGTAGGTCAGGCGTTGCCCCAATCACCAAGTTTGATGCGTCGAGCTTTCCGGTTCGGTTCGCAGCTGAGGTGAAAGGCTTTGTAGCCACGGACTACATGGATCGAAAAGAGGCCAGGCGTAGCGACGGGTACACACAGTACGCAGTCGCTGCCGCTAAAATGGCTATGGCCGATGCTGGGCTTAACATGCCCCATGGGCTCGATCCAGATAGAATCGGTGTTATCATCGGTTCTGGCATTGGCGGGTTGAAGAGTTTTGAAGAACAGCACGACGTTTACCGCGAACTGGGCGAAAGCAAGATCAGCCCTTTCTTTATCCCAATGTTCATTGCGGACATTGCGGCAGGTATCGTTTCGATGCACTTCGAAGCTAAGGGACCAAATTACGCCACTGTCTCAGCCTGCGCGACATCTGCGCATGCCATTGGTGATGCCTTCCGTGCTATCCAATACGGAGATGCAGATGTAATGATCTGCGGTGGATCGGAGGCCACGGTTACCCCAATGGCGATCGGTGGCTTCGCAAATATGAAGGCTCTTTCCGAAAGGAACGATAATCCAGGCAAGGCCTCCCGTCCTTTCGATAAGGAACGGGATGGATTTGTTATGGGAGAGGGAGCCGGAGTAGTTATACTTGAGGAGTTGGAGCATGCGCTTGCTCGTGGTGCCCATATTCATGCTGAGTTAGCCGGATATGGAGCTACGGGAGATGCATACCATCTTACAGCTCCAGCCCCACAGGGCGAAGGAGCACAGAGAGCCATGAAGCGTGCATTAAAGGACGCAGGTCTTGCTACGACCGAAGTTCAATATATCAACGCACATGGAACTTCTACTCCTGCAAACGATCTAAACGAGTCCCTCGCCATTAAAGCAGTATTTGGTGAGCATGCACCTTCAATCAATGTCAGCTCCACTAAGTCTTGTACTGGGCATATGCTAGGTGCCGCTGGAGCAGTTGAGTGCATAGTCTCGGCACTCGTAGTTCAGAAGGGGGTAATACCACCTACTATCAACTACGAGATCCCTGACCCGGAACTCGACCTTAACTATACACCTAACGTCAGTGTGGAACGCGACGTAACCGCAGTACTGAGCAACAGCTTTGGATTCGGCGGTCACAACGTAACACTAGCAATCCGACGTTACCAACAGTAACGGTGATTCATGCCGACGGCCATTTCGATTAACCTTGACTTGGTCACCGATCCGATCCTACGGTCTATCGGTGATAAGATCGCCGATGGCCGTCGCTTGGATCGTGACGATGGAATAGCTCTATTCCGAACGCACGATATCCTGGGCCTCGGCTCTTTAGCCGATCAGGTCAATAAGGCAAAAAACGGAAGTGTCGTAACTTTTGCCGCCAATCAGCATATCAATCCTACCAACGTCTGCTATCTAAGGCATACGTGTGTCTTCTGCTCTTTTGCCAGACTTCCAAAAGAAGACGGTGCCTACCGTTATTCTCTTGAACAGATTCTTGCTGAGGCTGAGGACGCAGATAATGGACTAACACGCGAATTTCATATTGTCGGCGGTTTAGACATGAAGGCCGGACTTCAGTACTACTCTGATATGTTCCGTGCCTTAAAGAATCGCCTGCCACATGTCCATATCAAGGGACTTACCGCTGTCGAAATTGCGCATATAGCTCGTATAGAGAAAATGTCTTTCGAAGACGTTCTCATTGCACTTCGTGAAGCCGGCCTTGATACACTTCCAGGTGGCGGAGCCGAAGTATTCGGAAAGGGCGTAAGAACCACGATTGCAGCCAAGAAGCTTGCTGGAGAAGAGTGGATTTCTGTTCATAAAACAGCACATAAACTGGGAATCCGTTCCAACTGTACGATGCTTTATGGACACGTAGAGTCTATTGAAGATCGTATTGAGCATCTTGATATGCTTCGCGACCTTCAGGACGAGACTGGTGGGTTTCTGGCATACATTCCCCTCGCATATCATCCAGACAATAACGATTTAGGCATCGAGCTGAATCGTGTTGGAACTGCAACAGGCGGGTTTGACGATCTCAAAAATCTGGCGGTTGGTCGTCTGTACCTCGACAACTTCCAGCATATAAAAAGCCACTGGATCATGGTAACTCCTATGCTTTCACAAACAGCGTTAAGCTTTGGAGTGAACGATCTGGAAGGGACGGTTGTAAGAGAAAAGATCTATCACGAGGCCGGAGCACATACAGCTCAGGGAATGTCTCTTGATGAGCTCGTAAGGTTAATCCGCGGTGCTGACCGAATTCCGGCAGAACGTGACTCTTTCTACAACGTTCTAAGGGTATTCACCGAAGAAGCTCAGGCAGCGTAGGGAATATCGCGATGAACGTCGGACGGATAACCTACATAAACTGCTATCCAGTTTACGGTGCCATAGATAGAGGAATAGTTCCTCTGGAAGCAAATATTGTAAACGGCGTTCCCACACATCTAAATAAGCTCATGTCCGATGGCAACCTGGACGTGAGCGTCGTTTCTGCGGTCGAATATGCCCGCGATGCTGATAAATACGTATTGCTGCCTGATCTGGCCATCTCCTGTGATGGGCCGGTCAGAAGCGTGATGCTCTTTTCCAAGGTACCAGCCGAAAAGCTATCATCTCAGACCGTATTGGTCTCAAAGAGTTCGATGACAAGCGTAGCTCTTCTGGAATTATTATTCCAGAATGTATGGAAATCCAAGCCGTCATTTGTCCCTGGGGATGCGGAAATAACGGATATTGCCAAGTTTCAGGACTCGCACTCTGCTAGATTAGTAATTGGGGATGCAGCGCTCGTACTTAGTGTAGACACGTCGGGGCAGTATCCCTATATCTACGATTTAGGACAGGTGTGGAAGGATTGGACCGGGTTACCGTTTGTATTCGCTGTATGGGTAGCTCAACGAACCACAACTGTCTCAGAAGCACTAAAGGTTCACGCGCAGCTTATCGAGTCTCGCAATTGGGGGATCCGTCGCCTCGACGTACTCTCTCAACAGGCCAATACAGCCACTGGTGTACCACAAGAAGTATGTAGAAGCTATCTGTCTGGTCTGGACTATGGTCTGTCTTATCACCACCTGGCAGGTTTAACAGAATTTTTCCGCCGTTTGGTTCAGATGGGTAAGGTTCCAGACGGTACGCTCTCTTTTCTAACGGCGGCGTAAGAATATGCGCGATATCATAGATTTTTATAAGAACGCACCACTCCTGGAGCTTGGAGCCGAGGCCGACAGAGTCAGACGCTCGTTGCATCCCGAAGAAGTTGTAACCTATATAGTTGATAGAAACATTAACTATACCAACGTCTGTGTGGCTGACTGTGGTTTCTGTGCATTTGCCAGGCGCCCAAAACATCAGGAGGGCTATACGCTCTCCTTCGAAGAGATCGGTCAGAAGATAGAAGAAACCAAGGCTCTCGGTGGGGTTCAGATTCTGATACAGGGGGGGCACAATCCATACATCCCATTCGATTGGTATCTGGATTTACTGCGCTATATAAAAAAGAATCACCCAATTCATATTCACGGGTTTAGCCCAAGTGAGGTGGATTTCTTTTCCACCGTATTCCGTATGGAACCACGTGAGATCATCCGCGAACTTCAGAAAGCCGGCCTGGATTCGATCCCTGGCGGCGGCGGTGAAATTCTAGTTCAGCGGGTGCGCGATCTTGTAGCCAAGAAAAAAGCAGGCGCCGATCGCTGGCTCGAAATTATGGAGATAGCCCACGAAGAAGGGATGAAGACCTCCGTAACCATGATGTATGGGCTAGGAGAAACGCTGGAAGAGCGTATTGAGCATCTCAATCGTGTAAGGGAAGTACAGGCCAGAACAAACGGCTTTACGGCCTTCATCTGCTGGCCTCTGCAACCAGAGAATACCCCTCTGATGTCTAATCAGCAGAAGACGGATGCGATCGAATACCTCAGAACTGTTGCAATATCGAGAATCATCCTCGATAACGTCCCTAATCTCCAGAGCAGTTGGGTGACGATGGGGATGAAGATTGGCCAGCTGGCTCTTCGTTTCGGATGCAACGACTTCGGCTCTTTAATGATCGAAGAGAATGTGGTGTCCGCAGCCAATACTACATTTAGAACTACGACAGACGAGATGGAACGCCTTATAACAGAAGCAGGTTTCACTCCGGCTCGTCGTAGACAGGATTACTCAATCTTAGCCCAAGTAGCCTAGTGCCAGACTCTCGCGTTGGAATTGGATACGACAGTCACCGGGTCTCTCATGACCCGGACCGCCCATTGATTATCGGTGGCGTGAGAATCCCATCAGATCTCGCACTTGTTGCGCATTCTGACGGCGACGTTGTAGCCCATGCATTGACCGACGCGATCCTAGGTGCCTGCGCCCTTGGAGATATAGGGGAGATGTTTCCCGATACGGACGCTGCGAATAAGGGGAAGGACTCAATCGTTATGCTGCGTGCGGCTATTGCACGTATTGCTGGACATGGATTCGCAGTAAGGAATGTCGACATCACCGTTATAACCGAAGTGCCAAAGATTCGGCCTTACCGGAATGAGATGAGAAAGGCTTTATCCGGTCCGCTTAATATATCAATTGACGACATCAGCATTAAAGGAAAGACAAACGAAGGGTTGGGATGGATTGGACGAGGTGAAGGTATCGCGTGTATTGCGGTGGCGACTGTAGTTCCAATTAGAGACAACTAAAAAACTGCGAAAATCCATAACCAATGGACAGTTTTTTCGCATTTCTCTCTGAACTTCCTGTCGCGCTTCTCTATACCGTGGCGGGTTTGGTTGCGGCCCTCGAAAATATATTCCCACCATTTCCAAGCGATGTAGTCGTTGCGTTTAGTGTTTTCGCCGCTGCCAGGAATGGTGGTTTGCTTTGGCTTGCGGCTGCCATTGTAACGATTGGTAGCGTCTTTGGTGCGATGATAATGTACGGCGTTGGGAGAAAGTTCGGCTCTAGTTATGTCATAAAAAAGATAGAACGATTCGGTGGAAGTAGAGCAGTGGATAAGTTTGCCAACCTGCAGCACAAATACGGATTGCTGGCAATCTTTATAAGTCGTTTTCTGCCTGGAGTTCGCGCGGTTGTTCCTCCGTTGGCTGGCGCTATGGGCATCCCAGCCATCCCAACATTAATAGCAATGTTCGCCGCCAGCGCAATATGGTATACAACCATTGCTTACGTAGCATTTCAAACTGGAAGCAACTGGGAATCAATACTTGCTACAATCGGGCGTATAGGAAAAGGGCTTGGGATCGGAGCATCAGCTGTTGTTATTGGTGTGATTTTAATTGTGTTTATCGTTAAAAAGTTCAATAGACAGAGAGACAGTGCTTGAGAAGTCTGAAGTACTGGATGAGATAGTCAGATCATTTCACCTCGAAAGGTTTCAGGACTATCTGACTCTTGAGCTTGGTTCAGCGATACTTACTCAGGATGCCTATATACGCGATCTTACCAGGCTGGCAGTTTATGCCAGAACCTCTGGCATAACAGGCGCAGAATCTCTTAGCTCAATCACCCTCCGAAACTTCCTATATCATTTAAAGGACTTAGGGTTATCGCCTGCCTCTATCAGGCGAAATGTATCATCCGTACGTACTTACTTTAAGTTCCTTGTAAATGAAGGGCTTGTTGTCAAAGACCCTAGTGAAAGGCTGGAGACTCCCAAAAAGTGGCGTACTTTACCAGAGGTGTTAACGGTTGAGGAGATTAATCAGCTTCTGGAATCCCCTCAACTGAGTGAGCCTAACGTATTCAGAGACAGAGCTATGCTGGAAGTGGCATACGGAGGCGGCCTCAGGGTAGGAGAATGGATCACCCTGGAGGTTAAGGACGTTCTGTTTGAAGAAAGACTGCTTCGTGTATTTGGTAAAGGTTCCAAGGAAAGGCTGGTCCCGATTGGAAGAAAGGCCATTGGAGATGTTGCTATTTATTTGAGGGAGCTTCGCCCAAAGCTTGAGCGAGGGAAAGGCAAGGGGATCCTGTTTTTGAACTCTCGCGGTGAACCACTCAGCAGAATGGGAGCCTGGAAGATTCTGCAGCGGCACGTTCAGCAATCCGGAATAACCAAACATGTCACCCCTCATACATTAAGGCATTCGTTCGCAACACATCTTCTTGAGGGCGGAGCCGACCTCAGGGCTGTGCAGGAGATGCTCGGTCATGCGGATATATCCACCACCCAGATATACACACACGTCGATCGTGAGTATCTTCGAAGTGTACATAAACAGTTCCACCCTCGAGAGCTATTGAACGCGGAAAACGCCAGCAAATGATTCTAGTAATAGACAACTACGACTCTTTCACCTACAACCTGGTTCAATATCTAGGGGAGCTTGGTGCAGACATGCAGGTGAAGCGCAACGATGAAATATCAATATCCGAGATAAAAGAGCTCTCCCCAACGGCGATCCTTTTATCGCCTGGACCAAAGACACCTAAAGACGCTGGGATAACGATACCGATTATCAAGGAACTAGGCTCCAGCACTCCCATACTTGGTGTATGTCTTGGTCACCAGGCTATTGGAGAAGCCTATGGCGGAAATGTTGTACGAGCCAAAAACCTGATGCATGGCAAGACATCAGCAATTTCGCACAGTGAAGAGGGGATTTTTAAAGATCTACCAAATCCGTTGCAGGTGATGAGATATCATTCCCTGATTGTGGATAGAGCCACACTACCAGCAGAACTTGAGGTTATAGCATCGGGGATCGATGATCCTGATGAAATACATGCTCTCAAACATAGAAGCCATCCTGTCTGGGGAGTGCAATTTCATCCTGAGTCTGTACTGACAGAAAACGGTAAAACCTTACTTAAAAACTTCTTGGAAATATCACAGTGAACATAAAGAGATTTTCTAGGGTAATGCTTGCTCTCGCAGCACTGGCGCCCTCATCCCCTTTATTGGCTCAGGACTCATCAGAGGTCGCCCCTCCGCCTCTGGATTCAATTGAAGTTACCAAGGAAAAGCGTTTCAATATCGATCTTCCTCTTGGAATCGGGCTACGCCTGCCTCAGTACGACCGTGTAAATGGTCTGTCGTTGCCATGGGGTCCGGTTATTACTTCGCGCGGAGAAAAGCTAAAGATCAATCCTGTTGTGACATATCGCTCACATCTTGGTAATGTTGATCCTTCGCTAAAGTTGGAGTATAACCCAAACTCATATGTCAACCTGACTGTCGATGGCTCACGAGGCACGTTCAGTAACGAGGAGTGGATCAGGCCGACAGCTCTTAACTCGCTGTGGTCATTACTCGTTGGAGACGATGCTCAGAACTACTACCGAGCAGATGTGGGCCGAGTGCTCTCGAGCTTCACATACGAGCGCGGCGACACAAAGTCCACAATATCGTTAGGCGCTCAAGTCGAAAATGCATGGTCGACAGGGTGGAGACTTGGGGAACAGAAAGAGCCATTTTCTGTAGCAAGACAGTCAGATTCGATAAATGGATTTCGCAGAGCGAACCCTGAAATAACAAAGGGGCGAATTTCCTCCGGATTACTGGAAGGACACTTTGATTATGAAACCGGCATCGTGGCTTCCCGTACATCTGCCAGGATGGAATACGGCTTTGATGCTCCGTTAAGTGGAACACCAGCCTCAGGGAAGTTCACCCAGCTGATAGTTAGTAATACTGCGACGATAAATACATTTGCTGGTCAAAAGCTGGCAATTTATGGTCGCCTTGTTACGACAAGCGGAGATTCTACTCCAGGCCAGAGGCTGCACTATTTTGGTGGATCAGGGACAATCCCGACACTGGATCTGCTGGAACGTGGTGGCGACCGATTGTTCTACTTCGAAACCCAGTATCAGATCCCGATCCCAGTAGTCGAAATCAAGTTTATAGGATACCCGTACATTGCCCCCAAATTCGCAGCAGGGGCAGCTGGAATTCGCAAGTTCGGAACACCGACCAGAAACGCAGGAGCCAGATTAGGGGCTGGCAACTTCTGGGTAGAGTACGCTCGTGATCTTGGAGAAAAAGAAAACGTAGTATCTATCGGTATCTCTGTAGGGCGATAAATTCCAGCAGAGCCGTCTTACGGTAGCTTCATAAAGAGGCTACCGCGGGATCGTCAAATTATCTTCCAGACTTTCCTTACCAGAATGTGAGCCACCCGTTCCCAGATTGCGCCAATATGGGTAAATTGAATGGCGTGAATATTGCGTCCAACTTCCGCCAAATCTGACCATATATGAAGGTCGCGTTAGTAATCCCCGCTCGTCTCGGCGCCACTAGATTGCCTGAGAAACCATTACGCGACCTCGGTGGCAAGCCGTTGATTGTCCGCGTTTGGGAACGTGTTTCCAAGATGGGAGTTGGTGATCGAGTCGTAGTTGCGACCGATCATCCCAGAATCGAAAAAGTCATCCGCGATCTGGGCGGTGATGTAATAATGACCAGCCCAGAATGCAATTCGGGAACTGCACGTGTCGCAGAAGTTGCAGCTCATCCCGAATTTGCTGATTTCGAGGCATTCGTCAATGTACAGGGCGACGAGCCGTTTATTGGTGAAAACTGTGTTCGCATGGCCGCCGAAATGGTTACCTCCGGCAAGTTTACTTTAGGAACAAGCGCAGTTAAAACTTCTGCTGATATCCTGAAGAAACCGGACATTGTAAAAGTCATAATTGGTACTCAAGGACAGGCGCTTTACTTCTCGCGCGCAGGCATCCCTCATCTTCGTGATGAAGGCGATAGTGCCGAGCGCGACTCCATGGTCTTACAGCACATTGGAGTTTATTCGTATACTCGGGACGCACTGCAGAAGTGGTTATCACTACCAGTGCATCCTTTAGAAATAGTTGAACGATTAGAACAACTGCGCCCTTTAGCGAATGGTATCGCTATGGGAGTTGCTGTTGTTGATGATATGGCTGAGGCTGGAATTGATACTGAAGAGGATTTGGAACGTGCAAATGCTCGATTCGGTGTCGCCTCGCAAGTTTGAAATTTTATTGTATGTCAAAGATGAGTAAGAATTCAGAGCAGCAAACTCGTTATATCTTCGTTACCGGCGGTGTTGTATCATCGCTCGGGAAGGGGATCGCCGCAGCCTCCATCGGCCGCCTTTTAGTTGAGCGCGGGATGGAAGTTTCGATCATGAAGTTCGACCCATATCTCAATGTTGATCCTGGAACTATGTCTCCATTTCAACACGGTGAGGTTTTTGTAACCGATGACGGTGCAGAGACAGATCTGGATCTGGGACATTATGAAAGGTTCATAGACAGATCCTTATCTCAGTCGAATAACATTACAACTGGGCGTATATACCAGAATGTTATTACCAAGGAAAGACGTGGAGAATACCTCGGTTCTACCGTGCAGGTCATCCCACATATCACCGATGAGATCAAGGGTGCAATCAAGCGTATTGCACCAAATAATGACGTTGTAATTATCGAAATAGGCGGAACAGTAGGTGACATTGAGTCTCTGCCGTTCCTGGAAGCTATCAGACAGCTGCGCCAGGAGATCGGTCGCGAAAACTGCATGTTCGTGCATCTCACTCTGGTTCCTTACATAGCAGCTGCCGGTGAAGTAAAGACTAAACCAACTCAACATTCAGTACGTGAGTTGATGCAGATCGGTATTCAGCCAGATGTGCTTATCTGCCGTACTGAACGCCCACTTGCAACAGACGTAAAGCGCAAGATTGCCTTGTTCTGTAACGTTGATTTTGGCGCTGTAGTTGAGAGTCCTGACGTTCCAACAATCTATGAAATTCCACTCCTGTTCCATGAACAGGGATTGGACGAAAGAGTAATGCATAGACTGGGCTTACTTGGACGCAAGTCTCCAGACCTCGCAGAGTGGCGTTCGATGGTAAATCGTATTGTCAAACCAACGCAGCGTGTTAAGGTCGCGGTGGTTGGTAAGTATACCGATTTCATCGACAGTTATAAGAGCGTTCAGGAATCTTTGATTCATGGTGGTATCGCAAACGATACAGCGGTTGATATCTCCTGGATCTCAAGCGACTCGTTCGAGAATAAGGATAAAACGCGCGAAGTATTATCTGGCTACGATGGCGTGCTCGTTCCAGGTGGGTTTGGCGTTCGTGGTGTAGATGGTATGGTGGAAGCAATTCGATTCGCTCGTGAATCAGGCACACCTTTCTTTGGAATCTGCCTTGGTATGCAGAGCGCCATTATTGAATTCGCACGTAACGTAGTTGGGTTAACCGACACTAACTCAAGTGAGTTTGCGCCAGATTGTGGCAACCCGGTTATCGCATTGATGGAATCACAACAGCAGGTTAAGGATCTGGGTGGTTCTATGAGACTTGGTCAGTATCCATGCCGGATAGGCGAAGGGACACTCGCAGCTCAACTATACGGAACGACTCTGGTCAGTGAACGCCATAGACACCGCTACGAAGTTGCAAATGCTTATCGCGATCAGTTCATTGAAAATGGACTTACACTAAGTGGCCTGTCACCGGATGGCTCGCTTGTAGAAATTATTGAGTTACAGACTCATCCATGGTTTATTGGCTGCCAGTTCCATCCAGAGCTTAAGTCGAGACCAAACCGCCCACATCCATTGTTTAAGGGGTTCATTGAGGCGGCAGTAAAGCATAAGAGCGGTGAAGGATCATCCAAAGTTGCAGCGCGCTCATCATCTGAGGCCCGCTAAGCTCAATGGCAATCTTTTCACGCGATAAGTTTTTCATCATTGCAGGGCCATGTGTCCTGCAGGATGATGAAATGCATCGTAAAGTGGCAGAACAGCTCGTTGCACTTTCGGATAGGGTTCCAGGTGGAATCACCTTTAAGGCCAGCTTCGATAAAGCAAACCGTTCTAATGCAGGTGCCCTCCGCGGACCTGGTATTGAGGAAGGGCTCAAAGCACTTGCAAAGGTTAAAGCAGATACTGGCTTAAAGCTTTTGACTGACGTTCACGAAACTCACCAGTGTGCTCAGGTTGCAGAAGTTGTGGATGTGCTTCAGATCCCCGCATTCCTCTGCCGTCAGACAGATCTGCTGGAGGCCGCGGGAGCAACTGGCAATGCTGTGAACATAAAGAAAGGGCAGTGGCTACATCCTGAAGGGCTTAAAGGAGCTGTTGCAAAGGTTCGTGGTGCAGGAAGCAGTGATATCGCTGTAACTGAGCGCGGAACGTTTTTCGGGTACGGAGATCTTGTCGTTGACATGCGGTCTTTTGTGCGTATGCGTGAAGCATGTGATGCACCCGTAATATTTGATGCAACTCACAGCGTTCAACGCCCTGGAATGGGAGAGGGCGGAGCAAGTGGCGGAGCTCGTGAATTCATCCCGCCTCTAGTTCTGGCTGCTATTGCCGCAGGTGCAGATGGTGTCTTTTTAGAGACGCACCCTAACCCTGAACAGTCTCCAAGCGATGGCCCTAACATGTTGCCATTAAATGAGTTACCAGATCTCGTTAACAAGATGGTTGATTTATGGGATCTAGTACGCAGATAGAAGATATGACTCAGACCGAACGTATCTCCACAGCTATTGAGCGTGGCAAACGTGTTCTCCGTTTAGAAATGGAAGCGCTTGCTGAAGCTGAATCGCGTCTTGGCAGATCGTTCGGTGAGGCAGTCTATCTTATCTCAGAGTGCACTGGACGGGTAATTGTGTGTGGTGTTGGGAAGTCAGGTCTCATCGCAAGAAAGATCGCGGCTACCATGACTTCGACTGGCACACCGGCCTTTTTCCTACATCCTGTTGAAGGTGCACACGGCGACTTAGGAATAGTCACAGAAAACGACGTTGCAATCCTGCTCTCAAAAAGCGGAGAGACAGATGAGATCATATCTGTACTAGAACCGCTCAAAAGATTTGGAGTCAAGACAGTTGCTATTACGGGGAATATAAATTCAACACTCGGTGCAAACGTTGATGTTGCATTAGATGGTTGGGTTGCAGAAGAAGCCTGTCCTCACGATTTAGCGCCAACCACCAGTACAACTGTTGCACTTGCGATCGGTGACGCTATAGCAATTGCATTGCTCGAAGCCAAGGGATTCAGGGCTGAAGATTTTGCACGTTTGCATCCAGGCGGATCTCTGGGACGCAAGATGTTGACACGCGTAAGAGATGTAATGGTTGATGAATCGTTATCTATTGTATCAGAAGATTCTACAATGCGTGACGCTATCATCAAGATTGCAAGTCAGCGTGGGTTGGCAATAGTAACCAATAAAGCTGGATTTGTACTTGGAGTTATTACCGCTGGTGATCTCACGAGGTTAATGCGCGGGTCCGATTCGTTTATGGATACCCCTGTTTCCAGCGTTATGAACCCATCCCCAAAACTTGCCCATCAGGACGAGATGGGGAGTGCTGTAGTACATAGAATGCAGGAGTTTGGAATTATCGCCATGCCGGTTATAGATGGTGATAACAAGCTTGTTGGAGTGGTTCACCTGCACGACCTTATGCGGGCGGGAGCAATATGAGACCTTCCCGAAGCTTTGGATTTATCGCGTTTGTTACGGTTCTAGTAGTTTCGTTAGCTGCCTGTGGCGATTCCAAAACCAAACCGTCTGTTGCAGGGGAGAGAAATCCGCTACTCGACTCAGCAGATCAGGTGATGTTCGGTGTACGCTTTAATCTCACCGACGCAGGTATCTTTCGCGCTCATCTGGTTGCTGACACTGGGATATTCCTGAACTCGAATACCAGAGTCGAGTTGATAAATGTTCACACAACCTTCTACAACACTTCTGGCGCTCAGGATGCCGTACTTACTTCAAAGTTTGGCACGTACCGCACTCAGTCGGGACAGATGACGGCCAGAGGAGCAGTTAGCATCATCAGTGAAGATGGAAAGACATTAAACTCGGAACACGTGGCTTTCGACCAGCGTCGCAACGAAATTTGGAGTGATAGTGCATTTGTGGTTACTGAACCAGGCCGAAGGTTAGAAGGGATTGGGTTTGTGTCGGATCCAAATTTGAAGAATGTAAGGGTTCTAAAAGCAACATCTGGAAGTTCAGAAAATATCACGATACCAAACCAATAAGAGCCGAGAGACAGATATGAGCTTTTCCAGGGTAGTGCGGAATGCAACTATATTGATGGGCACATCGCTGCTCCTCTTTGCATGCGCTCGCTCTGGAAAACCGGTACTACCTATCGAGCCAGTACCAGTTAAAATCGATTCGGCAGCAATATCCGAGGCACTTAGACGTGATAGTTTAGCCAGGGACTCTGTCGAAAGGTTTAAGAGAGACAGTATCAATCTCGCCGATTCAATTCGCAGATCAGATTCAATCGCTCGCGAAGATTCTATCAAACTGGCCGATACCACTGCAATCAAATCTCGGAAAACCGTAAGTGAAGGCAAAAAGTGCATTCTGGACTTTAGGGCATTTGATGCAGCAACCCCGCCGAGGCTTAATATGATCAGCCTTCCAAGTGGAAAGTCGGATGCCTTTGTTGGCGGTCGGTCGGTCTGGACCTGCCGAGGTGACAACATCACCCTTATTGCAGATAGCGCAGAATATTACGGCGACAGAGACCAGCTCGATCTGATCGGAAATGTGCAGTACAAAGAACCAAGAGCGAGTTTAAAAGCTCAGCGTATGACATACTGGACTGTTGACGGACGCTTGTTGGCAGAACAGGATGTTTTCGCAATTACAGATAAGGGCGCAACATTGACAGGGCAGGTTGCAGAATACTTCAGGGCGATAGAAGGGATACGCGATCAATCCAAAATTGTGGCAACAATGCGTCCAGTTCTGGGAATGCCTCAAAAAGATTCTGTTACAGGTGAAGTTAAAGACACTATTCAGCTGGTGGCCGACAGGATCGAAAGCCACAATGACAGCCTGGTATATGCATTTGGAAAAGTAGTTATAACCAGATCAGATATTGATGCTGAAAGCGACTCTGCATTTTTAGATCAGGGAAAGGAATTTGCCCGCCTCAATGGCAACCCAGTAGTAAATGCCAAAGACGGTGAGCGGCCGTTTTCATTGAAGGGCGGAGTGATAGATATGTTTTCTAGGAATCGGGAAGTTGAGAGAATTGTAGCAACTCCCAATGGTCATGTAACCAGTGAGGATCTTGAACTTCTGGCAGATAGCATCGATATGCGAGTGAAAGAGAAAAAACTTCAAAAAGTTTATGCCTGGGGACCGTCGAGGGCCCGCGCTCACTCCAGTGATCATACTATAACGGCTGACTCTATCGAGGCGCTTCTGCCCGAACAGCGAATACAGGAGCTCCGTGCAATCAGAGGTGCTTACGCAACGACTACTCCAGATACAGCAACAATTATCTCTGATGAAAAGGACTGGATAAGCGGTGACACTATTATTGCATTATTCGATACGCTGACGCGTCAAGATAGCGTCCTTTCGGACACGAGCAGCCAGCCACTAGCTTCTGATTCTTCGAACTCAAAAGCACCACCGATCAAAAGCATCGAGTCTATAACTTCGGCTAAAGCGTATTATCACATCAAAAACAACAAGGGTGTACGCGAAAAGCCAGGTGTCAACTATGTGCGCGGGCGTGTAATAAAGATATCTTTCAAGGAGAGAGAGGTCGACTCGGTAACTGTGACCGATAAAGCGAGCGGTGTGTATATCGAACCGGAGGATGGTAAATGAGTGCGATATTGTCGTCTAAACTAGATGATTTGCAGCCTGGTGAGTCGGATCAGTTTGACCGAGTGGCCGGCTCGAGCGTGCTTGAGGCCAGTGGTCTAACCAAGATCTACAAGCGCCGTAAGGTCGTTAATGACGTTGCCGTAAGGTTGAATCAGGGTGAAATCGTTGGTTTGCTTGGCCCGAATGGGGCCGGGAAGACAACTACATTTTACATGATAGTCGGCCTTATTCAGCCATTTGAAGGGAAGATTATGCTGGACGGTCAGGATATTACGGAAATGCCGATGTACAAGCGAGCTCGCTTGGGAATCGGATATCTGTCGCAGGAGCCGTCTATTTTCAGAAAGCTATCCGTGGAAGATAACATTCTGGCAATTCTTGAGACTCTGCCTCTGACCTCGCAGCAGCGTAAAGACAAGCTCGAACATCTTTTAGATGAATTGAGTATTAAAAAGCTCCGCCACAGTAAGGCATACGCATTATCTGGAGGGGAGAGGCGTCGTCTGGAAATTACGCGAGCTCTGGTTACTGATCCAAAATTTATGATGTTGGACGAACCATTTGCTGGTGTCGATCCAATTGCTGTACACGATATTCAGAACATTGTTGCCGACCTTAGAAAACGAAATATTGGAGTGCTTATCAGCGATCACAACGTCGAACAGACTTTGGATATCGTCGACCGAGCATACATTATGTTCGATGGTCAGGTGAATGTATCTGGCACCGTTAAGGAACTTGTCTTTGACGATACGGTATCCCGTATATATCTGGGACCAACACTAACAGCTCGATTGCGTGAGCGCTTCTCTAAAAGCGATGGAGGTAACGGGCAATGAGATCCAGTCTTAGTCAGTCTACTCAACTACGTCAGGAACTAAAGATCAATCCACGCCTGTATCAGGCTATGGACCTTCTTTATATGCCGTTGCTGGATCTGCAACAGCATCTTAAGCAGGAACTTCTGAATAACCCTTTTCTTGATCTGATTGAAGACGATGACGAAGAAGAAGAGGATGAAATTCAGGTTGAAGCGACTGCAGAAGAACCTGAGACCAAAACTGACGACGAAATTGACTGGGAAGAGATCTTAGTCGATGGTTTCGATACTGGTGGTGCAAGAGAAGAGCGTGAAGAACGCGAGCACTACGAGCCAATAACTATCGACACCAGAGATCTTTCAGATCATCTTCGAGATCAGGTTTCACTTCTTGATCTCACCCCACGCAATCGAGTGCTGGCGGATGAGTTCATCGGCAACATCAACGATGACGGATATTTGGCTATCGGAACTTCCGAGATCGTCGAGACGATAAACGACGCCGTACGAAAGGCAGCTGGGGCTTCGAATATAGATGACTCCTCGCTACCTCTCTATACTATGGAAGAGGGGGAAGAGATGTTGAACACTATTCAGTCTCTGGACCCACCAGGTGTTGCGGCTCGCGACCTGAAGGAATGTCTCCTTCTTCAACTCCGCGAAGCAGGGCTTCAACAGTCCGTACCATATCGACTTGTAAAAGACTGTTTTGACGAGCTCATCAATCATCGTTGGAGTGAGATCTCTAAACGATTCGGTATAAGTGCGGCAGATGTTCAGGCAGCAGCAGATGAAATTGCCAAACTGGATCCAAAGCCAGGATTACGTTTCAGTGCAGGGGATGAGAACTACATCATCCCTGATCTGGTAGTAGAAAAGATCGATGACAGCTACCACGTCTTTTTAAACGACGCAAACCTCCCACGGCTAAAGTTGAGTCGCGCCTATCAGGAGATTGCTCGAGATAAAAAGAAGTTCGACGGGGAGAACAAAGAGTTCATCTCTAATAAACTGAATTCAGCCAACTGGATGATTCAGGCTATCGAGCAGCGTCGCCAGACAATGCTCAAGGTTATGAATTATATAGTAGATCGTCAGAAGGAGTTTTTCGAGAAGGGAGTTCAGTATCTCAAACCTCTAACACTCCGCGAAGTAGCTGAAGTGATCAACATGCACGAATCGACGGTTAGTCGAGTTACGAACGAAAAATTCGTACAGACTCCAAGAGGCGTGTTACCGTTGAAATTTTTCTTCTCATCCGGGCTTGCAACAGCTGATGGAGAAGATGTTTCGGCGAGAGGAATCAAAGCTCAACTTCAGAAGCTTGTTTCGGATGAGGATCCAAGGCATCCCCTTACGGATCAGGCAATTGTAAATATTCTTCGCGAAAGCGGCGTACAGATAGCTCGACGTACAGTTGCAAAGTATCGCGACCAGTTAGGAGTATTACCAGCCCGAATGCGCAAACGTGTCTAATACAGATTGGGCTAGCAACTTAGTGCATGTCAAAGGAATCGGCGCAGAAGTCGGTACAGATCTAACCAAAGTAAGCCCTAAGGTTAGCGTTCTCGTTCCTGCAAAAGATGAGGCAGAGAACCTGCCGTTGTTTATGGAGCTTGCGGCAGAAGCTTTTGCCAAGACTCCTGGGCTGTACGAAGTAATTGTTATAGATGACGGCTCTATCGATAGCACTCCCGAAGTTTTACACAGACTTCAGTCCAGATACTCATTTTTGCGTTCAACTCGTCATCGCGCCAAACGGGGAATTGCAGATGCATTGCGTACTGGATACATGCTTGCCAAGGGTGAAGTTTTAGTATTTTACCCAGCAGATCTTCAGTTTAAGCCGGAAGATATCCCAGCACTCGTACAACCTATCCTGGATGGCGAGTACGATATGATGACTGGATTTAAGCAGGGGAAATACGAAAAAGCTTTTGTTTCAGGGGTATATAATCGTTTAAACCGATTGCTTTTTAATATCCCGGTTAAAGATCTTAACTCTGTGAAGGCTTACAGACGTGAGATAATGGATGGAATTCCAGCGAGACCGGATTGGCACCGTTACATGATCGTAATGGCAGCAGCAAAGGGGTTTACAGTTGGTGAGATTCCTGTTCCTCTATATCCACGCAACGCAGGGAAGTCCAAGTTTGGTATTGGGCGTATTCCGGTTGGCGTTCTCGATCTCTTAGCAGTCTGGTTCGAACTTAGATTTGCACGCAAACCGCTACTGTTGTTTGGTATGTTGGGAGCTCTTCTTTTCCTGATCGGTCTGGTCACCGGAATTGGAGCTGTTCTTTATCGTGCAATCTACGGCGTAGGTTTCAGACCTCTTCTGAATCTTATTGAGACGTGTTTAATCCTTGGTAGCGTATTCTTTACAACCGGGCTTATAGCAGAGCTAGTAGCTGCACAACGTGCCGAGCTGAGAGAGCTTAGGCGTACTGTTGACGAGCTACTTTCCCGTCAAACCTCAGAAGGAGAGTAGATAGTTACATGAAAGTACTATTACTGACACACTCCTTTCCAAGATTTCGTGGCGATCCGGCTGGAAATTTCATCTTCCAACTCACTCAATCGTTACAGTATCTGGGAGTTGAATTCCATGTAGTTGCTCCAGCCAGTAGCGGATATCCAGACTATGAAGTTATGGATGGAATCCACGTCTATCGCTTTAGATACGCGCCTCGAAAGTATGAAACACTGGCTTATACTGGCAACATGGCCCAGGATGTCAGCACTCAGTGGAGCGCCCGGTTTGCTATGGTTGGGTTATTGGGTTCATATTTTACAGAAACAGTAAGGCTGCGACGAAAGATTCAGCCCGATCTAATTCATGCACACTGGTGGTTTCCAGGTGGGCTGGTAGGAAGCTGGGTCAGTAAGATGTCACATGTCCCGCTTATAAGCACACTTCATGGCAGTGATGTGAGGCTTATTCAGAATGTTTCAGCAGCACAGTCGGTAGCTCGTATGGTTTTGGAGCACTCAACCAAAGTGACGACCGTATCCAGATGGCTGGCATCAAAAGTTGTAAGCTATGCAAAAAAGGCCGACGTTGTAGTGGCACCGATGCCTGTGGACTCCGATTTGTTTTCACCAGACGAATCGACTCCCCGCGCTGAAAACAGGTTTCTTTTTGTGGGACGCATCAACGAGCAAAAGGGACTCGGCATTGCAATACGGGCTCTTGCTGCCATGAAGCAGTTTGCTTATCTGGACGTAGTGGGCAAGGGCGACATAGCGGAGTATGAGCAGCTGGCAACCGAACTTGGAGTACGTGACAAGGTAGTATTTCACGGTGGACGTTCGCATGAACAACTCCCGGAGCTGTATCGTAGTGCCACTGCGCTGCTTGTGCCTTCTATAGATGAAGGACTAGGTTTGGTGGCTGTGGAAGCTCAACTTTGCGAAACCCCTGTAATAGCTATGGAGTCTGGGGGCCTAACAGATATAGTTCAACACGATAAGACCGGGCTTTTGATACCGGTTGCTTCTGGTGCACCAACTTTTGCCGCTGCAATGGACGAGCTCCTGTCTAATAAAAATAGAGCAAGATCCTTGGGTGTTGCTGGACGTATATCAGCATTGGCCGGCTTCGCTCCTGAGTCCGTAGCACTAAAGTATTTACAAATTTATCAAGACGCGGTTAAAAGTAGTGCGCGGTAAAGCCTTCGCGATTGGAAAGTGGGTTGTTGCAGCCGCTTTCATCGCGTTTGCTATTTATGGTATCAGCTCTCAATGGGGTGAGTTTCGCCAGCGAGTTACTACTATAGATATGCATTGGAGCTATCTCAGCATCGCATCTGTCATAGTTCTAATGGTTTATGCTCTTTTGATTGACGCCTGGCGCCGAATGCTGGCGACATGGGGAGCAGGGCTTACCTTTTTAAACGCAGCCAGGATCTGGTTTGCATCCAGCCTGGGAAAGTTTATACCCGGATATATCTGGTCACTTTCGGCTATGGGGATGCTGGCAAAAGGATCGGGGGCATCTGGGATTGGAGCTGTTGGGTCGTCCATGGTCGTCCACTTCCTGAATCTCGCTAGTGGAATAGCTGTTGTTTTGCTTTGCGCCTCCAGCCTGATTCCCCAGCTATGGATAGCGCTTTTGCTGTTTGGAGCAATTGTGGCTGGAGCTCTAATACTCCCGAAAGTGTTACCAAAGGTACTGGTTCTCGTGTCTAAGGTTACGAAGCGTGAGATACCGGCACCCATTATCCCGCCGAAGACCATCTGGGTTACACTTATTACGACGGCCCTGGCCTGGGTCGGTTATGGAATAGCATTCCGGTTCTTCACGCAGGCTGTTTTGGGTATATCCATCAGTGCAGAGCAGACCCTCCTGTATATCGGTGTTTACACGGGAGCTTATATTATTGGGATCCTTTCTTCCTCCGTTACCCCGGCCGGCCTCGGTGCTAGGGAAGCCGGGTTGATTGAAGCTTTAAACGTGCTGCAGCTAATGCCTCGCTCAGATGCATTTATTGTAGCATTTTCATGTAGGCTCTGGCTTACAGTTTTAGAAGTGGTACCTGGGATCATCGCCTTGGTGCTGAGTCATTCAAAGTTTCGTCCGCATAGAGTATGATTGATAATTCATCTAGCCAACCAAGACTCGCAACTCTGTGGGCCTCCGTGGTCTACGCACTTTGCACACTCTCAGTAAGTTGGCCAGCGCTACTAGGGAAGTTCTCGGTCAGTTCACATAGCGATCAGTTTATCGCTGGGTATCCGTTCCGTGAATTTGGAGCCAGTATACTGAAAGCAACCGGCTCATTTCCCCAGTGGAATCCGTACCAGTTTGGTGGTATGCCATATATCGCTGCGATGCACGGCGACATATTCTATCCGACCTTTCTATTACGTATGATAATGCCCACGGACGCTGCAATGACGTGGTCGTTCATCATACATCTTTTCCTGGCAGGACTATTTACCTTCATATTCCTTAGGAAGCTTGATTTCGGCTTTTGGGGATCGTTGTTTGGTGGTCTGGCATATATGCTTGGGGGGCATGTCGCTTCTCACGTCTCGCCCGGCCATGATGGAAAGCTCTATGTAAGTGCACTGTTCCCATTGCTATTATGGGCAGTGGTTTCGGGAGTTAGAGACGGGAAGCGTTGGGCCTGGGGAGCGCTTGCCATAATCATCGGACTCGATGTATTAAGCCCGCACCCTCAGCTGTTACAATATTCGCTACTGGCCTCCGGTGCTTATGCTCTGTATATCGCCATCAATTCGATTAAATCCCACCACTACGAAAAGAATACAGCTATCGCACGCCTGGCGGCCGCACTCGGAAGCGTAATACTTGGCGGCGTAATCGGCGCCATCCAGTACCTCCCAGTGCGTGGTTACATAAACTGGTCTCCACGTGCAGAAGGTATTGGAAGCTACGAAAGAGCTACGTCTTATGCCTGGAACCCTCAGGAGCTACTCAATGTTTACCTTCCTGAGTTTTCCGGAAAGCTGGATAACTATTGGGGACCAAATGGAATCCATTTACACAGCGATTATATAGGTGTTGTAGTTCTAATGTTGGCTGGCGCTGCATTTATTGGGCTCACAGCAAACCTGCGTAAGCGTGAAATATGGTTCTGGACCATCACATTCATCATAGTGATGTTATGGTCGTTGGGAGCCCATACTCCATTCTACAAGCTCCCGTACTATCTGGTTCCCGGTACTAAGTTCTTTAGAGCACCAGCAACTATCTTCTTCGTTGGAGCATTGGCAGTTTCGTATCTGGTTGCAGTGGGAACCGAGCGTCTGTTAGCAGCTAAAGTCGGATTAAAGTATGCAACAGGTTGGGTCGTCTTTGGCGGACTGATGGCTCTGCTGGGTGTAACTGGCGGTCTTACCAACCTTGCCGAGAACATAGCCCCGGATCATCCTGTATTGCTGCAAAGAGTTGTAGACAATGCGTCTGCAGTTTCCGCTGGATCGCTCAGATCGTTCTTCTTTGTACTTCTTACTGCTGGCCTGATATTCCTGATTCAGCGCAACTCGATCAAAACAAAGGTCGCTGCTACAGCTCTATTTGTAATCTGTGCAGTAGACCTATGGAGTGTAGCTAAAGGATATTGGCAGTTCTCACCACCAGCATCGGAAATTTACGCAGGTGATGCAGCTATCGACTACCTGAAATCTCAGGATCAGCCTTTCAGGGTTTTGGCTATTGGAACTGGAGCAGGGGCTGAGAAAGCCAGATACAGCGGTGCTGGTTTGATGGTTTATGATATCAGAAGCACTCTCGGATATCATGGAAACCAGATCAGATGGTACAACGACCTGATCGATATGCAAAATCCTAACGGAGGTGTTATGCGCCTGTTAGGAACTCCGAATCTTCGTCAGTTAACCAACACTCAGTTTGTATTGACAAACACTCCTAGCCTTGCCGAAGTGCCAGGAGCAGAATTAGCCTTTGGACCGGTTAAGGATGCACACGGGGAAGACACCTACGTCTTTAAGATGTCTCCTGAAACACCATTTGCCTGGGTCACCCCAGTTATTATCAAAGCCCCAGATGAGAGCGTGCTTAGGACAGTTGTGGATCCAAGGTTCGATGTAACTCGCGCGGCTATCTTTGACGAGTCCGCGAACGTTACCGAAACTACCGAGATCGACACTCTTCCAGATCCGACCGGTATAAATGTTCATGTGGACAGCTACGCACCTGGCAAGATAAAAATGACTTTGGATAAACCAGCTCCGAAGGGGGCAGCACTAATCGCGGCAGAAAACTACTATCCAGGCTGGAAAGCAGTTTCAGGGGGTAAAGAGGTAAATATTGGCCGGGCGCAATATGCCTTGATTGGGGTAGAATTACCAGAAGGCGCTACAGAGGTTGAACTTACATTCACAGAATTATCGTATGATAAGGGCAAGCTGTTAACCCTTGTCGCACTTGGCTTAAGCATCCTGATTTTGGGATGGGGGCTTGTAACTGCACGCAAAGAAAGTGTCTGAAAAAGCTTTAGTCATTGTTCCTACATATAATGAGCGCAACAACATAGAGCGGCTCATCTCAGAGATCATGTTACAGGGTGAGATCTTTGATGTGCTGGTTGTTGACGACGCTTCGCCCGACGGAACTGGTGATATAGTTCGGGAGATAGCAGCAAAAAACAACAGGGTTCACCTGCTTCCAAGACCCGGCAAATTAGGGCTGGGCACAGCTTACGTCGATGGTTTTCAGTGGGCACTCGAACGAAATTATGATTTTATGTTCGAGATGGATGCCGATTTCAGCCACGATCCCAAGCACTTACCAGAGTTCATTGAAGCAATAAAAGACTCAGACGTGGTGTTGGGATCCAGATATCGTGAGGGAAGAGTGACCGTAGCCAACTGGCCGGTCAGCCGATTACTATTGTCTTATTGCGCGAACATTTATGCCCGTGCGATTACAGGCCTTAAGATCGATGATGCAACCGGTGGCTTTAAATGTTTTAGACGGAAAGTACTTGAATCAATCGATCTAAAGTCAGTAAAATCAAACGGTTACGCGTTTCAGATAGAAATGAGCTTTAGGGCGGCTCATAAGGGCTTTTCCATTAAGGAGATACCAATCGTTTTCTACGATCGCACAGTAGGCGAGAGCAAGATGTCTAAAAAGATCGTGAGAGAAGCCATCTTCATGGTATGGCACCTTCGCTGGATGTCTCTGACCGGAAAAATTTAAAGCCTCCTGACAGGGGGGCCACAACACACCTACAACTAGCCAGACAAGGATTCAGCAAGTGAGCAGCTCAGGAATTCCGTTTTATAAGATGTCCGGGTCGGGAAACGACTTCATTTTTTTTGACTCCCGTACCGACCAGAGCGCGCTGGACCTGGAGTCTCCAGAAAAGATTGCAGAGCTTTGCAGGCGAGGTACTGGCATCGGCGCAGACGGGGTAGTCTGGCTCTACACACCCGCAAAAGACACCGGTGCCGACCTCGGCATACGCTACTATAATAGCGACGGCTCCACAGCCTCATTATGCGGTAATGCAACCCTTTGCACCGTGAACCTCGGGTTCCGCCTGGGAGTTCCGACACAAAGCCCGGGGGAAATAAAGGTAGCTACAGCTGCTGGCATGATCTCGGGACGCATCGATGAATCTTCACACAATCCTCAGTTCGATCTGCCAACAGCTCAGGATCTTACGGCAGATTACACCCAAATCCCGCCTCAAAACCCAGAGATAAGGATCGGGTTTGTGACTGCAGGGATCCCACACCTGGTAGTTCTATGCGAAAACGTAGACGATATCGACATCATGAAACGTGGCCCCGAACTCAGATTTCATCCGACTTTGGAAGCCGGCGCTAACGTCAATTTTGTCTCCAAATCGGCTGACGGATCCTGGAAAATAAGGACCTATGAGCGAGGAGTGGAAGGCGAAACGTTAGCATGCGGCACCGGAAACGTGGCCACGGCCATCCTTTTAAAGGAATGGGGGCTGACGGGGGACCAAAGCGTGAATCTGGTCACAATGTCTGAAAAAATACTTACTGTCGCTATAAAATCTATCAATGGCGCCATACTGCCGTCATTGAGCGGAGAAGGAAGAGTGGTATTTAGAGGTGATATGGAGGATGTGGATTAGTTATCCACGTTTTCCACACGTCTTAGTTTACATAATCTATATTATACGTAGTTGAAATCTGTAAAAGTGAACGCCCTTAAGACCATTGCTATAGCTCCCAAGAGATTCTCCCTCCAGACGATCCCCGAGGAAACCTGATTGAATTTCAAAAGGGCCTTTTTTTTCGCCTAAAGTCGTGATCGACATAACCCCGTAAAACCTGGAGCTGCGAAACAGGTCGCCAGAGGTTTTGTTTTTAAAGACTCAATTTTTTGTGGCCAGCGCCACCCAATTTATCATCATGTCCGTGTATTTAGTCACTACTAGGCACTAAATTATTGTAGTGCCTGGGTCAATCAAAGTGTCATACAATAAAGACAATACATCGCTTTTAGATCATCCCCAAAATCCTTTTACCATGTTCTACTTAAAGATTTTCTCTACTGTGACTTTAATCCTTCTCTGGATTACTGTATTTAAGAAGAGAAACTGGGGGCCAGATTTTCTTTCGGCTATCGGTTTGACAATGACGTCTACAGGATTGGTCCTTTTCCCCACAATACCCCATCTATACAAATCAGTCCTGATATTCGGCGGAACTCTCATTCTACTTGCAGGATTGGGACTTCAATGGCGACACACGAAAGTCTGATGGGGAGTACTTATTTAGTCTCCTTCAGGCCGTCGTCAACCATTGGACAATTGAACCACCAAACCATTGAACCGTGAAAATCCAAAAAGCCACCCCTCCCCACGCGGATCGCATCTGGGAAATTCTACAAGAGGCTATCGAGAAACGCAGGTCAGATGGCAGTTCCCAATGGCAAAACGGCTATCCCAATCCCGATATCATCGCAAGAGACATGTCCGAGTGCGTCGGTTATATAGTCTCTTTCGAGACCCAGATTTTAGGCTATCTGGCTTTAATATATTCTGGCGAGCCTACTTACACCTCTATCAAAGGGGCCTGGCTGAATGATGACCCGTATGCTGTGATCCATAGGCTGGCCATAACACAGCAGACTCCCATAAAAGGCATAGGAAGCACCGTTATGAAACTGGTCGAAGACCAGGTTTTGGAAGACGGTTTTTCCAATATCCGCATCGACACCAATTTCGACAATCTGGCCATGTTGCGAATTCTTGAAAAGCTGAATTACAGATATTGTGGTGAGATCCAGGTTCGTGACGGTAAGCGTATGGCCTTTCATAAGGAGCTCACGAAAACCTCCCCCTTATCCGGATAAAGGAACAGATAATGCCCTTCTCCATCACAAACCTGCACCATACGCAATAATAGAGGAGAAGATACATGAGTAGTCAGCGGCAAAAATTCCATGAAATGATAAAGGGTATCGGGACGGCAACCATGATTACCCATGAGATTGGTGGCGGCAACCTGGGGGTACGCCCTATGTCAGTTGCCGAGATAAATGAGGACTGTGATCTGTGGTTCTTCACTTCTCTTGATAGCTCGGTTGTCAGTGAAATCAGAGCCGATGACCGAATGTCCATATCTATGCAGGACGGGGAGTTTGCTTTCTATGTGATGAGTGGAATTGCTAAAGTCAGTACTAATCGCGAACAGATTCACAAACTATGGAAAGAGCCATACAAGGTCTGGTTTCCCAAGGGGCCAGATGATCCTGACATATGCATCATACACTTTGATAGCAAGAATGGCGAATATTGGGATACTCAGGGCGTCAATAAAGTAAAGTATTTATTCGAGGCCGCAAAAGCATATGTGACTGGTGAAAAAGCTCAAACTGAAGAGGGTGAGCATCACGGGAACGTAGAGTTCTCTTAAAACTAGACGTATAAAATGCAAAAAAGAGCCCGGCTTTATTGCAGCCGGGCTCTTCCTGTTTTATCCAGTCTTTAACTGCTTTATCTAATATTTAACTGCCTGCAACACCTTCAATTATTGCACAGAATCGCGCAACGGAATTGAATTACGCACCCGCAGGCGCAGCTTCTAATTCACCTATGCGAATCTGAGCTTCAAGGTATGATCTGCTCTTAGGATTTTCGGCTATCTCCTTCCACATAGCAATCGCCTCATCTTTCTTGCCTGCCTGTACAAAGGCTCGTGCGGCGGCTGCACGCGCCAGATCTTTATCTGCATCGAAGCGAGCAACGTTTACTGCATTTTTAAATTCGTTAGCCGCTTCTTCATACTTGGAAAGACCTTCCAACCCAGTAGCCTTTAACATGGCTACATCGAACTTGGTCATGTCATCAGGGCTAGCAGATGAGATTGCATCAATCCCTTCCTGAAACTTCCCTTCATCGTAATAAAGCTTTGCCAGTGCAAGCGAACCGCTTGTTCCAGCCGCTGTACCGCGATAACGAAGAGCCATCTTCTGGAGATCTGTCTGAGCCAATGGAATATTGCCAGAAGCTGCAGTTTGCAGTGCCGTCGCGTAAGCCTGACCGGCGCGCTCTTCTTTTAATGTATTGGATCGGTTGACGTACCAGGCTCCTCCAATCACTAATAATATGGCTGCACCTCCATATAGCAACGCGTTTTTATTGCGTGCCATGAAGTCACTAGCTGCGTCTTCGCCGGAAAATCCTAACTGAGATTTTAGGTCTGCCATAATAGTCCTGCCTGGGTTGATGGATGACTTTCGAAAGTGCCCTCGGCGTGATTCGAACACGCGGCCTGCGGTTTAGGAAACCGTCGCTCTATCCACCTGAGCTACGAGGGCGTTCCAATCAGTGAAGATAATGGATGCCGTAATCAGCTGCAAGCGAATGACTTACGCGAACTATTTGGGGAGATTGCTCTTGGATAGCAGCGCACTTAGAACGGATATCAATGCAGCTTCTGTAGTAGCCTGCTTCTGAACATCCACCTCCAACTGCCCCGCCTTAATTCGTTTTGCCAGTTTCATGAGGATGCTGGCCACCTGCTCATTCGATGACTTATCGATTGCACCCCAATCGGTTGCCAGCCACTCAGCTTCGGCTCTAGCAGCTTCATCTTCAGTCAGAGGCTCAGCCTGCGCAGCCAGTTGTGCGACTGCGTTCCAATCAAAAGAGTCCCGCTCCTCGGCAACCCATCCGGCTGGCTCTTCAGCA
>JBEBRK010000013.1:0-54142 GCA_040394885.1 Gemmatimonas phototrophica
CAAGGCAGATACCAAAGTGGATGCCAGGGCAGATGTCAAAGTGAAAGAAGTAACAATCGATAGAGAGGTCTTTGCCTACTCGGGCGCGCACAGGCGTGATCCATTTGTTTCGTTGTTAACTACCAATGATCTTCGTCCGTTAATCTCCGAGGTAAGAATTACAACTATCGCATATGATTCGGAAGGTCGTAGTTCGGTTGCTATTCTAAGGAATATTGAGTCCGGTGAGCAGTACCGGTTACAGACTGGAGACAACCTCGGACGTATGAGAGTCGTGAGGATTGATCCCAAATCGGTAACATTTGCCTTGGATGAGTTTGGGTACAGCAGGAGAGAAATGTTGGTGTTGTCTGATTCCAAGGAAAAGCGTAACTAATGAAAATTTTATATTTAAGTGTTGCTGTATTAATCGGATTTCTAAGTCCGGTCAGTGGGTTGATGGCGCAGAACTCAGTTCAAAAAGGATGGCAGTCTATTGGCGGCAGTGAAATCACAGGTTACGGAATTGTTCACTCTCCGAATCATACAGAACTTGTAATTGCTGTAGATCCTGAAACAAAGATTGTCGACTATTCTCGTAAAAATCCAAATAGAATAGTGTTTGAACTATTAGGCGCATCGATACCCAAGACGATGACGCGTTACGATGGTGCACTTCGGGGTGGAGTTTTCGATGTCAAGATCGAATATTCCCCCGAAACCGGTGTGCGGTTTATCCTTGAGGTAGCGCATGATTACCGATATAGCGTTGTACGTGAGAAGCATGTAGTTCGCATAAGATTGATTACGGGGTTGCAGCCTTTTAGCCCGTGGTTTTCATCTGCTCATGCAAGGATGCTTGCTGGAATTGCAGCTAATGGAGAAGAGTCTTCTGTTTTGGTAGATAAGGATTCTCTTAACCATGTCGGTAATGCCGGAAGGGCGGTTGGCTCAAACCAGAGTGGTGCGGGTCTTTCTTCCGGCTCTGCTTCGGAGCAGAGAAGAATTACTGTGGCATATAACGATGCAGATATTCGGGATGTGATCGCTGCTTTTGCTACATTTGCAAAACGCACAATTGTTGCGGGTAAAGAAGTTGCTGGACTGATATCGGCAGAAATTAAAAACCAGCCATGGGATTTGGCTCTGAAAGCGCTGCTTCAGGGGCATGGCTTTACAGTTATAGAAGACAAGGCCTCAGGTATTCTGACAGTGGACAGCTATGCAAATATGCATGCTCGTCAGTCACTCGAACCATTAGTAACGCAGATGGTTCCGATTAACTACGCCAAGGCGGATTCCCTCGCCAAGGTAGTTGAGCAGTTACTTGTGAAAGATTGTTATGGTCAGACGGAGAGTTCGGTAAATAATCTGGCTTCTAACTGCCTGGTTCGAGGGGCAGTTGGAGCAAACACGTCTACCAATACAATAATTGTTACTGAAACTCCATCTCGAATTGATCAGATTATCCGGTACATCAAAAGTCTCGATGTTCGTTCTCCACAGGTTGCTATAAAGGCGAAGATAATCTTTGTAAATAGAACAGAAATCGAGAACCTTGGGATTTCGTATGACATTGGAACTCCCACTCATTACATGAGCAAGTTGATTCCACGTACTCCTGCTGGTGGAACAGTGTCAGCTGGCGACAAGATATTACTTGGTGGAAATACTTTGGCAGCGATTGCAAATGCGAGTTCTCGTGTGCCGTCGGCAGCGCTGTCGCTGGTGTATTCAACAGCAATTGGAAAGTATTCAGTTACCGGTTTTCTGGATGCACTTCAGGAAGTGCGCCTGGCTGATCTTCAGGCAGAGCCAAGCATTGTAACTGTAGATAATCGTGAAGCAACCATTCAGGTTGGTCAGGATGTGCCGGTTCGGGTTCTGGATGCGAATACAGCAACTGGAATGGATGGGTCAGGAACTGCGGTGCCAAGGGCAACCGTATCTTTCAGGCCCGTCGGTATTATTCTGAAAGTTACTCCACATATTACAAATAATGGCCATGTGTTGCTTGATGTTCATGCTGAAAACTCCGATGCTCAGATTGCAAGCTCGGATGTTGGATATGTGTTCAATAAGCAGAGTGCGATGAACAGATTGATTGTAAAAGATGGGGAAACTGCGGTTATAGGCGGGCTAACAGTAACACAGGTTTCGGAGAGTTTTACTGGTATTCCGGTATTATCGAAGCTCCCGTTAATCGGGAAGTTGTTTCGATCATCTGCAAAACAGAAGGAAAAGCGCGATCTGTTGATCCTGATCACACCCTATATTGTGGATGAGGGTGAGAAAGTTGTAGGTGGATCGAACTTACAAAGCTGAAAGGCTGAAAGATTTGAAAGAATGCCTTATTTTTGGAGTATATGCTCCGTTTCTCTACCGCCGGTGAATCACACGGCAAGGCTCTGATATCAATTGTTGAGGGCGCTCCAGCTGGGATTCCAGTTTTAGCGTCTGACGTAAATACCCAGCTCGCGCGTCGCCAGCAGGGGTATGGACGTGGAAGAAGGATGAAGATTGAAACGGACCAGGCTGAGTTTATTTCCGGAATAAGAGCTGGAGAGACTATCGGTTCTCCAATTAGCATGATGATCCACAATAAGGATTGGAAGAACTGGGAAGAGATAATGAGCTCTGCTCCTATCGATACTGATCCTGCTGCAAGAAAACGTGCTGTAACCCGGCCAAGGCCTGGGCATGCGGACCTTGTTGGAATGCTGAAATATGAGCGGGAAGATGCCAGAGATATTTTGGAGAGGGCTTCAGCTCGTGAGACTGCCGCCCGAGTTGCTGCCGGAGCTATCGCTCGGCAGCTCCTGTCCTGCTTCGGAGTCAAGATTGGCAGCTTTTTGACTGAACTAGGTGGGATTGTAGCTACGCGTCCATCCGTTCTGCCGGATGATATCAACGATGTTGTCGATGAGTCTCAGCTACGTACCTTCGATCCCGAAGCCGAGAAGGAGATGATTCGGCTCATTGATTCGGCAAAGAGAGATGGGGACACCCTTGGAGGGGTCTGTGAAGTTGTCGTTACTGGTCTGCCAGTCGGACTTGGATCACATGTAAGTTGGGATCGTAAGCTTGATGGTCGTCTCGCTGCTGCGATGATGTCTATTCAAGCTGTTAAGGGTGTAGAGATTGGGATGGGCTTTGAGGCCGCCCGATTGCCTGGATCCAAAGTACATGATGAGATACATCCAGTAACTGACCAGAGCGGGACAGCTGAAGAGCTATCTCTAAAAGGTTTTGCCCGTAGAGACACGAACAATGCAGGGGGCTTGGAAGGTGGTATTACAACCGGTGCTCCTGTTGTTCTCAAGGTGGCTATGAAACCTATCAGTACCCTTATGCGTCCTCTGGGTACAATAGATATGAACTCAGGGTTGGCTGCTGCCTCTACTGTCGAAAGAAGTGATGTGACAGCGGTGCCAGCAATGGGAGTTGTTGCCGAGGCGATGGCTGCAATAGTTTTTGCTGATGCATTCATTGAGAAATTCGGAGGCGACTCTGTGTCTCAGATGCGGCATAGCTATGAAGCTTTTTTAGCGAGTGTCAGCTCTCGGAAGCACTCTGTTTTTGTAACTGATCATGCCAGAGCTGAGGCGAAGCTTGGATAAAGATGGTGATCCGGCGCTTCTCAAAAAGCTACATATTACGATAATTGGACTGCCAGGGGCAGGAAAAACAACAATAGGTCGCAGGGTAGCCAAGGCGCTCAGGTTTCGGTTTCTGGATATAGATAAAGAGATCGAACGTTCTGTCGGTTTGCGAGTATCTGAGATTTTTGCTACGCAGGGTGAAAAAAAGTTTCGCGAGTTAGAGGTTGAGGCGAGTAGAATTATAGCAGGGACAGCCCAGCCGAGAATTATTTCGACAGGTGGCGGATGGGCTATGAACGAAAGTGCTGTGGCACATTTGCGTTCTATCAGTCGTATCATATACCTTAGAGTAAGTCCGATTGTGGCATTTAAGCGTGTGAACCTGTCAAAAGGATCTCGGCCGCTACTTGCAGGGCCGGACGCACTCGCAGTTCTCGAGCATCTGTTCGAAAAAAGGCGTGCAGCTTACGAGGCACTAGCTGATATTCATATAGATGCTTCAGGGCATTCCGATCAGGTTGTAAAATCCATTCTCGACCAAATAAAGCATGAGCGAAGGCTTTGAACCATATAATATCTCTCACTCCATAAGGGTCATGGGGCCGCACGAGCGAGCCCGCTTTGCCCCCGAAGCGTGGGGGCATCTGGTCAAATTGAGTAGATCTGGTGTATTAAATACAATTGAACTTGAGCACGTTATCGAACGAGCGCTAATTCATGTGGATGGCCGTATATCGATTGGTGATATCCGGGGGCTTCTGACAGATTCAGGCCTCGAGGATGACGGTCCGGATGGCTCAACTACAACGCACTAGGCACTTATCGGGATCGCCCGGAGAGTCTTTTGACCTTTTTTAAATATCATGGCAGTAAGGAAGAAAACCACAACAAAAGCTACTAAAAAAACATCAACCAAAACCGCGACCAAGAAGACTACTTCCAGGTCGAGGTTGCGTGACGGTGTTTTTGTACCTGACGATGAATTCACCTCGGAGCCAGGTTCACAATCTTTGGTTGTGGTTGAGTCCCCAGCAAAGGCTAGGACTATCAGCAAATATCTGGGACGCGGCTACAAGGTAAGGGCAACTGTTGGGCATATACGTGATCTACCGGTTAAGAAGATCGGTATTGATGTAGACAACGGTTTTGAACCTGAATATGTAACGATCCCAGGAAAAGAAAAAACCATTGAAGAGCTGAAGTCGGTCGCGAAGGATGCCAAAGAAATCTTCCTGGCAACTGACCCTGATCGCGAAGGTGAGGCAATTGCATGGCACGTAGCGTCGCAGATTAAGGGGCGTGGTAAAGCGCCTCCAATCAAGCGAGTGCTTTTCCATGAGATCACGCCTGATGCAGTCCATAATGCAATCGAATCTGCCGGTTCAATTAATGAGCACCTTGTGGATGCTCAACAGGCCCGTCGTGTTTTAGACCGACTCGTCGGTTATAAAGCGAGTCCGGTTCTATGGAAGACCGTAAAGAAAGGAATTTCAGCTGGTCGAGTACAGACGGTTGCATTGCGTTTGATCGTTGAACGCGAGCGTGACATTCGTGCGTTTGTTCCTGTTGAATACTGGACAATTGAGGCACAGCTTAAAGAAGGCGTACATGAGTTCATAGCCAAGCTTCATCAGATCGACGGTAAAAAGCCGGAGATACGTAACGAAGCTGAGGCCAATACAATCCTTGCCGATCTGTTAACACGGAAGACATTCCCAGTTACACAGATTAAGCGCCGCGAACGTAGAAAAAATCCAGCTGCACCATTTACAACCAGTACGATTCAGCAGGAAGCTGCAAAACGTTTTGGATTTGGTTCAAAAAAGACAATGCGTCTTGCTCAGGATCTGTACGAAGGTATCGAGATCGGTCCTGACGGCGCAGTTGGTCTTATTACATACATGCGTACTGACTCTACGCGTGTTGCTGAATCTGCTGCAGAGTCGGCGCGCGGATATCTACGCACGCTCTTTGGAGCAGATTTCCTGGCAGCTGGCCCTCAGCTGTACGGCGATAATAAAAAAACCAAAAATGCCCAGGACGCACACGAAGCTGTGCGCCCTACGGATCCAACACGTCGTCCTGATCAGATCAAGCGTTACCTGTCTGTTGATCAGTTCAAACTCTATGAATTGATCTGGAAGCGATTTATGGCTTCTCAGATGGCTCCTGCTGTATTTGATACCACTACAGTTGATTTCAGTATGGACAGATATCTGTTCAGATCGACTGGAAGTGTTATCAAGTTCCAGGGTTTCCTTGCATTGTATCAGGAAGCTCGAGAGGACGGTGATGGCAAGGCGCTGGAAGACGAGCAGGCACTTCCGAGTCTGGAAGAAGGTCGTGATGTTCTGGTTAAGTACATCAAACCATCTCAGCACTTTACGGAGCCGCCCCCTCGTTTTTCCGAGGCAAGTCTGGTTAAGGAGCTTGAGAAGCTCGGCATTGGGCGTCCATCAACCTATGCTTCTATCGTTACAACTCTCACTGATCGTAGGTACGCTGAGTTAAATCAGCGTCGTTTCTTCCCTACGCAGTTGGGTGAACAGGTCGAAAAGGTTATGGTTACCAGCCTTCCGGATGTTTTCAATGTTGAGTTTACATCCAAGATGGAAGACCAGCTTGATAGTATCGAAGAAGGCGAAGGTAACTGGCGTAAGATGCTGGGCGACTTCTACTTTCCGTTTGAAAGCAGAATTAAAGATGCAAACCTGGAAGGGTTGATAGCTGTTGCGCATGATCTGTCACGTTTTGAAGGCGAAGTCTGTGAGGAGTGCGGCGGAAAGCTGGTACCGCGCAGTGGTTTCTTCGGGCCGTTTATGGCGTGCGAGAATCATCCGAAAACCTGCAAGTTCACCAAACCATTAAGGGGTGATAAAAAGCAGGCTGTAATGACCGAGGAGATCTGTCATGAATGTGGTGCACCAATGGTCATACGTTCAGGTCGTTCCGGTGATTTCCTTGGTTGTAGCAGATTCCCAAAGTGTCGCGGAACGCGTTCGATGCCTACAGGTGTTAAATGTCCTTTAGATGGTGGGGACATCGCTGTTCGAAAATCCAAGAAGCGCGGCAAGTCATTCTATGGATGTTCTAATTATCCAGAGTGTGAGTTTGTTGTCTGGGATAAACCTGTAAAGGAGATCTGCCCGGATTGTGGTTACGAGGGTGCGGAGGCAAAGTCTTCGAAGGCTCGTGGTCCATACTTCAAGTGTGTCAAATGTCAGAATGAGTGGGATGCTCCTGCAGTTAGTGAGCAGGGCTCAGATGATATGGTTCATGCTGATGCAACGGCGGGATAGATGAGCGACAAGTCCCCCGATCGGGATTTGCCAGAGGTCACTATCGTTGGTGGTGGTCTGGCCGGATCCGAAGCAGCATGGCAGCTGGCACAGCGTGGCATAAAGGTTCGTTTGTGTGAAATGCGTCCAGTAGTTCCCACAGCAGCACATAAAACTGAAAAGTTTGCGGAACTGGTATGTTCTAACACATTCAAGAGCACTGAGACCGTAAATGCGCACGGGCTGTTAAAGGTGGAGATGCGTATTCTCGGTTCGATGATTCTGGAATGTGCTGATGAAGCCCGTGTTCCAGCAGGGAGTGCGTTAGCAGTTGATCGTGAGCAGTTTTCAGATCTTGTCAGCGCAAAGATCAATGCACATCCGAATATTACTGTCGATAGAGCTGAAGTTCAGTCGTTACCGTCAGCCCCGGCTATTGTTGCTACAGGTCCGTTAACATCCGACGCTTTGGCGTCCAGTATACGTGAGCGTCTTGGTGTACAGGGGCTCGCATTTTATGATGCGATCGCTCCTATCGTTGCGATCGACTCCATCGACGAATCCATTGCATTCCGTGCGTCGCGCTATGGTAAAGAGACGATGGAGAACGAAGGGGATGGTGCATACATCAACTGTCCTCTCTCCAAAGAACAGTACGAAGCTTTTATTGATGCGCTGATCGAAGCAGATCAGTTTGTTGGTCATGAGTTTGATAAGGTGCCGTACTTCGAAGGTTGTATGCCTATCGAAGAGATGGCCAAGCGCGGCCGTGAGACATTAAGGTTCGGGCCACTCAAGCCCGTTGGACTGACCGATCCAAATACCGGTAAAGAAGCGCATGCTGTAATTCAGTTGCGACGGGAAGATAAGGCTGGTCAGATGTGGAACATGGTAGGATTTCAAACCCGGCTCCGCATCCCTGAACAGCAGCGTGTTTTCAGGATGATTCCAGGGTTGCAGGATGCTGAATTCCTTAGGTTTGGATCTATTCATAGAAACTCGTATATCAATACTCCTGCTGCGCTTGCTGTTGATCTTTCGCTGCCATCTTCGGTGAGTGTTACTGTTCCAGCGAATAATGAGGGACGCGCCGCTATATATTTCGCCGGTCAGATCACTGGCGTTGAAGGGTATACGGAGAGTACTGCAACAGGGCTCTTAGGTGCAATTAATCTTTTCCGGAGACTAAGTGGTCTCGGTGCGAAGATTCCACCTCCGACAACAATGCTGGGTGCTCTGTATCGTTATCTGAATGAAGCGGATCCAAAACATTTCCAACCAATGAATGCGAACTTTGGTCTGCTTGATGAGTTACCCAAAGATGGACCACGAATCAGAGACAAGCGCAAGAAGAAGGAGATGCTTGCTGAAAGGGCTTTGAATCATATGGTTGAGTTTGCTGAATCGCTGGGGATTGCAACGAATAACGTGTTGGTTGGTGCGTCTGAAGGAGCTGATGTGGAAGCCGCTTCTGATTCAAGAACATTTAACGCTTCAATGGCGGAATCATGACAACGGATTGGGAGCCAATCTCTGAATTTCTCACCTATCTTGAGAAGGAACGAGATGTCTCTATCAATACGTTAAAGGCGTACCGCCGAGATCTTGATGAATTTTCAGACTTTCTCGGATCTTATTATGGTGAAAAAGACTGGAGCTGGGGTGGTGTAGATCGTCTGACCATCCGCAGTTACATGGGTCATCTGACGAGAAAGGGGTTGGAGAAGCGTTCTATTGCGAGGGCTCTCTCGGCTGTCCGTTCGTTTTTTAAGTTCCTGCATCGCAGTGAGGTTGTTGAAGCTAACCCAGCCAGATCGGTTGGGTCTCCAAAGCTGGAGCGCCACCTTCCGGAATATCTGGATGTGAAACAGATGGGGAGTCTGTTTGCGGCCGTTGAGACACGGGCTATGGGCGGGGGTTTTACAGATGTAAGAAATCTTGCGATTTTAGAGCTTCTTTATTCTACTGGAATACGTGTGTCAGAGCTCCAGGGGATAAACAAATCGACCCTTGATCTGCTATCAAATCAGGTTAAGGTTCGAGGTAAGGGTCGAAAAGAGCGCATCGTCCCATTAGGGGATAGGGCAGCGCTTGCGCTTCGAAACTACGAATCGAAGCGCGATGAGCTGTTGCGTTCAATAGGGCCCTCGGGAGATCGTAACGCCTTTTTCCTTTCGAGTAGAGGAAAGAGAATTAGTATGCGTGCAATTCAGAACGCTGTGGTTTCGATGCTTGAGCTGGTGAGTGAAAATTCTGGATTGTCTACGCATTCCTTGAGGCATACGTTTGCGACTCATATGCTGGATGCCGGTGCTGATCTACGCGCTGTGCAGGAATTACTTGGTCATGCCTCAATTCAAACAACTCAGATTTACACACATACTAGTGTGGAAAGACTGAAAACAGTTTACCAAAATGCCCATCCGAGGGCCTGATATATGCAAACCCTACAGACCGCACCTGGCACTGAACCGAATGTCACAACAGAAGAAAATTCGGGCGGTGTAGCCCCTGCTCCCAAACCGATGACGCTTTTTCTAAAGGTCGATCACGCGCTTTGGGAAGTTGTAAGACGCCATGAAATGTGTCAGTTGATGACACGCGAAACACAAAGGGATAGAATGTTGTTCCTGTTCTTTCATGGTCCCAATGGTGAGATGCGAAGGGGCGAAATTGCGGAGGACTTTCCGACAAACCCTTCTGCCGAGTTACTGGAAAAGGTTTGGCTGTATTCAGAAGTTTTATCAAAGCCTGTGAGGGGTGAGATGCATAGTCAGTCAGATATGGATTTTCCGTCTATGGGAAAAGCTCTGAAGTTGATGTTCCGCGCAGTTACGTTGCGTTGTCCTAACTGTGGTAGCTTCGGCGTTCTCAAGAGCTGGTTCAAGCTCAATCACCACTGCAAAAAGTGTTATATGCGCTTTGAGCGTGGTGAGTCTGAGGATTACTATCTCGGTGGAATGATGTTTAATATCATTTTGGCTGAGGCTCTTTTCGCTATCGGCTTTGTGACTTCGCTACTGGTTATGTGGCCTAATGTACCCTGGAAGAATCTTGAGTACACTCTGGTAGTGGCTGCTATTGTCGCACCAATCTTTCTTTATCCGTTTTCACGAATTATCTGGTTGGCATTCGATCTCATTATGAGGCCCGTGACTCCAGAAGAGTTGGAATGGCATAAGCAGGAAAGTATGCGAGAGGAGTAGCTGGACTGCTTATACATAGTTGATCCCATGCGCTGAGCTAATGATTGTCAGCGTTTTATATACTTAGACTTGTTACATTTTAATTGAGATCTTTGATGATATCCGAAAAACAAAAAGCACCGGCATTTTCTTGCAAGGCTGACGATGGATCTATTGTTGATAACGCATCGTTGCTTGGTATGAAGGTTGTAATCTATTTCTATCCTAAAGATGATACTCCAGGATGTACAACTCAGGCCTGTGGGTTTAGAGATATGTTCCCGCGTTTCAGTACGCAGGACTGTGTAATTTTGGGTGTCTCTCCGGATTCTATAGAATCACATCTTAAGTTTAAGGCCAAATTTCAGCTGCCGTTCATGCTTTTGGCTGATGAAGATCATGCTATGGCAGAAGCGTTCGGTGTCTGGAAGGAAAAGTCCATGTTTGGCAAAAAGTATATGGGCAACGAACGAACTACATTTATTCTCGATAGAGAAGGCAACGTTGCCAAGATCTTCCCCAAGGTAAAGCCGGAAGGTCATGCTCAGGAAGTCGAAGATGTTATTAAGCAGCTGTCTTGATGAGTGAAGAATTTCCAACAATAAGAGCTACTACCATTCTTGCTGTACGCAAGGATGGTCAGGTAGCTCTTGGTGGCGATGGGCAGGTAACGGTCGGTCAGACAATTATGAAGTCGACTGCTCAAAAGGTGCGTACACTACAAAATGGTAAGCTCGTAGCTGGCTTTGCAGGTGCTGCGGCTGATGCTTTTACACTTTTTGAAAAGTTTGAAGAGAAGCTAAAACGTTCTCCCGATAACCTGCCGCGCGCAGCAGTTGAGCTCGCCAAGGATTGGCGAAGTGATCGTGTATTGCGGAAACTCGAAGCCCTTCTCATAGTGGCCTCAAAGGATCATGGATTTATTGTATCGGGTACGGGTGATATTATAGAACCGGATGACGGTGTTTTGGCTATAGGGTCAGGTGGTTCATATGCTTTGGCCGCGGCGCGTGCGCTGGTTTCATCCACCGACCTGTCCGCATCCGAAATAGTAAGGAGATCGCTCCAGATTGCAGGTGAGATCTGCGTCTATACGAACACAAACATCACTGTAATTGAGCCGTCTTAATCTGAATTTTTAATTTGATGCCATCTCCAAGAACATTACAAGCTTTAGAAAAGATTTCTCAGCTAACCCCGCGACAGATCGTAAAAGAGCTGGACCGATACATTATTGGCCAGCAGGATGCGAAGAGGTCTGTTGCAATAGCACTTCGTAACAGATGGCGCCGCCAGCGCGCTCCGGAAGCGATACGCGACGAAATTTCACCTAACAATATTATTCTGGTTGGACCGACTGGCTGTGGTAAAACCGAGATCGCCAGGAGACTGGCAAAGCTGGCAAATGCGCCATTTGTTAAGGTGGAAGCATCCAAATTTACAGAAGTCGGATATGTTGGCCGCGATGTTGAATCTATGGTCCGTGATCTGGTTGAAGCCGCTATTAAACTGGTTCGTGAAGAGCGTGAGGCTGAAGTAGAGTCTCGGGCTGAAGAACAGGTGAACGAGCGGCTACTGGATCTATTGTTGCCAGTTCCCGAAGAAGCAAAACCGAAGCCCGATATAAAGCAGGGGAGTCAGTCTGAGCATGTATTTTTAGTTTCGAGTACAGGCGATGTGACCCCTGAAGTTGAGGCTGCGCAGGATCGTTATAAGAGGACGCGCGAGAAGCTCAAGGCTCTTCTTATCGATGGCAAGCTCGACGATCGTGAATTGGAGATAGATGTAGAGCAGGCATCTCCGGTAATGTTTGATATGGTTGTTCCTCAGGGTGCTGGTGGTCCACCAGAGGGGATGGGAAACTTCACGGACATGCTGAAGGATATGATGCCCAAGCGTACTAAAAAACGTACGGTAAAGCTCCCTGATGCGCGCCGGATTCTTAAAGCTGAAGAGTCTGCTAAACTGATTGATTCCGATGATGTAAATGCTGATGCTCTTGAGCGTGTTGAACAGATCGGCATCATCTTTCTTGACGAAATAGACAAGGTCGCAGGGCGGCGGGGAGAGTCTGGCGGGCCGGATATATCACGCGAAGGTGTTCAGCGCGATCTGCTTCCAATTGTAGAAGGTTCTACAGTTTCAACGAAGTACGGAATTGTAAAAACCGACCACGTTCTCTTTATAGCGGCCGGTGCGTTTCATATTTCGAAGCCAAGCGACCTTATCCCTGAGTTGCAGGGGCGTTTCCCGATTCGTGTTGAGTTGAAGTCTCTCGAAGAGGCTGATTTTGTCCGAATTATGACCGAGCCAGAACATGCTTTAACCCGTCAGTATTCTGCGCTGGTTGAAGCAGAGGGCGCCTCTCTTGAGTTTACGACCGAAGGGATTGCAGAGGTTGCACGGATCGCAGCTCAGGCCAATGATAGAATGGAGAACATTGGTGCACGCCGCCTCCACACTGTCATGACTACTCTGCTTGAGGAGATCCTCTATGACCTTCCTGAAAAGGGGAGCGAGAAGATTGTTGTCACGGCCGATCTGGTTCGCGACCGTCTGGGGAGAATTGTCCAGGATGAGGATCTGAGCAGGTATATTCTGTAGACCCTGGTTTTATTTGAGTTCTACCGGCAAAATCGCTAATTTCCATACTTGAGCCTAGCGAGGGATTTTGAGTCCCCCGCTGGGCAATTTGCTTACAGGGCCCTGCCCCAGAAATTCAACACCTTCGTAAATCATGACCACGCATGCGCACCGCGATTTCCTGGCTATTCCGGATTTTTCGGCGGTGGAGTTGGAGAACTTATTTAAGCTCGCTGAATCGATGCGGGCTGGAGAGTACACTAAAAAGCCGCTAGCAGGTAAATCGCTGGCGATGATTTTTATGAAGGCTTCTACGCGTACGCGTGTCTCCTTCGAAGTCGGCACCTGGCAGCTAGGTGGTCATGCCCTGTTTTTGTCACCTCGAGATGTACAGCTGGGACGCGGTGAGCCTATTTCCGACACTGCGCAGGTTCTCTCCCGTTATGTAGATGGGATTATGATTAGAACCTTCTCGCACGAAGAGGTTGAGACGCTTGCGAAGGTGGCATCTGTGCCGGTTATAAATGGCCTCACAGATCTGTTACATCCATGTCAGATTCTTGCGGATATCCTTACAATCCGGCAGCATCTGGGTTCTGTAGAGGGAAAGAAAGTTGCCTGGATTGGAGATGGCAACAATATGGCAAACTCATGGATCAATGCTGCCAGAGTTTTAGGTTTTGAATTGTCTCTGGCCTGCCCAGAAGGCTATGATCCGGATTCTGCTATTCTGGCTGCCGCTAAAGCCGCTGGTAACGTCACAGTATTTAGAGATCCTAAAGAAGCAGTTGCTGGTGCTCATGTAGTAAACACCGATGTTTGGGCTTCTATGGGGCAGGAAGAAGAGCAGGCCGCCCGTGAAGCAGCATTTGCAGGATATCAGGTTGATTCCGCGTTAATGTCGCTGGCTGCAAAGGACGCAATCTTCCTGCACTGCTTGCCAGCGCATCGTGGAGAAGAGGTATCTGCAGAAGTCATCGACGGTCCGCAGAGCCGTGTTTGGGATGAAGCCGAAAACCGTCTTCATATACAGAAGGCAATCATGGCTGTCCTGATGGGCGGCGAGAAGATCTAAATTCAAACAACTATCATTTAACTGAAGATCATATAATGAAGCGTACACCACTATTTGATACACATGTGGCTCTTGGTGCCAAGATGGTTCCATTTGCTGGATTCGAAATGCCAGTTCAGTATCCCACAGGTATTACTGCAGAACATAAAGCCGTCCGCGAAAGTGTTGGGTTGTTTGATGTCAGTCACATGGGTGAGTTCATTGTAAGAGGTCCTCAGGCTGTCGATTTTGTAAACTATGTTACAACCAATGATGTAACTGCTTTGCAGTCTGGTCAGGCTCATTACACAACGTTTCTGAATGAACGTGGCACCATCGAAGACGATTGCCTGGTCTATCGTTTTGAAGATCATATTTTTCTGGTTGTCAACGCATCCAACAAGGACAAGGATTTTGCTCACATCAGTCAATATCTTTCCAAGTTCGATTGCACATTGGAAGATGTAAGCGATGATTTCGGACTCCTCGCATTACAGGGCCCTAAGGCAGTTGAAGTTCTGGCGCGCCACACCGATGTAGATCTTTCAACGCTCAAGAATTTCCAGTTTGCTGTTGGTACAGTCGCCGGAATTAAAGATGTTATAATTTCGCGCACTGGCTATACTGGTGAAGATGGTTTTGAACTTTATTTGAACGCCGATTCTGCTGTTGCTTTGTGGAGCGCTCTAACATCTGGTGGTGATGTTGTTCCTGCAGGATTAGGCAGTAGAGATTCGTTACGCCTTGAGATGGGCATGTCATTGTATGGTAACGACATTGATGATACTGTTACACCATACGAAGCTGGATTAGGATGGACAGTCAAGATGGCCAAGGGCGACTTCGTCGGTCGTTCAGCTTTGGAAGCTCAGAAGGCTGCCGGTATTCCTAAAAAGCTGGTTGGTTTTACAATCACTGCTGAGCGTGCGTTCCCGCGTCCTGGTTATCCTGTTTACTATAATGGAGAAGCAAGTGGGCTGGTGATGAGTGGCACCCTCAGTCCATCACTGAATCTTGCGATTGGAACTGCATATCTGCCGTTTGATGTCGCTAAGCCTGGTACTGAGTTCGAGGTAGAAATCCGTGGCAAGCGTATTCCTGCCGTGGTACAGAAATTCCCATTCCTTAAAAAATCATAATAAGGGAGAAGAGTAGATAATGGCCGTTAAAAAGGCTACCAGCACAGGTGCTGATGTCCTGATTACACTGGCCGACGTTGAACCAGCCGTCCGCCTGAATGCACTTATGGAGGAGGCTGGTTTTTCAACAGCTTTGGTTTCGCCGTTGGATGATTTTCGCGCAGAAGTAGCGCGTCTGAAACCGGAGCTTATTGTATTGACAGGGAATCTGGCTGATCTCTCGAATCAACAGCTGGTTAGAGATCAGCTCTGGGATGGAGTCGCAGTTCTTGGATTAGCGGACATCGACGATCCAGTTCTGATTGATAGATTGCGTTCGATAGGTTTTGTGGACATATACACAAAACCCATTCCTCCCAATGACCTGTTTGACGCAGTGCGCCGCGTACTCGAGCGACACAGATTAGCTGAATCTACAGGTTTAATTGGACAGTCTGCTGCGTTACGTGAGGTGCTGGTGCGTGTTGAGCAGATGGCGCCGGTCTCCAGTACAGTTTTAGTTGGCGGAGAAAGTGGAACCGGTAAAGAGCTGGTTGCCAGAGCAATTCATCATCTTTCGAACCGTCGTAATAAGCCTTTTATTGCCGTAAATGTTGGAGCTCTCCCAGAAACTCTTTTGGAAAGCGAACTGTTCGGCCATGAAAAGGGCGCGTTTACAGGCGCTGCCGAGCGTCGCATTGGTCGCTTTGAACTCGCAGACACTGGTACACTTTTCCTCGATGAAATAGGCGAGATTCCGCCTTCTACACAGGTTAAGTTGCTGCGCGTGTTGGAAGAGAGAGAGGTCACCAGAGTTGGTGGTGTTACCCCTATACGTGTGAATGTCCGCGTTGTTGCTGCAACCAATCAACCTCTTGCTCAACTGGTTGAATCGGGGAAGTTCAGATCGGACTTATACTATCGTCTGAACGTATTGAGCATTTATCTGCCGCCGTTACGCGACAGGCGCGAAGATATTCCACTGCTCATTCGACGGTTTATACGCGAGTTCGCTCGTATGCACGACCGCCCGTTTCGTGGTATATCCGCAGATGCGATGCGCATTCTGGTTCAATATTCATGGCCAGGCAATGTTCGACAGCTTCGTAATCTGATTGAAAGCATGGTGGTTTTAGCGCCTGGTCGCGAAGTTACGCCGGAAGATATTCCGGTCGAGGTGCGTGAAGGCGGTCGTCCTACCTTGCTGCCAGTACATATACCAAGTAATTCGCACGGTTCTATCAATAACGATCAGACACCGGAGCTGAATATTGGTGGAGCTAATCTTGGAAATCGCGAGCTGGAGTTTATTGTTCGCAGTCTGGTCGATCTGAAGATGCAAGTCGAGGAACTTCGTCAACGTCTGGATTCCGGCGGTGATCGTATTGAGCGACATGGCCGGAGCTCGGAAGCGCCTGTAGTTATTGGCAAACATCAGAATCAGTCTGTACTCCGTGATATCAAGGAGCTCAACTCTCTTGTCTCGCACAGTACTCCTGATTTTGGTCCTGATTTTAGCATTAATGACGAGTCAGTGCCTGTTGATTTTGAAGCTATTCGTCCTCCAGGTACGGGTGAAGATGAATATTCAGGGTTTACTGTGAAGCCTGGTATGACCATGGCTGAAATTGAAAAGGCTGCGATTCTATCCGCCGTTAAGGCAAACGGCGGAAATCGGCGTAAAGCTGCGCAGGCACTCGGTATAGGTGAGCGAACTATGTATAGAAAGCTGCGTGACTATGATATACCGCTCGAAGATTCAGATGTTAAAACGTCCGCTGTTTCAGGTTCCGAGCGTTCTGCACGCGATGATTCTGATTCCGGTGATGATTCACGCTCTGGTGATGATTCACGCTCTGGTGATGATTTAGGCTCTGCTGATGATTCTGATTCTGGTGGCGATTCAAAATCTGGGGATGGTTCAGACTTCGGTGATGGCTCAGACGCTAAAGATACCTGATATTTTGGGGAGTCTTCGCGTAGGTTGCTGGCCTTCTTGTTTATAAACACATCAGTTATCTCCTTTGAAGGGAGTGCAGCGCTTAAATAGAAGGGTTGTGCAAAGTCGGCCAGCTCTGAGAAAGCCTTGGCTTTCTGACCAATGTATGATCTTGCCAGATACAGAGTAAAGTGACAGTACTGGAGATCTCGGGATGGCCTGAGTATGTCGCAGCGATACCTAAGTTCCTCAAGTAGCGATTCTACTTCTTCATTCCGGCAACCTTGAATAAGTTTTAGGCGTATAGATAGAGCGAGAATTTGCAGTGATGATAATAGATCTACTTGTCCAGTGAGTGATTCATCCGCCTTAATTATTCTCTTTAGACATTCCTCTGCCTCGTTAATTTCACCTCTGGCGATTCGAAGCTTCAGTTCCGTGATTCTACCTCGTTCAACATAGTAGTTGGTTTCCGGTATGCGTTGTCGAGTCGTAGATGCAAAGCTGTTCCAGCGAGCTGCGTTATCCAGGTTGCCGCGCTCAATTTCGATCTCAGTCAGACTGCTAGCGGCAACATGATGAAGTAGAGTGACCCCTAACCTTTGAGAGCAGGTAAACAGATCGCGGAATGCAACTTCAGCATCATCAAGAAATCCAAACGAGTGTAAAATTTCAGCAGTGAGATTAATTAGGATTGCAGCTGACAGTGAATCTGGTTTGTCGCGGCACAGTTGAATGATTTTATTCGCAGCGTTACGCGATGCTTCAATTTCATGTGATACCGCATTCTGATACATCTCGTGCAAGTTTACAGTTTCAAAATCACCGCTGGATCGACTAAGTCGATTACGTTCAATAAATGTCTTTACAAGATCGAAAGAATTCTCAAGCAGCGTTCTTTGTGCAAGTCGGTAAATATATGCTAATGATATAACCCTTTCCTTTTCTGAAAGATGAGATTCAACTGAGAGAGACTCGTGGTTTTTGATAATAAGTTTGGAGAGGTTTTTCCACTCGGACTTCTGTACAAATTTTGACTCGAAGATGGCAAGGTGTATCTGACTGGTCCCAGTCGCACCAGGGTCTTTATCCAGTATAGTCGACGCCATGCTTAATACTGACTGACACTCCTTGATTCTACCTTGTAGCGTAAGTGAATTGATGTGATTTGTAAGTATTGTAATTCGATCCACGTTGTTCTTGCTTATTGTAATAGCAGTGTTGCAGGCAAGCTCACACCCCTTTAGATCTCCGGATGCAATGTGCGCTCTTATCCATTGAAATACAGATTGAATGGCTTTGTTGTTGTTTCCAGACCTGTGATGGTGATCGGCAATATCACGAAACAACGGCGGCAATGTAGAGTTTTGTGCTTCAAGAGCAAGCAGTTCTGCAATTTGAGCATGAAGGATAATCTCGGTGGACTTTGAGATGGATTTTATAGCCGCATCTTCTATTGCCTTGGTAGCGCAGCAGAGTATCTGTGTGCTTCCACTGGGTGATATTGAAAGAGTTACCAACTCTTGTGCTTCAAGTGAGCCAATGTTTTGAATTAACTCCGGATATGTGTAACTCAATAGAACTCTTAGGCGGTCATGTGTTGTATTGTGTGCCAAGGCTGCAATGAACTGAAGTATTTTCAGATGTTGCTCAGACAGAGACTTTAGCCTTTTTGATGACAGAATGTTGATCGCATCTGGGATCGTGTCTATGCTGCCAGTCGACTCCCAGTGTTTTATCGCCTCTTCTATATGCAGCGGCACCCCACCGCCGATTGCTGCAGCCCAATTTGTTACCGAAGCCTTTACTGGTCTGCCGAGAAATTTAGTATAGTTGACTGCGTGTGTCAGTGCATCAGCAGGCGGTAGTTTAGTGAGATGAACAGATATGCTTCCAGGGACATCTTCAGCTAAAGATACGCCTTTTGACGTAGCTGCTGTAACTATTAGAGTTGAGTGTTCAGATGCCCATCGGCTCAGGCCAATTAGTATTTTTCTGGCTGGCTTGGAAAGAAATTCAATGTTTTCGATTATTAATACTACAGTCTGTTCATCTGAAACAGCATCTAGCAGATCTATAATGGAATCCGTGAGCTCTTGATATGTAGCTGTAATTTCAGATTTCCTGAACTGTTCGATACGTTGACCGCTCGCCGGATTTATGCCAGCAGCACCTGGTGAATTTAGAAGTGCAGTACAGATAGAATCGATAAGCTGTAAAGAGTTTGGTGGGGAATCCTTGGAGAGAGTAAGCACTACAACTACTGCTCCATCAACGTTACAGATCGCAGCAAATTCACGTGTCAGTCTGGACTTCCCAATTCCTGTATCTCCCCAAAGATGAATATATGAGCCACAGCTGAGCTTTGCGTTGGCAAAAGCGTGCTGTAGTGAAGCCATCTCGGGTGCTCTGCCAACAAGTGGAGTGCTCAGGCTTATTCCGGAGGTTTCGCCGTTTGTATTGTATGGCTGCGGTGGAGATTCTGATATATATGTAGCTTTGTGTGAAAGCAGTCGCGGTGACAAGCGTATTGATGATTCCTTGCTGTGAATCATCTGCGTTGCCTGTTGCAGAGTTGTTTTTGCAGCGAATGATTCCGGGTTGAGGCCCAAAGCTTTTTCTGCCAACTGTCCCGCCAGTTGCCAATCTCCGCGAGCTTTTGCTCGTGTAATTGCGCTTTCTATATGTAGTGTTATGCGATTGGAAAAGATGAAGCGTACATCATCTACCCAATCACTGAACTGCGGTGACAGTCGAGGGGAAAACCAAGGGAGCAGTTCGAATGTTGTTGAAGCAAGCATAAAATCAGGTTCTACCAATAATCCGTCGATATCTGTAGTTGCAAAGTTTTTTGGGAGCATCACTGATTGATCGCCGGATCCTATTAGAGGGAATCCGATCTCTCTTAACTTCCATACTGCTCGTCTCAAACTGGACCTGGATGCCTGGGACGACGAATTAGGCCAGAAGAGTTCTGCAATTGCAGAGCGTGGAATACGTTTACCTCGTTCAATTATTAAATAGAGTGCAAGGGCGAAGATTGTACTCGCATGTGGCGCAAGTTGTTTCCTTGGTGTCTCGATGATGCAGTTGTTCAGCATGCGAAGCAGGATCATTCGGTCTCCATATAAATTGCGTTTCGGGATATTACTTTACGTGCGTTATTTCACCGTTATTATTTTCTAAGATCGACAGTTTATTGTTGCGATTGAGCATTCTGATGGCAAGAATACAAAAATGCTGAAAACTCAGTAAAGAGTCTTCAGCATTTTTTAACTTTCTGGTGATTTGCAGCTAACTAATGTTTGTTAACTGTCGTACTGATTCGCAATAAATCTACGGAATGCGAAATACAGCTCGCTTAATAATTGGTTGTGTATCTGTATTTAGAATTGCAACAGCTACATACTCGCCCTTTGCGTTCTTTGCATCCCAATCGTTTGCAATAGTAAGAGTGTCATGTGATTTGACAACTTTGCTTTGCATTGCTTGCGTGAACATTCGGCCCTGACTCCACTGCCAAATTGTCTCACCTTTTGAGTTTAAGACTTTAAAGTCGTGTGTTTGGCTAGTGGGGAACCGTAACTCTACTGCTTCTTTTGTATTGTTGGCGATAGAAAGGGTGAAGTCTACACCATTTACACCAGGGATTACATCAAAAAGCGTTGCAATTGCTTCGGAACTCTTTGTGGATTGAGCCACCACATTTGCGGGTGCGGCTATTCCAGAAGAATTGCGCCAAGGTCCGCAGGCGTATGCGACTGCGGCAAGGCAAAGGAGGGGGATTGCTATTTTATTTTCCATTCCGGGGCGGCGGATTGGTGGAGGGTTATTCACACAACTTATCAACGCAACAATATTTGTGCAAGTGCGATATATCGAGTTAACCCTTTGGAAATACGCAACTTAGCTATTATCACAAATAAGATATTGAACGATCGTTTGAGTAAACATTTGTAGTTATGCACAATTGCTCGAACGTACGTTTCATGATTTTTAACTTCAGGATTTCATGGACTTTTTTGGGGGGTGTTAAATCGAGCTGCAGGAATTTCGGAAGAACCAAATTCGCTTGCAAAAAGATTCACAAGCGGGTACTTTTTAGGGCTGTGGTGAACAAGCGACAGACCTCTTCTATGGCGGCAGGTATCGGGCTGCAATTCGCGGTTTCGATAGTTGTTTTTCTGTATATAGGTCAATGGGCCGATAAGAAGTTCGGCACAAGTCCGCTGTTCCTTTTGCTTGGGGTATTTGTAGGGGGCGGGGCGGCCTTTTACAGTATGTACCGTAAGCTTATGGCTGCCCAACGAGAAGAAGACGAACAAGAGGGACGTAAGTAATGAATACTGTATCGCAGGCGATCTGGATCTCAATAGGTCTGGGTTTGGTGGTGCAGATCATTACGGTTCTGATTGGCCGGTCGTTTCCACCGGAGAAGCTTCTGGTTGGGTGGGGAATTGGAGCTTTGCTACGCCTTGTAACACTCTGTGTTTACGGGTTTGCAATAGTTCCACTCCTTGGGCTTCCTCTTAGTCCGGCACTGCTAACTTTAGCAATAGTCTTTTTCGTGACTATGCTAATTGAACCGTTTCTCCTGAACTCACGTGGCGCTGCTCCGCAGTTGCCCCCAAATGATAAATAGATGTTGAGTGCTCCTGGCGCTGGCGCAGATATCATTACACCGCATATTACCGACTCTAGAAGCCTGGAATTTCCTTGCTTAAAGCCGGGTTTTGCGTGCCATGTAGATCTACCGCAGTGGGATCCAATTCAGATTGGATCTTTTATGCTCGATCTGTCACCAACAAAACACGTTGTGTGGCTCCTGATTGCCTCCACACTCTGCGCGCTGGTTTTAATTCTTGGCGCACGCGGTGGAAAGAAGTCCCGTACCGAACATGGTACACCAAAAGGATTTTCTAACGGTATTGAGGCCATGGTCCTCTACATACGTAACGAAGTGATCATGCCTAACGTAGGCGCTCACGGCGATAGGTATGTGCCGTTTCTACTCAGTATCTTCTTCTTTATTCTTTTTGCCAACCTCTGCGGACTCATACCGTATGGTTCAACCGCAACTGGCAATATCTCAGTTACTGCTACGCTTGCTATTATCACCTTTGTGATGATTGAGATAGCTGGCATGAGAGCTCTTGGAAAGGGATATATCGGAACTGTAATCTACTGGCCTCACGATATGCCGCTGGCTATCAAGCTGCCGATGACTTTGGTTATGACCCCAGTTGAAATCATCGGTAAGTTCACGAAGCCATTCGCATTAGCTATTCGTCTCTTTGCTAACATGACAGCCGGCCACGTTATCATTCTGGCTCTTGTCGGTCTTATCTTTACATTCGGAAGCTATGTTGCTCTTCCAGCACCAATCGCAATGGCTAGTGCCATCATGATTCTGGAGATCTTCGTTGCTTTCCTGCAGGCATTCATTTTTACGCTTCTGTCTTCGGTATTCATCGGGCAGATTCGTTCAGCTGCTCACTAATAGCAGCTGAATTAGCGGTCAAAAAGTAAAGTTAGTATTTGTAGGACGGTTAGCACTTGCAGTAAAACTATACGTACCCGACCGTGCGGTTGGGGAAGCCCGTTGATCGCTTCAGGTGATCGTTGATGGGCAGCGCAACGCTAGAGCGCATTAGTAATCTGGCAATATTACTTTGATTCCTCTTTGGAGTTTTAAAATGTTTTTCGCAGCTCTTCAGGCCGCCACAGGCGCCACAATGGAATTCGCAGCAGCCTACGCACTCGTCGGCGCAGCCCTCGGTGCAGCTCTCTCCGTTATCGGTGCAGGTATCGGTATTGGTAAGCTCGGCAGCCAGGCAATGGACGCAATGGCACGTCAGCCAGAAATGGCTGGTCAGATCCAGACAGGCGCCCTGATCCTTGCAGCTCTTATCGAAGGCGCAACACTGTTCGCAATCGTAGTTGCCTTCTTGATCCAAGGCAAGTTCACGTTCTAGTTTTTCCTACCGGGGAGCGGCCAAAAGCCTCTCCCCGGTTTAATCATATTTGAGTACATAAATCCATGTTTTCCTCGTTTCTCTTAGCCGCTGCCAGTTCGGCAGCCGAAGAAGGTGCCAAAGTCGATCTTCTGACGCCAGCAGGCGGTCTGATGGTCTGGACGCTGGTGATCTTCGTAATTCTGTTCTTTATCCTTAAGAAGTTCGCATTTGCGCCAATCACAAAGGCGGTTGAAGATCGCGAAGCAGCTTTAGAAGCTGCAATTAGGGATGCAAAGGCCGATCGTGAAGCAGCACAGATTCTCCTCGCTGATCAGCGCACCCGTATTGAAGGTGCCCGCGACGAAGCGCAGCGCATTATCGCTGAAGGTCGCACAGTCTCCGAGCAGCTTCGCGCTAAGATGTTAGAAGAAACAAGGGAAGAGCAGCAGCAGATGCTTGATCGCGCACGTAGAGAAATTGGAAGTGAGCGCGATAAGGCAATCGCTCAGCTCCGTAAGGAAGCGATTGATCTTGCCATTGCAGGTGCATCAAAGGTTATTGAGAAGAATCTTGACGAAGCTTCGAACCGTGCAATTGTCGATCAGTTCCTAGCATCGATTCCAGCAGTTAAGGCAAGCGTCTAATGCGGGATCATTCGATCGCGCGTAACTACGCCGAAGCCCTCCTCGTTTTGGCTTCTAAAGCCGAGAACAGAGACGGGTTTGGCGCAATGATTCGCGATGTCGCTCAGGCTATTAGCAACGATAAAACTCTTCAGGCATTCCTCGAGTCTCCTCGTGTAAGTGCTGCTCAGAAGAACGCTGTCTTTTCCAAGGCCTATTCAGACAAGGTTCCTAACCTGTTTCTTCGTTTCCTTCAAAAGTTAGTTTCCAATCGTCGGCAGATGCTGATTCCAGCAATCGCTACCGAGTATCAGAATCTTCTTGATGAAGCCGAAGGACGTGTTCATGCCGACATTACTGTCGCAAAGCCATTGCCTGAAGCCGACCTCCAGAACATTGTTGCTTCACTTTCCAAATCACTTGGAAAGACAGTCGTTCCAAACGTTATCGTTAACCCAACCGTCCTCGGTGGTGTAATCGTTAAAGTTGGGGATTCGATTATGGATGGTTCCATCAGACGTCGTTTAGGCCGTTTGGCCAAAGCGATGCAGGCATCCGCTTAACCAGACGTGCTCGATAAAAAAATCGAGGCAAAAACTGTAGAAAAGCCCTGGGGCCATGAGCTCATATGGGCCAATACAGATTTATACGTTGGTAAGATTCTACATATAAAGGCAGGGCATGCCCTGTCTTTGCAGTATCACAATCAGAAAGATGAAACGATTCACCTCTTAAAGGGTGAGATGATCTACAAGGTTGCTCCCGATGCGGAATCACCTTTGGTTCAGATCTCGCTTAAAGAAGGTGAATCTTTTCGTAACACGCCGGGGCTCGTTCATTACATGGAGGCGATAACCGATTGCGATGTTCTCGAAGCATCTACGCCGCATTTAGATGATATTGTAAGACTTACTGACAGATACGGAAGAGAGGGTACGAACGCACCATGAAGGTCATAATTCCATTAGCAGGCAAGGGAACAAGGCTTAGGCCGCACACCCACATCACCCCCAAGCCAATGCTCAAAGTAGCTGGCAAACCGGTGATGCAGTATGTACTCGATGATATATCCAAGCTGAACGATATTCAGCAGATCATATATATCACAGGCCACCTCAAGGAGAAGGTAGAGGCATACGCAAAAGCAGCCACCAATGTACCGTCGGTATTTGTTGAACAGAAAGTTCAGGACGGAACAGCTGGCGCAGTTGCACTTGCTAAGGAATACGTTGATCAGCCAGTTCTGATAATCTTCGTCGACACGATATTCGACGCCGATCTTTCCATCATCGAATCATCAGAAGATGACGGGATCATCTGGACAAAAGAAGTGGAAGATTACCAGCGCTTTGGTGTTGTAGTTACAGATAAAAGTGGTCACATGACCAGGATCATCGAGAAGCCAAGCACTCCGATTTCGAAGCGTGCAAACATTGGTTTGTATTATATCAAGAACTGGAAGCTTCTTTATGAAGCTGTCGATTACGTATTAACTCAGCCAAATAATAATGGCGAGTGGTACCTGACCGATGCATTCCAGTACATGATCGATAAGGGTGCAAAGATTAAGGTTGTTGATGTTGCCGGTTGGTATGATGCTGGCAAGATTGAGACTTTGATTGAGACTAATGAAGCGATGCTTCGTAGAGGGCACGGTGTTCAGTCGGGTGAAACAACAGAGTCTGAGATTGTTGAGCCGGTTTACATCGAAGCTGGTGTTGTGATTCGTGGTTCGAAGGTTGGTCCTAATGTTTCGATTGGTACTGGGTCGGTTATTGAAGATTCGGTAGTTAGTGAGTCTATAATTGGCAGTGATACTAAAATCTCACGTTCTACAATTAAGCAGTCGCTTATCGGTGATAAGGTTGTGCTTGATGGGGTAAAGGGTGAGGTTACGATTGGGGATCATTCTGAGGTGCGGGTTCTAAAGTAGATCGCAGTCTCGAAACCTGCAGATTTTTAATAGAGCAAGCGAAATACATGAAGGTGCCGGAGAATACCGGTGCCTTTTTTGTTTTATATGATTAGGTAGTTTCTCTATTAAATGGGTGTATTTCCAGGTCTGTTAAGTTCGTAAAAAAATGTAGATGTCTTGCGCAACCCCGACTCCGATTGAATATTCAGGCTACAATTACTTCTCGTACTCTGGAGTTGGGCAACGGTGTCTACAGAAGACAAGTCGGAGAGACTGAACACTGACTCAATCAGCGAGGACATCGAGCAGTATGTCCGGATTCGTTCAGGCGATAATTCCGCCTTTGAGCAGTTGTTTCGTGCGTACGCTCCCGGCCTTGCATCGTTTGCAGATGGTTATGTGAAGTCTATAGAAATAGCTGAGGAGATTGTGCAGGATGTATTCCTGTGGATATGGGCTAATCGAGAAAAATGGACCGTTGCTGGAGATGTAAGAACATATCTTTATGGCGCGACGCGCAATGCAGCGCTCAGTTATCTCCGTAGGAAAAAGCTGGAGTTGAATACCGGAACCGGGTTGGCCAGGGAAGCAATGAATGAATGGCAGGAAGGAGAATCGATAGACAATGTAATCATTCGGAACGAGGTCATTCGAACGATTGATTATGCCATATCTCAACTTTCCGAGATAAAGAGAACGATAGTGACGTTGCGATGGATACACAAAATGAGCTATGCTGAAATAGCAGAGGTAATACAGATTACACCCAAAGCTGTTGAAAGTCAGCTTTATAGGGCACTTAACGAGATGAAGGTAGGTTTAAAGGGGAGACTGTAGGGATCAAAATGAGGGGGTAAAAATAATTTCAAAAAAGTCGAGGGTTTTTTAGAGTTCGTGCGCCTTAGAAGTTATGAGGCCTACGCTCGACATTGAAATTCTTGATCGCTACCTGGCTGGGACCGCAACTTCCGAGGAAATTGCGGAAGTAAAGGCGTGGGGACGGGATAGTCAGGAGTACAGGGACCTTATGGCTGATCTACAGGCTGATAGTGATTCTCTTGGCAGATCAGCGGTTAATTGGGATGCTGAACAGATGTGGAATCGTCTGGAAACAAGGCGTGCAGAAGGTCTTAAATCAGAGGCCAATTCTAGTGTTATCAACGCACCTCGAGTTGGGCACGGAGTGTTAATTTCCGCAAAGGCGTGGATGGTTGCGGCAGCTACTCTTATTCTCGCCCTCGCTGCAGTAGGAGTTACAGCAAAGTTCGGATGGAATAACATGATGAACTCCTCTATGTTCTCATCTTCCATTGCGCGAGAAATTGTGACGGCAAGAGGGCAGCGCTTAACCATTGAGCTAGTTGATGGTAGTCGGGTTATTGTCGCTCCGGAAAGTCGGATGTCAATTCATAAAGATTATGGTAAGCTGAATCGCGAAATAAGTATTGAAGGAGAAGCATACTTTACGGTGGCTAGCGATAAGCAAAGGCCATTCATAGTAAAGTCAGGAGAAGTTTATACACGCGTTTTGGGAACTTCGTTTTCAGTACGCAAATATCGAGAAGATAGTGAGCTTCGTGTTGTAGTTACGGAAGGAAGGGTCTCAGTGAATAATGCTGTTGTCGGGGCTGGTGATATAGCAAGAGTTGGAATAGACGATGTGATTTCTGTCTACTCGAGCGGTAATCTTGATTCGTATATAGGGTGGGTGACAGGGAAGTTCGATTTTGTGGATAGTCCGTTAGACAGCGTCGTCAGAGAGTTGAATAGAGCATACGATATTGATATTATCTTAGCTGATCGTGAATTGGCAGGGTACCGCATTACGGCTGATTTTGATAACCAGACGGTGAATCAGATACTTACAGATATAACGTTGGCAACAAATAGCAGTTTGCAGTATAGCGGACGCAGGGTCTTTATCAGAAAAGCTAATACTTCGAATGGTGAGAGTGAAAAAAGTGCTGGCAAACCTATTAGGGGAGTTCCTACAAAGTGAAGCGAGATAGAATTAATGTTATGCTGACAATTCCAGTCAAAACGCTGTTGGCAGTGATGATAATTTTAATACATGGTCGGATAGAAGCCCAGCGCACAAATCTCCCGGATTTATTAAGAGGGGAGGTGAGGGGAGAAGTTGGTAAGCAACAACAAGAAGATATCCGGGAACGTAGGGTAACTATCTCGCTTCATAATACGACGCTGGAAAAGGCAATGAATGAGATAGCTCAAAGTGCGGGGCTTAAGTTGACATATAGTAGAACTATTGTGCCTGTTAATAAGAAGATTGATAGTTTTAGTGTGAAGGGAATGTCGGTTGGGGAAGCGCTTAACAAATTACTGGATGGTACAAAGTTTATTGCAATTGTTAGAGCGAATGGTCGGGGTGTAATAACAGAGGCTGGATCTCAGCAGGGCAATGCCGGTAGTGAAAAACAAAAGAATATAGACAATATTATTAAAGGTAGAGTAGTGGATTCTGCCAGTAAAAACGGTATACCAGGGGTGATGGTGTCTGTGCCCGGCACTGAAATTAGAACGATTACAGATAAAAATGGGGTGTTTGTACTAAGTAACGTACCTGCTAATCGGAACCATATAAACTTTAAGCTGCTGGGATATGCTTCTGCAGTACGAACTATAGAGAATGTTAATAAGGGCGATGATTTATTGGTAATGCTTGTTCCTGCGGCTACTTCATTGAATGAAGTAGTTACTACTGCTACTGGATTTCAAAGGCGTGTGGAGATACCTAGCGATATTGTAAAGATAGACGCTGAGAAAATACGTCAACGAGCTCCGGTCCGATCTCTGACAGATATGCTTGAGGCCGCACAGATACCAGGAGTTCTTGTTACGAGAGCAAGTGGAGACCCCGGGGCTGCAACTCGTGTTCGAATCAGAGGGATTGGGAGCATATCTCAAAGCAATGATCCTGTGTATATAGTTGATGGTATGTGGATTGATGGATCTGTGCAAAGTCCTTCACGGATTGATCTGATAGATCAGGAAACCATTGAAACAATAGAAGTGGTGCGAGGGCCGTCCGCGGCTACTCTGTATGGCCAGGATGCATCGAATGGAGTTATTGTTATTACCACCAAAAAAGGCTTGCCGGGTATTACAAGGTGGAATTTTGGATATAGTTCCGACTGGGGCAGAGCATATGGGAAGATGCCCCTAGTCTATGAAGGCCTCGGATACAATCAAATAACCGGCGAGCGAGTGTTATGTCCCGTGAGTAGTGTTCTCGCATTTGTGTGTGTACAGGATTCTGTAGGAATTTATGATCCTAACAGCAAGCTGATTCTAAGGGAGGGTCAGGAGAGACAGGATGCCTATTCGCTTTCATTTGACGGTGGAGCTAAAGCAGTAAAATACTCCGTTGCAGCAAGCACAAGAAATGTACTTGGAGTCAGACGCGCCGCGCCGATCGATTTAATAAGGTTGAGAAAGATGAATCAGACATATGATAAGGATATTCTTAAACCGTCCAGACAAAAAAATCATGCCTTGAGTTCAAATTTGTCACTTTATCCAAGAGATAATCTGGATATTGTATTAACTGTTAAAGCAGCTTACAGCGATCTGATTGATAACCGATATAAGTTGGTTTCGCATGTTGTTGCTAATCCTATAAATCCTGATACAATAAATTTTCTGAATGAAGGTAGCGAATTTTCAGAAATTTTCAGGAATATGCAAACCAGGAACACTGTGTTTGGATCTTCAATTACATGGCGTCACAAGCACGGTATCAATGTGACCGGTAATGGTGGATTGGATCATACGACTGCGAATGAAACAGGTTCCACACGCAAGTACGGCTGTGGACTGATTTGTGGCAATGATATAGGTTCGCAATCGGATGGGATGCATTCAACGACGGTAGCTTCTCTTAGGACCAATGTCTCAACGATGCTTACGCGAGGTCGTCTGGGATACTTTATAGAACTGCAACCAAGAATCGGTTTTGACTTTCGCAATGTAAAAAGAAATAACTTTAACGTCAGTAGAGATTCAATTCCTGGAGGAGAACCTGCGTCGTCCGGCAGAATAGGATCTGCTCTGGGTACAGTGAGGGAAACGACAGACGCTGGTTGGTATCTTAGTTCGACAGTTGGCATTTTAAGGAAATTGTACTTTGATATTGGATTAAGACAGGACATTGGGAGTGCGATTAAGTCTTCTTCCAACACTACTTATCCCAAACTGGGAGGGGCCTGGCTGGTATCGGATGAAGGGTTTTGGCCGGAAAACAATTTTATCAGTATTTTCAGATTGCGTGGTGGCATTGGACATGCCGCTGTCCAGCCAGATGTCGGAGATATTAAAGGAAGATTTGTTACAGGAACAAGATATATAGATGGAAAAGTTGTTAAATCTTTGGAGTTGACAAACATAGGGAATTCCGAGTTGATGCCAGAGAGGGCTGTCGAACTCGAAGTTGGTTTTGATCTGGATGTATGGTATGACAGGATTTCGGTAATTGCTACTTATGCCCATAAGGAGAATAAGAATGCACTTGTTTCTCGTAAGCTACCGTCAAGCTTCGGCCGTGGATCAGATGTGACACGTAAAGAAAATATTGGGCTAGTTCAAAACAGAAGCCTTGAAATGTCTGTTAACGGAATAGCTGTTGATAAAAGCTGGCTACGTCTGGTGCTGGACTATTCACATACTATAAGCGACAATAGAGTGAAATCTCTGGGACCAGGAACGACCAGTATCTCACGTAGTCTGGTAGGAACAGGAATTACCGATGCGATTGTGGTTGGTTATCCGTTAGGAAGCGTATTTAAAAGAACACCTCTTGCATACATGGACGAAAATGGGGATGGTCTTATAAGTATCAGCGAAATTGTAGTGAAAGATGGGGGCGTTTACGTAGGGACTTCGAATCCACGATATCGGGGGAGTTACGGAATAAACACAACTATGTGGAACAGGCTAGTAATAGACAGTAGATTCAGTTATCAGTCAGATTACGCAGTCGATTATAACTCGAGTATTAGCGGGAGGAAAGATTATGGTTTTCAGGATGTTAATGCGCCTTTGTACCTGCAGGCTCAAGCCCAATATCAGGCTCTCAATGTAGATCGTATCTCCGACTTCCGTTGGAACTCTGCAAGTATTTCCTATGTACTTCCCGCTGTACGAATATCTTCTTTTGATGTGAGAAGCATGAGTATTTCTCTTCAAGGTACTAACCTCGGTCTTTGGACTAAGTTCGGAGGGAGGGATCCATGGGTGAATACCGGAATTCTGTCGGGAAGCGAAGTAATGCGAGTGGATCAGGGTTCCGTTCCTCCGCCACCGAGGAAATTTGCTCTTAACATAAAAATGGGATTGTAAAAGTGAAAGTTACTTTACTTAAGGGGAGCGGTTTTCTTACCAATCGCTTGCCGTTCCGATTTATCTTCGGCGCCTTGGCAATTTTTATCCAGGCGTGTTCCCTCGATGGACTGGTTACCGTGGACGATCCACAGGATGGAGAGTCTGTGGATATTGGGGAGGTAACCACAAGAGCAGGCGTTTTGGCGGTGTATGCTAGTGCGATCGGAAAGTTTCAGATCGGTGTAAATGAGCTCAGTAGCAACGTGTCTCTTTTTACAGATGAATTGAGTGTACGGTCTAATTTTGCCGGAACGACCGGTTTAGATGCGAGAATTGAAAAACATACTCAAGGCCTTCTTTCTCCACTGGGTGTTGTCGTCGCCTCTCCTTATGAGTATCTGAATTCATCCAGAATTAACTTTCTGCAGATAAGGGATATTGTTCGTAATCTGAACGATTCCTCACTGAACTATCTGGTATCAGCGGCATATGCACTGGAAGGGTATACGGTTTTATTATTGGCTGAAAATTATTGTAGTGGAATTCCCTTTCCAACACTGACGTTTGATGGATCGGTTAAATATGTAGAAGGTAGTTCAACCACTGAAGCATTAAAACTGGCGATTTCTCTTTTTGACTCTTCGCAGATAATCCATCATGACAGTACAAGATTTAAAGTGCTGTCTCAGATTGGAAAAGGTAGAGCATATTTATCATTGGGATTGCTGGACTCAGCGTTCATAAGCGTTCAGGATGTCAATCCCACTGACGTTTATAACCTGCATTATTCAGATCTTCAGGTAACTAATGAGGAGGGGTTTGTTTCTAAGCCCTATGCGTTTTGGACTACTGGGTCAGCATCAACTCTTGGTTCACAATCGAACGGAGTAAGGAATTTTGAAGGAACGAATGGAATTCAATGGTTTCCGTTAGTTGGTGCTCCAGACGCAAGGGTTCCAGTTACACAGCAGATACTAGACGGAATCAACGTTGCTTTCCAACAGAAGTATATCACCGGTAATGTTGTTTTACCTCTTGCAGGGTGGATTGAGCGCAAGATGATAGAGTCCGAATATTGGATGAATGAAGGTGATCCGCGCTGGCTGGATGCTATCAACGAAGCAAGGCGCACCAGAAGCATACAGGATACCACAGACCCCGGTTCGTTAGAGGCACGTGTTGATCTGCTTTTTCGTGAGAGAGCCTTCTGGTTTTATCTGAATGGCTACAGGCTCGGTGACTACAGGCGCTTAGTCAGACAGTACGGTAAAAGTCCTTATGAGGTATATCCTTCTGGTATCTATGAAGGAGGATATGGAGAGTATCAACTTTATGGTGACGCATTTGTTTTCTACCCTCCAGAATTCGCGAATGTAAAGTATCAGGGCTGTAATCATAAAGATCCATAAACTACAACGCTAATTTATTATGAAAATGGCTTATAAATATTTAGTTACAGGCGTGGTAGCTTCTGTGTTATTCGCTTGTAGTGATATAAAATCGCCTTCCGCAGATCCACTGGAATATTCGGAAATACTATTCAAGCTTAGATTTGGCTCGAAGGGTGTTATGGTAGTCACCGGAGACACATTTACTATTAAAGCAACTGCTACATTTGCGGATAGTTCACAGAAGATTGTAGATCCTTCGCATATAACCTGGCGCTCGGTAGATGCCGCAAGAGTACGTGTAGACGAATCTGGTAAAATTACTGCGGGTCCTGTTGCTTCTTCTCCAACCAATATTATTGCCACCTATACTTATAAGGATGTTACTAAGGCTGATACCATCCCAATTTATGTAACAGCTACACGATTGAACGCCAACGAAGCAAAAATCATCTTACTTGATAGTACTAAAGTCGGTGCTCTGGCTACAAATGCTACCGCTCGTCTGCGAGTCGATTTGTTCAGAGATGGAGAAATAGTTCAGAAAGGGGTTGCGCTACCTCTGACAGTTCCTGATGGCATTCGTATGAGATCAGTTCCCATATCCGGGTCGCCAGGGCAATTTGAATATTTTGTCATTAACGAGAAGTCAATATTAGGCGACTTCTATATACACGCATCCTTGAATCTATATGGTACCGAGGTGAAGGATAGTGTTCAGTTTACAGGGATTTATCCAGCGGGGGGACTCCTTATAACTATGGCAAGAAATGCTGATGGAGATATAATTTTCGGAGAAGAGCTAAGTCCGAATGATCCGATTCGATATCTTCAACCATGCGCCGTGGTTAAGTTTTTGGTGGTAACACAGGGCCCTCCAATGGATTTGGTCTTCAGCGATTCTCTTCCTGGTCCTGAAAAGACCTGTGATGTTCTCTTGGATTCGGAGCTAAACCCAGGTGGATCTCCATTAGGGGCAAACCAGGTTTTTGGCAATGTGATCAATATACGTACTGGAGCTGTTACGGTTGTGCGCCGTTCTTCTACAATTGGCGAAGTGAGTTACTATGCTCGAGATGCAGTAACCAAGACACGTCTGAAAATATCAGGGAAGTACTTTCAGAAATAGAATGTGAGTATTTATAAAACAAAATAACAGGACTATAATGATAAACTTGAATAGACGTAATCTACTTGCCTATGGGAGCGCTTCTGTAGCTAGCAATCTTCTACTGTCTCGGAAATTGAAGGCTTCTGGTTTTATGCATCCGTGTGAAACTGGATATTCACTTCTGGAAGATGACAAAATTAGAAATCTTTCGAAGTTAACTGTTGACGCAGCAATATCTGCAGGAGCAAGTTATGCCGATGTAAGGCTCACATATACCAAGAGCCTTCATCTTGGTTCCTCCGGACCAACACCTGATAGAAGTGAATCGATAGGTATTGGGGTTAGAGCATTGGCAGGAGGGTATTGGGGATTTTCATCCAGTCCGGTGTGGGGGGAGAGCGAAGCGGCCCGCCTTGGCAAGTCAGCAACTGATAATGCAAGAGCCAATAAGTCGGGTTCTGTTCCTCCCATTGAATTATCCGATCTGCCTTCAGTCAGCAGTGGACAGTGGATTATGCCGGTGGAAATTGATCCATTCGATATACCTTACGAGGAATTTCTTGATTACATGTTTGGATTGCGACTGTTTATATCAAGATTACAGTATGTGCTCCCTCCTACTGTTGGAATCAGTGCGTGGTTTCGTAGTCAGGATAAATACTTTCACAGTTCCCTGGGCCAGTATACACATCAACGGCTTTATAATACGTCTGGCGCAATAGTCTTCAATATGAGCGACGGTGTAGGTTTCAGCAGTGTACGTATTGATTCTTTAACTCCCGCCGGAAAAGGAATGGAGCTATTAAAGAATAGAGAAATTCGTGACTACATCAAGGTGCATCATCAGGAAGGGGTACTGGAAATGAATTTAGGATCATTGCCTGTTGATGTAGGCAGGTATGAGGTTCTGGTTAACAGGAGCATCGTTGCTAACCTCGCAAGTCAAAGCATAGGATTGTCAACTGAGTTGGATCGGGCTATTGGGTTAGAGGCTAACGCAAGCGGTACAAGCTTCATTAACTTGCCGGAAGAAATGCTCGGTACTTTAACTCTTGCATCACCTCTTATAAACATTTCAGCTTCTCGTTCTGAAGCTGGTTCGGTTGGTAAGGTTGAATGGGATGATGAAGGAGTGAAGCCAACAGCTATCGAGCTTATTAAAGAAGGTAGACTAGTTGGATTGCAGGCACCACGAGAAGGATATTCCTGGTTAAAGGAATATCACAATAGAAAGAATACCAGCTTTAAACCCAACGGAAGTATGAACTCTGCATCTGGGATAGATTCTCCCCTCGTATTCTCCGCAGATCTTAAAATAGAACCGGACTACAATAATGGTAAATCGATTGATGAATTGCGAGAGGGTATTAAAGACGGACTCGAGTTCAAAATAGGTGACGTGGTTATGGATTTTCAGCTATCTACTGGATTGGGAATAGGTGGATCTGTTTTTAAAATCCATAATGGTAGGAGAGTTGGACGTGTTATAAATGCAGGCTCAATATTCAGAACAGCAAATTTATGGAAAAATGTGACTCATATAGGGCGTGCGGAAGATGTTATGGGTTTTGGTTTCGCTATAACTAAGGGGGAGCCAACTCAGACATGCTATCATAGTGTTTTTTCGCCCCACATGGTGATTAAGGATATGGATGTTATTGATGTTACGAGGAAGGCATAGATGCAGGATTCTATAAAAATACTTGATCAGAAAGCGGTTCAATCGGTCATTGATCAGGTCAAGACCATAATTGATAAACATGGGACCACCACCGTATCTATATTCGGCTGGTGGAGTATGGGACAGCGGTGGGCTCGTAATAAAGCGACCATGACGAGCGATCAGAGAGACGTAAAGGTCGCTATCAGACACGAATTAGAGTCAAGTGTCACCATAGTAACAAATCAGATAGATGAAGATTCTATATCAGCTGCATGTAGCACCTTGAAAGGATATTCTGAGAAAGTATTCCCTAAAGAAGCATTTGTGGATTTAATGCAGGAACCTGTAACGTATGATTCCAAGGGCTATCCTGTATGGAGTGAGTCCACTTTTAACAGGCACGCTTCTCGGAATGCAGAGATAGCTACATCTGCTTCCGCCTTAGCAAAGGATCGCGGACTTCTCGCTGGCGGATATGTAGAAAATGCAGCCTCAAGCGTTACATCGTATGTGAGGGATCCATGGGGGCGTGAGTTTACTACTTACGGGCAGATTACCCAGGCACATTGCTCAATGACTGTGAGAGAAGGGGCTGGAAACGGTTCCGGATGGGCCGGCGGATCATCATTCGATATTGACAGACTGGATACAGACAGGATTGCTTCACTTGCATTGGAAAAATGTTTGATGTCCCTCAATCCAGTTAGAGTTGAACCAGGTAGATATCAGACAATTCTTGAACCTCAGGCGTCCAGCTTTTTCTTTAGTGACGTTGTATTCTGGCTGGGAAGACAACGTCCTGAACTTGGAGCAAATGGAGAGGCATATCTTGAAACCGATACGTCCCTTAGAAGGCATCGTACCAAGCTGGGGCTCAAAATTGTAGATGAGCGTATCACCATTGGTCACGATCCGCTGGATCCGGATGTTGGCACCCATGTGGACCCTGGAATAGACAGCGTTAGTCTTATCGAGAATGGAATTTTAAAGAACTTGTGGTTTGGATACAATGATGGAGCAAAGGAACTGGGTCAAAAAAACTTTGTAGGCAGGAGAAGTTCATTCAGAGTGAAAGGTAGTGATACGCCCGTAGAAGAAATGATAGCTACTATGAAGCGTGGACTTCTCGTAACCCGTATTTCAAACCCGATTTCTGTCGGACCAGTGTTTACGGGAACAACCCGTGATGGGCTGTGGCTAGTGGAAAATGGCAAGATCACTAAAGCTGTAAGGAACTTCAGATGGACCGAATCTCCATGGTTTGTTCTAAATAATGTTGAACAGCTAGGTCAGGCTATTCCCGTATTCACACCTGTTGATATAAGAAGAAGCCAGGAACGACGGAGCAATGCAAGTTCATTGACCTCGATAGTATCACCCTGGATAAAAATTAATGATTTCAGTTTTACCTCTACCGTGGATGCGATTTGATGACAGATGTTATTTGTAAGGCCTTTGCAATATCTCTACTCCTGGTGAGTACAGCTGGCTTGCAAGCACAGACTACATTTGATCCACCTACAAGAAGTCCTGATTACGAATCGTACTTATATTTCGAAGACTGTTTAGGAGCAGTGGGGCGTATTAGAGGTGTTGAAAGGATGACTTCTAAGGTGGTGGATACTACTCGAAGAGAGAGAAAAAAACGTTATCACGATCCTCTTTCCCAGGCAGTTAAGGACACCGGGAGAATCTGTTCAACGAGATGGCCTGTCGATTCCGTCGAGATGAAGCATATTAAGTGGTGGGGGGAGGATCTTATGGCATTAGGGCGGATAGATGATGTCAAGATAATTTATAAACGATATATCGCCTCCCTTTCCCTTGCATCCAAGGCAGAAGAAAGGCTGAATGCCAGAGCAGGTGTACGAGATCTGTATGGTCGTTATTTGGACGACGAATTACTTAGTGATTATCTCACGTACTGGAAGGAATATCATGATGATATTCCTTCGGATTCTCTCCCCTTAAAGTTGACCTCCCTACTTTCCAAGATAGTCATGTGGGTGCAGTTATGGGAACCGGATCGCGCTGCTTCTGAATTAGATGAATACATTAAATATCTCTATGAAATCCCTCTTGAGAGAAGAACCTCTCCGTTAATATCGTACATGGCGTACAGGTTCTTTCCGACCGCAAAGTTGCTGAGGGAGTCCGAAATAATGGAAAAGCTGTCTGTTTCCACATCTGCGTATTCTGAATACTTGAAGGACCTCTGGAAACAAATTGGAGGTTCCAACGAACTCGTTTTGCCTCTGGATAGTATTGCACCTCAATTGATAGGAAAGTGGTTATATACTGCCCAAAAGGATGCCAACGATAATCTCTTTGCTTCGCTGCTTCCCGATAGTAAAATCGATTTCCCCCGCAAGGGAAAGATCAATCTGATCGCTTTTATAGAAGGGGGATGTCACGAAGATGCATATAAAACAACTCCTGGCACATTTCAACGTCTTGTTGCCATCGTTGATGCAGAGGGGAGAAGTGCGTCATGTAACAGCACTATAGAGGCGATTAATCGTATCAAGGAAAAATACCCTGAAATTGAACTGACTATAGTATCAAGAACATTCGGTTTGTTCGGCACTGTACTGCCAGAATCACCTGAAAAGGAAGCAGAAACATTAGCAAAGTATTTTATCGAGCACTATAACGTAAATGGCAACGTATTAGTGGCCGAAACTGAATATTTCCGCTTGCCTGGTCTGGATCAGAGAAGAATTGACTATCCCGATGAAAACGAAGAGAATTACAAAATTGCTAATATTCCTAACGGAGGATACTTAAAGGTCGTTCTGGTAGACCCTGACGGAAAAATATTCTTTGCAGATCTCATTATGCGAGATGAAGAGAATGTTGCTAGTAATCTGACTGGTGCTGTCCTGAAGAGAAGTAATTCAAATACGGCGCAACAATAGAAATGTATCAAATGCGACGAAGAGCATATTTTATCGTCTTGGCTATTGCGCTCATTGCTATTGTTTCGATACGTCACGGAGTTTTTAGGAAAGACGTCCAGAATATAAGCTTCTATTATCCGGGAGATAAGATTGCGTTGTCATTCGCTGCTATAGATTCAAGTTCCGCTGATACAGTAGTTCCATCAATTTACTCATCGGACTTACGCTATGGAATGGATACTACTATTTCGCCATGTGATGATTTTTATGAGTACGTAAACGGTACATGGAGAAAAGAAGCAAAGTTTCCGCCCAAAATTCCTGAAAGCAAAATCTTCTGGAATAACTTCTCGGATTCTCCGAGGCGTACTCATGAGAGACTGAAGACGATGATAGAGGAGGCGGGCAGATCATACGCCACATCGTCTGATCCGATTATCCGTTTGGTCGGGACATTCTATCATAGCTGTCTGGTTTCCGACTCGCTCGAAATTTCATTCGCGTCCATGTCACGTGGTCGTAAGACTGCGAAGACAGGCAAATCTTTGAAAGATTCGACACGGGAGGAAATGTGCATCTCAAGAACGGGCAAATATTTGGATAGTCCCGTTGGGGAAATGTTTGCTCATAAGCTCGATGAAAATAGAGGTTTTGATAGAATGCGTCATATGCTTGCCTCGATTAAATCAGAAGTGGGGGTGTTAATTGATAAACATTCTCTAATGAACGAATCCGATAAGCATGTTGCGATGAATAGTCTCGAGAAACTGTATTTTAGGGTTGGTATACCTGATAAGCGCTCTGACTATACGGGGCTTAAATTGTCGCCTACGAATTATTTCGATAATAAGGACGCGATAGCTAATTTTAATACTGTACGATCGGTTAATCTTATTGGTGGTGATGTACGTGAATTATGGAAGATGAGCTCATTTACAGCCAATGCATTTTATAGTGCGGCCGAACATGCGATTGAAGTTCCTCCAGCGATGTTTATTCCACCATTTTTTGATCCGGAGAGAGATGATGCTTTAAGCTACGCCGCCTCCGGCCTTATCATTGGACACGAGATCTTCCACTCTTTAGCAGCTCAGCTAACAAGCTCGGACAATCCAAAAATGAGAGAGGAAATCGACAGCTTTAAGGCTATAAATTCAAGGCTGGGCACAGTAGATGGCTGGAACACAGACGGCAAGCGAACCTATAATGAAGATGTAGCCGATCTCGGGGGAATTAAAGCTGCCTATAGAGCCTGGAAGAAAAATTTCAGCAAAGATAAGAATCAGCAGGACACATTGATAGAAGGTCTCACACCGGACCAGCGTTTCTTCGTAGCCTACGGACGGTTATGGCGCGGGAAATGGTCACAGGCGACAGCAGTAAACGGCGGCGTCCATGCGGCCTTATTTGCTCGAATTAACGGAATGGTAAGACAAATGCCTGAGTTTGCAAAGGCATTTGGGTGTAAGGAAGGTGACCCAATGACGCTCCCCAAGTCCATGCGCTCCAATTTATGGTAGTTAGATAGGTGCTTTGGTGACACCCGTATAATATCTCCAGCTTTGCCGAAGTGGGAAAACCATCTCAAAGGCATAGATCTTATCAATTTCGACCTCGACCATTAACGTTGAGGTCGAAATTCGTATATAACTCCCATCCTATTGTCAGATCACAGAAGGGCGAGACAACACAATAATAGGCAAATAACGTCCCAAGTTCTCCTACCTACTGTTTTGGAAGAAAAAAGTATCTATTTCCTGCGTTAGATATTTCTTTATATGGTGCCTTACATTGGGCGATTTCATAACGCCCGAGAGTATCGTTATCGTTATGAAATCTGATCAAGTGCCTATTCTTAAATGTCTCGCGCTATTCTCCAAATAATGGAATCTTCGGATTCCGATCGTTCATCCCCGCCTTCTGACTCAGAGGGACGGGATGGATTCGATGAGAACACGCATGAAAACGATCTGGCGGGAGGGTTGATTGCGGGCATTAGGAGAGGGGATCCGGAGGCATTTGACACGTTTTTTAGGGCCTATTATGGGCAGTTGTTTGCCTTTGCCATGTCATATGGGGCCCGGAGCGAGGATGTTGCCGAAGATATAGTATGTGAGGTTTTTACATGGGTTTGGCGGAATCGCGAAACCTGGGAACCGAGGGCCTCTGTCGACTCCTACCTCTATGGTGCAGTTAGAAACAAAATACAGAATCTAAGGCGTGACACTCTGCGTGACTTCAACAGACGTCATAGAATGGCCGGCATGAACGAGATACCCGGAAGTAGCCAGGAGCCGTTGAGTATCGACTTGCAGATCGAAAAAGTGGAGATCAGTTCCATAGTTCGAAACTGCGTGAGTCAATTACCTGATACTCATCGTTTGATAGTATTGCTTAGATGGGAGCGGCAGTGGAGTTGGACGCAGATAGCAGAAGCCATTGGGGTAACTGCAGCAGCAGCCCAGATGCAGCATCAGCGAGCCCTTAAATCGCTTCGTAATAAGTTGCCGGATCATTTAATAAAGTAGCGTTAGGTTTGCTTCCGAGTGGTGCCAATAGTACAGAATCGAAAAAATATATGATAACCGACCGTAATTCCGTAGATATAACAATAGAAGAACTTGATCGCTATTTGAGCAATGAAAGCTCCGAGGTGGAGATAGCTGCTATTAATGAGTGTATTTCCAGAAATGGTGAATTCCAGTCTATGGTTAACGAATTCAAATCATTGAAGTTGAATAGGTTATCAGCGGTTGATGGCGATCTTATTGGCCGGGCTCTCGAGAGGGTGCATAGGGATGCTGGAATATCGAGAGATGCTTATTCTGTTCTCCCTGGCTTGGAACGTCCTTCGGATCATGCTATCGAAGATCAGATAGGAAATAGAGAAAGTAAAACTCCTCGCGTGTATTCTGCTTCGAAGATAAGCAAGTATATCGCTCTTTCCTTTGCAATGGTCTGCGCTCTTTTTGTAGGATGGTACAGTGGTTCCACACGCGTAGTAGATCAGATCGCCTCTCACATGACTACCTATAAAACTGCTCGTGGTGAGCGTGCTACAATCACACTGCCTGATAGCAGTCGGGTTATTCTGAATGTAGGAAGTACACTTTTAGTCCCATCCAGCTTTGCGACAGCAGGCAGGACGGTTCATTTAACAGGTGAAGCTCTGTTTGTTGTCAATCATAATTCAGGCGTACCTTTCATTGTAAATACGGAGAAGAACAGCACCAAAGTGCTTGGGACTACGTTTAGTGTGCGTCATTATTCAACAGATTCAGCGCTAAGAGTATCGGTTCGCGAAGGTCGGGTGGAGGTCGATAAAACGATCGTAACTGCGGGACGTGGAATAAGTATCTCTCCCATGCAGGCGCCTGTTCATTTTGTTGCAACAGAGGGACAGTATGCGTTTGCAAATGGTGTCCTTACGTTGGAGGACATGTCTTTCAAGCAGGCTATACCAGAGCTTAACAGATGGTACGATGTAGAGATCCAGTTAGGAGATCCTCATCTTGCTTCTAAAGGTATCGGTGGAAGTTTTTCTGCGGGATCTGTTTCGGATCTTGTAACACTGTTGGAGCTGATTTACAACGTACAGGTTGTAAGAGCTGGTAGAGTAATAACACTTTTTTCACGGTGACAATGGTTCAATTAGCTAGGTCGGTCTTTGCACGGGCGTGTTTTTCATTGTGCGCGCTAATGGTTGTTTCGGTGAGTAGTACTGGCGCTCAGAATAAATACGTGGTTCCGCAGGATGACGCTCTTAAAGCAAATAAGGAAGGACAGGGAAACGCAGCAATTATCTCACTTACCGTTAAAGACAGCAGTCTAAAGTATGTTGTGAATGAGATTGCAAGGCAGGCAGGTTTGCGTGCTATCTACGATAACAGCAGTCCGCTGGTGGCAAAAAAGGTATCTGTTGCAATTAAAGGGCTTAAGACATCTGATGCTTTTGCAAAAGCTTTAACTGGTACAGGGTTGCTGGCCAAGTTTGCACCTGATGGTGAGACAGTTATTATTGCACTGCCTGAAAATAGTGTCAGACGTACACTGCAATCTGATAATAGCATTTCCGGTATAATTGCAGGCCGGGTCACAGATTCGGCTACTGAGCGTCCGATAGCTGGAGTGACTATTTCAGTTGAAGGTACAAAGCTAATTGCTGTTACCGATGCTAAAGGTGTTTATCAGATCGGCAATGTAGCACCCGGGAAGCATGCTATATCTTTTAAGCTGCTTGGGTACCGAAGTATAATACTGCATATAGAAGTCAAAGCAGATGGAAGATCAAACCTGGATGCTAGACTAAGCCAGGCGGCTACCTCACTAAACGAAGTAGTAACAACAGCGGTCGGCACGCAACGTCGTGTTGAAATCGGGAACGATATCGTAAAATTGAATGCAACAGAGATCCTGGAAAGAGCTCCGGCTAGGTCAGTTTCTGATCTGCTAAGATTTGCGCAGGTGCCAGGTGTGAGTGTACAGACTGCTGGTGGTGAGCCGGGAGCTCCAACGCGTATACGTATGAGAGGTATCGGAAGTATAAGTCAAAACACCGATCCGGCTGTTATTGTGGATGGAATCTGGATCAACTCTCGTATGTCTGATAGTTCAGTCGTTAACAAGGCCTGGGGTAGAGGTGCTACTAACTCGCGACAGGCTTATACGTCATCTCCTTTAGATAACATAGATCCTAATACAATCGAAACGATTGAGATAGTTAAAGGACCTTCGGCTGCCAGTTTATATGGGCAGGAAGCAGCTAATGGAGTAATTGTTATTACTACAAAGAAGGGAAAGGCAGGTCCGACTTCGTGGAGCTATTCGTTTTCCAGAGACTGGGATAGTCAGGTTAGGCAGAAGTACGGAAATTGGTATGGCTATGGTACGTCTGCCTCTGGAAGTCCGTACCCGGTTTCGTGCCACGCTGCCAGTCATTATGAGCTGCTATGTATTCAGGATAGTGTTATGGATATGAATCGATTCGGTAATTTATTCGATGATACAGGCCCCGGCTCATTAAACAATCATAGCTTTGCTGTAAGAGGTGGAGTTAGTACAATCAATTACAGTTTTTCAGGATCTTATAAAAATAGTATTGGGACTAGAAGAATTCCTCGTATCGATTTGATTAGATCAAGGATCTTTGATGTTCCTCTTTCGAAAGACATTACTACACCGGGTAGCTCCAGGGATATATATGTTAATTCATCTATTGGATTTAAAGCCAGTAAAGATCTGTTCATTGATCTAGTATTTGGTGCGAATAATTCCACGATAACACAGAGCGATGTAGAGTTTAATGGTGGTACCAATCAAATAGACACTATCATTTTCAGTACCAGTATGGGTGTAATGACCGGCGGGTCAGACGCTCTATCCATAAATTCTGCTCTCTCTGCACGATTTCAACCGGATAGCTGGTGGAACGCCCAGGGTAGTCTTGGCGTTGACCTGGGGGAGAGGCGGGATCATGGAAGGAATGACTATCGTCAGTGCAGGTTGGGGAAATGCGAGCCTGCTCCAGTTCTTCTAAGCAGTGATCGTTTAAGGCAAAACTCTGTTTCTAACAAAGTGCTAACTGCCCGACTATCTGCGAGCGGTGGTATACATACGCCATTTGATCGATTCCTGTCAGTCACTCCGTCTGTTGGTCTGGATGTAAGAAGGGGAATAAACAAAGGTGTGTTAGTCCGCTTTGCTGACGTTCCGTTCGGAGCAGATCAGGCTAACGGAGATGGCAAAGCAAGTATGGATGCTAATGATGTTATTACGGCAGGGTATTATGTAAACGGATCATTCAAGTTGCTCAATCGTATGTATTTTGATATCGGTTTTCGTCAGGATGCTGGAAGTGTGATCAAGATGAACTCTTCGAGTAGATACCCAAAGTTCGCTACATCCTGGCTGGTGTCAGATGAAGGCTTTTTCCCCAAAAGCAACATGTTGAGCGGGCTTAAACTGAGAGGAGCGATTGGATACGCTGCAGTACATCCAGATGAGGCAGATCTATATGGAGGGTATATATATAGTCGGGCTCAGATAGATGGGCAAATCACATGGGTTGCTGAATTACAAGGAGTTGGAAACAATAAGTTAGTACCTGAGAGATCTCTGGAAGTCGAAGGAGGATTTGATGCATATCTTTGGGGGGATAGGGCAGAGTTAATGTTTACTGTTGCCAATAAAACTCTTCACAATGCCATAATTGACAGACGCATACCAACATCTTCCGGGTTATCAAGTAGTCGCAGAAAAGAAAACATATCCCGTGTTCAAAATAGAAGCATTGAGATAGGCATTACAACACGTATAATAGACAATGATTTTATGCTGTTACAGCTTGGAACTAATATCTCCAATGTAAATAACGTTATCAGAAGGCTGGGCAACAATACACTTACTGCAAGTAACACTTCTAAAGACAGGCTGGTAGAAGGATACCAGATTGGAGCAGTGTGGGACCGACCTGTGTTGGGTTATAGCGATGTTAACGGAGATGGTTTTCTCGAAGCGAGCGAGATTATGCTGGGGGATACAACTGTTTATAAGGGATGGAATACGCCCAAGTTTACCGCTGCATATAATGGCAGTATTTCTGTTCTGAATCAAAACCTTACAGCTTCTTTTTCTTTGGCTCAAACTGGGCCAAGGGTTCAGTATGCTACCTTCCTTGATAACTACGGTGAAACTGTTGTTGGAGCGCCTATTGAGAGCCAGGTGTTATATATGGCAGCTATCTCCAATATCCATAATAGAGGAACAGCAATGAGCGTCTCAGAGTTGAGATTAAACTCAGCGTCTATCAGCTATAATCTCCCAAGGAATTTCACCAGCCGTTTTAACGCAAAACTAATTACAGTTTCATTGCAAGGTAGCAATCTTGGACTCTGGACAAATTATTCCGGAAGAGATCCAATGGTTAATTCAACCCCTGTAGGAAATCTTCTGAGTGACAACGGCTTTACACTCCCAATGCCGCGGAAGTATGCATTCAATGTTCGATTGGAGCTCTAAAAATTAATGAAAACATTTATAAAGCTGAGCAAAAATCTTGGCTCCGGTTATGTTTTATTTCTTCTGTTTACACTTACCGGCTGCAACTTAAGCGATATTACGAACTCCGCAAAAACAATTGATGGAGAGATGATACCGCCTGACAGGATAGAAAGTCCGGAGGGGGCCAGGTGGGTTTACCTGGGTGCTGTAGGAAAATTCAACCAATATCTGGGCTTGCAGGCTACCTCGGTAGCTATTTTTACGGATGAGCTTGCCCTGCTACCGGACTTGGAGCAGATCTCGATTGATGTTAGAGCAAATCTGGATGTGGTCAACAGGCCGGGACCATACGTTATATCTTCTACCACTTCCTCAAGTCAGGCCACAAGGGTACAACTAGAGCAGGCTATCCAGCTTCTGGATAAGTACAGTGGTGTGTCCGGCAATCCGATGAAAGCTCATGCCTACGCATTGCTGAGCCTGACATACACGATGATTGCAGATGTGACATGTTCGGGTTACGCAATATCTGAATCGAAATGGGGAGGTGAATTTATCCCAGGCCGTGCACTTTCGACGGATAGCCTTTATGCTCGTGCAATAGCAATCGCAGAAAAAGGTCTGGCAATAGAAACGGATAGCCTTCCGTTAACACTTCTATTGAAAGGAGTTAAAGCTCGAGCGTTAAATTCACAGGGGAGGTATAAAGACGCCAGCGATATGGTATCTGATGTTCCTGACATATTTGCTATATCGGAGGTGTTTCTTGCCAGTAAAACCGGGGTTGATACAAGCTTGAAATATTTCCCGCAGATTTCTTTAGAACCTGCCCGCTATACTATTCTCAATAACAAGGGCGGCAATGGACTGGACTGGGTTGCGGCCCTGGGTTCGCAACAGGATATGAGGGTACCCGTAAGAGCAGACGGTCAAGGGAACTTTATCTATCCACTGAATACCGATTTCAGCTTTTCTTCTCGGAGTGTCAGTTATTTTAGCGGTGTTGAGGCCAGACTTATTGAGGCTGAATATTATCTCGATGCTGGTCAGGTCCCACAGTTTATTGAAAGGATAAACTCTGTCAGACGGCTTTATAAATTACGCTCTGGAGCTCAATTGGCGGACACAACCGATCCAGGAAGTCCGAGCGGGCGCATAGATCTGCTTTTCAGAGAGAGGGCGTATACATTCTACGCCACCGGCAGAAGGCTGGGTGACCTGAGAAAACTTACTCGCAGATATGGCCGGGATCCGGAAAATGTCTGGCCAATCGGGCCGTCTGAAGGAAAACTAATTCTAACTTATGGGAATAATTATGTATTCGTTCCCGAAGTACAGGGATTGGGCGAAGAAGCAACCAATAACCCTAACTATGAGGCTTGTGAAAGCTATGAGCCATAGATCGTTAATCACAGGGTTAAGCATACTGCTGTGTGTTGCTGTATCAGCATGTATGGATATAAATCCTCCTGTTAAACTGGAGAATTCAGGAGGGCCACTGCTACATAGCATTCATCTTCCATTCTCAAGGGGGATATATGGAGTAGGGGATACAGATTCAATTGCAGTGTATAGTGTACTGGCAACGGGGGATACAATCTTCGTTGCTCCAGATAGTGTCCACTGGAGAATCTCCCCTGTTAGTTCTGCGTTAGAAGTTGATAGCGTCGGACGCCTCACTGCCATATCGACCAATACGAGTATTGCAAGCAATGGTCTGAACCTGATTGTATCATACACACTGGGGGAAATTACCAAGGCCGATACCGCAAAGATATTTATTACTAATGGTAGGTATGATATAGAGACTTTCCGTATGACAATGCCGGATAGCAACCGTGGTGGCGCAATGACGCTGTCTCTATTTGTCCCTGGAGCAGTAGTGCCCGCCGATTATCCTCAATTAAGCATGGAGGTAAAGGATGCAAATGACAGCTCGCCTCCACAAATGAACTTTGTAAATCACTTTGACAGATTTCTTACCAGCGCCGAAACAGGGCGGCGGTTCAGTGTAATCAGAGTTAGTATAACTTCGACGGCTGTTTTTCCAACTGGCCTTCATGTACGTGGCAATGCTCCTCCTGGTGAGTATTGGATTGGATTAGAGACGTACATGTATGGAAGGTATTTAAAAGACAGTGTCAGGTTTACACAGATGGCATCTGCGGAGGTATATTTTCTTGCCTCGGCTGCTAGCACAGGAATTACGCTTACGGCTAATGCAACCGTAATACAACCTTGCGCGATAGCAGTTATTCGTAATACATCCAGGGATACAGTAGCCATTGAATTACCTGCCGCAGATTACGATTGTGCAGGAGATACTTCTTCGCCTGAGAGAATCGTAATACCCCCTGGCGTGGGTCGTAAAATACGTACGCTCGGGTACGCAGTAGGTTCCACAAAGGAATGGAAAGCGTTTATCGGAGCAGCTTCGCGAAATGTTATTGCGAGTGGTACCGTAACAGTGCGACTAGATGACTAAACAGTGGCTTAGATCAGGTTCCGGATTCTACAACTATATGAGTAATTAATTATGCTGATTAAACGACGCAAGGTATTAAAAGCCGGTAGCGCTGCAATTGGAGGGGCTTTAATTCTAGGAACACCATGGGGTGGACGCCGGCTGCAGGCCGCAGATTCATATGAAAGTCTCGAAATAAATGATGAACGGATAAAAAAACTTTCAAAAATTGCTGTAGATTCAGCAATGTCCAAAGGGGCATCCTATGCTGATGTCAGACTGACGTATACAAAACAGTATTCAATACGAGCTGGCGACAGGTATCCGGGACGCAATGAAGCGATAGGTATCGGGGTTCGGTCATTATGCGATGGATATTGGGGATTTGCATCCAGCCCTGTGTGGAGCGAGAGCGAAGCGGCAAGATTAGGTGCCGCTGCATCAGCCAATGCAAAGGCCAATTTTTTCTCACGGAGTGAGCCTTTCGAATTGGGGTTGCTTGGGTCTGATCAAGGCGGTAGTTGGATAATGCCAGTGAAATATGATCCCTTCGTGATATCAATCGATGAAGTTACTGATCATATTACCGGCCTCGTTACGTTTATTTCTTCTCTGGAGAAAGTAAACTCGAGTAGTATTAAGGTAGAAGCCTTTTTTCAATCCCAGGATAAATATTTTTACAGCTCCAAGAACCAGGCAATATTCCAACGGTTATATAACTCTTCGGGAGTTGTCGCATTTGATGTTTCCGAAATAAATGTTGGAAGCGCATTTGTAAGCCTGGACAATCTATCTCCCGCTGGTGTTGGCTTCGAGTTGATTAAAGACCCATCTCTCCGGGACTACATACGTGAAAACCATGCAGAGGCATTGAGGGAGATGACACTCCCTGTTCTCCCGGTTGATGTAGGAAGATACGAGGTTCTAATGAATCGTAGGATGGTTGCTCCGCTCATCAGCGAATCTATTGGCGCAGCAACTGAATTGGATCGCGTATTCGGTTTCGAAGCAAATGCAGGAGGAACCAGCTATATAACATCGCCTGAAGAAATGATTGGTTCACTGCAGCTCACAGGAGCAAATGTATCAATCATAGCAGATAGAACTTCAGAGGGATCGGTAGGGCGCGTTGCCTGGGATGACGAAGGGATGAAACCAAATAGAGTCACGATCGTAAAGAATGGAAGATTAAGCTCACTTCAGGGATCCAATGATGGGTTCTCTCTTTTGAAAGATTTTTATAACGGGTCAGATCAAAAGTTTACTCCCACAGGCGGGATGACATCCGAAACAGGAATTGAATCCCCGCTTCTGTATTCATCTGATCTTATTGTTGAAACCGATGACTCCGCCGGAAAGATCGACGACTTGCGCAGCTCTATAAAGACCGGCCTCGAAATGAAGAATGGCGGAATTATGATGGATTTCCAAAAATCTACTGGCTATGGTATTGGTGGTAGTGTGTTCAAGATTGAAAATGGCAAACGTGTTGCACGCGTGATTAATTCCGGCGTGTTATTCAGGACGCAGAATTTATGGAAAAATGTAACTGCATTTGGACATCAATCCGAAGTGATGAGGTTTGGATGTGAGTTGTCAAAGGGTGAGCCCAGTCAGACGTCTTATCACTCTGTGTATTCACCCAATATGATAATAAAAGATATGGATATTATAGACAGCACGAGGAAGGCTTAAATGGAAGTCAATGAAAAGCTTATAAATGCTGAGGCTGCTGCACGTATTGTTGCCCTGATCAAGAAAAATACGAAGAGCCGTGGAACAATTTCTGTCGGCATTTCAAGCTGGTGGAGTGGAGGGCAAAGATGGGCAAGAAACAAACCAACTGTAACCAGTGATAAAAAAGATGTATGGGTTGAGATCGAGCGCAATAATGGAGCGTTTTGCAGAGTTGTAACAAATCAGATTGACGAAGAATCCATTATATCTGCATGCAAATATGCTGAATACTATACTCAGCTGTGGTCTCCTAAAGAGATATATATTGATTCAATTATCGGCCGGCCGGAATATGCATCGAAGGGATATCCGGTTTGGAGTAAGGCCACCTTTAATAGAGAACAGCGCGAAAACGGCGAACTTGTTCATTTGGTTGCGCGCGACTCGCAGCAGCATGGGTTGTTGTCGGCTGGATATATTGAATCGGGGGCAGGAGTTTCCTTCAAGTATTCAAGAGATGTCTGGGGGCGTGAAACAAACGATTCCGCAAAAGTAAGTCAGGCACACTGTTCTATTACCGTCAGAGATCCCAAAGGAAATGGATCGGGATGGGCTGGTGGTGCTTCATATGATCTGGCCAGGTTGAATCCTGAACTAATAGCAAAGAGCGCTCTGGAAAAATGTAAACTTTCTCTTAATCCAGTGAGGATAGAGCCTGGCAGGTATCAAACTATACTTGAGCCTCAGGCTTCTATGGTGTTTTTTAACGCACTTGTTAACTCTCTTGATCGGAATACTCCGGAAGTAACAGGTAGGGGTGAGGTATTTCTGGAAGTGGATAGAGGAATTTCAAGAAATCGTTCAAAGCTGGGATTAAAAATAGTGGATGATCGTATAACAATTCACCACAATCCGATCGATTCGTTAATGGGAACTCATGTAGAACCGGGAGTTGAGTCTGTAACATTGATTGAGACGGGTATTCTAAAAAATCTTTGGACTCCCTATAGCCGTGCTTTAAACGATCTCGTACAGTCTGAAATAGTGGTGCCACGTCGCTCATTTAAAGTAGGCGGAACGGAAACACCCGTAGAGGAAATGATAGGATCAATGAAGCGAGGATTGATGGTGACCAGGTTATCAGATCCAGCAGGAGTCGGACAGCTTATGACTGGTACTACAAGAGACGGATTATGGCTTATTGAGAACGGGAAAGTCACAAAGGCCGTACGAAACTTTCGCTGGACTGAGTCGCCATGGTTTGTTCTTAATAATGTAGAGCAGATTGGTATGTCCATTCCAACGTTTACTCCTGTAGACATACGGCGAAGTCTGAATGGGCCATATGCTCAATACGCATCAGCTGTTTCGACTATGATAGTTCCGTGGATCAAGATAAATGACTTCAGCTTTACATCTACTGTTGACGCTATCTAGCATGAAAAAGACAATATTATATATATGTGCAGCTTTCATATTGGGATGCTTGCCTGGTATGAATGCAGGTGCACAAACAAAATTTGTAATCTCTAATGTTAGTCCGGATTATCCATCATATGTATATCTGGAAGATTGCCTTGCTGCCGCATCGCGCATAAATATGTTGCCGCGAGTTCAGCGATCTATTGTAGATACTTTCCAATACATACGGAAACCATCTAACAGGGCTATTAGTCAGGAGGCCAAGGATACAGGTCAGATTTGTATGCAGAAATGGAATCTGGATACAATATCAGTTCATCTGATCAAGCAATGGGCTCGAGGTTTATTGACAGTAGGATATGAACCAGGTGAGGTGAAGCGCCTTTATAGTAAATATCTGGACTCTATTCCCACCTCGGAAGTTTTTAACGCAAAAATGCAGTGGCTTGGTCTTCTAAATCTTGTGATGGAAGAATCTCTTGTTCCTTTCTATCTAAAGGAACGAGAAGAACTCACCAGATCAATTCCGGAAGACTCCATTGGATGGAGATTTGGAAATCTATCCGGTGCGGTTGGGATGTGGGTAGAGTTTGGTGATCTACAACGGGCGTCGGATGCATTGGATGATCTTAATAAATTCATGGATAAGAATAAGGATAACAGAATCGTACAGGCAGTTTTACCTATAATGACGAGGATGTGGCCTACTATAGAAATTGTACGGGAAGATGATTTGATGAAACAGCTTGCGATATCTACTGAAAGTTATTTTAAGATGCTGGATAGCCTGAGGGAGGCTTTTTCTCCATTTACTGACATATCAGCAATAAATAAGACAGTGCCGACTGTAGATGGAAAATACTGGTATGACAAATCAGGAACTGGAAAGGTAGATCTGGTTAACTCTCCAATGGTACGCCCTGTAAATGACCGCGTTAACATTCTGGTTTTCCTGCAAGGTGGATGTCATACTTCGAGTTTTGTGATCCCATCTCCTGTAGTAAGAAGTAACATATCCGGCGGTGGTTCCTGCAGAGGCATAGCAGCGGTATTAAATCGTATTAAACATGATTTTCCTGCGGTTGAAATTACTATTGCTTCACGTACTTTCGGATCGTTTGGATCAGCACCCCCGCTTGTTCCCACCGAGGAGGCCGCAACAATAGCTAATTACTTTCTGAACTTTTATAAGATAAATGCCGCAGTTGCTGTTGAAGAAACAGACTATACTAACCTTCCTGGATTTGATAAACGACGTATAGACTTCCCAACAGAAAATGACTCGAGATTCACGATAGAGAATAGACTGCTGGCGACGACTGGTCATGTAATAATCTCCGACAGGCAGGGCAAAATTGTTCACTCTGGTAGTATTCATGATTTTTGGGAAGTCGGAGTTCGTAAGAAAATTGAAACTGTACTTAAACGTTAATAAGCTATGTTAACTGGTAAATCGTTCCGGACTTTCGGGACATTAAATAGTGCGGTTGTTGGATTTTCTCCGTTTTTGGTTTTGTTATTCGGTTGCTCTTCTTTCAATCAATATTACGAAGAGAGAAATCATTACTTTGTAAATGCACAGAGTAATGTGATTCCTAAAGACTTGTCAGGTGCTGATATCTCTGCGGTGGGTCATTCTTTGGATACCGCTGTGTCTGACACATCAGCGGTAGATACTGTAAGTCCATCGATATATTCTCCCAATCTGAGATATGGAGTGGATACATCGGTCGACCCATGTGAAGATTTTTACGAGTATGCAAATGGGCAATGGAGAAAGGACGTCGTATTCCCCGCCAAGTATAAACCAGCGCAGAAATCCTGGAACAATTTTTCTGCTCTTCCCAAACGTACCGACCAACTGGTCAGTGACTTGATTGTCAATGCACACAAAGCCTATTCCACGTCATCGAGTACGTCGATACGCGCCATAGGAACTTTTTATGAAAGCTGCATGGCTGCGGATTCTCTTGAGCTCTCAATAATCAGGAGAAAACCACGTCCGGGCGAAAAAGATTCAACTCGCGCTGAAAAATGTGTATCTCGTACACGAAAATATCTTCCAGGTGCCGTAGGTCAGGCTTTTGTAGAATCGTTACAACAGGCAGGTAGCGTTGAGAGAATGCAGCTACTGCTGGATATGGTCAGGGCGCAAGTCAGAGTCGCTGTTGAGCATCATAAGTTAAAAACAAAAGAAGATATTCGTTTAACTCTCAACCATCTTGATAAGCTGTACTTAAGAGTTGGAATTCCTGAGAAAACTGTGGATTACAGTGCGGTGAATCTGTCCAAGTCCGATTACAATCAGAACAAGGTAGAAATAGCCAACTTCAATTCGCTGGGTTCTGTGAATCTCATTGGTTCTGATTCTCGGGAAAGATGGAAGATGAACTTCTTTACTGCGAATGCATTTTATAATTCAGCCGAACACGCTATTGAAGTTCCTCCTGGAATGTTCACTCCTCCTTTCTTTGAGGCAGATGCAGATGATGCGGTTAACTTCGCCGCCGTTGGCGTGATAATTGGGCACGAGATATTTCACTCTCTGGCTGCAAATCTTCTGTTATCTGAAAACCCAAAAATGAAGGAGGAAATTGATAGTTTTAAGGCGATGAATTCCAGGCTGGGCGAGGTGGATGGCTGGACTACTGACGGGAAGCGAACATATAACGAGGATGTTGCGGATCTGGGAGGGGTCCTTGCAGCGTATAGAGCGTGGAAGGAACTTTACAACTCGGATAAAAAAAATGCGAAAGAAACCAGTATTGATGACTATACCCCTGACCAGAGATTCTTTTTAGCCTACGGAAGAGTCTGGCGTGCTAAATGGGTACCACAAACCGCCGCTATCAGTGACGTGCATGCAGCATACTTTGCAAGAATAAACGGAATTGTTCGCCATGTCCCGGAGTTCGCTGCTGCCTTCGGATGTAAGGAAGGGGATCCTATGGCGTTGCCTGCGAATCGTCGGTCTAAACTGTGGTAGCTGCGCCTGCATACTGTTGATGAGGAATTGAGTTGACTACAATAGCGGGCAGTCGGTTATATCAAGAGCGCCAGATATCGCCCCCTCAAGAATAACAACAAAAAAATCTCCTAATCCCACCAGCCCGCCACTATAATTCTTCCATGCAGAACTCATGGAAAAGAACTTTTGCGGTAATCTGGACTGGGCAGTTTGTATCACTTCTAAGCAGTTCAGCGGTCAATTTTGCAATGATAATATGGCTGAGTCTCGAAACGGGCTCGGCCGAGGTACTCGCCTTTGCGGCCATTGCCGGTTTTTTACCACAGACACTTATAGGCCCCTTTGCGGGCGTATACATAGATCGGTGGGACCGCAAAAAGACCATGATAGCTGCGGATGCTTTCATTGCCGTGTGTACTCTGGCTATGTCCCTCCTTTTCTATTTCGGAAATTTTAACCTCAATTTCATTTACATACTCCTGGCTTTGAGATCGGTGGGGTCGGCGTTCCATATGCCGGCGATGCAGGCGTCTGTGCCATTGATAGTTCCTGAATCCGAGCTGATCAGAGTTGCTGGATTTAATCAGATTATTCAGTCCGTTTCAAGCATAGCTGGTCCTGCACTGGGGGCCCTCGCAATAGGGTTGCTTGACATAGGGCAAGTTCTATTGCTCGATACTGCAGGAGCCCTGTTTGCCATTATTACTCTTGTAATGGTGAAGATTCCAAGTCCGGTCAATGTGGATCAGGCTAGTGCGAGTATAAGGCAGGTGATCGGTGATATTAACCAGGGTGTGAATGCCGTGTTAGCAAACAGAGGTCTGTCTTTCATGTTCCTGTTTTCGATACTGGCCACATTCTGCATTATGCCTGTTGCTGTACTATTTCCTCTGCTTACGCTGCAGCATTTTGGTGGCGGTAAGTTTGAGATGAGCCTTATTGAAGTGGTGTGGGGAGTTGGTATGCTTATAGGCGGTAGT
>JBEBRK010000014.1:0-49651 GCA_040394885.1 Gemmatimonas phototrophica
GTTTCGCTTGTAACAGCTCTACAAGCACGAGCCATCAACTCCGCTGCACGATCCACGTCATCAAGCGAGATCATCTCATTTGGTGAGTGCATATATCGATTAGGTATGGACATGAGACCGGTAGCAACACCCTCCCGCGCTACATGAATAGCATCGGCATCCGTACTAGTGTATCGACCTGCTGCGTGCAGGGTGTAAGGGATTTCGCTCTCCTCGGCGGTCTTACGAAGAATTTCAAAGACAACCGGCGAGATTACAGACCCGCGAGAAAGGACAGGGCCGCTACCCAGCGGTGAATCCCCAACTTCTTTCTTGCTGATACCAGGGTGATCTGTAGCAAAGGTCACGTCAACGACAATAGCCATCTGTGGATTGATAGACGCGGCTCCAACCAGCGCACCGCCACCCATAAGCCCGATCTCTTCCTGAGATGTTGCAACGGCAACAACCTTTGCCTCACCTGGATCCGCTGCATATCTACGCAACGCCTCAAGAACTATAAAAGCGCCAATACGATTATCAATTGAGCGAGAAACTATACGATCATTTGGAAGATCGATAACACTCGAAGCGATAACTCCAGGGTCACCAACTGAGATCATCTCAAGCGCTTCGGGCTTATTACGAGCACCTATATCGACCCATAGATCGCTTATCTTGACTGCTTTTTCCCGATCTTCTGTCTTCATAAGATGAATGGGGAGCTTTCCAACAACTCCAATCACATCTCCCTTATTACCAACAAATCGAATGCGCTGCGCAACGAGGACCTGTGGATCCCAACCACCTATTGGTGCGATGTATACATAACCGTCATCATCAATATAGGTAACAATTACCCCTATCTCATCGATGTGACCTGCAAGCATTATGGTTGGACCTGGCCCACCTGCATTGACTGTGGCCATAGAATTTCCAGCCACGTCACGTGTAACTTCGGCAAAATCTCCCGCTTCTTTACGCCAGATGCCAGCCGGAGCAGCCTCATACCCTGAAGGCCCCGGAGTGTCTAAAAGCGCTTTAAGAAACGAGATTGAAGATGGTTCAAACATTATCGAAGAACAGCCTTGGCAATTGTCTGTAACTGCATATTAGATGTCCCTTCATAAATAGTGCCGATCTTTGCATCGCGATAGAACTTTTCAACCGGATAATCGGTTGTGTATCCGTATCCGCCAAAGAGCTCTAAAGCTATTGATGTAACATTACCGCAGACCTGTGAAGCGTACAACTTGGCCATTGCGCCTTCACGGGCAATATCATGACCGGCATCTTTCAAACGTGTTGCGTTGTAAACCATGAGGCGGGCAGCTTCGAGCTCTGTTGCAGCCTGAGCGATCTGGAACTGAATACCCTGGAAATCAGAAAGCGACTTACCGAACTGCTTACGCTCTTTAACGTAGGCAACAGCCGCATCCAACGCCCCCTGTGCAACACCGATCATCTGAGCGCCAATACCAATACGTCCTTCGTTCAGCGTTTCGATAGCGATCTTATAGCCCTGTCCAACCGGCCCAAGTACGTTCTCTTCCGGAACATGGACATTATCAAGAATCAACTCAACAGTAGATGATGCGCGGATACCAAGCTTGTCTTCTTTTTTACCAACGGAGAAGCCATCAAACTCACGCTCAACTATGAAAGCGGTGATGCCTTTGTATCCCGCAGATGGATCTACCGTAGCAAAAACAACGTAGATCTCTGCTTCGGCGCCATTTGTGATCCACATCTTGCGGCCATTAAGTACCCAACCGTTAGCCGTCTTTTCAGCACGTGTTTCGAGCGCAAAAGCATCGGAACCTGAACCAGCCTCGGAGAGCGCGTAGGCACCAACTTTTGAACCGGTAAGCTGCGTTAGATATTTGGCTTTCTGTGCTTCGTTTCCGTATCTGTTGATCGGGTAGTTTACCAGCGTATTCTGAACATCACACAGAATTGCCGCAGAAGCGTCTATTTTGGAGAGCTCTTCAACAGCTAAAGTCACCATCATGAGCGATCCGCCAGCGCCACCGTACTGCTCTGGAACCTCGATTCCCATCAAACCCAGCTCAAAATAGTGCGGAATCAGGTCAGAATCGATCTTACCAGCCTTTTCCATTGCCTTGACACGTGGGGCAACTTCAGCAGCCGCAAATTCGGCCACTGCATCACGAAACATGATTTCTTCGTCGGTAAGGACTGTTAGAGGTTGGCTCACAATAGCTGTCGACATTCGTAGAATATGTTAAAAATCAGGTAAAATGTGGGACGGAAAAACCACCCCACGCAAACTAATAACAGTAGTATAGAGCATCGATGGGGTTGGCGCGACCGGAATTATTGTATAGAGTGTAATGACCGAGTATTTCTACGGTTTCAATCTCGATGTTAGGGATAATTTTGTGATAATGTTACTTGCCGCCACGCTTTTGGTCAGCGTGCCCGATTCCAGCTCTATCTCCTGCTATCTCAAGGACGGGGACCGGATTAGCGGAAAATTTATAGATAAGCGTCGAAACAGCCTCAGGATCCAACATACCCTGCTAGGGCGAGTCTCTGTACCGGATACTGCAATTGCAATATGTGAGGCCGAGGCAGCCTCTATCAGGGACCAGATCGTCGCATTTATTCCGCCGCCGAAGCCATCTATCCTGGGGAAGGAGCGGCTAGAGACTAAAATAGTGGTACTTCCCATACCTACTCACAGAGTCTCTATTGAACGCATTCCCAGCTTATCCAACTACGTGGTTCGGCAGGTTGTGGTGCCTCTGGCTCCAGCAATAGCCTCTTCTGAGAGTAAGGTAGGCTGGAAACGCTCTTTGAGCGTTGGCTACACTGTCAGTCAGGGAAATGCAAACTCCAGCGATCTTGGGTTCAACATGACCGCAACAAGGAGAGCCGCAAGATCTCAGATTGCAGTGACTGCCAAGAGGATTCTGGGAAAGCGGGACGGAAAGTCTTCTACGGACTATCAGAACGCCAATCTGCGATACGACCGCGCTCTGGGACCAGCAGACGCATCGGCAGCTTCAAGACCCTCTTTCTTTTCGGAGGCAATCTTTGAATCCGACCCTTTTGCAAAGCTGCAGTCTCGTGTAGTGTCAAATACAGGGCTCTCCATCCCACTTTCGATCGATCCAAAGAGCAACCTGGCATTAGAAATCGGAGTTGGTGTTACACACGACAAAATGCAGTATCAGGATGATGATATTCGGGCCAGCGGTGTTCTACGCCTTGCCGCCAGACAGACATTTGGAGTAACAAAATCGGATCAGCAGGTTGCAACTTTCCCTGACTATTCCGACAAAGAGGTGAAGTATCGTATTAACACCAACCTCAACTTTGCAGCACCAATAAGTACAAAGTTATCGTTGCGAATGGGGCTGATAAACAGATACAATACCCGCCCCAGCGCAAACGTTAAAAAGAGTGATACAACTATTCAGACGGGAATTGGGATAGAGTTCTAAGATTCAGATCTCCGCCCAAAACCTTATAAAGATTTATAAGATTAGTAGTCTTGCTCTGCTGAACTGCCACAAGGGCCTGTTGCGCCGCATAAAGCTGACGCTGTGCATCCAATGTTACAATGAAAGCATCCAGACCAGCTCTGTATCTGGCAAGTGAAAGCTCGTAGGTGTGCGCGGCAGCATCTACACGTGCCTGACTCGCTGCAATGGCCGCTTCAATCATAGCTCGTCTCGACAAAGCATCTGCCGTTTCACGGAATGCAACCTGAAGTGTCCGTTCGTACTGCGCTACCAATAAATCGCGCTGTGCATTAGTTAGTGCAATACCGCCCTTGAGACTACCATCAAACAGAGTTGCACGTAGCGATGGTGAGACACTCCAACCAGCATTATCGCTCTTAAACAGATCACCAAAAGAACCGCTGGCGAATCCTACAAGAGAAGAGATTGAAAGCTTTGGCAGGAATGCGGCACGAGCAGCACCAATACGGGCATTGGCTGCCATCAACTGATATTCAGCACGAAGCACATCCGGCCTGCCAAGTAAAATATCGGTGTTTACAGCCCCTTTACTGGACGAGTTAAGTGGATCTCCAATCAACTCTATCACATCACCCAACGTAGTTGGCAGTACTGTATTAGGCAGTGTTTCACCGACCAGAAGATTCAGAGCATTGATGTCCTGCGCTATACGAATTTCGAGGTTGGCGATATCTGCCTTGGCCTGTGCAACGGATGTTTCTGCCTGTTTTACTTCCAGAAGCGAAGAAACCTCGCCCTTATGCCTGGCATCTGCAATCTCAAGAGCACGCTCCGAGTTCCTGAGAGACTGAACAGAAATTGCCAAAAGCGTACGATCAGCAGCAAGCGCCACATATCCACTGGCGATCTCGCTTATCAGCGTAAGCCTGACCGCATGCGCACCTTCGCGTGTTGCCAGATATTCGTTCTGTGCAGCAAGGCTAAGGCTTTTTACTCTACCAAACAGGTCAATTTCAAATGCAGGAATAGAGACATCAGCGCTGTAGCTTTCGATCCTGGCACCAGCATTTGTTGAGCTGTTAGCACTCTCGCCAAACTGCCCGCCGACACCAGCAGTTACAGTAGGCAATCTCTGCCATCTCGCAATTCCGTACTGAGCTCTGGCAACTTCAACGTTGCTGATTGCGATTCGCAGATCACGACTTTCAGCAACGCCACGTGAAACGATCCATCTAAGGCGCTCATCCTGAAATACGTCGACATAACGTATGGCCGGAATAATTCCGGAATCAGCAACAACTACGGCTGTGTCTACCCGACCGGATGAGTCTATTACCCGTGTAGTGACGACAGAAGTTGGAATAGGCGCGGCCGGCCTGTTGTACTTTGGCTGAAGCGAGCACGCTCCAGCCACCATTGTAACAACAAGTCCGGCTCCAAGAGGACTCAGGTATCTAAAGTTATCTCTCATGTTTAGACACCCTCTTTTACAGACTTCTCGCCACCAAATATCTTTCGCACCACAACATAGAATAGCGGAACGAAGAAGATAGCAAGCAGTGTAGCTGTAAACGTTCCACCCAGCACTGCGGTACCAATTGCAATACGGCTCTGCGCACCAGCACCTGTAGAGAGCGCCAACGGAAGAACACCGAACATAAATGCAGCTGATGTCATAATAATTGGACGAAGCCTTAACCTTGCCGCCTCGATAGCAGCATCGACGAGCTTCATCCCTTCACGCTCTGCCTGTGCAGCAAACTCAACAATTAATATTGCATTTTTTGCTGCCAACCCCATAGTCGCCAGAAGACCAACCTGGAAATAAACGTCATTCAACAAACCACGCATTGTTACTGCAAGCACAGCTCCCAAAAGCCCCAAGGGAACAACCAAAAGAACTGAAAATGGGATGGACCAGCTTTCGTATAATGCCGCAAGACACAGGAAGATTACAAGCAACGAGATAGCATAAAGGAATGGAGCCTGACCAGATGAAAGCCTTTCCTGATATGATAGACCACTCCAGGCAACACTAACGCCCGGTATCTGGCTGGCGAGCTCTTCCATCTTATTCATGGCTTCACCGGAGCTGAATCCTTCAGCAGCCTGTCCCTGAATCTGGAACGAGGGAAAGCCGTTAAAGCGTGCAACGCTGTTAGGCGTCATGGACCATTCGGTTGTTGCAAATGATGAGAATGGAGCCATTGAACCATTCGATGCGCGCACATGCCAGTCGTTTAAGCTTTCAGGCGAAGAACGATACGGTGCATCGCCCTGTATGTAAACGCGCTTGACCCTTCCACGATCGACGAAATCATTTACATAACTTCCGCCCCACGCAATACCAAGTGTCTGATCAACAGCCGCCTGAGTAAGTCCCAAAGCACCAACAGCTTCGCGATTTACATTCACCTGTAAAGTCGGAGCATCATCCAATCCGCTCTGACGAACTGCCGCAAGTGATGATTCCTCCTGAGCAACTGTAATTAACTGATCGACACGAGCTTTAAACTCTTCGCGGGTTAAACCACCTGTATTCTGCAACTGTAATTCAAATCCGCTGGCCTGACCCAATCCCTGAATAGGAGGTGGAGTCAAAGCAAAAAATCTCACATCGCGCATACCACCGAGCGCAGCAGTTGCCCTCTGAATAACTGCATTTACATGGTTTTCTTTACCACTCCGCTCTTCCCACGGCTTCAATGACACGAAACCCTGCCCTGCATTCTGACCAGCTCCACCAAACTGGAACCCACTAATGGTAAAGATATCCTGCGTGTTTGGCTCGTTGGACAGAAAATATTTCTCGATCTCAGCCGCAGCTTCCAGAGTTCTTGGCTGTGTTGCACCAGAAGGAAGTGTGTACTGAATCATAGCCATCCCCTGATCTTCAGTTGGCAGGAATCCAGATGGAAGACGTAAAAACAGAGCAGCCAGAGCAACACTCAGTCCTACATACACAAGCATCAGTGTGCCTGCACGTGCAACCAACCTCTTAACTGATGATGTGTACCCTTCGATTGTACTGGCAAATGTTCTGTTAAACCAGGCTGAGAACCTGTGACCATAGCGTACGAATATATTTGAGGATTCAGCGCTACTTTCACCGGCATGTTCACGAGGCTTTAAAAATGTTGCTGTAAGTGCCGGAGTGAGAACAAGAGCCACAACAACAGACAGCACCATTGCCGAAACTACAGTGATAGAGAACTGCCTGTAGATAACACCGGTTGAACCACCAAAAAACGCCATCGGCAGGAAAACCGCAGAGATAACAACACCGATACCAACAAGCGCCCCAGTTATCTGATCCATGGATTTCAGAGTGGCTTCCTTAGGAGACAGCTCCGGCTCTTCTTCCATAAGACGTTCTACGTTTTCTACAACCACAATAGCATCGTCCACCAAAAGTCCGATAGACAACACCAATCCGAACATTGTTAATGTGTTGATCGAATATCCAAATACAGCCAGCACACCAAACGTTCCCAAAATTACGACCGGAACCGCAATAGTTGGGATTAAGGTCGCCCTCCAGTTCTGGAGGAACATAAACATGATGATAACTACAAGCAGAATCGCTTCAAGCAGAGTCTTAACAACTTCTATAATAGACAGCTTGATGAAGTGCGTGCTATCACGCGGGTAACCAATCTTGTAACCTTCAGGGAAGATGTGACCCAGCTCCGCAATTCTATTCTTGATTAAGGCAGCTGTCTTTAAAGCATCTGCACCAGGAGAAAGCTGTACACCAATACCTGATGAGGGGTGCCCGTTAAAGGTGGAAACTGCATTATATCGCTCGCTGCCCATCTCAACTTTAGCTACGTCAGACAACCGGACAGTGGAACCGTCAGACTGTGTGCGCACTATTATCTGCTTAAACTCATCTACAGTCTGCAACTTGGAGCCTGCCGTTACCGTAGCGTTAAGCATCTGTGAGTCAGGCGATGGCTGACCCCCTATCTGCCCAGCAGCGACCTGAGTGTTCTGCGCCTGAATTGCACCTACCACATCGGACGGGATCATTCCGAATGATGCGAGCTTAAAAGGATCCAGCCATATGCGCATTGCATACTGGGATCCGAATACGTTCAGATCACCCACCCCTTCAATACGGGCGATTTCGTCTTCCAGGTTTGTACCCAGGAAGTCAGCAATATCAGCACCGGTGCTCCGGTTTGTTTCATCGAAGACCGAAACAACCATAAGAAAGTCGCTGTTGGACTTTCTAACTCTCACACCCTGAGCCTGTACCTGCTGAGGGAGACGGGAAATTGCCTGTTCGATCTTGTTCTGAACCTGAACCTGAGCGATGTCGGGATCAGTTCCTTTATCAAATGTTACTGCAACGTTGACAGACCCGTTGGAGCTGGAGCTGGATGCAAAGTATGTTAATCCATCCAGACCGGTTAACTGTTGCTCGAGAACCTGAGTAACACTTGTTTCAACAACATCGGCGGAAGCACCTGGATACGTTGCCGATACTCGTATTGTTGGAGGAGCAATGTCAGGGTACTGCGCGATTGGTAATGTTAAGATCGCCCCGATTCCAGCTAACATTATGGCAATTGATATTACCCACGCCAGAATCGGTCTGTTAATAAAAACTTTTGAAATCATTTAGCTTCTGCCGCAGACATTGGTGGCAGTGGGTTTACAAGCTGTCCAGGACGAACTTTGGAAATACCTTCTATAACAACCTTATCTCCAACTTCGAGACCATCACCTATCAACCATTTATTTCCTACGGTACGTATCAGAGTAATCTTCCTTACCGTAATCTTATTCTCTGCATCCACTACGTAAGCCGTAGCCTCTCCGGTTGGGCTTCTTAACACACCAGCCTGCGGAATCAGGATACCAGCTGAAACCTCTCCCTGAACAACGCTCGCCTGCACATACATTCCAGGTAGTAATTCACCCTGCTTGTTGGGGAACTTAGCGCGCAATATGACAGAACCTGTGCTCTGATCAACAGAAGCCTCTGTAACACCCAGCTCACCCAGCTGCGGATATTCAGTTCCATCTTCCAACCTTAGTCGAACCTGCGCTACAGAGCGCTTCAACCCACCCTCCTTCATCGCCCTGCGCATCTCCAGCAGGTTGACTGCCGATTGTGGAATATCGACATACATCGGATCGGTTCTCTGAATAACAGCGAGCGGCTGCGCCTGAGCGGTTGTAACCAGAGCACCTGTTGTAACTAAGCTTCTCCCGATCCTACCGCTAATAGGGGCCTTAACCTTTGAAAAACCAAGGTTGATTTCGGCGGTTGCCAGTGAAGCACGTGCCTGCTTAACTGCACCTTCCGCCTGCAACGCCGCAGCCTGAGCATCCATCTGATCCTGCTTGCTGACCGCATCAATCTCTACAAGTGACTTGTATCTATCCGATTTAGCCTTGGATGCCAGAAGCGACGCTTCTGCACTGGATAGATTCGCACGCGCCTGCTCAACGGCTACAGCATAAATTTGAGGATCTATCTCATAAAGGACCTGACCAGCCGAAACCACAGATCCTTCCGTAAATAGTTTGCGTTGAAGAATTCCGGACACCTGCGGGCGAATCTCCGATACCTCATAAGGAACTGTTCGCCCAGGGAGCTCAGAGACAATCCTGACCTGCTCCCTTTCTACAACTACAACTCCAACGTCTGTCGCCTTGGGAGGAGAAGCATCAGCTGCTCCGGCAGGAGCTCCCTTATTGCCGCAGGCTAAGGCAGATATTGCGAGACCAATACCGCCGACTAAGCGGGCATGAGAGACAACCTTCGAAATGTTATATAATTGCATTCTGGTGCCAAAAAGAACTTTTTAGGAAGAATATCCTTCAAGCAAGTTACGAGCGGAGAGCTCAAAATGTTGAAGGTATTTTAGTGGCACCATTTAACTCATTTCATGCACGTATTTTTTAAGTCACACTATAGCGCAATCCCATCAAATACGTCTAAAGCGAGCGAAACCTTTCCAAAGGGAGCCGAAACCTGAACCCCTTGAACATACGGTTTGACCCGTTCCAGCATCTCTCTGGCGATGTCGATACCTTCACGTATCGCATGCTCCTTGGATTTAGCATTTGCCTCACGCATTCTGGAGATCACAGTCTCCGGAACTGTTACCCCAGGAACTTCATTGGCTAAAAACTCAGCGTTTCGTGCAGATACCAATGGCCAGATTCCAGCAACTACGGGGATTCTTGTATGCTCGATACTTTCAAGGAACCGCTCAAGCTGATTAACATCGAAAACAGGTTGGGTAATAGCGTACTCGGCTCCGGCCTGCACCTTCCACTCAAACCTTTTGAGTTCGGTAGCTGGATCGATAGCTACAGGATTTACACCAACCCCCACAACGAACTTGGTGGGAACCCCGATCGGATTATCACCAGGGTCCAAGCCACGGTTAAGGTTACTAACCAGATTTGTCAGGCCGATAGAATCAATATCAAAAACCGCAGTCGCGGTTGGATAGGGCCCCATCTTTGGCGGATCTCCCGTAATCAACAGAAGGTTTCTGAGCCCTATCGCTGAAGCTCCCAATAGATCGCTGAGCATTCCCAGCAGATTTCTATCTCTGCAGCAATAGTGTGTTACCGCTTCTATCCCGGCTTGCTGCTCAATGAGTACACTCGTTAGAACAGCACCCATACGGCTCTGAGCTCGCGGCCCATCTGGAACGTTGATAGCATCAACTCCGGCAGCTTTCAGAACACGAGCATCTTCAAGCATACGAGTAGCATCCACGCCCTTAGGCGGCACTATTTCTACCGAAGTAACGAACTCTGAATTTGCGAGCTTGGCAGCTAATCTGGAACGCTGCTCAAATGGAACCGATGGAACCCCATTCGTTTTAGCTGCGATTCCGAAGCCTGAACCTGCGTTAGCTGAGTTACCTGTGCTAGCTGAGCTACCGTTGCTAACCGCCCCTTCGCCTACGCTTTTTGCAACTCCATCAACCGATATTCCTGCAGTCGAGCTTACACCAGCCGCTCCGCTCGTAGCCTCTTGGCTCCCCGTCGCAGCAGCATTGGCATCTCCTGCTGCTTTTTTTACAAACGAGAGAGAAGCTGTTTTAGGCGATAACGGGCGCACTCCCTCAACCATATCTCTAATATGTTCAGGAGTTGTTCCGCAGCAGCCGCCAACAATCTTGGCACCAGCCAGAACCAGGTGGCGAGCATAAGTAGCCATGTATTCAGGGCTGGCCATATACATGGTACGCCCGCCCACATCCCGCGGCATACCTGCATTAGGCTGCGCGCTGAGCTTTTTATTCGTAACCGCAGCCATCTTTTCGATGGCATCCAGAATTATCTGAGGACCAACAGAACAGTTGAGTCCTATCACGTCAGCGCCAAAGCTGTCGAGCGCCTTTGCAACATCGGCAGGGGTAGCACCGTAAGGTGTAACTCCGTCGACATTCACAGTCATCTGCGCAATAACCGGCAACTCTGGATCAACTTTACGAGCAGCTCGAACTGCCTGCTCTATCTCGTCTATATCACCAAAGGTTTCCAGTAGAAACAGATCCACTCCACCTTCTTTGAGCCCTTCCATCTGCTCAACAAAGATCTCGAATGCTTCGTCCTTTGAAGTGGATCCGTATGGCTCCAGACGTACTCCAAGCGGACCAACAGCTCCCGCCACCAGCACAGCATCACCAGCTGCCGAACGAGCCAAAGATGCAGCTGAAACGTTGATTTCACGCACCTGATCCTGCAAACCATACTGAGATAATTTGAGACGATTCGCCCCAAATGAGTTCGTCTCAAGAACCTCGGCACCAGCATTGACGTACGCTACGTGAACATCCCGTACCAGATCAGGAGAACGAAGGTTTAGCTCGTCGTAACACAGGTTGATGAAAAAACCTTTAGCATACAGCATGCTACCCATAGCGCCGTCGAAGATCACGACAGCGTTAGGATCAAGCAGTCTATCCAGCAGAGCTTTACGCAACTACAGCACCCTCGAGTGCATTTGCTCCAGCGCCACGGACTGCATAATACTTTGCCTCAGGGTGATGCATCACCACAGCAGCAGTAGACTGCTCAGGTATCAGCTGGAACGCTTCGGTAAGAGTCATACCCAGCTCTTTCTCAGCTGGCAGAAGTTTGAATACAGTTGCATGATCATCAAGATCCGGACACGCCCCATATCCCCACGAATAACGCTTGCCTGTGGCAATGCCCAGCTCTTTCTGAATATGACGGTGCATCCATTCAGCTACGGCTTCTGCTGCCTCAACCGAGACGCCATGTAGATAATATGCTTCGGAATATTCATTTGCCGACTGTAGCTTATCAAACTTTTCAGACGACTCGTGACCAACCGTAACTATCTGCAACGGAAGTACATCAACAACTCCCGAGTCTACAGAGCGCACATAATCAGCGAGACACAACCTCTCGCGCCCAACCATGCGTGGGAAGTGGAATCTACCGACTTCGGTTAAAGTACCATCCTTGGCATACAGTTCCGCATCGTATATGATGACTTCATTACCCTGAGACTGAACTGGGAAATAACCATAGACCGCCTGCGGCTGCAGCCAGCCATTTTCACGTGCATCCTGCTTCAGACGTTCAAGCACCGGTTCAAATTCATTTTTGATCGTGTTGTTGTACTTCTCACCGGAGCCTCTTGCTCCCCACTGCAATCTGTAAAGTTCGTCCAGATCCAGCAGATCGAAGACTTCATCGAGTGGAATATCTCTAAGAACTTTAGTTCCCCAGAATGGTGGAGTAGGAACAGGGTTATCAGCAGCCACGTCACTACGTGCGCCGCCAGCATCTCCAACTGCTATATCTTTACCAACCTGTGTATTCAGGAAGATGTCTTTTCTAGCGTCCTCAAGAAGCTTGTCTATGAAGCCCTGTCTGGAATCAGAATCCTGGAGCGAATCCATAGTATCCAACCCTTCAAAGGCATCCTTACAATAGAACACACCCGAATCGTAAGAACGCTCACCATCAACAAACAGCGCGCGGCGCCCAAACCTTCTGTTAATTGCAGCACCGCCAATCAACACTGGGATATTCATACCACGTTTATCCAATTCCTGCACACACAACGGCATCTGCTTGGATGTAGAAACAAGCAGGGCACTCAAGCCAATTGCATCGGCCTCGACTTCGAGAGCCTTCTCTATGATCGTGTTTACAGGAACCTGCTTCCCGAGATCATACACAGTGTATCCGTTATTGGACAGAATCGTATTTACCAACGACTTACCGATATCGTGCACGTCACCATAAACAGTAGCAAGAACTACTTTACCCTTTGTGTAGCCTTCTTTCCTCTCAAGGAACTGCTCAAGGTGCTTGACTGCCTTTTTCATCACCTCAGCGGACTGAAGCACGAAAGGAAGAATCAGCTCACCAGCACCAAATTTATCTCCTACCTCTTTCATGGCGGGCAGAAGAACCTCGTTTAACAGACGAACAGGCTGCTCGCGAACTCCAGCTGCATCCAGTACATCTTCAATCCCTTCTTTCTTGCGGTGTACGATCATCCAGTGAATCTTCTGATCGTTGGTCATCCCTGCAGTTGGATCTTCCTTTTCAACCGCGCCCTGACCTGTTCCTTCGACTTTGGAGAAATACTCAATGAATCGCTGTAGAGCATCTTCACGTGTATTAAAGATGAGATCGTTGGAAAGTTCACGCTCCTCGGCTGATATCTCAGCATAAGGACGTATATGTGCAGGATTTACAATCGCTGCATCGAGGCCCGCCTCAACGCAGTGATGCAGGAACACAGAGTTGAGAACCGCACGAGCATCAGGAGCGAGACCAAATGAAACGTTTGAAACACCCAGAATGGTTGAAACACCTGGAAGCTCACGTTTGATCAGACGTATCCCTTCGACAGTCTCCTTGCCTGACTCCAGCCACTCAGCATCACCAGTCGCCAGTGTGAAGGTAAGAGCATCATACATGATATCTTCAGGAGCAAGACCATACTCACCCACCACGATATCATAGATAGCACGAGCGACTTCCAGCTTGCGCTCGCGTGTTTTAGCCATTCCCACCGGGTCAATCGTTAACGCAACGACGGCTGCACCGTGTTTTTTTACCAGAGGCACAACATCATCGATACGCTTACGACCGTTCTCCATGTTGATGGAGTTTACAATCGCACGCCCAGGCACACGCTCCAGCGCAGCCTCAATAACGTTAGCTTCGGTAGAATCGATCATTAACGGCGCTTCAACGCTCATCGAAAGCAGCTTAACAACCTTCGACATCTGATCGGCTTCATCTGCACGCTCAGTAAGAGCTACGCAGATATCCAGTACGTGCGCGCCAGAATCCACCTGGTCACGTGCTACGTCCAAAATCCCTTCGTAGTCATCGGAGAGCAGCAGGCGCTTAATCTTGCGGGAACCCTGAGAGTTTACACGCTCGCCAACCAATAGAGGTGCGGGATTCTGCTGCATGCTTGTGGCACGCATTGCAGATGAAATACGCGAAACATGCGGCGCTTCGGGAACTTTAGGTTCTACACTTCTAACAGCTTTATTGATGGCATCAAGGTGAGCCGGAGTTGTACCACAACAACCACCTACTATTCTTACACCAAAATCCCTTACGAACTCTGTCAAAGCCTCAGCCATTGGCTCTGGCTCCAACGGATATATAGCATCGCCTGTCCCGGTATTAATTGGGAGCCCGGCGTTTGGAATAACCGAGATCGGCAAAGTCGCAAACTCAGTAAGAGTGCGAATTGGCTCTCTCATGTGCTCCGGACCGGTAGAACAGTTCAGACCGATCACATCAACACGTAATGCCTCGAGTGTCGTCATGGCACTCAGAATGTCTGTACCAAGCAACATCTTCCCGCTGACATCCAGAGTGATCTGCACCTGAACAGCAACACGCTTCCCAATTTCCGCAAAGAGTCGTTCAAAGCCCGCAACAGCAGCCTTAACTTCAAGAATGTCCTGTGATGTTTCAATCAGAAGAACATCAACACCGCCATCAACAAGCGCCTTTGCCTGTTGGTAGTAATTTTCCGACAACTCTCCAAACGTAATGTTGGAGAGCGAAGGTTCGGAGCTTGAAGGAAGCATACCTGTTGGCCCAACCGAACCAGCAACGAATCTGGGACGATCTGGCGTTGCATATTTGTCACAGGCTTCACGCGCAATTCGAGCAGCCGCAACGTTGATGTCGTATGTCTTATCGAGCAGCCCCCACTCTTCCAGACGCCGCGGAGTCGACTGGAATGTACAGGTTTCAACTACATCGCATCCAACCGCTAAAAACGATTCGTGAATCTCACGTATCACATCTGGCCTTGTGAGCACAAGATTATCATTGCAGCCTTCTAATCCTTTTCCACCAAAATCATCGGCGGTCAGATTATATCGCTGGATACTCGTTCCCATGGCTCCGTCATAAACAAGGACCCTGTCCTTTAAGGCAGCCAAATAAGGCAACTTCGAATATCTATCCTGAACTGTGCTCATCTTTAACGATTGGTTTGTACTGGTGATGAAAACAAAAAATGCCCGGCGTTATTTAGCGCCGAGCAAATAGAGCGCTTTAGCGAGAATATTTAACGTGGCCGCAAGTTGCCGAAAATCACCACGAATCAGTTGTACAATAAGAATAAATAGCCCGCACTAACCCTGCAAGGGCCTCTTCATCCTTTCAGCCGGATAAACGGATTAAAGAACCCCGTTTGGCCAACTGAAAGAAGCGGGCGAGTCTACCGCCAGCTAAAATCTAAAGCTCAACATCACCCACTCCAGGAATCTCAGCAGGAAGAATGCGACGATAGGGGTGATATCAAACATCCCAAGACGAGGCACAAACTGGCGAAGAGGGGAAAGGATGGGCTCAGTCAGCGGAAATACCCAGCGTATCCATTTGGAGTACGGAGAGATTGGGAGCCAGGATGTAAGAACTCTGATAACCAGCGCCACCTGGAGGATGGTGAAAGTCCATCTCACCAGTATTTCATAGATGCCGCGTGGCCCGCCTCTCATAGCCATCCAGGCACCCAGAAGCTGACCGATCACGAAATCGATTATCGTGATTATGACAATTCCAGCAATTATTGAAAACGCCAGAGCCCAGAGCGGAGCTGCACTCGGCAGACCACCCGCGCCTACTACTCGCCGCTCGACTGGAATTAGTATTGGACCAACAGTCTGCCTTAAAAACCTGGCTATTGGATGAAAGGCATTGACCTTCCTTGAACGAACCATCCAATCAAGGAGAGCAATTATCGCGAGTATAACTACGACAACTCCGACCCCGATTCTAACGAGGTTCCTGAGAATGCCTGCGATTGCAATTACAATTTCCATCTAGTTGGCACCAACGCGCTTATCGAAAAAGGCGGTTTTTCTGGTTTTAACGTTATGGACATAACTACGAGTAGTCCCGTCTATGAACCGCACAGTATACACAAGCTCATCGTCATGCGCTACCGATGTCATGTCGATTATCACTCCCCCTTCCTCAACTGGAAGTTCACGCAAAAGATTGAGCTTCAGAATGGGACGGGATTCGAAGTCGGCCTGCGGCACACCTGGTTCACCTCGACCGCCACGATCGCGCGTGCGGGCTCTGGTACCTTCTGCCCGCCTTGCAGAATCTGCCCGGCGACGCATCTCGTTCTGAACTTCGCGGGCGCTTGGCGGAGCATAAACTCTTGCTACAGTCTTTCCGCTGTTCTTCGAAACCGCAATTATATACTCATTGCCAGCAGTTCTAACAAACTCCAGAGTGTCAGCACTCTCAGGAATAACGCTCTGCCATGAGGTGCTATTAAGTACAACTGTGTTTGCCACAACAACCTGGCCAGCAGGAGCCTGCTGATCCGTTCTCATAAAGAAGTACGGGCCGCCATTATCAATAAACTCATAGCGGGCAGAAAACTGATCCATCAATTTTACGACTGGAGCATCAATACGCGGCTTCCCTGGGTTATCCAGATCAACAAAGTACAATCTTGTATGCGCGTCCAGCGAGTGCGATATGGTAATTACTGCATATGCACCGTCATCCGTCACACGAACTGCGTAGCGCCAATCCGGCTGATCCATCCGGCTTAAAACCAGCTTGTCGTCTGACTGAGTCTGCCCAATCTGGTGATAATAGACCCTGTGACGTCCCTTATCAGCAGAATCCACTCTGGTATAGAAAAAACCCTTATTGTTTTTTGTCCAGCTTCTGGGTTCAATCAGAACATTACCGAGCCGATCTGACTGCTTTCCACTCTTTACGTTTATCACATGCAGAACCTGGCCGACGTCGGCTTTCTCAGTACCTCCGGAAGTATATGCCAGATATTCTCCGTTATTGGAGGGAGAAATCACATCAAATGCCCCCGCCTCGAGCAGCTTTTGGCTTTTGCCAGCTATCCCTTCCCGCACATATAGAGCGCCGTCATCTCCCTTAAAGAAGTATCGGTCTTCGGCTTTGATGGGGGTCTCGCCGTCGGAACGGAGACCGATGCCAGATCGGCTATTGCTCGTAGTCCATCTGTCCATCCTGGAGCTAGAGCCTGTTCCGGTCGAGTTATCTACAGGAGCAATTTCAGGGACAAAATGATGTGATTGCCCATCCCCACGCAGTTGCGTGGCACGCACACCATCTCCTGACCAGGGCTGGGAAATCGCCTCTGCGCCCCCTGCCCCCACAGCTAGAGCAAGTAAGGTTGCCGTTACAAATCTGGATTTGGACATAGGCTGGGGGGATAATTATTAGGTGTGGACGACAAGGCTCGAACAGTCAATCTGATAGAACGATATAACAATTTACGACATGAGTGTAAAATGGTTCCAGCAACTGGCTAAATTGTATTACTTTCGATGAAGGTTTCTGTCTTCTCTAAAATTACTACCTAATTCAATTTCTAGACCTCATGTCACAACGCCGGTATTGGCTCGTGAAGTCCGAGCCAGACTGTTTTTCATTTGATGACCTTTTGAAAGCTCCCAAGAAAACCACCTTCTGGAGCGGCGTTCGCAACTATCAGGCTCGGAATTTCATGCGCGACGAGTTCAAAAAAGGGGATGGTGTGCTGTACTATCACTCGAATGCCAATCCCCCGCACATAGCCGGAATTGCCGAAGTAGTTAAGGAAGCGTATCCAGATCACACGGCTCTCGATCCTAAAGACGATCATTTTGACCCAAAGAGCTCGGAAGAGAACCCGATCTGGTACATGGTAGATATTAAAGCGATCGAGAAGCTCAAGAAACCTTTAACCCTGAGCGACCTCCGACAAGTTGGCTCACTCGAAAAGATGGAGCTGCTCAAAAAGGGGAGCCGCTTATCTGTACAGCCGGTTACCGCCGAAGAGTGGTATGCCATTTGTACGATGGGACTAGTAAAGACGGGTCCCTAACGCATTACATTTAGTTATTAACTCAATTCAATAGCTCCATGGCCAATTCTGGTTCAACTCAGTCCTTCGATAATCCTGCTGGCACCCTGGCCGCAACAGACTCACGCACAGGGAATAGCCACGATCTTCCAATTGCCGATAATGCCATCCGTGCTTCGGACCTGAAGAAATTCAAGACCGCTGATCCGGATGACCTTGGAATTGTTTCGTACGATCCCGCCTTTTTAAATACAGCTTCATGCAGAAGCGCCATCACATATATCGATGGCGACAAGGGCATTCTCCGCTATCGCGGCTATCCTATCGAACAGCTCGCAGAAAAAGCAAACTTCCTCGAAGTAGCATATCTGCTCCGCAACGGGGAACTGCCGAATCAGCAGGAATACGACAAATTCGAAAACGACATCAGATATCACACCTATGTGCATGAAAACATGCGCGGATTCCTTCAGGGATTCAGGTATGATGCACATCCAATGTCGATGCTACAGAGCACAATCGCGGCTCTCTCGTCCTTCTACCCAGAAGCTCGTGCGATCCAGGATCCTCAGCAGCGCTACATCTCCATCATCAGATTACTTGCCAAAACCCCAACGATTGCGGCTTTCTCATACCGCCATGTTAAGGGCTTACCAGTAGTCTATCCTGACAACTCGCTCTCCTACGTCGAGAACTTCCTCTCGATGATCAACAGGATGACCGAGCCACGCTACGAAGCAAATCCAACCTTCGTTCGTGCATTAGAAGTCCTTTTCATCCTTCACGCTGACCACGAACAGAACTGCTCTACAAACGCAGTTCGTGCAGTTGGCTCATCGCAGGTCGATCCATTCTCAGCAGTTTCTGCTGGTATTGCAGCGCTGTTCGGTCCACTACACGGTGGCGCCAACGAACAGGTTCTGCGCATGATTGAAGAGATCGGAGACGTTTCAAACGTTCCTCAGTTCATCGATGGTGTTAAGAACGGAAGTGGCCGCCTTATGGGCTTTGGTCACCGAGTCTATAAGAGCTACGACCCGCGCGCCAAGATCGTCAAGAGCCTTGCAGATGAAGTCTTCAAGATTACTGGTGTCGATCGCGGCCTTGAGATCGCACTCGAATTAGAACGAATTGCTTTACAGGATGACTACTTCGTCTCCAGAAAGCTCTATCCAAACGTAGACTTCTACACTGGACTCATCTATCGCTCAATGGGCTTCCCAACAGACTTCTTCACCGTGCTCTTTGCAATTGCACGTATGTCTGGATGGCTGGCACAATGGGAAGAGATGCTACTCGACAAAGAACAGAAGATCGCTCGCCCACGCCAGATTTATACTGGATATGATGCGCGGGATTATGTTCCTACGTTTAAGAAGTAAGGCTCGGTTTTAATATTTGAAAAGCACCCCGAAAGCTGGACATCGCGTCCACGCTTTCGGGGTGCTTTTTTAATTTATGGCAACTGCCCCCAAATCGCCCCAACTTCCTTAAAATCTACTGCCCCCCCTATAAAGCCTACCTTGACAGTAAAGAAGTAAAGATTAGCTTACATTTATACCTTCAAGGGAGAGAAAATGACGGCAACAAGCACACTTTCCAGTAAAGGACAAGTCACAATTCCTAAAGAAATCCGCGATCAACTAGGAGCGCAGGCCGGTGACACCATAGTGTACGAGGTTGATGGCAATACGGTCATTCTCAAGAAAGCCGAACCCTTCGATATTGCTTTTCATTCGGCAGTAGGAAAAACTCTGGATGAGTGGAATTCACCGGAAGACGAAGAGGCATTTCGTGATCTGTAAACCGTGGACTGTTGTGACAGTTCCATTCCCATTTACCGAAAGATTGGGAACCAAGAGACGCCCTGCGCTTGTAGTGAGCAAACAAAAGTTCAACAGAGCCGGACATACTCTCTTGGCAATGATTACGTCATCAACCCGCGAATCATGGCCAGGAGATACGCCCATCACAGAATTCACGATTGCCGGTCTCGGAACGCCATGCATTGTACGACTAAAGCTGTTCACGCTCGACAACAGATTACTGATTCGCGAGCTTGGAACACTTGTCCCCAAAGATATTCATTCCGTCTTCACACATCTGCATCATATATTGCCAGAATTATAGCAGACGTTGATGGTCGCAGATCCGCAAACTCAAAGAGGCACGCTTCCGATTGGCAGCGTACCTCTTTTTTGTTCAATCAAACACAATCGAAGCAGCTATTTCGCCGCCTCAGCAGTAGCGTGGTGCTTTGCTTCGAAAACCTTATTGGTGAACTGCACCATTCCAAAGACGAAGAGATAGATGAGGCATCCACCGACAACTAGTCCGGCCATTGCTGCTCCCTTATCTGACTTCTTAACACTTCCCATTCTAATAACCTCGTTTGAAAAAGATCGTTTTAGGAAGCTGATTCTACTTCAGCTACGCGAATCTGATTGATCTTGTCGTTTGGCTTGATCTGGGAAATAACTTCGATCCCAGAAATAACCTGACCAAAAACTGTGTGCACACCGTTAAGATGGCGTGTGTTGTCTTCGCTCAAAACTACGAAGAACTGGCTTCCACCTGTATCCTTACCTGCGTGTGCCATCGATAACGCACCAAGCTTATGTGTGTGCGGGTTACCGGCTGTTTCGCACTTGATACGATGTCCTGGGCCACCTGTTCCGACACGACGATCTCCTGCTGGCAGATCGCGCGAAAGAGGGTCACCACCCTGAATTACGAATTCTTCGATAACACGATGGAAGAGCGTCCCATCATAGAATCCCTTATTGGAGAGGGTTTCAAAATTTTCGACGGTGATTGGAGCTTCACCACCAAATAATTCGGCGACGAATGTTCCGCGGGCTGTATCAAAAGTTGCTTGTTTCAAAGTAAGACTCAGACTTGGCTGGATGGACAGAGATCGCTTAAAACGCAAACTCCACATTTAGGGCGCCGGGCGTCACAGACTCGGCGTCCATGAAATATCAGCAAATGAGCCAAGATAGTCCAATCTTTTGACGGGAAAATGCTCATAAGATCACGTTCCACCTTAACTGCGTCTGTCTGCTTCGTAAAACCCAGCCGGCGGCTGAGCCTCCCGATGTGGGTATCAACCACCATTCCCTCATTCAGGCCGAAGGCGTTTCCCAGGACGACATTTGCTGTCTTTCGCCCTACTCCTGGCAATGTGGTCAACTCGGCGATAGTTCGAGGCACCTGTCCACCGAACCGCTCCACAAGACCGATAGCCATCCCAATCAGATTTTTCGCCTTGGCTCGAAAGAATCCGGTGGTTTTAACAATCTCTTCAACGTCCTCAAGGTGGGCATCCGCGAGCGCTTCTGGAGTAGGATATCTACGGAAAAGCTCCGGGGTCACCATATTTACGCGCTTATCGGTACATTGCGCGCTCAAAATAGTAGCCGCAGTCAGTTGAAATGGACCGTCATAATCCAGCTCACAGTGAGCTCCAGGATACTCCAGGCTGAGCCGACGGAAAACCTCACCGGCGTGCTCAGCTTTCGGCCGCCTAACCCTCTTCGACGCCGGCAACTAGAGGCAGTGTATCTACGAGCTCGTGCAGCTCAGCTACTACGAGATCTAGTTCTTTACGTGCGGACTCTGGATCCATGATCCCACCCTGAACTGAAACAGCCACGCGGTTCATATACTTGACCTTATCTAAAAAGGTCTGAGTGGCAGCCCTGAGCTGCAAAAACTTACGCTTTTCAGCACGAGCCCTGAAAAAACGCCGCAGAAAATCGTCAGCTGTTAGGCGCTGAGCGAGTTCTATAGCCTCTTCCTGTGTTCTACCCGGAATAATTCCGTGATCTGGAATACGGTTTTGGCCTACTACGGGGCCGCCAAACCACAATCGGCCAACATGCTCCAATCCGTCATAAGCTATGCTTAGAGAGACTTCGCATATTTCCCCATCAACCGTAAATGTTCCAAGCTGCTGCTCTGTGCTGAAATCTGTCATCTCGATTATTTAGGATCAGTACTATCTAAGAACTTATCAATTATCGACCACAACGCATCTGGCTGTTCCACATATGGTACATGGCCGCAATTATCTATAAACTCCACCTCAGTTCCCAGCGCACGCGCAAGATCTTCTGCCGACTTGAACGGAATAGGATCCTGGCGACCATGCACAACCAGGATCGGCGCATCGATCTGCACTTCGCTTACCATCTCGACTAAATCATAGTCACCCAGGCTATCCCACACAGACTGCTGAACTCTACCAACCACTCTGAATGGAGTCAGGTCAACAGCGTCGTCGGTATCTGCAAAATAAGCGGAAACCCCCAACTCAAATAAACGCTGCCTGTAGGCCTCCACATCTGTATCACGCAAACCCGATTCCATCAGCTCCACCCTCTGAGCATTTAGATCCGGCGTGCTGCCTCTGACTCGCATATTTTCGTCGAACTGTGCACGATACTCCATGTTCACAGGGCCCGGACTCATTAATACGATCCTAGAGGGGGAACGCAAATTAAGATGAGCTGCCTCTCCAAATGAGCCTTTTGCACATTCAATACTATATAACATGGTCAGCATAGCCCCCCACGAGTATCCAATGATAGAAGGTTCAGCGATGTCAAACTCCTCGCAAATCTTCCCCAAATCCTCAACATGGTCCAGCCAAGTTACAGGTGAATTGTCTTCAGCGCGAGACTTTCCACTCCCTCGCTGGTCGTAAAAAAGCACATCGTAATTCTTCGCCAGATGCAGCATCTGAGGCAGCAGGTAGCGATGGTCGGCACCAGGACCGCCATGAAGCACGATCAATGTTGGACGTTCTGTTGATACTGGAGACCCGTCGGAGTCAACAGCGGTTTCGTCTAGGTTTGGGCCATAACGAGCCCAATATAAAGGGACCTTCGTGGTAGTCGTGGTCCCGGATTGTCTAGGTTCAGGTATAAAAAGTGGCACATCTCAAATTTAATCCCCTTTCGGTGAGGTAGGTGTCGGAAACCGTTCTGCCGGGTTAACATACAGAGTATCGCGAATGCTTCTTATGCCGCAGCAACAACCGTCAACGCCAACTGCATCCATTGCGTATTGATTCAGACGAGAGAAATCTCGTCATTGCCGCCCAACAGGGCGATCATTCAGCCTTTGGAGAACTTGTCCGAAGGCACCAGAAACGAATGTACGGAATTTCCCGTGCTATCGTCACGGTGCATGAGGACGCAGAAGACGCAGTGCAAGAAGCTTTTATACGGGCGTACCGTGCTCTCGATCGATTCGATATAGATCAGACATTTGGCGCTTGGCTCAATAGGATAGTTGCAAACAGCTCGCTCGATATCGCTCGCCGACGTAAGATCAGGACTACCGAGGAGTTGAACGACAGCTTTGCAGCGCACTTTACCGATCCTAGCGAGATTGGCGAGTTAAATGATAGGCTACGAAAAGCATTAGCCGAGCTACCTGAAAGAATGAGGTCGGTTCTAGTGCTACACGACGTACAAGGGTTTGCTCACGCTGAGATCGGCGGTATGCTGGGAATTCCAGAAGGTACTGCCAGATCCGATCTGCACCATGCGAGGAAGAAACTTCGGACCTTGCTGGGGGATTTAAAGAATGAATAAAGACAACGTCACACCAATCGATCAGCCACTATCTCCACAAGTTGTAGATACAGCCCGTTCACTTTATTCGCCACCTGGCGGTGATAGTTACTGGCAGTCTCTTGAACTTAAAGTGATGGCCGGTATACAGGGTATGGCACCGAAGCAGTGGTGGCAGGTCCTGGGCACCTGGTCTCAAAAAGGTATAATGGCCGCAGCAGCAGCCATTATTATCATTGCTGCTCTGTTATTCCAGGCAAACCGGAAGCAGTCAGAGATAGCTTATGTCGAAGCCATAATAGACTTCGACAACGGTGCAGAATTTGTTATCCCCGAAGGGGTCTTAAACTCTGGGATTCAAAGCGACTACCAGGACCCAGGAATTCGAGCCGCCACATTTAGAGATGTAATATCTCGCTAACCACCCGATATTTTCTCTATGAATAATTCCAAAGGCACCGCAGCGCTCTTTCTCATTGCAACCCTCTTAATTGGAGGCGCGCTTGGATATTCGGTTGCCCGCGTTTTACATCCAGATTCAGAAAGTTATGTAGCCGGATCAGCCGACTACTGGAATCAGATAGCTAAAGACTGGGGCCTGAATAGCCAGCAAAAAGCTGTGATCGATTCATTACTGGACGTTCAACAGTCGAAGATCAGCGATCTGTATGGACCTCTTACAGGTCAATTCGACTCTGTGGCCGAAGTCGCTCGCGCGATTGGTGATACGACGCTGACTGCTATGAGCGTGGTGCTCAACGAAAAACAGCGTGGCAAGCTGGATCAGTTAAGAGTGGATGCCAGGAAAAAAGCTCAGGAGCGTATCGAACGCAGGTCGTATTGGTGGAGACGGGTTCAGTAAAGAGTGCAGAGCAACTTATCGGCGTCCTTAAATTGTTAGTTGCGCTGATGTAATTCCAATTGCGTTTATCTGTATCTCCATATTGCTAGCACAACAAGATTCAAAATAGAAACGGGGGCCGATCAAAGCTGTTAAGGCTGATCGGCCCCCGTTTTGATGTTACTGGGATCTGTTTCTAATCGACTCTCTGTATGCTAACCGGCCCTCTCTGTGTTACAGAGCCCATCTACTACAAAGCCCTTTAGCATTACAAGCAACTTCTACAAACCCGGCTGTACACCCTTACCGTTAAACCACAATACTCAACAAACGGCCAGGAACAAACACAACCTTTTTAGGTTCTCCGGTAACAAACTTGGCAATACCCGGAACTGCTATCGCCGCCGAATAAGCCTCATCCTGCTGAACACCAGCCGATACAGAGATCTTGCCACGCATCTTACCGTTAACCTGAACCGCTATTTCAACAGAGTCTTCAGTTAGAGAAGCAGGATCGTATGTTGGCCATGTAGAGTTAAACACACTTTCGGAGTTACCCATACGCTCCCACAACTCTTCCGCAATATGCGGAGCAAATGGCGCAACCAGCTGAACGAGAGGCGCAATTTCTTTAGCATGCGATTTACGCTCACCCTTACGCACCACATTCATATACTCCATCATAGCAGCGATAGCGGTGTTGTAGCTGAGCTTCGCCGTATCATCACCGGCCTTCTTAATTGTCTGATGCAGCTTGCGAATGACATCCGCATCAGGTTCACCAGTGTGCTCACAGTTGAGGACAGAAGACCATAACCTGTCCAGGAAACGACGAACACCGGAGATCCCCTGATCTCTAAAATCACCACCCTCTTCGAATGGCCCAAGGAACATCAGATAGGTACGGAACGAATCAGCTCCCCACTCATCGATGTATTCATCCGGATTAACAACGTTACCCTTACTCTTGGACATCTTGGCGCCTTCACGAATTATCAGCCCGTGAGCACGAAACTTTGTAAATGGCTCATCAAACTCGATATGGCCTCCGTCCTTCAACACCATTGTAATGAATCGTGAGTACAACAGGTGAAGCACAGCATGCTCATTCCCGCCGATATAAGTATCAACAGGCAACCAACGCTTTGTTATTTCCGGATCGAACGGCTTGTCATCGATGCCTACGCTTGGATAACGCAGGAAGTACCACGCACTATCCAGGAATGTGTCCGAAACATCCGTCTCGCGCCTTCCCTGCTTACCACAGTTCGGGCATGGAGTGATGTACCACTCTTCGTGACGCGCTAAAGGCGATACCCCGGAATCGTCCGGCTTAAAGTCGTCGATTGGTGGCAGCAACACAGGAAGCTGATTTTCCGGAACCGGCACTGGACCACAGTCATCGCAGTAGATGATAGGAATTGGCGGCCCCCAGTATCTCTGACGCGAGATGCACCAGTCATGCAAACGATAGTTAACAACGTCTACACCAACCTTTGGTGCAGACTCCATCTCCTCGTCTGTTAGAACAACGATTGGAAGACCAAAAGTCTCTGCGAACTCACCATCACGCTCATCATGACCAGGGACAGCCATAATTGCGCCTGTGCCATATTCCATCAGGACATAGTCAGAGATCCAGATAGGTACATGCTTACCAGTAGCTGGATTGATGGCATAAGCACCAGTGAATACGCCTGTTTTTTCCTTATTGACCTTACGGGCAATAAGATCCTTCTTTTTGGCCTCTTCGCGGTAATTGTCTACTGCCAACCTTTGCTCAGCCGTTGCAATACTGTCGACAAGCGGGTGTTCAGGAGCCAGAACCATGTAGGTGACACCTAAAATCGTATCAGGGCGAGTTGTAAAAACCCGGATAGAGCGGTAGTCATCTTCGCCGTCCACCTTGGTCGCCAGACGAAAATCAATCTCAGCGCCATTCGAACGACCTATCCAGTTGCGCTGGGCGGCTTTGGTTGTCTCGGACCAGTCCAACCTATCCAGATTTTCCAGCAGCCTTGGAGCGTACTTTGAAATTTCAAAGAACCACTGCTCCAGGAACCGCTGCTCCACTTTAGTACCACAGCGTTCGCAGAGACCGTTTTCCACCTGCTCATTGGCCAGAACAGTTTTATCGAACGGGCACCAGTTTACCGCACCCTTCTTTTTATAGGCGAGCCCCTGTTTGTACAGCTGCAAGAACACCCACTGAGTCCACCTGTAATAGTCAGGGTCGGTGGTAGACAGCGAGCGAGTCCAGTCTACCATAAGACCGGCACGTTCCAGCTGACGCCTGAAGTTGGCGATATTTTTTGGGATCAGATCCGCAGGATGCATCCCCACCTTCAGAGCATAGTTCTCCGAATGGATACCAAACGCATCATATCCTAGCGGCTCAAAAACATCCTTGCCCTGTAATCGCTGATATCTGGCATGAATGTCATTGCCCGTAAATGCGAACATGTTCCCTACATGCAACCCTTCGGCAGATGGATAGGGAAACATCATAAGTGCATAATACGGATTTTTTGCACCCTTGATATCGGGTACGTTAGTATGCCGCTCGGTCCAGAGGTTTTTCCACTTAGACTCGACTTCGGAAGGATTATAGCTGTCTGGTTGGACAGAGCCCTGAATTTCTTGCATTTCGCCCATGATGAAAGCTAATAAGTACTGCACTTAGTAACTACATTTCGGGACCATGACAAATCCAGCTTCAGAGAATTTCCGTCTCGAACACGACCTGTTAGGGGAACGCCAGGTCCCCGCAGATGCACTTTATGGAATTCAGACACTCAGGGCGCTTGAGAACTTCCCAATTTCCGGGACTAAAATCAGCGACTTCCCGTCTCTAATCTCCGGGTTGGCTGCCGTCAAAGAAGCTGCTGCACTGGCCAACCAGGAGCTGGGGTTGCTAAAGCCAGAAATAGCCAACGCGATCAGCAAGGCCGCAGGGGAGCTGCGCGCTGGCAGCCATCATGAACACTTTCCTGTAGATATGATCCAGGGTGGTGCTGGAACCTCTACCAACATGAACGCAAACGAGGTTATTGCGAACCTCGCACTGAAGCATCTTGGCAAAGAGTACGGAGATTACAAAGTTGTACATCCAAACAATCATGTAAATCTTAGCCAGTCAACTAACGACGTATATCCGACTGCAATCAAACTTGCACTCCACAGCAGCATAGCCGAATTACAGGAAGCAATGCAGGGAGTTGCACGTGCACTTAAGCAGAAAGGCGATGAGTTTGCACCATACATAAAGATGGGACGAACACAGTTGCAGGATGCTGTTCCGATGACACTTGGACAGGAGTTCAGAGCCTTTTCGAATACAATCCTCGAAGATGTCGACAGATTAACTGAAGCACAGAATCTCATCCATGAGATAAACATGGGTGCAACTGCGATTGGAACAGGGATCAACACGCCAAAGGGTTATGCTGAAGTTGTGCGCAAACACCTTTCTGAGATTACAGGACTTCCGTTAGTTACTGCAATTGACCTTGTGGAAGCAACTGCTGATACAGGAGCGTTTGTTCAGTTGTCGGGAGTTGTAAAGCGTTGTGCAACCAAGCTTTCTAAAATATGTAATGATCTGAGGCTCTTGTCGTCTGGACCGCGTACAGGACTTAATGAAATCAACCTTCCGCCAATGCAGCCTGGCTCGTCGATTATGCCTGGGAAGGTTAATCCTGTAATACCTGAAGTTGTCAATCAGGTTTGTTACGATGTAATTGGTGGTGATGTAACAATTACAATGGCGGCAGAAGCTGGACAGTTACAGCTCAATGTGTTTGAGCCGATTATTGCGTTCAGGTTGTTGCGCGGAATGAAATCTTTGACAAACGCGTGCAAGGTGCTGGAGACGCGTTGTATTGTTGGGATTACTGCTAATGTGGATCGGATGCGGTATTTTGTTGAGCAGTCTATTGGGATTGTTACTGCACTGGTGCCGGTGATTGGGTATGAGGCTAGTACTGAGATTGCGCGCGAGGCGTTGAAGAGCGGGAGAGGGGTTTATGAGTTGGTGCTGGAGCAGGGGTTGATGACGAAGGAAGAGTTGGATCGGGCGTTGGATCCGGAGGGGATGCTTGGGGGGTGAGAGGACCAGGTATAGGTGATCGCTGTGACGTGTTAGATTTGAATATTACTTTACTACTAACACGTCCATGCCAACTGCCGTTACTGCGATCCCTCCGGCACCCAGCGAAATTGCGATAGAGCATTTCGCATCTGAATTCGAGTTTGAAACCGATTGCTGGGACGTTCACGACGCCATATCCCACGGAGCGGATTTCGTTTTACTTGACGTACGTAGCCCTATATTGTTCGCCAAAGGTCATATCCCCGGCGCCATCAATATTCCGCATGGTAAGATTGTGAAATCAAAGATGGATAAATGGCCGGAAGATACAACTTTTGTTACTTATTGTGCGGGGCCGCATTGTAATGGTGCTGCAAGAGGGGCGTTAAGGCTAGCACAGTTGGGGAGGCCGGTCAAGATTATGGCGGGAGGTGTTACAGGCTGGTTGGATGAGGGGTTTAGATTAATTGAATGTGACGAATAAGGAAGGATTTTGCCAAGAGCGGTGCATGGTAGGCTTTAACGGTAGACTGGGGGTTCCACTCCAATCTGATCTGCCAGATGCGTCCAAAGGTTTCCTGAATTACATCATGGGCCGCGTCTTCTTCGCCGATTATTCCAAACGCAAAGCGTGTTAGTGCATCGATATAAGTATCTACTAATTTGGCGAATACTTCCTCGCTACTGGCCCGAACGCCTTTTATATACTCCTGGTCAGAGAGTTGGTTTGGGTTGAAAGAGGCGTCCATGCATATAATCTTGCACAGTCATGATAATTTGCGGAAGGGGGGATATAGCACATAGAATTCAGTTGCTTAGGTATTAGACGTTGAATTACTGATTACTTTCCCAAACGGTATTCTGAATATATCAAGATGGTTCCATATCCAAGTAAAAAGCCTCTCGGCTATCCCGATCAACCGATCGAGTGCGCCCAGAGGCTTTTTCCAGAGTAAAGTAAGCTCCTTTAATTACGCCTATTTGCGTGTCTTAATTACATCAAGGAGCGACTTGATTCTCCTCTCACCATCTACATCAAGCCTAGAAGATTCTATTATTGTCCCATCGGTATCGATTAGGAAGAATGAAGCATTCCTAATTTCAGACGATTCAAGTCTGAGCTTCCGATAGTTATCAGCGTTGGGATCCTGAGAGTCCAAACGCCTGTTATCCGGTGCCGGCAATCTGAAAAACTCCGTTTCAGCTATTACAAGTCGAGCAGGAAGCTTATGATTATCAAGCCACCAGGACTTAAGCATATCGGCTTCTACCTTTGGCTCGAATGGCCCCTCTTGACCGAGGTAACCCATAGTACGGCTAACTATCACAACTTCCAAATTCGGGTAGCGATTAGCCAACCTGTTCATAAGAGTATAGGTATTTAAACACATCCACCGAAAAGTCGCCCGACCTAAACCGGAAGGTGGTATTGGCGTATCCTCTCTACACCCTCCGTAAAGAAACACAACCAACGACAGCTTGCCGTTTGTCGGGTAACTAGTGGCGTGATTCACTTCGCCCTCAGAGTTCGCCGGATTGTCGACAAGAACTCCGTCACGAGAGTACACATATCTTCCAATCAGCGGCGCGGCCTTCTCGCCCACCATCGGACTAAGTATATCAGACGATTGACTGACACGAGCATTCTTCCAGAATGAGCGCCTTAATCCAGCATAAGCATTCCCACTAATTTTCAAACTGTCTTCAAGTTCGGAAGCACGCATTATTTCTGACACCGCTCCACGTACCGCCCCCGATTCCTTTGCAAAATATATTGAGTCTATTAGCGTACTTGGAGGAGTTTCGATCAAAGCCTGAACCTTTTGCGCCCATTCCTTGGCCGAAACCGTATCGCCCGAAGCCAGCTCCATATTTGCTTTCGCGCGATAGAGCATTAGCAAATCTCGAGCGTAGGTGGGTTTCTGGGGACCATTTAAATATGAGTCCACTAAAGTACCTATCATTTCATATCTAACTGGACGCGCTTGCCTGTATCTACCGATAACACCTAATATTTCTCTACCGAGTGAATCGGAACCAGAGTCTGGATTCCAGGTTAATGAAGAAAGTTTTCTTGCGACAATCTTCTCTACAACTTCGTCATTCCCTGCTCCCAGGAATAGAGATATCCACAGATCATAGTCTTTTAAATTGACACTATCAGGGTTGAACTTTTTCAGACATTCCGCAGAAAATTTTTTAACGCTCCGCGGTAATGAATCAAACGATTCTCTACCATTGACTTCGACCGTATCAATCCAGTAGGGAAGTTTTTTTATCTCCGTGCGGATAACTCTCTCCATCCCCTGATAGCACTCTTCAACATTCGTGTACTTTGACAGGTTAGCAACAGTATCTCGCTTAGCAAACCTTGTTTGCGCACCAAGTGTTGCTGCACCTGCCGTCATTGAAGTGTATCCAAGAAATACAGCAGCTAATAAGGGCAACCTGCCCATAATCTTCCCAATCATATAGCGTCGATAGTACTGGTGAAACTAAAATCCCGAACCTTAAGAGTTGGGGCGATAACCTGTGTAAGTGCGAATTCCGGGAATAAGTAATCGAGTTCTGGTACAGGACCAGGCTGAAATATTGGCTGGGCAGCTCCGACTTCCTCAACATTGTTTAATGCAAATAGAGGAGATTCCGTAATTCGGAAATTCCTGACGGCCTTTGATACTTTCCCTTTCTCAATCAACCACAATCCATCACGCGTTACACCAGTAGCCAACAAGCTATCTGCATCAATCTGACGAAGCTTTGAAAATCTCGCCACAACTAATCCGCGCTCTGTGCCTGCAATCATCTCGTCTATTGAAGTATTTCCCCCATCCATCCGAAAACTACCTCTTCGCTCCCTTCTGCTACCGTCGTTCAGTTCCGACAGGGAATAGCCGCCGTAACTGTGCGTTAGCTCGTTTAACACTCCTTTGTCGATCCATTTAATCGGTAAAGTGCCAGGAACCGGCAGTATACCAAGGTCGGGATCAGACGGATCGTGTGAAATTGTTATGCGTTCGTCAACGATCTTCAGTCCCAGCTTTGCGATGCCTCTATTTAGCGATCGATTTACATTAAGAAAGTACGGACCTCCCCTCTCTGATTTATCGCGATGGGACGCGTACGCAAGTGGTGAATCCAGCATTGTTTGCACCAACTCTCCAACAGCTTGTGGCTCAAGTATTACTGTATAACGTCCCGGTTCAATTCTAACAGGGTTGACAGATGAAAGACATTTTTCCACAGCTAGTTTGGCTAACTGTATTTCATCTATTTTATTCAAGTCATAACGCGCTAATCCTGCCCATCCAGATGATGTCCCCTGCGGATGTCTGACAGTCGAACTACACTGAGCCTGCGTCATTCGATAGAAATTCCTGTCGTATCTATCATATTGATCTACGTCAACAACTCCCATCGACATTCCATAAGAATCAATAAATCCAGCCGATAGAAAACCCTGATCCTCCGCTGGTGAGGTGGCTTCCTTAACTATTGCCGCCGCTTCTTCTATGGAACGGGTAAGAGTCCTGTCAGACCAGGTAACAGTATTGGAGGCTCTTGGTACAAAACTTTTTTCAATTGGAGAGTCCAACGGACGCTTATAATCTGCTCCTCGCAAGCAGTTACTTTCAACTTCTCTAAGCGTTCCCTCAAGTGATACATCATCTAATTGGTTTGTCAGGATGCTTGATCCACTAGTATCTATCCTACAAATTATAAACACATTCACGCCACGGCGATTACTAGTCATGCTGGCGCGATTTCTAGCCCATCGTATATCGCTGTTGATTGTGCTGCTTACAACAAAACGGTAATTGGCCTTTAATCGTCGGGATTTTGCCAACTTGTCCATCACTCTGTCAATCTGCTCTGAAGATAGCAGTCCGAACTCATTATCGGATGATTCGAAATTTGTATTGCCCATAGCTATGCCTTCCTGGTGATATCTACTACTGATCCTTCTTTTAAGGCGATTGGTACACTGGTTACTGATAATGCAGACATGCGCTTGGGTTCCCCCTTAAAATATCGCATACCGATTCTTTTCTGACTTGATTTGTCACCGGTACTCGAAAGTGCACCCCATAATTCTGGTGTTCGGAATATCATTCCGGCACCCATTAACTGCGCTACACGTTTGCCATGCCTTACTTCGAAGGCTTTACCGGAAATCATTCCGGAAATCTGTTGATGATCTATATCAATCATAGCGCCCTTAAATACTACCCCTTTCTCGACTCCAGCGATAAGGGATTCAAATGTATTACCATCCTTGCCAGGCACAACCTTAAGGTTTGCCGCATGGGTAAGTTGTGACTGATCTGCCCGAGGTGCGAACGAGCATCCATAAGATTGCATAGGCTTATTTTGCTTTTCGTAGGCTGACCGAAGCACCATCGCGCTCTCACGGTCGGTTTGCATATCCTCCAGGACACCCTTATTCACCAAAGTGAACTCTTTCGGCATAGTACCCTCATCATCCCACTTTACTGTGGCTGCACCCATTGGCTCACTTCTATTCGCAGTAATCGTTAATTCAGGGCTACCGATTTTAAAACTGCCAATCATTTCAAGTGGGTCAACTATGTAACTGGTACCAGATGCATTCGCTTCAAATCCTAAAGCCCTATCCAGTTCAGTGGCAAGTCCTATAGTATCACAAACAAGTCCAGCAACGGAATTTGCGTCGATAACTACTTCATGTCTACCAATCTCAACTGGAGCCATTGGAAGAGACATCTCTTCTTTTGCTTCCTCGATTAGCTTTAATAACTGCTCCCGTATATTCTGTCCACGGATATATTCGAATCCAGCTGAAGCTAGTGTTGTTGTATCCAAAACAACCTCTACTTCCCGTCCATGGTGTTTTACTTTCATCTTAAAATCGCCGCTTGACAGATATTGCCGCTGCGTCTGACTATGCCCTACAGTTGATACAAACAGTTTATCACGTTTGAAGAAGTCAGCCTTTGCATTTAGCGTAATATCAGGTAAACGATTCATCGCGGACGTAACTCCTCTGAAATAATCTTCCATCTCATCAAAGCTAAGTAAGAACGGATCATCAACTATTGGGGTAACCCAATGTCCCTGTAATTGATCGACCGATTCCATGACAGGAGCCAGCTCTGTGCGTCTGGAGTTTCCAATATTATTTGCACGCGCATTTCTAACCGCTTCGTTTGCAAGTCTTTTAGCCTCTTCATTACTCCAGACAGGGCTTGACGCAAAACCCCAGTACCCATCAACTAACACCCGTACTCCAATCGTCATAGACTCGGCCTTTGAAGAAGCTGCCAACTCGTTACACTCATAGTTGTGCTCCATCCTTGCATCCGCATAGGATGCACCGGACGAACGCGCAACTTCCAGAGCTACGTTAGCGATCTCTTTAATTGCAGGGTCCTGGATATCACTGATTTCACTTTGTCGTTCTCTCACAGACGACAAAAGTGATCCCGGCATAGTTGTACCTATAGCAGCCAGGGCAGTACCTGTCTGCACAAACTTCCTTCGCGATAATGACATTTTATGGTTCTCTCGTTGTTACAGTGCCGGATACTGTATGGGCTAAAGGGCCGCTTCCTTTAACACGTGCTGTCCATTTTACGGTTCCGGACGGAATTTTTCGTGAGATAATTGCATTGCGTGCAACGCTGTCAATGTTACCAATCGCATCTCCAGGCACACATCCTGAAACTTTTTCAGGTTCATCAAATACCACTTCAATTGGCTGAGTCATCCTGTTGCTAAACTCTATTGATCCGCATGGCTGAACTATATGAGAATATCCTTTATGAGAATATCCAATTGAAGTAGTTGAAATCTCGGCAGTAATGGGATCCGGACTGATCGTTACTCTACCACCAAGTGGATATAGCCCCATCAATTTGATACTATCACGCATCAACGTGCCATATACCAGAGTTTCAGTTTTCAACCAGAACGGACCTATCACCTTGGACATAACGGAATACTGCCCAAATCCTAGTCGGATACCCAAAGCCCCATAATAGCCAATATTGAGCTCGCTCTCAGCAACTCGTGGATTTGACCAGACAGGAGCCCTAATAGGGACCAGTGAGTCACCAGCTGCATCTACGGCTATTACAGAAAAAGCACAGCAATTGCCAGCAGCATCTGTAGATATCCGTGCGCTGTCACCGCTCTGCCTGATCTTTATACTTGCAACAGGAGGGCGATTCTGCGTAATAACCAGGTACGCTGAATCTGCACGAGTTACACCGTTATAGGTCCAACGAACCCACGGATATACAATAGCGTCATCTGAGGATTTGAGAAAATGTACGCGGCCATTCTGATCTATACGAATCTTTGATGGATCACTCACCCCCCATTCGAGAGATCGGCCTATGAGCGGAATTGTATCCTTTGATATACTTAAGGCAGTAGCCTTAAAATCTATCGAATCACCAACCGCAAATATTCCCGATTCGACATCTATCACTATAGAAGCAAATAGTTCAGATGGTAACACCTTCGGAGCCAATGGACCAGATGGATCAGCGCATCCAGATAGTAACATTGCAGATGATAAGAGACCTACAAAAAGTAATTTCATAATATGTTATGGATTTAGGTCAATACATCCAGTATACAGATGATTACGTTCTTCTTCGTTACGGGGCGGGCTAAAGACATAGTTATTCTCGTATGCTAATACCGACCAGCCACCCTGCGTATAAATACCATATGGATAAACATTCATGGGCAATCTCTCATACTGTCTTACCAAGCGTCTATAGTCGGCCAACCTGTGTCCTTCAAGAAAATTCCAGTATGCGCGTTCGTTAAATACCATGTCGATCCTGGAATCAGCTGTTCCTGGATCGGTTAGTGCAGCGAGCCCAACTGTTGCGCGAGCACTGTTAATTGGTCCAAGCCAATCACCCGCCGGCGAGTTGGGGGGCTGTAATAAAGCTTCCGCTTCAATCATCCTCGCTTCAATGCCTTTCGCCATCGGTAACAATACAGATGTTCCCAACACCTTTTGCTGGCGATGTGGACTCGATGTCGAAAACGGTACTCTTGGATCACCTGGAGTACTAGTCCAATCAATTCCGTTCTCTCCTTCTCCGTTACCAACCTCAAAAATGGCAGGATTCGCAGCAGTCGTGATTGTCCATAGTGTAACACCACCTGTAGCCGAAGAGAATCGCAACGAATACATGTACGATGTTTCCACGTCTCGAACAACATTTAGCGCCTGATCGTACAGTCCCAGGTTCATCAACGCGCGCCCCTTCCCAATCTTAGCTAATGAAGCCACTCTAACGCTGTCACCTGCGTATGCAATTGCAGTATCAAAAAGTGCAGCCGCAGTTTGAAACAACTCAGCAGTCGACATTCCCCTTGTGTACTCCAATCCCCCATCAAATGGAGCTCTGGTCAGAGGAATTCCGGAACAGAACATCTCGCCTAAATAAACAATTGTTTGAGCCTGAGCTGCATATGCTTCGCCAATAAGCGCAGAATCAGCCCCTATCCCATAACGCTGTAATAGAGTAATAGCCTGGGCCGCATTAACTCGAGCTATATGTAAAGCATTATAAGCATTGTCAGCGAGGACGCCTGGCAAAATTTGGCTACTCTGCTTTCTAGCGTCCAAAACAGCCCCATCGTAGGTAGTTGAAAGGAGATCCTTGGTCATCTCATCGGTAAAGACAGCTGTGAAGTAGGATACCTGTGCAAACGCACTAGTCAGCGCCACCATAACTGAGCGATGAAAACGAATGGCACCATTTCTTGTCTTTACATCAGAGAGATCAATGACTGCTCCTTCTACGGGATCGCTTGAAGTAAGCAGTCGATCTATAGCGCATCCCGAAAGGGAAATCAGCAACACTGGTATCAACAGGATACGAATTAAAGCAGAACTATCAACTGCTCCAACAATCAACCTACGAAGGTGTTTAATACGAGTCATTTTTTAATACCTCACTCGAAACTGCAGCGAATAATTTCGAGTAAGCCCGATGGCTTTACCTGAATCTGTCAATTTTTCACCGACAGGCGACGAGTTTACCCCTGGATCGCGGCCCCGGTACTGACTCCAGAGACCCAAATTCGATCCCTGTAATGATACGTGTATACTCTGTGCTCCAAGTCTCCGAACTATCTGCATTGGGACATTCATGGAGATACTGGCAGATTGAAGGCGAAGTTCTTTTACAGTTTGTAGATCTTTAGTATTTCCCGCCCCGCCGCTCAAGCGAGACACAACAGTTGGGAGCATCCTCTCCTCCAGTGAGCTGTTAGGATCCCAGTATCCTCTCATATTACGACTATCAAAGGTTCGGTTCTGAGTAAACGGTCCTTTATAATCCACAAATGCATTAAATGTGAAGTTGCCTAGAAAACCAACTTCTATATTGTTCCCCATTGTATAACGAGGCATATTCGACCCCATATAAGCCAAACTATCAGCAAAGACAATTTCAGACAGGCTAATAAATCCATCGTTGTCACTATCCATAATCCCCAGTACCGGGCGCGACCACAATCCTCCTACTGGATAACCTTCTACATAGCGCTGGTCAAATGTGCCATATAGCGATACCCCGGAGCCAAGAGCCTTAATCTCATTAGATGAGAACGTTAGATTGGTTGTTAGCCTCACTCTAAAGTTGTTGCGCTCAATAGGACGAGCAATTACCTGTATCATTGTCGACTGATTTACAACTTTCGCAATATTCTCCTGTCTTCCAGAAGTGACACCAGCAGATGAGGCCAACTGTCGATCGACAAGAGTATTTTGGTTCTGTTTGTTTCCGTATGTCAACGTTAGCATTACACGTTCATCAAACATATCAGCATCAAAACCAACTTCTATTTCTGAACTTCGTTCCGGTTGCAGGTTAGGATTTCCAATAGCGTATAGCTGTATAGTTGGCAGTGAGACCCCTGTAATAGTTGTAGTGCTTCTACCGTAACGACCATAGAGTTGACTTAATGTTGGCTGAACAGATGCATAACCGAATGCCCCCCTCAATCGTAGTGTAGAAACCCAGGACGATTGAGGAAAAAATGGTTCATCAGACACCAACCACGATGTACCTAGTCTAGGATACGCTTTTGAATTATTCTGGAGCTCCTTTGCCCCGCTAAAGTCGTGGCGAATAGCAGGATCAAAAGAAATTCTGTCGAACAACCTGATATTTGCATTTAATGACACACCACCCACTGCGGTTTGCGGACCCGCATGAAGATCGCCGATCGACGTGGAGCTATCAGCAAATCGTTCGATCAATGCGGAATGACGATAGTTTACCTGTCTTCTAAGATCAAAAGTTACGCCTGGCTGAATGCGTATAAACCGCTCGGGTACACCGAGCGAAGGAGTAAAAGAGGATTGAGCTCGAATCGTGTATACAGAGGCCTCACGCCCAGCGGTCTGATCTTTAACCGAAAATAGAGAACATACTCCACGAGCACAACGAGGATTCTCTGCTGTTAGTGCTTCGCTTTGCACTTGCTTGTCTATGCCCAATGTAGTACTGAACAGTGACCACGAGTTTGGATTCCACCGCGTAACAAGGCTTACCCGTCCACTTGTTGTCCGCGAAGATTTCTTCTCCAGCCCTATTCCACCACTAACATTCACAATATTCATCGAGTCATAAACCGTTAAATTGCTAAATGCCATTCTGAACTCATTTTCAGTGGAATTTTGCTGCGACCCATCCAAACTCAACGAAAAGTCGAGGCCTTGCCTTGGAGATATATCTAAGCGCGCCGATAGTCTTCTATTACGCATCTGGCTTGGCTTTAGATATCTATTTTCAACCGGTATAGAAAGGATTCGCGCACGTGCCTGAGTTATTTCATTGAGCCTGCGGGTGCCCCCTTGATCGGTAAGCCCGGCACTCAAGTTGTAACGAACCTGCCCTGCTCCACCACTAACAGACGCAGAGAGTAAATTAGTTGAGCCAGACCCTTCATTTCTTAGCAATGGATCACCATCGGACCACACTATCAGCGAGTCCTGTATACAGCGTTTAGCGACTATGTCTGAAACACCACAGTCCATAGGTTCTGTTGAGAACAGAGGGTGGCCGATGCCTTTATACAAAAAGGGATAACTACCAGTTGGAGCTAACCTGTCGTGCGAATAGTGCATATCCCACCTCGCAGGGCCTATTGAACCACGCTTTGTTGTAATCAGTATTACACCATTAGCTGCGTCGGGCCCATACAACGTAGCCGCAGCCGGGCCGCGCACAACTTCAATTGTTTCGATCGTATTTGGGTCGATTGCATCTAATGCGGAAGGCATGTAACCGCCGTATCCAGCCTGACCACCTAACTGCCTGGCAACATCCTTCGTAGAAAAATCAGCCTTAATCCACACACCGTCGACGATCACAACCGGATCATTATTCTGAGATATACTACCAAGACCACCAATACGAATTCTCTTCGGCGCTCCCGGCTCACCACTGCTTGGAGTTATTGTTACACCGTTTACCTGAGCCGCCTGAAGAAGATCAGTAACACTACGCACCGGTGCTGCTTCCATTAACTTTGCAGCATCAATCTTTACTACATCGTTGGATATATCTACACGGCGCTGCTTTCCTGTCGCAGTAGTAACAACCTCGTTTAATGATGTAGCCGAAGCTATAAGCTGAATAGTTACGTTTGTAGGCTTATTATTCACGGCTACAGATACGCTCTTTTGAACATATCCCAATAACTTGACCCTTAGTTGATAGCTTCCATTTGGAACAGCTGGAATAGCAAATCTGCCACCACCTGCTGTCATTACAGAAAACCTGCTACCAACCAGCGCAACAGTGACTCCATCAATACCTTTACCAGTCGCCGAATCAACAACTATCCCGGAGACTGAACCAGTCGCCTGATTCTTTACCCCAGTTGCAATATTGCTTGTCTTTGTAATCATTACAGCTTTGCCATCGCTTGAACTTCTTGCTTCAAAGTCGCTGTTTTTTAGGAGTTCCCTGAATACATCAGTAACAGAAGCATCGACAAACTTTGCGGTGATGCGCCTATTGAGCTCTCTAGTCAGAAGCTCATCGCTTCCATCGAATGATATAGCTAGACCGGCCTCTTTAGCCACCGCCATGAGAGCTTCCCGTAACACAACACGTTCGAAAGCTCTACTAATTCGTATGGATTGATATTTTTGCCGTGCCATATCCCGGGAATCACTCGATGCCCCCTTAAGGCCATCTGCATTACTAGCCGGCAAAGACGAAACATACGGAGCCTGAGAGTTGATGCCTACAAAAGGGACAATAAGCGATAGGACCAGGAGCCGTGATAAAACCATGGAAGTGCAGTACATCGAATCTCCAGTTATAAGACTGCAGGTGACAAAACAATAACCCGCCCGTTACGTTCCACATTTACATTCAGAACTACCGACAGGGACTGCAGAAAGGACTCGAGAGTTCCGCTAGGGAATGATCCCTCAAACAGCTTCTCTCCTATTGCAGCATCTTTTAATTGAATATCTACATCAAACCAGCGGTTGATATCAGGTATAGCATCAACAAGCTGCCTTCTTGACAGGTTCAAACGCCCCGACATGAAACTGAAATCGTTCAGTTCCCGCTCCACCGAGCGCACGATCCTAACAGTTCCCATCGGCGATATCGTTGCTATATCATTGGCAACGAGCGCTTCTCGTGAGTCAACGTTACTGCAAACAGTATTACCCATATTTATTGTACATGGAGCGACCAAAACTTTTCCGGAGCTTACAGCCACTCTTACATTCGAATCGTAAGCTCTGACACTGAAGGATGTCCCAAGTACTGTGCTGCGGGTACCAGCTGCATCTACTATAAATGGGCTATTCTTTGAAGCAACCACTTCAAAAACTGCGTGTCCAATCAGACGAACGTAACGATTGTCATCACTATAGTTTCGAGGAACTTCGAGTGTGGTTCCAGCGTTTAGAAAAACACGAGTGCCATCGGGAAGATCGATTGAAGATCGCTGACCTGGAAGCGTAGAGGATACAGAGTACGCTGCGATATTACCCGATGAATAAGCAAGCGGTGACGAGGAGCTATTGAGAAATAAGACAGATGAAGCTGCCACGACCACTACTGCAATAGCGGATGCGATATATGTTGTTAATCGAATATTTCGCTTCCACCATTGAGGAGCGTTAACAACAACCCCCTCTGCTGATGACGACCGCAACCCTTCGGTATCTCGTGCCTTTTCGAAATCATGCCCGGCATTGGATTTAAGACTGGCCCGTTTCTCTATTATATCCCAGCCACTTATTAAATCTTTTATAGCCACTTCATCGGAAGACTTCTTCCACATCTCCCCTACTGCATCACCAGCATCGGCGCGTCCAGACACGGACGTAATCCAGACGCGCATAGCAGCACTCTCCTCTACCGAAGATGTGCCATTAATGTAGCGCGACAGCATTTCTGCCCGTTCAAGGTCTGATGCACGATCAAGAAAATTCATCCTGTAGTTAGGTCGCGACAGAACCCAGAATTCCCTATTGGTTTTTATTTATTTTTTAACGCTTTCCGCAGGGCCTTCATAGCAACCACCAAAAGGTTGTCCACAGTTTTCACACTTATTTCCAGGGCTTCTGCTATCTCTGTTCTGCCAAGCCCATCTTCCCAACGCAACCGTGTTACCTCACGCGTACGATTAGGGAGCGAATTTATGGCCTGGCGCAGCGAGGCAGAGAGTTCATTATGGACGTACTGCTCGTCTGGAAGGAGATCTGGTTGGGATTGGCCCGGGGGGGCAGTGAGATCAGCCAGGAGTTCGTTGTTCTCTACAACTTTCCTGTGCCTCAGTATGTCAGAAGCACGACGGCGGACGGCGGAGTACAGGTAAGCTTTAAAAGTGGTTCTGACCTCTATCGTATGCCGACGCTCCCAAATTGATACATAGACGTCGTGTATTACGTCCATCGCAGCCTCGCGAGACCCCAGGAATCGGGCTGCGAAGCGTGAGAGGGGGGTAGCATAGGCGTAATAAAGAGCCTCCAGCGCCTGGGGATCGTTGTTTCTCAACGACTCCACAAGCGATTCAGCCAGGTCTGTCGTTTGACTTCTCTTATGCTGAGAGATGGCAGAAGAGTCGGCTACAGAAAGACGGATATTTAATTTGTGAGCATCTGAGGTTCTCACACGCAAGCTGGGAAACAGGTTTCTTATCTGTATAGTAGCGCGTGGGGCGGGAATTACCTAAAGGATTTTTTAGAAAAGTGCGGATCGGGCTTGCAGAATCTCCACTACGGAGGTCCCCCAGGCTAGCGCCTAGTCTGTGAGTCCCCGACGATTTTATCGCGTTTAGTAATAACATCAAGAATTTCCTTCGCCTGCTTTTCAAAGGAAAGATGTAGACTACCAGAAAGTAAAATTGTCCCGTCCGAATCTATGAGATAAACTGATTTATTAGGAAGTTCACCACTCTTATTAGGGGACAGAGACGAATAATTCATGGAGTTTTCATATGAATGATCGACCCGCCTGCCATCCAAGCCTGGCAATCTGAAATATTCCGTATTCTCAACTAGCAGTCTGGCTGGCAGCTTATGTCTATCGAGCCATAGACTTCTAAGTGAATCTGCTTCATTCTCCGGGGCCAAAGGACCTATTTCTCCCAAGTAACCCATAGTTTTTGTAACTATTGTCATATCAACTTCTGGGTATCGCTTTGCAATACGGCGCATGATAGTGTAACTATCGAGACACATCGTACGGTGAGAGTTACGCTCCTTGGGAGTACTAGTCGACGGCGCTTCATCGCGGCATCCACCATATAAAAACACAACCAATGACACTTTCCCTATGCTTGGATATGACGCCACTGACAATTCCGAAGTTCCAGTAAGTTTTATCGAATTATTTAAACGCTCACCACTACGTGAATACATAAACTCACCCTTCAATGGCCTTGCTTTCTCACCAATCATATTGATATGCGATTCTCTCACTTCGTTCGGTGTATCCTTCCATATCGAGTGTTTCAACATTGCATATGCTTCCCCACTAACACGCAGGCTATCTAATAATACATCGTTTTCAATCAGCTCCCTGGCTTGAGCTATAAAAACTGAACCACTTTTTTTAATAAATGCGGAATCCCGCCCCAACTTAGCAGAACTGTCTATTACAGCCAGTACCTTATGTGCCCACAACTTTCCTGCGGCAGTATCTCCACGATCTAATTCCTGCACTGTTTTGGAGACATAAAGGTTAACTATATGCTCAAGAGATGTGGGGCGGTTGGGATCTTCGAGATAGAAATCAATAATAGCTCGTCCTAATTGAGACCGTTTAGGAATGGCATTCCTGTATTCGCCTACAACACCACCAATTACTCGTGACAACAATTTTGAGGAATCTGATGATTCCCATGAGGATTCATCCAATTTACGCTTTGCGATCAATTCCGCAGCCTTATCGTTTCCCGCGCTCAAATACATTCGCATCCAAAGCATATAATTATCAAGATCAACACTATCCGGATTGAACTTCGCAAGACAGCGAGCCGAGAAGTCCTTTGCCTTTGCTGCAACTGGACTCAACTCTCCACCTCCGACTAACTCCACCGTATCGATCCAATATGGCAACTTTCTTACTTCATATTCTTTTATCCTTTCCAGACCAGCCAGACAGTCTTCCATACTAACATACTTAGAAACATCTGGAGTAGTATCGCGAACAGCAAAACGTGTCTGAGCATATGCTGTTTGCATATCGGTACAAAGAGTTAGCACAGTAATAACAACCAACAAGTTCAGATTTCGTCCAATATATTGAGACTTAAAGAACCGGATCATATGGCATCAATCGTTGAAGTAAATGAAAAATCATTCACCTTAAGCGGAGGAACGATGACCTGAGTAAGTCCAAACTGTGGAAACATGGGAACTATCTCTGGAGCCGTAAATGGCTGATAAACCGGTGTTGGGATTCCCAGCTGATCCACGTTATTCAATGCGAACAGCGGAGATTCACTGAATCTGAAGTTTCTGACTGCCTTGGAAATCTTACCTTTTTCTATAAGCCACAGACCATCCCGAGTAACTCCAGTCATCAGTAAACTCCTGCTATCAACAACACGCAGTTTAGAAAACCTGGAAACCAATAATCCCCGTTGAGTTCCAGTAATCATTTCAGCGATTGACGAGCTTCCCCCTTCCATACGAAAACTCATTCTACGAGCTACCATACTGTCTTCATTCAATTCCTTTAATGCATACGCTCTATCGTATGTCATGCCTGTGAGCACGCCCTTGTCTATCCACGTAACAGGGCCGGTACCAGGTCCGCCAAGAATTCCCAACTCCGGATCGTTAGGATCATGTGAAATAGTTATGCGCTCATCGACTATCCGAATACCGATCTTAGAGACATCACGCATTACTAGATGATCAAAACTCATAAAGTAGGGATTCTCCTTCCCAGAATTTTCTGCATTGCGGCGAAATGCAGGATGAGAGTTTCCTGAATCGAACATGGGTAATACTAAATCTGCCACTGCTTGCGGCTCTAATATTACTGTATAACGCCCCGGCTCAATCCTAACTGGATCCAGCGAAGCAACACACTTCTCTACTGCACGAGCAGCAATTGCGGCCTCATCGACTTTGCCAAGATCGTATCGTGCTAAACCGGCCCATCCTGATGCCGTTCCCTGCGGATGGCGAACTGTAGCGCTACACTGCGCCTGTGTCATCGCCGAATATAACTGTCCTATCCTATCGTATACGTCGATAGAAAGAGAACCAAGTGTCATCCCATAAGATTCAATATATCCCGCAGACAGGAAACTTCTTTCTTCCGCTAATGAACAGGCATGCTGGACTACCTGCGCACTCTCTTCGACCGTGCGATTGATTGTGCGATCGGACCAGGTCAAAGCTTTCGGCATCTTACCTATCGGAGGAAGTCCCATAGGAATATCTGTAGGACGCTGATCGGCTAGTTCCAAAGCTTGGCGTTCAGCTGACCGTAAAACACCTTCAAGAGATATATCATCAATTTGGTTGGTGATCGCCGAGCCTTTTCCTCCGGCTATCTCACAGAATGCAAAAATCTGTACTGTACGTCTATCACTAGTCATACTGGCGCGATTTCTTGCCCAGCGCATATCACTACTCCATGAGCTGGCTACAGTGAATTTGTAAGTCCCTTTGTGCTCACGAACCTCTTGCAATCGGCTAAGTATACGCTCACTTTCTTCCCGAGACATCATACCGTGATCGCTCGCAGGCGATTCAATATTAATCTGCTTCATATATTACGCCTTTCTTAATATATCAATAACTGTAGTCTCTTTGAGAGCTATTGGCGCACCAGTAACACTGTGAAAGGCGCTCCGTGCAGGCTGCCCCTTTGATGTTCGTAGCCCTATTCGTTTTGTACTAGAGTCGCCGCCCACAGAATCTACCGCATTCCATAATTCAGGTGTCCTGAATATAATCGCAGCACCACCAATACGTGCAACTCGTTCACCATTTCGAACCTCGAAGGCCTGTCCATACAACAATCCTGATATTTGCTGATGATCTATATCGACGCTACCTCGCTTAAATGCTATACCTTTCTCGACTTTTCCTACTAGTGAGTCAAAGGATTCAGCGCCAACACTCGGTTTAATTTGTAAATTGGCGGAATGCGTCAGCGGTTCCAATGCTGAATTGGGGGCATAGGAACATCCATATGAATGGACTGTCTTTTGTTGACGACTATACACCTCTTTTAGAACGCTGGCGCCTTCGCGATCTGTCTGCATATCATTAAGAACTCCGTCTTTTACAAGTGTGAAGTCCGTAGGAGTAATGCCTTCATCATCCCATCTAACAGTTGCAGCTCCCAATGCTTCGCTTCGATTAGCTGTAACTGTTAATTCAGGACTCCCTATCTTAAGAGTTCCCACCATTTCCTGCGGGTCAACTATATAACTTGTTCCACCGGCGTTTGCTTCATATCCTAGTGCGCGATCGAGTTCAGTTGCTACGCCAATTGTTTCACTGAGTAACGATGCAACTGTGTTAGCATCAAGAATGGTTTCATATCTTCCTACGTCAACTGGAACAAAGGGCAACGACATATCCGCTTTTACTTCCTCTACTAATTGTCTGATCTGCTCTCTTAGTGGTTGCCCACGAATATATTCGAATCCTGCTCCGGCTGTAGTTACAGTATCGAGTGATGATTTGGCACTCACTCCCTTGTAGTTGACCGTAAACGGAAAGTCACCGGTAGTCTGATATATCTGCTGCGTAACATGATGACCTATGGTGGACACAAACAGTTTATCCTGTTTAAGGAATTTGGCACCAAAACCATTTGTCGTAATGTTATCTAGTTTTGTTACATACTTACCAAAGGCCGATATGAAATCTTTAATTTCATCCTCGCTCATCTCAAAAGGATCATCAATAACAGGAGTTGACCAGTGACCTATCAACTTCTGTTCGGTTCCTCCAAGCGGAGCAAGTTCTGTAAAGCGAGACTTTCCAACTGTATTTGCACGTGCATTACGAATTGCAGCACTGGCCAGGCGAGCGGCTTCATCTTTAGACCAGACGGGGCTCGACGCAAACCCCCAATACCCATCTACTAATACTCGCACCCCGAAAGACATAGATTCTTTCTTTTCCCGCCACTTGGTGTCGTATTCATATGTATGATCTAACCGGGAGTCTGCGTATGTTGCCCCTAAACAGCGAGCAACGTTCAGACTAGCATCAGCAATAGCCTTAATTGCAGGATCCTGAATATCCGTAGCTATATCGTTACGTTTATTTGAGGATGACCAAAGATGTGCAGGAACCGCAGAGCATGTCGCCAAAGCTGCTCCTGCCTGCACAAATTTTCTTCGTGAAAATGGCATTTAAGGCTCTCTTGTTGTTATAGTACCAGTTATCACAGGAGATTGTGCACCACTATCCTTCACACGCGCAGTCCATTTTACGGGTCCAGAAGGAACTTTTCGTGACACAACCGCATTCCGGCCAATGCTTTCGATATTTCCTGTTGCATCTCCCGCTACACATCCCGATACTTTACTCGGATCGTCAAATATTACTTCAAGTGGTTGACTGATCCCATCATTACGAAACTCTACGGTCCCACATTTCTGAACGGTTTGAGTATGTCCATTCGATAAGCTTGTAATTTCTGATGTGGTAGCATCTAAACTAATGGTTACTCTTGTGCTTAGCGGATACAGTCCCATCATTTGAATACTATCCTGAAGTAACATTCCGTAAACCAACGCTTTTGCTTTAAGCCAGAATGGCCCTGGCAATCGTACACCTATGATGTACTGACCATATCCAATTGTCACCCCGACCGGACCCAAATAGGTATTAAGGACCTGGGCTGGTTTGATACCAACAACCTCTAATGGCACACGAATTAGCCCTAAAGAATCACCGGTCGCAGATTTGGCTATTACCGATACTCCACAACAAAATCCGAACTCCGGCATTGCAGTTCTGGCACTATCTCCCTGAGGACGAATTTGAATACTTGTAATTGGGTCGCGGTCTTGAGTTATAACGACGTAAGCAGAATCTACCCTGGTAGTTCCGTTAGTCGTCCAACGTACCCATGGATATACAATATTGCCACCTGAGACCTTTAACATATGGACACGTCCGCTCTGATCTGTTCGAAGCATCGACGCATCGCTAACTCCCCATTTTAGTTCATTCGGGGGGATCACCAGCGTATCTCCTGTGAGAGTATACGCAGTTGCTTTTAGATCCAGCGAATCACCGACTGCAACTACAGCAGATCCAACATCGATCCGTATCGAAGTAAATGTTTCTGAAGGAGGTAAGTTGGGAGGAACGGGACCAGATGGATCTGCACAACCGGAGAGTATACCTATTACAAAAATAGAAACGAAGGATGTTATTTTCATTTTCTTTTTATGGCTCGAGATTATCGCATCCGGAATAGAAAGGATTCCTTTCCTGTTCGGAATTTGGCGGACTGAACACATAGTTGGTTTCGTAGGCGGGAATCTGCCATAGTCCACGAGTATAGGGGCCTGTAGGATAGACCGTCATTGGAAGACGGTTGTATTGACGAACAAGGCGTCTCAAGTCTCCTAATCGACGGCCTTCAAGGAAGAACCAAAATCCGCGTTCATGAAAAAGTAGATCGACTCTTGAGTTGGCGGAGCCTGGATCTGAAAGTGCAGGAAGACCAACTGTAGCTCTTGCGATGTTGATAGGTGCCAACCAGTCTCCTGAAGGAGCGTTGGCTGGTTGCAATAGAGCTTCAGCTTCGATCATCCTTGCTTCTGCTCCCTTTGCTACACTAAAAGTCACAGTCGTCCCGACGTACTTCAACTGACGGTGAGGGAATGCCGATAGTGGAACTCGAGGATCCTGAGCGGCGGGAGGCGTTGAAATCCAATCAAGCCCGTTGTCACCTTCGTTGTTTATTACTTCCCTGGTATTTGCATTGACACCGCTACCTGTCCAGAACAGCGGGCTACTGCTGCTATATCTCACAGCATACTGATATTCAGTTTCAACCCCTTCTACTGCACCTCTGGCTTCACTGAATCGACCGAGATTTACAAGGGCCCTTCCCTTTCCGATCTTTGCTGCTGATGAAATAAGAACACTATCGCCTGCATAAGCTATAGATGTATCGAATAGAAAATTCGCAGTTTCAAACAGCTCGGCAGTAGACATTCCACGCGTATACTGCAGATCTCCATCTAAAGGAACTCGCGTGAGAGGAATCCCTGAACAATACATTTCGGCAAGATATAAGATGGATTTACCTTGGATAATATAAGATTCAGCTATAGATGCTGAGTCCTGGCTGTTTCCATATGTTTTTAACAGTGCAATTGCCTGTGCACTGGTAACTCGAGCAACATGGAAGTTGATATAACTAGGACTTAATATCGTTCCGGGAATTGATTCATTTGTTCGTATCCTGGCATCCAGCGAGGTTATGTCTGAACGATTCGTTTCATCAGCGGTAAGCTCGTCGGTGAAAATGGCCGTGGATAGAGAAGCATCCGTCAACGCTTTAACAAGTCCGAGCGTGGCGGCAGTTTTAACACGTAACGCCCCATCCCTTGTTTTCACCAGAGATGGATCGATGACTGTGCCATCAGGCGGCTCACCTGATTCCAGCAATCTATCTATTCCGCATCCTGATGATGACAACATCACAATAAGCAACAAAACATAACCTGTGAAGATGCTACGCAGTCTGCTCATTCCCCTGAAAATATATTGACTAATTGATAGGCTCATTTACTAGTACCTCACCCTGAACTGCAGAGAATAATTTCTAGTTAAACCAATGGTATTACCTGCATCAGATAATCTCTCTCCAATTGGAGAAGAGTTAAGCATTGGATCGCGGCCACGATAACTCGACCATAGGCCAAGATTAGATCCTTGCAGCGAGATATGAATACTCTGTGCACCAAGACGACGTACATAGCTGGCCGGCACATTCATTGAAATACTTGCCGACTGAAGCCGCAACTCCCTGACAGTCTGCAGGTCACGCTTGTTTGGCAACCAGGCTATAATTTTAGGAAGCAACTGTTCATCCATTGGAATGTTGACATCCCAATACCCACGCAAGTCGGATTCGCCCACTGTACGGTTCTGTGTAAACGGGCCTTTATAGTCAATAAAGGCATTGAATGTGAAACTGCCAAGAAACCCTACTTCAATATTGTGTCCCATTGTATAGCGCGGCATATTGGAACCCATATAAGCCAGACTATCGGCGAAAACAATTTCATCCAACTCTAAGTATCCGTCGTTGTTTCTATCATAGATTCCTAGGATTGGTTGATTCCACAGTGCTCCAACCGGATAACCAGCAACATACCGCTGCTCAAACGTTCCAAATGGAGACACTCCTGATCCAAGAGACTTTATCTCGTTGAATGAGAATGTCACGTTGCTGGTAACTCTAACTCTAAAGTTGTCTCGCTCAATCGGGCGCATAATTGCCTGAATCATTGTTGCCTGATTCACAACCTTTGCGATATTCTCTTGCCGAGTTCCAGCGCCAGCCCCGGCAGAAGGAGCAAGCTGACGATTAATTAAGGTATTTGTATTCTGCTTGTGGGAATATGTCAGAGTGAGCATAAGGCGCTCGTCCAGCATGTCAGCATCGAAGCCCATTTCGATCTCAGAACTACGCTCTGGTTGAAGATGTGGATTTCCGATACCATCAATTATAAAAGCCGGTTGAATAACACCACCAACATTAAGATTGTTACGAACATACCGGCCATACAACTGACTAAGCTTTGGCTGCACCGACGCGTATCCAAATGCACCTCTCAAGCGCAGCGTGGACAGCC
>JBEBRK010000015.1:0-45368 GCA_040394885.1 Gemmatimonas phototrophica
GCCCCCTTTCTTGCATTCTTCGATATCATTTGCAGCTGCGAGATGCGGAATTGATGTAATACCAGCAGCAGCTTGCACAGCTGCTCCGGTTCTGACTTAACGAAGAAGGGCCGGTAAACTCTATTGTTCTGAGTTTACCGGCCCTTGTCTTTATTCTCAAAAACTTTAAGCAGACTTAAGTTCAGCTGCCCAGTTCTGCGATTGTCTTCTGAATCTTCTTGCGTTGATCCTTAATCTTTGCAGCTTCGCGCAGGTTGTTCTGGAATGACTGTATATAAGCACGTTGAAGAGCTGGAATCGACTGCTGTCTGAGGATTACCTTCTCAACTGCAAACAGGTCCTGCTTGGCTTCAATACGGGAGTTGACACGAATTACAAAGACACCATCGTCAGTCTTTACCGGCTTGCTTACGGTGCCAACTGGAAGGCCGAAAGCTGCGCCGATGGCTGCATTTGCGCGGCCAATGCCAGGGACCAGGCTGACTCTGTTGAATGTGATGGACTCTTCAACTTTAGCACCAAACTTACCAGCAGCATCCTCCAGCGATGTTGCTGCTGCAGCCTTTGCTAGCTCTTCAGCCTTGGAGGCGAGCTGATCGATCTGCTTCTGTGCTCTGAGTTCATCTTCAATTTCCCTCTGAACCTTGTCCAGAGGAGCGATCCCGCCAGGTGTTATTGAGATCAATTCGGCGACGTAATAGCCATCTTCAGAGTCAAACAGGTCGCTTACCGCCCCAGCCTTCTGACCACTGAATGCCCAGGCTGAAACACTCGGAATGAGGCGGCCGTTTTCTTCCAATGCCTCTCCTTCGCGCACAAAGGCCTGTACAGGCTTTAATCCTAATGCTGCGGCTGCTGACTCGAACTTCTCCTTGCTGTCGGCTCCTGCGGCCAGTCTGGCCAGGGAATCGGCGCTGCGATCCGTTGCAGCTGCAGCTGCTTCGCTCTGCTGGATGCGAATCAGGATGTGACGCAGGTGCAGTGTATCGCCCTTACGTGAATCCATCTTGATGATATGGTAGCCAAACTGGGTCAGTACTGGCTGGGAGACTTCACCAGCCTTCAAGTTTTTTGCAGCGTCTTCGAAAGGAGCTACGAATCGGCCGAGCGTACCTTCGCCAAGATCTCCACCCTGAACTGCCGATGCGGAATCTTCTGACTCTGCCTTTGCGACTTCAGCAAATGACTCTCCGCCAATTACGCGGCTGCGGATGTCCTGAACTCTGCTTAGAACAGCTGCGCTATCGGCTGCACTCACAACACGAGGGATTTCCAGGTATCTGATCTCTGCGACGCCTGGGCGGTCGAAGCGATCTTTGTGCTTGTTGTAGAATTCCTTTACTTCAGATGCCGGTATTGCAATGGTGGTATCGATTGCAGCTGGATGAAAGGCTACGTAGGAAACCTGCACGGAGTCGTGCTGGTCCTTGTAGTTCTGCCAGAGCTGGGCGTCAGAAGGATAGGCTCCTGCCGTAATCTGCTCGAACAGCTTCTGCTTAGGCAGTTGATCCTTATAGTAGGCTTCAAGCTGAATCAGGAGACCTGACTGCTTGGCCGTTGGGCTGTTTAGGAATCTGAGGTATTTCTCATAGTCAAACTGACCATCTGTCTGAAGCTCAGGAGCCTGCATCAGCTCTGAAGGCGGGCTGTACCTGACAGCCTGAATGATTTCGTCAGCAGAAACCTGGATCTTACGCTTTTTAATTTCCTGCTGGAGCAGGATTTCATCAACGAGTTGATCGAAGGCCATGTCTTCGACTTGGCGCCGTTCATCCATATTGAGGCTGTATCCAGTGCCCTGGGTACGTTGAGTCTCAATCTGTTGGATGGCGTTCTGCCAATGACTGTAGAGAATTTCCTCACCATTTACCGTCGCAACGGCGGTGGCGGGTGTGATCGGGGCATTACCAAAGAGGCCAGCCGACTCATAAACCAAGAAGCCGCCGACGAATGCAATGACAATGAAAATCCAGATGTATTTTGCGGTTGACCGCATTGCCTGTAACATAGGGGCGAAAGCTGCGCATAAAACGGAGATATTTCAAGGCTTTTGCGCGGAGTTATGCGCCAAAATGTTGATACAGCCCCTTTTGATAGGTATCTTCAGCGGTCTGGACTATCGAAATAGTTTAGATGGTTTGGCGATGTCCGCCCAACCAGACCCCCCTTCTGAGGTGCCAAATGGCCGAATCTGAGCGTCTTTACGAGCTACAGCAGAAGTTTAACGAAAACCCTCGTCGATACTTCGCGCCTCTGGCGAACGAACTTCGAAAAAGGGGGGACTATTCGCGTGCAATAGATCTCTGCCGCACATATCTGCCGCACCTCCCAGGGCATATGAGCGGTTTTATAGTCTATGGTCAGTCACTTTTTGATGGTGAACAGTACGACGAGGCGGCTACGGCCTTCAACGATGCGTTGAATGTGGACCCTGAAAACGTCATTGCCCTGCGCCATTTAGGAGACATTGCACGTATTCAGGGCGATGCGCCTACAGCCATTGAGTGGTATCAGCAGGTACTGGAGTTCGATCCCAAGAATGAGGAGATTTCGGCCTATATAGACGAGCTGAGTACCGTCGATGCGGCTGAGCCCGTTACAACCTATGTTCGTCCGGCCGGCTGGTTCTCGCCTCAGGCAGAACAGGAAGCAGCATTTTTGGAAGCGAATGAGCCGAAGCCGGAATCTGTTTTGGATGTTGTAAGTGAAGCATTTGCAGATGACCCAGTGGCAGATAACGCAGGGACAATAGCAGATGAAGCAGTTACAGGCGGAGCAGAAGCATCAGAAGATTCCACTACTTCCGAGGAGTACGAGGATCTAGTCTGGATTGATGCAGAGCAGCTCTCGGAGCCCGCATCCATTGAAGCTGATCCTGTTACTTCAAGCGTGAACACTGAGGCTAAAATAGAACCGGAAGAAACATCCCCAGCTCAATTGGACGATCTGGTATTTATAGATTATTCCGAACTCGACAATTCTACGATCGATAATTCTACGGTCGACAATTCTGCACTCGATTCCGCTCAGGAGTCAGACGCTCCTGATTTCTCAGACTCATCTGATTTCATCGAAGGTGTTGCTGCACCCGTCGCGCCATTTGTTACTGAGACTCTGGCAAACCTCTATATGGACCAGGGGCTTTATTCCGAAGCACTAACAGTTCTGAAGCAGTTGGCCGAAACGCGTGACGCGGGGGATCCTATCTTTGACAAGATTGCAGAGGTTGAAGAGCGACTGCGTCCAGAGCCAACAGTAAGGGAGTTTTTCTCTATGATTGGTCCCGATGACATATCGCCGGCCTTCAACTACATCGGTGAATTGTGAGTCGACCAACTATTGCTGTCATCAACGGGCCAAACCTCAATCTGCTCGGTACCAGAGAGCCTGAGATTTATGGAACTGCGACACTTGCCGATATAGAGAATCGGGCAGTTGAAATAGGGAATGCCTCAGGTTTTGACGTTGTAACTTCGCAGTTCAATGGTGAAGGACAGATCATCGATGCCATACATGCATTGCGTGGCCGCTGTGATGCCATAGTGATAAATGCTGGAGCGTATTCGCACAGTAGTTTAGCGATCCGTGATGCTCTTACAGGAGTTTCCATCCCTTACGTTGAGGTTCATATCTCCAACGTTTATGCGCGTGAACCGGAACGACACTTTTCCATGTTGTCATCGGATGCTGTTGCGGTGATCTGTGGTCTGGGCGTGTATGGATATGAAGCCGCGCTGAACTTCCTGATCCAAAGGTTGTCGGCAGCTTCACGTACATCGGCTGGTTCGCATTAATGTCTGCTGATTATAGAAGTTCTCGGGTAGCTCGTGTAATTGAAGCGATGACTGCAAACCATATAGATGCACTGCTTGTCACTAGTCTTCCAAACATTCGCTATCTGACTGGCTTTTCTGGTTCCAGCGCGCTACTGCTGGTCACTCCAGGCGAATTGGTTCTGCTTACTGACTTTCGCTATGAAACACAGGTGCGGGACGAAGTTGGTGATTTTGCAACTGTCTTAATTGACGGTGTCAGTCTCTGGAGTACGTTATGGCACACGCTGTTACGTATGCCACGTGTAGTTGTGATTGGCTTTGAGTCTGGTCACATCATACACCGCGACTTTGAGCGGTTTCTGGAGGAAGACCAGGGTGCTCGCTGGCAATGGCGCCCTCAGAGTGAGATTGTCGAAACTCTCCGCGCTTCGAAGGATGAAGGCGAGATTGCTTTTATAGAAGAGGCTGCGCGTGTTGCTACGCTGGCTTTGCATGACACACTTTCGCGTGTCCGGGTGGGACTAACGGAACAGCAAGTTGCAGGTATTTTAGAACATGCTTTACGCGATCACGGAAGTGAGTCATTTCCATTCGAGAGTATAGTGGCGTCGGGACCTCGTTCCGCGCTTCCTCACGCTCGAGCGGGCCGCAGAGTAATTTCTGACGGTGATTTTCTGTTGTTGGATTTCGGCGCTGTCGTCGGCGGTTACTGCTCCGATATCACCCGTACGGTGGTAATGGGGAAGGCTGATGACCTGCAAAAGGAGATTTATACAATAGTACGAAACGCTAATGAACTGGCTATTTCTCGGGTTTCGGCCGGTATTTCCGGTCGTGCTGCAGATCAGATTGCCAGGGATTACATCATTAGCCACGGTTATGGCGATGATTTTGGCCATTCCCTGGGACATGGTATTGGATTGGAGATTCATGAGGCGCCCCGGTTAGCCAAAACGGCTGATGGGCTGCTACCTTTAGACACTGTTGTCACGATCGAACCTGGTATCTACAGGGCCGATTGGGGCGGCGTGCGTATTGAGGATGACGTTTTATTAAACGCGGATGGTTGCCGCGTTTTGACTGATTTCACCCACGACTTATTGGAGCTTTCAGCGTGATCGATCTGCGCTATGTAAAAAAACTTATCGAAATGTTGGACGAGTCTTCTGTTGATTCGATCGAAATTTCGTCAGATAAAGGGATGAAGATTCGCCTGGGCAAGACACCGCAGCAGCGTGGTGTTCAGATGGCGCCTATGGCAATGCCGCAGGCCATCGCAGCAGCCCCAGCTCCTGTCGCTCCAGCAGCATCTGTTGCGGCCGAAACAGGAGCGCCAGCGGTAACCAGCGAGGCCATTAAATCCAACTACTTGGAGGTTAAGTCTCCGATGGTTGGGACATACTACTCTTCTCCTGAACCAGGTGCAAAGAGTTATGTCAGCGTCGGTGATCGGATCTCAAAGGGTCAGATCCTTTGCATCATTGAAGCTATGAAGATTATGAACGAGATCGAGTCTGAATTTGACGGCGTTGTCAAAGAGATTCTCGTAGATAACGCTCAACCTGTCGAGTACGGTCAGGTTGTGTTCAGAATTGACCCAAACGGATAACATCCAGTTGCAGTTAGCGAGGTAAGTGGACCTGAATATTTTTAGGTCCTCGCACCTCACTGATTGTTTCGAATGTTACAACTAACGATATGTTCAAAAAAGTTTTAATTGCCAACAGAGGCGAGATAGCGTTGCGAGTTATTCGCGCGTGCCGAGAGTTGGGCATTGAGACCGTTGCTGTTTACTCCGAAGCAGATCGTGAGTCGTTGCATGTGCGGTTCGCAGACGATGACGTCTGCATCGGGCCCGCTCCTGCGCGCGATTCCTATCTAAACATCCCTCGGATTATAGCAGCTGCGGAAATTACCGGTGCAGATGCTATTCATCCGGGCTACGGCTTCCTGGCTGAAAACGCTGAGTTTGCAGAAACCTGTGCTGCATCTAACATTACCTTTATCGGGCCGACTGCGGATCAGATTCGCGTAATGGGCGATAAGGCTGCTGCTCGTAGAGCTATGCAGGAAGTTGGTGTGCCTATTGTTCCTGGAACACCAGGCCCTGTCGAAGATGCCGAAGAGGCGCTCAAGTTTGCACAGGAAATTGGATTCCCTGTCATCATTAAGGCAGCTGCCGGCGGTGGTGGTAAAGGGATGCGTGTATCTACCGATCCAGACGACTTTGCTCGCGCTTTCCAATTGGCACGCTCTGAAGCTCTGTCTGCTTTCGGCAATGGCGATGTCTATGTTGAGAAATATCTGGCACGCCCTCGCCATATTGAATTCCAGATTCTGGGTGACAGATTCGGCAATGTAATTCACCTTGGTGAGAGAGATTGCTCCGTTCAGCGCAGACACCAGAAGTTGATCGAAGAAGCTCCAAGTCCTGCGTTAACACCTGAGTTGCGCAAGGCAATGGGTGACGCTGCAGTTCGTGGTGCAAAAGCAATCGATTATGTTGGCGCTGGAACCATCGAAATGTTGTTTAACGAAGACAGTTCGTTCTACTTCATGGAGATGAACACCCGTATTCAGGTTGAGCACCCTGTGACAGAAATGTTGACCGGTGTCGATCTCGTAAAGGAACAGATCCGTGTTGCTGCTGGCGAACGCCTCAGTATTACTGAAATGCCAACGCTTCGTGGGCACGTTATTGAGTGCCGCGTGAACGCAGAAGATCCAGCACGTAATTTCCAGCCATCCCCAGGTAAGATCGAAGTCTTTCATCCACCTGGAGGTCCTGGCGTGCGCCTGGATACGCACGTCTATACAGGTTATACGGTTCCTGCATATTATGACTCACTGCTTGCAAAGATCATCTGTCAGGGACGTGATCGTGCAGAGGCTATCAAGCGTATGCAAATAGCGCTGGAAAGTTTTGTGGTTGAAGGTGTTACGACTACAATTCCGTTCCTAGCGCGTGTTATGCAGAATGAAGTGTTCAAGTCAGGAAACGTTGACACCAAATTCTTAGAGCGTCAGAGCGATCTGATGAAGGAGATACAAGCGTAGTAAAGGATGAGTCCTACACTAAAACGTGAAATAAAAGGAATTGCACTGTTACTCTTTGGAGTCTTTTTAGCTGGTGCATTAGCATGGCAAGGAGTAGCAGATTTCCGTGGAGTGGAGGACTCGGGTGGGGCCTTCGGCATCATTGGTCGTTTTGCAGCAAGGCCCCTCGCAACATTTTTTGGATGGCCATCAGTATGGCTAATCCCTATGGCCATAGGTGCTTATGCGCTGCACTTTTTTGGTCGTTTCAACGACAGTCGTGAACGAGCATGGCTCGTATTATTTGGCGGCCTCGCGCTAATACTCCCAATCGTTATTGGAGTAATCCTTGGTGGCGAGCGTGAAACAGTAGTATGGCAGGGAATCTGGGGCGGCTTTCTCTCTTATGTAGTTATTAAAGCCGTGGGAACTGGCGGTGCCTGGATACTCCTTCTTTTGCTGGTCAGTATTCTTACGGCAGCAACACTTGCCTGGAACCCTGTCCGTATGATAGTCGGTGGTGGAGCTGCTGCTCGCACAAAAGAATCTGCACCGCAATCAGATACATCGCATCTCGATGAGTATGCCGATACAGAGACAGAGTTTAATGCGAAGCTGATTCGCCGTCCTTCAATAGCTGAAGCTCTGGCGCCGGACCCTAACGATTTACCGTCTATCGATCCTTCCGAGGATTTCAGTGAGCTTAAGCGTGTCACTAGTAAACCATACGGTATTGTTGATCTCTCTGCAGACAAGAATCCAGTTGTCAGCCATGAAGGTGTAAATAATAACGTAGGTGGTGATGATGATATTGATGATGCAGATGAATATGAGGATGAAGAGGAGTATTCGGATTCCGATATTGCACCGGCAGGTGGTCAAACTTCACCCGGAGCTAACGCAGCAGTAGGTTCAATATCAAAGCCAACCTCCCCAAGTTTATCCCAATCTCCATCATCATCCGGATCCATCGAAAAGTCTGGTGATACAGAGGCTTACGCAGATGAAGAGGTACCGCCTACAACTCTGCTGTCGCAGATTCAGGGGCGTAACCCTGATGTTGGAAAGCGTGAGCTAGATCTCGCTGGTGAGAGACTGATTGCAACATTAAAGACCTTTAAGGTTGAAGGAACACTTGTCGGACGCACTACAGGTCCAGCTGTAACTCAGTTTGAAGTTGCGCCTGCCCCCGGCGTTAAAGTCCGTCAGATCGCGAACCTTTCAAATGATCTGGCGCTTGCGATGCGGGCACCGAGTATAAGAGTTGTTGCGCCAATACCTGGTAAGGGTGCCGTTGGTATCGAAGTGCCAAATCCTGTTCCGGAAGTCGTTGGTTTCAGAGAGCTGATTGAATCTCAGGAATTTCAGACAGCACGAGCTGCATTGCCTATTGCGTTAGGTAAAGATCTGGAAGGGCGCCCTGTTATAGCAGATCTTGCAAAGATGCCTCACCTGCTTATTGCCGGTGCAACAGGTGCAGGTAAGTCGGTTTGTATTAACACCATTATTTCCAGCTTGCTCTTTAGACATACACGCGAGCGTCTTCGTTTTCTGATGGTAGATCCGAAGATGGTTGAGCTTTCTGTCTATAACAAAATTCCACATCTGCGCCATAAAGTTGTTACAGACAACCGTGATGCTGCTTCGGTGCTGAAGTGGGCGGTGATAATAATGCAGGAACGTTATGCGCTACTTGCTGAGAATGGCGCGCGTAACCTGGAAGACTTTAACAGAAAGGTTCGGGCAGGGACAACGCTTAGAAAACCAAAGTCTCCCGATGTTGCATTTGAACAGCGAACTTATACAGAAGGTGAGCTGCCGTATATCGTTCTGATTATTGACGAGCTGGCAGATCTGATGATGACAGTGCAGGGTGAAGTTGAAACTCCGCTAGCTATGCTTGCACAAAAAGCCAGAGCTATTGGAATTCATCTTATTCTGGCGACACAGCGTCCTAGCGTAAACGTCATTACAGGCCTTATCAAGGCAAACTTTCCAAGCCGCATTGCATTTAGAGTCGCGAGTCAGGTTGATAGCCGTACTATTCTGGATAGCATGGGAGCGGAATCATTGTTAGGTAACGGTGATATGCTGTTTATTCCGCCTGGCAGATCTGAGCCTTCCCGTTTACAGGGTGCTTATATATCGAGCGAAGATACTGAGCGTTTAATGGATTGGTACGAGGCTCAGAAGGAAGCGAAGATGGCTGCACTGCATCAGCAGTTTGGTGATACAATACCACCAGAGGAATCGCAGGAAAGTGAAGAGGATGATATCCTTGAAACTGTTCGTGCGTTAGAGGCAGATGCATCTGGTGATGGTGGCCGTGATGGGGATGATGAAGAAGATCGGGATAAGCTGTTTCGATCTGCCGCTGAAATTGTAATACATCATCAGCATGGTTCAACTTCGTTGTTGCAGCGCAGACTTAAAATTGGTTATGGTCGTGCTGCGCGTATTATAGACCAGCTTAATTCGGCTGGTGTATTGGGCCCACCGGATGGTCCTCGCCCCCGTGAAGTATTGATGGGGTTAGAAGATCTGGATAGGATTGCGCCTAAGTAGTAGGCTAATTTCGATACGTTCGGTCAAAAACTGCTAACGCACAAATAGAAGTTGACTGGTAGCTTCAGTCATGATTACTGATCGGCAGGCACTTGGACAAAAAGGTGAAGATGTCGCGGCTCAGTGGCTTAAGGACCACGGCTGGAATGTGCTGGATCGCAGATTTCGAAGCGGCCACAGAGATATAGACATTATCGCTACCTATTTCGACCGAAAGCTGTTCGAGCACATCGTAGTATTTGTGGAAGTTCGTACAAGAACCTCCGAACTCTATGGCACTGCTGCCGAATCTGTACAGGTTTCAAAGCAGCTGGAAGTGCGTCGGGCGGCTCGGGATTGGTTTCGGATAAACTCTATGAAAGGTGGGGGTAGTTTTGTCAGCGCATCGTTTAGATTCGATGTGATAGGTGTTCTCATGAACGGAACAACTGTTCATGTTGATCACTACCCGGATGCATTTTAGGGCTGATAAGATTCTTCAGGATATTTTGTCAGCTTCGGTTGATTTTCGGTTTTTGTCTTTGTAGTTTGTTCGGTGTTAGCGTGGCTCACGCTGCCGATCCAGGTATTAACGTTTTAGTCAAAGGAAAAAACAAAAAATGGGCGTCACAACACTATCGGATGACAGAAAGAAGGCTTTGAACCTGGCAGTCGCGCAGATCGAGAAGAGCTGCGGGAAGGGTTCGATCATGCGTATGGGCACAGATTCAGCCCGTGTTCGCGTGGAAGCCATCTCTACAGGCGCGATCAACCTCGATTCCGCCATCGGTATTGGCGGTTTGCCACGCGGCCGTATAACCGAAATTTATGGTCCTGAATCGAGCGGTAAGACCACACTCTGTTTGCATGTAGTAGCAAATGCTCAGCGTGCTGGTGGGGTTGCAGCTTACATCGATGCCGAGCATGCTCTCGACACCGATTACGCCGCCAAGCTAGGGGTAGATGTCGAAAATCTCCTCATCTCTCAGCCAGATACAGGTGAGCAGGCTTTAGAAATTTGTGAAATTCTGATTCGCTCCAATGCCGTTGACGTAATCGTTATCGACTCCGTGGCTGCGTTGGTTCCAAAGGCAGAAATTGAAGGGGATATGGGTGATTCCCACATGGGTCTGCAGGCTCGTCTCATGAGTCAGGCCCTTCGTAAGATCACCGGCGCCATCTCCCGTTCCAATACAGCTGTGGTCTTCATCAACCAGCTCCGCGATAAGATCGGTGTGATGTTTGGTAACCCGGAAACCACCACCGGTGGTAAGGCCCTTAAGTTCTACGCTTCGGTTCGTCTGGACATCCGTCGTATCTCGGCCGTTAAGGACAAGGAAGATGTAATTGGATCGCACGTTCGTGTGAAAGTGGTCAAAAACAAGGTCGCTCCGCCGTTCAAACAGGCTGAATTCGACATCATGTATGCCGAAGGTATAAGTCACGCGTCTTTGTTGCTTGATATAGCCGCAGAATCTGGTATTATCGATAAGGCGGGTGCTTGGTACAGTTATGGTGATCAGCGTATCGGCCAGGGTAGAGAGAATGCGAAACTTTACCTTAAAGACAACCCTGCTTTACTGGCCGAAGTCGAAGAAAAGGTCAAGGTCGTTCTCGGGATCACAAAAGAGACTGGCAACGTATCTGACGCTGAAACGGAAAGTTCGGAAGAGATCTAGTCTTTTTGCTGACTCCAGATTTTAAGTAATTACATTAAGAGAAGAAGCCGAGGTAGTGCGGTGTGTAGGAGATGGGGCCCGGAATCCCCGCCTATTGCAGATCGTGCTGCCTCGGTTTTTTGTTCTTCATCATAGGGATTAATGGCAATGCCAGATTGGAATTAATAGCAATGTCTGATAATGAAAGCCCTGTCTCTCCACCCAAAAAAAGTCGTTCAGCATTCACCCGAGCCCTGGACCTACTCTCGATTCGGGCCCATTCAGTAAAGGATCTTCGTACCAAGCTTATCCAGCGGGATTTTCCTGTAGGCGAGGTTGACGCGGTGATCGAAAGGCTGCTGGAAAATGGGCTGCTAAACGATACAAGCTATGCCCAAAGCTATGTCCGTGGAAAGTTGTCGAGTGGGCGAGCCTCGCCTAGAAAGATTAGCCAGGATCTGGCACGCAAAGGGATCGCAAAGGACGAAATCGCATCTGCCCTGGAAAAGGTGGTAGAGGAAGAAGGTATAGACCCTCGTGAGGCGCTGGAGGCTTTGGCTGCTAAAAAGTTGAACCAGATGAAGGGCGATGACTCATTGGCTGCCAAGCGCAAGCTGTTCGCCTTTTTAGCCAGAAGAGGATATGATTTGAGTGACGTCCAAGAAGTGGTTGGGAGGCTGACAAAGAGGTAGTTCTGCTTGCTTGCCTCCTTATATTACCTCCCATAAATGAAAGTATCCGAAATTCGCTCCCGATTTTTAAGCTATTTTGAGCAGCGCGGACACACCGTGTTGCCTAGTGCGTCCCTCGTTCCGATGGATGATCCTACGCTCATGTTCACGAACGCTGGGATGGTGCCATTCAAACGTATTTTCCTGGGTGCTCAAGAACCTCCTAACGGTCATCCCCGTGCTACAACTTCACAGAAGTGTGTACGCGCAGGTGGAAAGCATAACGACCTCGAGCAGGTTGGACATACAGCCAGACATCATACGTTCTTCGAGATGCTCGGAAACTTCTCTTTTGGAGATTACTTCAAGCGGGATGCGATTCAGTTTGCCTGGGAGCTGGTTACGAAGGAATACGGAATTCCTGCTGAACATATCCGTGTTACTGTTTATCATAGCGATGACGAAGCTCGCCAACTCTGGCGCGAAACAACTGGATTCGGTGATGATAGAATCTATGGCCTCGGTGAAAAGGATAACTTCTGGCAGATGGCCGATACCGGCCCATGCGGTCCATGCACAGAGATCTACGTTGACCTTGCTCAAGTTGTAAAAAACTGGACACCTCCAGCTGGTTCCGAGAAAGAAAGGTGGGCAGATCCTGCGCACACCGATCTAAGTATGGAAGACTTTGTTGAGGCGGCAGAGTTAGGAAGATTTGTTGAAATCTGGAACCTGGTATTTATGCAATACGACCGCCAGCAGGATGGCGAACTGGTTCCTCTTCCCAAACCATCTGTAGATACAGGTGCAGGTTTGGAGAGAATTGCTGCTGTTCTTCAGGGCGTTGCAAACAACTTCGATACAGATGTATTTGCTCCATTAATTGCTGCGGTTGAGGCTCAGGTTAAGAGTTCGACAGAGCTGAGTTCCGAGGATAAACTTGCAGCCATGCGAGTTATAGCTGATCATGCCCGGGCAGTTGCATTCCTTTTAGCTGATGGAGTATTCCCATCTAACGATGGACGTGGATATGTATTGCGTCGTATTCTCCGCCGCGCAGTTCGTTATGCATGGTTGTTAGGTCGTCGTGAGCCAACATTAGAAAAAGTTGTAGTGTCGGTAATAGACACCATGTCGGACGTGTATCCGGAACTCGGTGAGCGTAGAAAACTGATTGTTGAAACGACTCGTTCTGAAGAGGAGCGCTTCCTTGCTACAATCGAAGGTGGAATGCGCAGGTTCGATGAACTCGCACCGGAGCTGACAACTGGTGCGCGTGTTATCGATGGTAACGATGCGTTTAAACTATATGATACATATGGATTCCCCCTGGATCTAACCGAGCTTATGGCTCGTGAGCGTAACTATACAGTAGATACAGATGGATTCGATCGAGCACTAAGCGTTCAGCGAAAGCAATCACAGGAAGAGCGTAAGTCCAAAGGGGTAGCTGTTTCAATAGATGATCTATCCGATATCTCAACCTGGAATATTGCTGCTGGAGCTACGTTTGCTGACATATCGTTTGTTGGTTACAACACACGCCATGCTCAGACTCAGGTTATCGGGTATCGCGAGCTAGGTGACGATCGGGTGGCTATCATGCTACGCGAAAGTCCTTTTTATGCGGAGTCGGGTGGTCAGGTTTCAGACCAGGGTGAAATTCTTGGCGATGGTTGGCGCGTTGATGTTGATGATGTCAAAAAAGCAGATGGGAAGCCTGTTGCAATAGGCACACTCTCCGGCAGTCTGGTGTTAGGTGATGCAGTTGCTAAGGTTCCAAACGACAGGCGTCAGGATACAGAGCGTAATCATACCGCAACGCATTTACTACATTCTGCATTACGCTGGATATTGGGAGATCATGTTCGTCAGGCAGGATCTCTAGTCGCCTGGGATCGTTTGAGATTCGACTTTACCAACAACGGTCCTATGTCGCCTGAACAGTTGCGTGAAGTTGAGGCCATTGTAAACCGCGGGATTCTTTCGGCAACTCCAGTTGTTATCGAAGAAAAATCATATAATGATGCTATAGCAACTGGTGCGATGGCTCTGTTTGGTGAGAAGTATGGTGATGTCGTACGTGTTGTCGATATACACACGCTGTCTACAGAGTTGTGCGGTGGTACCCATGTTAGAAACACCGCCGAAATCGGTTATTTCAAGATTGTAAGCGAGTCTGGTGTTGCAGCTGGAGTGCGTCGTATTGAAGCAATCTCCGGAACTAAAGCTCTGGAGTTTATAAAAGAGCAGGAAGAGCTGGTTCGTACCATAGCTGAAATTGTTAAGGGAACACCGGCAACTATCCTGAAGAGAGTGCAGTCGCTTTCAGATGACAAGAAGTCATTGGAAAAGCGCATTGCTGAGATGATGCGAGGTGACGGCGCTGGAAGTCCTGTAAAGGCTCTGATCGAGTCGGCAGCAGACGTCAACGGGTTCAAGGTTATAGCGCAGCATCAGAATGCTCCTGATGTTAAGTCGCTGCAAGGCATTGCAGAAGCTGTGAGGGAACAGGCTCCTGATGCTATTGTCGTTCTGACTTCAACATTCGAAGAAGGGAAGAGCACCGTTGTGGTTGCAGTTGGAGACAAGGCTCGCGATGCAGGGGCTCGTGCCGATACGGTTGTTAAGGCTCTTGCTCAGCATGTGGGTGGAAAGGGTGGTGGAAAGCCTCAGTTGGCACAGGCCGGTATACCAGATTCCGCAGCGATTCCGTCGCTACTCGAGCATGTTCCAAACGTTATCGTTTTTTAATGTCGCAAACTCTCAGACAGTGGCTCAATGGTCATCTGATAAATGTTCCAGATGAGTTGATAGAGCTCATCTTTAACATGTTGCACGATCAGTTGGATCTTCCAATTGATCGCGCAGATCTGCCAGCTGTTGTTGAAAGAGAGATGCGTGAACTCAATACTCAGCTAAATGATCGCAGTTCAGCTGGAAATCTTTTAGCGGTTGATGCGATAGCAACCCTATCCTTTCTAGTGGCCGCTGAGACAGGGGCTACGTCGCAGGCAGTGCAATCAATGATCGGTTCAATTAACTCTTTAGTTCAGGCTCATAGATAATCATGATCGTAATCATCTTTACTGGCGGTACGATCTCAATGAAAACGGATCCCGTTGCGGGAGGAGTAACTCCTTCTCTGACAGCAGATGAGATTGTGCAGGCTACCCATGGGATCGATGCCGGGGTGCGTGTAGAGACAGAAGAGTGGGGAGCTTTTCCAGGTCCGCATATGAACAATCAACGTATGTGGTCGCTACGTAATAGAATTCAGGAACATCTAAATCGCCCTGAAGTTGAAGGCGTTGTAATAACTCATGGTACAGATACACTTGAAGAGTCTGCCTATCTTGTTGCGCGTTCTATAACATCTTCAAAGCCGGTGATCTTCACCGGTGCAATGCGTACACAGAGCGATCTCAGCTGGGATGGTCCAGCTAATCTGTTTGAAGCGGTGCGAGTTGCCGGCCACAAAGAGGCACGTGATTTTGGAGTGATGGTTGTAATGGGAAGTCAGATATTTACAGCCTTGGATGTAACAAAGATCAACACTCAATTGTTAGACGCATTTGAGAGCCCAGGTTTTGGCCCACTTGGCTTTCTTGATGAAGGTGAGGTGATCTTCAAACGCGAACTTCCACCTGTGCCGGAAATCATCGCTCCGCCAGCTCTTGCAAGTCCTATCGATATATTCTTTGTTGCCACTGGTTGTGATTCGCGTCTCCTGGATGCGGCGCGTGAAACATCTCATGGTGCTGTCCTTGCTGCTTTAGGTAGAGGGAATGTGCCTCCGGAGATGGTGCCTGGGATTGAGAGATTCTTGGCCGAAGGAAAGCCCGTTGTAGTTTCTTCGCGAACTGGAGGCGGTCGTGTTGGACATACGTATGCATATCCTGGAGGCGGTAGAACTCTGGAAAACATGGGAGCAATCCTGGCTGGTTCGCGTACTCCGCAGCAGGCTCGCATAGATCTTATGCTGGCGTTGGGCAATGGAGCTTCGGTTAAACAGCTGCGTGCCATGTTCGCGCAGTAGTTTGAGCAGAACAAAATATCATCGCTCAGTAGCTTGAACAGTACAAAATGTCTTCGCTTAGTAACTTGAATAGAACAAAACCTCTTCGTCTTGTTAACGTCGCTGCGTTATTAACGACGTTTCCAAATTGATACACACAAAGTGATTAACTATAAGCTGAACCCACCACCTGAAATTGTCGAAATAACACGCGTCCTTGAGGACGCTGGTTTCGAGGCATGGTGTGTTGGTGGTGCTGTACGTGATGCACTTTTGGGTATAGATAATCAGGATTGGGATTTGGCTACATCTGCTGTTCCCGAAGAAGTCCGCAAGTTGTTTAAGCGTACAGTTCCTGTCGGCATTGAGTTTGGTACAATTGGTGTTCTGGATGATAAGCGTGTCATGCACGAAGTAACAACATTCAGAAAAGATGTTGAGACTGATGGCAGACATGCAGTAGTCAAGTTTGGAGTTTCGCTCGAAGATGATCTGGCTCGGCGTGATTTTACAATTAATGCTATAGCTTATTCGCCAATTCGAAATGAAATACGTGATCCATTCGAAGGTGCGCGAGATCTGAGCGACAAAGTTCTTCGCTCAGTTGGAGTGCCTCGTGCGCGAATGGAAGAAGATCGTCTTCGCTCGTTGCGTGGTATTCGTTTTGCTTCGCGTTTCAATCTGAAAATTGAACCCAAGACATGGGATGCGATAGAGTCCAGCGCGCCTCACCTTGGCCGACTATCTGCTGAGCGGGTCAAGCAGGAGATAGAGAAAACTGTCGAGCAGGTTCAATGTCCAGGTAGGGCATTTAAGATGTGGAGGGATTCGGGGGCGTTTTCCACGTTAATCCCCAGACTGGCAAATGCTACCAATGTTCAGTTGAACGCACTCGATTTTCTCCCCCTTCCAAACTCAGATCGCCACCCTCAGCGCAAGCTGTTGAGGATAGCTGCCCTGATGGCCGTAGCCAAACATGGCACGGTGCTGGCAATCCTGAAGGATCTAAGATTCTCCAATTCCGATTCAGCGTGGATTTCCGATATCGTTAATTCCTGGCACAACCTCGGTCCAACTATGAAAGCTGCACTTTCAGAGTCGCAACCTCCAACTGACGCTCAACTGAGGCGTTGGGCGGGAGAAGCCGGGCGTACCAGGATCGCCTCTGTCTTTAGGATTGGGGCTGCGGTTTGGAATGCTGAGCGGGATGCTATTGGTGGGCACGATCCCCACTTTTCCATCCCATCCACCTCTGCAATTGCATCTGCATACCGGCGCGCCATTCGTATCGCCTATCGCGATCCGGTCTCAATCGCCGATCTGGCTGTAAATGGTACTGATCTTCAGGGCGAAGGCATTCAGGGGAAGCGTCTGGGAATTGTTCTTCGCGCCCTTTTGGATATGGTCATAGACGATCCAGCTCTCAATACACGAGATCAACTTCTTGATCGGGCGACGCGGCTGTGATTTTTAGAGGACAGTCTCCCGAGGAAGCAGTCTGGCGAAGGTTTAGAAATGGTAAGGATTATTTTGCCTTTTCTTTAACCCCGGAAGGCTTATACGAGACACGGGTGTCAACCACAGCAGAGAGGGCAGTTGACTTACTGTATACATTGGGTGAGTACCTCGCTCCAGCCATAAAAATTGTTGTTTCGGATAAACGAAACGGGACCATATGGGTGGGTGAGTCTGTTCCACTACCTGATATTCGTGATGCGATAGCTCGCCTAAAGGTTCCGCTATCCACCTCGGGAGGGGTGGAGATCTCGCTGTTTACAGACACCGATCAGCTGACACTTACAGCCGGGCTTGAGCTTTACGTTTATGCTGTAAGCGATCGATGGCAGTTTTTACTCCAAGGTATTGGGCTGGAACTGGCGGATGAGCGCTTTGTTGGCCGTAATCAACCCTGGGACACCGGAGCGGCAGAGACTCTTACAGAGGTGCTGAAAAACACAGTGGAACGTCTCTCTTTGAAAGCGCAGTAAACCCGATTCGATGAACCTGTTTAAAATGACGCCGGTACTTTGGGCAATCGTCGCAGCACTAGGTAATGTGCTGGGCGCTTTTGTTGTTACGCGTCAAACTCGTTGGAGTAAAGTAGCTCTTGATACAATGATTGCATTTGCCTCCGGCTTCATGATGTCGGTGGCACTCATTGATATGACGCCGGAAGCCATCGCGCTTAACGGCCCATCGGCTGGTATGGTGATCCTGCTTGGTTTTTTCCTGATTCACCTCACACAGCACGCCATAGCTCCACACTTTCACTTTGGTGAAGAGACCCACGATGTCACAAGGTTTGTGGGGATGTCTGCGCTGGTCGGTCTTTTACTTCATGCATTTATTGACGGCGTTGCAGTTGCAAGCGGCTTTGAATCCGGAGTGGAAATAGGTGTCCTGGTTCTAATGGCTGTCATCCTGCATAAGCTGCCTGAAGGCTCGGCTATATCTAGTCTCTTTCTCGCAGCTGGATTCAGTCGTGGAAAAGCCTTGGCTGCAGGCGCCGCGCTTGGCCTGGCAACTGTATTTGGGGCTATCTTTACAGATGTCTTCGGAATGTTCGGTAGCTATGGGCTCGCCATATCTGCCGGTGTCACGATTTATGTGGCCGCCTGCAATCTTGTGCCGGAATTTCAGCATAGACGTAACTGGCGTATTCAGGGGGCATTCTTTGTGGGTGGGATAATATCATATCTTACTCACTTGGCATTTCACTCGCATTAGTCAAGCTTTAATCGGCGCTCTGATTCCCGACGGCCGGCTTTGCAAGCTCGTCTCAGCGGTTTAGAGCGTTCACTTGTAACTAGTAGTTATCAGATAGAGGATTATGTCTGCAAAAAAGGGGCGGCAGCCAACGCTATTTAATGCTCCCCCAGAGGCTCAGCCACTGGCGGCTCGCATGCGTCCGCAGACATTGGATGAATATGCCGGTCAGCAGCACATACTAGGCAAGGGTAAAGCTCTAAGAAATACGATCGAGCGTGGCAATGTGGGCTCGATGATCTTTTGGGGCCCTCCTGGAACCGGCAAAACAACACTCGGTCGTTTGATTGCCAAGTACACCGACCGTGAGTTTGTACCTTTCTCGGCCGTAACAGAAGGTGTACCTCGTGTCCGCGAAGTTATTGCCGAAGCAGAGATGCGGCTCGAAACCGGACGTCAGACGATTCTGTTTGTAGATGAGATTCATCGCTTCAACAGAGCACAGCAGGATGCTTTTCTTCCGCACGTAGAGAACGGTACCGTAACGTTAATTGGTGCAACTACCGAGAATCCGTCATTCGAAGTAAATCACGCTCTGTTGTCGAGGATGCGTGTTTTTGTTCTCGAAAAGCTTTCGAATAGTGATCTGATAACGGTTGTTAAACGAGCGTTAACGGATGTCGAACGCGGGCTTGCATCAATGAACCTCACGGTTGATGAAGATGCTATCGAGACGTTGGCAGAAGAAGCAGATGGCGATGCAAGACGTGCATTAACCGTTATAGAAGCTGCTGCAAAAGATGTAGGCAATAACGGTACTATAACGGTTGAATCACTTCGCGAAGCGCTTCAAAAACGTTTTGCCTTGCACGATAAATCCGGCGAAGCGCACTTCAATCTGCTATCTGCATTTCACAAAAGTCTTAGAGGCAGCGACCCTCAGGCTGCGCTTTACTGGATGGCGCGAATGATTGAGGGCGGGGAAGATCCGATGACCATCTTTCGCCGTAGTATAGCAATGTCTGCGGAGGATATTGGTCTCGCAGATCCAAACGCTCTCCAGATTGCGATGGCTGCCAGGAATGCGTATCAGGTTCTTGGGCCGCCAGAAGGCTATCTGCCGCTTGCGGAGATGGTTATCTACCTTGCTACTGCCCCGAAGTCGAACAGCGCTTATAGGGCCCTTCATGCGGCGTTGGATGCCGCCAGAGAAACCCCTGGCGAACCTCCGCCGTTACATATCAGAAATGCACCTACCAGGCTTATGAAAGACCTCGGGTACGGTGCTGGCTATCAGTATGCTCACAATAGCGAAGATGCTTATCTGCCGCAGGATTATCTTCCTGAGCGGATTGGTAATGCAGAGTTTTATTCGCCTGGCAAGTTTGGTTTTGAGAAGGATATTGCCAAGCGGCTGGCCTGGTGGGCCGATCTAAAGGCTAAGAAGGGGAAGTAGAAAAGGCGTTTGCTGGGCGGTTTCAGTCGATTTGTTTTTGTATTTCGCGGTCATGGGGTAGCTTGCGTGGGCACATTTCGCCCATTGTGTGGGCAGATTACGCCCATCTCGTGGGCAAATTGCGCCCATGGCGTGGGCAGATTACATCGATCACGTGGGCAGATTACATAAAAAGTTTTAACTGTGCCGTGGTGGAAGGTCTGTTAAACACAATCGACCTTCTACCACGATCAGCTAAAAGCAATGACATATGTACGAAGACTATATTCCCACCGAAGTTCTCGTGCCTGTTATAACATCTCCAGCGGTAATTAAATAGTCTAGGTACTTAATTAATTGCGGATCAGACTACTAAAACGCATCCCCAACAGAAACATCCTCAGCTCCCTCTCGAGCAATTCTCTCTGCTGTGGCCTCAACCAACGCATCAACAATTCGCTCTGCAGCCTTACCATCCCATCCCTTCGGCCCACCAGCTACCGCTCTGTCAGGATCGGTAACAGCTTCCTTGTACGAATCGTAAATACCCTCACTCGTCAACGGCCACGGTGCAAGGCGGTTTGTTCCCTGAGTAACAGTGATAGGACGCTCGGTACTTTCGCGAAGTGTTACACACGGAACTCCGAGGGCCGTTGTCTCTTCCTGTATACCGCCTGAATCTGTAAGTACACACTTGGCTCCATCGTTAAGTGCAAGCATGTCCAGGTAACCCAGTGGTTCCAGAATAGTAAGCGGCTCAAGCAACGGTGTAAGCGCAAACGCTTCAATGTTCTTACGTGTGCGTGGATGAAGCGGCAGAACAACTGGAACTTCGGCTGCGACACGTCCTAGTGCAAACAGGATGTTCTCTAATGACTCTTCACTGTCTACGTTTGAAGGTCTGTGAATGGTGGCGGCAACATATTCTTTTCGTTCAAGGCCGAGTCTTTCGAGTATGTTGCTCTCTCTCGCTCTGTCCAACTGCGCAAAGAGAGTATCGATCATCACGTTGCCTACAAACTTCACCTGATCCATGTCTATGCCTTCAACAACCAGATTGCCGTCAACATCTTCAGATGGAGTCAGCAAGAGGTCGGAAAGCCTGTCTGTGAGAACGCGGTTTACCTCTTCCGGCATTCTCCAATCGTGCGCACGGAGCCCTGCTTCAACGTGACAGATACTTACTCCAGTTGCTTCTTTGAGCTTTACGGCAACCAATGCTGTCGCTATTGTTGAATTAACGTCACCGACAACCAAAAGCCAGTCAGGCATCACTTCAAGCAAAACGGGTTCAAACGCTTCCATGATCCTAGCAGTCTGAACAGCATGCGATCCACCGCCAGTACCTAAATGGTAGTCAGGTGGCTGTATTCCCAACTCGTCAAAGAAGTTGGCGGACATGGCCGCATCGTAATGTTGACCGGTATGCACCAAAATCCCCGCGTGTCCCGCAGCTTTTAGCGCTCGAAGTATTGGCGCGACTTTCATAAAATTTGGGCGCGCACCAGCCACAACTAGTACTTTCAATTGACCTGTTTGCATTGTCTGGGGTAAACTAGGGCATTAAGAGTGCAATGCACAGATCCCAGACTCGTCTTAATGGAGTTATCGATGATAAAGAAAATATTTGTGATGTTGATCGCAGTTTCATTCATGGGATGCGCCTCGGCTCCGAAGCTTGTCTACCAGGAACCAGTCGTGAGGTTTAACGATCTCCGCGTTCAGGGCATTGGCTTAAACGGTGGTGCTATTGATGTCGTGCTCAATGTCTACAACCCGAATAAATACAACCTGGATGCAGTGAAGCTGAGCTACCGTCTGTTGATCGACAGCACGGTGTTAGGCGAAGGCATTTATGATGATAGGTTCTCCGTTCCTAACGGAGACTCAACAATTGTTCATCTCCCCGTTAACATTTCCGCCGCTGGTCTGATGGCAGCTGGACGCCAACTTCTTGGTAGAGGCAGCATCGATTACAAGGTGGCCGGAACTCTGACTATTGATACGCCACTGGGTGAATACAGTATCCCATACAGCAGGACAGGTCGCTTCAATAATCTGACGGGAAGCTCAAATTATTAGAATCTCACTAAATATTTCTTGACTAGACCTCCATACATCGATTTAGCGCCACCTGTAGAACGAGCACTGTTGATCGGTGCTCCATTAAAACGGGCAGCAAACAAACACGCCACTACCGAGCATCTTGAGGAGCTTGGCAGGCTGGCAGACACTGCCGGTGCAGAGGTTGTGGGTGAGGTGATTCAACATCTGGATCGTCCCAACTCCGCAACATATCTCGGTACTGGAAAGATCGAAGAAGTGAAAATTCTCGTTGCCGAGAACGACATATCGCTTCTTATTTTTGACGACGAGCTTTCGCCAAGTCAGGGCAAGAACATCGAAGAATTGATTGGTACGCGTGTTATGGATCGCGCAGAACTGATTCTTGACATCTTCGCAGTTCGTGCACGCAGTAGCGAAGCCAAGATGCAGGTTGAGTTGGCGCAGCTTCAATACATGTTGCCGCGCCTCACCAGAATGTGGACACACTTGGAAAAGTTTCGAGGTGGTATCGGTGTTCGCGGGCCTGGTGAAACACAGCTCGAAACTGACCGTCGTCTTATTCACCACAGAATCAAAGTTCTCAAACAGCGCCTTGCCGAAGCAGTTAAGTCGCGGCAGGTTCGCAGAAGTGGAAGGCGCAATCAGTTTTCTGTAAGCCTTGTTGGATATACCAACGCAGGTAAGTCCAGTGTGCTGAGGGCGCTGGGTGAGGACAAAGATATTTTTGTTGAGGACAGGCTTTTTGCAACTCTTGATCCTTTAACAAGAAGCATCAGTCTGGCGGATGGTCAGTCTGCACTTATAACCGATACTGTTGGCTTTGTGCGTAAGTTGCCTCACCAGCTTGTGGCTAGTTTTAGAGCCACTCTCGAAGAGGTAACAGAAGCAGATCTTCTTGTGCATGTGATAGATATCAGCAACCCAACCTGGGAAGATCAGCGTTATGTCGTGAATCAGGTTCTTGCAGATCTGGGTGCACAGGAAAAGCCGGTGCTTCACGTTTTCAACAAGATCGACCTGTTAACTCCAGAGCAGTTGATGGCAGCTCGCGAGCGTCTGGGTAACCTGATCCCTGGTAGTGTGTTTATCTCTACCGCCAGCGATGATGATGTCGAGCCACTTCGGAGAGAGCTGCTTAGGCAGATTCGTGAGCGGCAGCTGGTAATGAGTTTCCATATTCCGGTTTCGGAAGGGCAGGTGATTTCGGAGTTGTACAGGAAGGGAGAGGTAATTTCGCAGGAATCTGAGGACGAAACTGTTGTTATACGTGCGAGAGTGGGTGACGAGTTGGCTGGAAGGTATGCCAGGTATATAGTCGGGTCGAATTGATACTTCTCTTCAGATATTCAGATAAATAGTAGTCAGCGAAACTCTTCTAAAACTGGTTAGTATTTAAGAATCATGGTTTCGGTACGAAAATTGTGACTTAATGGCTGTTGGGTCGTTGCATAAATATTTAGCGGCCCATACAGCCATTTAAATAGTACGAACTAACGTTCCTTTTTTTATAATAGATATCGTGTTGGACTTTCATAGTCATCTTATACCGGGTGTGGACGACGGGTCTCCAAATCTTGAGACGAGCAGAGTTGCGATAGCGACAATGCAAGCGCAGGGGGTGAAGACTATTATTACCACTCCGCATTTAAGAGCGTCGCTGCTAACTCGTCCGATCGACCTCGAGGATTACTTCGAGCTCGTGGATAGTGCCTGGGAAGCACTGGCAGAGATGGTTGCTATAGAATTTCCAAAGATGAGGCTGGAGCGCGGATTTGAGATTATGCTCGATACACCTCAGATAAACCTGTCAGATCCGAGGCTGCGCTTAGGCGGTTCCAGGTTTGTTCTGGTCGAGTTCCCATTTGCAGCTCTGCCGCCTAACAGCTCTCAGGTTTTGTCCGATATCAAGGTGTCTGGATATCATCCGATTGTTGCTCATCCGGAGCGATATGCAGATATGGATTCAGAACTCGAGATAGCTAAGGAGTGGAAGCGAGTCGGGGCAGCATTGCAGGTAAATGCTGGGTCGCTGGTTGGGATGTATCGCCCTCGTGCCGAGAAACTTGCGTGGAAACTGTTAAGACGTGGTATGGCTGATTATATCTCAAGCGATTTTCACGCACGTGGTGAGCCTCAAAACAAGTATGCAGTTGAGGCATTAAAGCGGATCCACTGTGATCAGCAAATTGATCTTCTTACCCACGTTAATCCTAACGGAATTTTGTTGGATAGAGCACCATCAGAGGTGCCGCCTATTCCCAGAGAAGAGAAGGGTTGGCGTAAATGGTGGCCGTTGAGAACGTCCGCATAAGGCTCTCCCAGATCCTGAAAGAGCATGCAATTAAGTGTGCTTACAAAACTATACCTGAAACCAGCTCGGCTACTTTTTCACCAAGTACACGAGCTGTTGTCCATTTACCGCCAAAAACAGTAGTGACCCTGCCAGCCGTCTCAATTTCGTATTCGCGGCTTGCTTTTGAAGCATCCCCAGTAGAATGCAGTAGTGGTCTCACCCCCGCAAACCTCTCAATAACATCACCCCCCGTTACCGTAGCGTTGAAATAGGCGTTGTAAACCGAGATCAGATAATTCTCCTCTTCTTCGGAGCACTCAATTTTTTCCGTGATCGTCTGTCTTACTTCGGTAGTTCCAAGCAGTGTATGGTCCTTGTAAGGAAGGGCAAAGACTATTCTGCGTTCGTCAGGAACCTGCATCATTATTCCTGCCGCTATTTTGTCGTGCAGAACTATATGGCTTCCTCGAACCCAGTCCACACCGTGCTGAGCGGGGATGCCTGATCGTCGCAAAAACTCAGCTGCCCACGGGCCGGAAACATTGACGATATGATCGAACTGTAGCTCATTGTCGCTGTATTCAGCGGCTGTCGCTTCGTTAATCCGAACCAGGCCATCTTTGTTCACACTGGTAACTTCAGTGTGCTCTCTAACCGTTACACCGGCTTCAACGGCCCGTTCCGCCGCCCATAATCCCAGCTGATAATCGTCCATCTGCGCATCGTAGAAGCTGTATGCACCCACGAGTCCATCTGTTTTGATTTGTGCGTCTCCGAAGCGTTTAACCACCTCTACAACGCTGTGCCAGCGTCTCTTCCCTAGGTTTGCTTTGCCGGATAGTAGGTCATACAGAAAGAGCCCTGTCCCCAGCACTAATCTGCTTCGAGAGATTCCCTTGTATATCGGCAAAAATATCTCAATGGGGTGTGCCAGATGTGGAGCCTGTTCCAGCCACCACTTTCTTTCATGCAGCGACTCATAGACCAGTCGGATCTCTCCGTTCTCCAGATATCGAAGCCCTCCATGCAGCAGCTTGGTTGAAGTATGGCTTGTTCCGGCCATAAGAGTATCCCTCTCGAAGAGGGTAACTCTAAAATCACGTTTCGCTAATGCCCAAGCTGTCATTACCCCGTTAATTCCACCCCCGATAACCGCCACGGTTTTACCAGTATGTCTATGGTTTTCGAAGGGACGGTTCTTCTGGAGTGATTGGTTCTTATCGTCGGTGGCTATGAGAGTCTCGCTGTCGTTGGTCTGCATAGGTCTTGGTGGAATCTAAGCGACTAATCTTTGTAACGTCGGCACCATAGCCCGAGTTAGGCGTATTACTTAATACCACACCCGGACAGAGGCAGGCAGGTAAATATTTCTAGCCTGTGAATATTGGACATTCAGACCGAATCAAAATGGAAATCGAAACAATGACATCCAAAAATGGGCGGACAGGGATCTCCTCAGTGATGCTGTTCTGCTCGCTTCTGGGAGTGGGTGTTGCCTGCAGCAACAATCTGCCAACCGGGCCTGACGTTGGTGCTTACAACGATGAAAATGGCGTGCGTCTTTATGTAGACAGGTTTGCGTATGACCCATCCCAGACTGTGAAGGTTACGATTGAGAATCGCACGGCGTACGTACTGGATTTCGACTTCTGCCCCATTATTCTGGAGAAATACGAACCGGAGAGCGAGGTCTGGTCGGACGTGCGGGGGGATTTGGATGAGAAGGATTATCTTTCCGCCGGTGACTGTTCAGGGGATATGCGTCAGCTGTCTCCTAAGGGAAACGTCAAGTTGTATCTTGGTCTCCATGATGAGGATGAAGGGATTTATAGGTTTAGAGTTCCCAGTTTGATGCGAAATAATGTTCGCGTTTATACGGAGAATGGAGGGTTTCTTTCTACTGCGGTTTTTATGGTGGAGAGATAACGAGAGGAGGTTGGTGGATGCCGCTAGCATCTCTATTATGAGTAGACCATGCCCACTGCGGCAGTTAACTTAAGAGCGGTAGTATTACACAGTTAACCAACCAACTCTCAACATTAGCAATAGATGACTGAGCCTATCCTGGGTCGCAAAATCCGCTTTGCCGTAGTCGGATGCGGGCGAATCTCCTCTAAGCATTTTGAGGCTATTCGTAGTCATGCAGATCGGGCGGAGCTGGTTGCAGTGTGTGATGTAGATCCAGCGACAGTAGCGGCTGCGGCCGCTCGCGAAGGAGTGCCAGGCTATCATTCTATAAAAGAGCTTCTGCTAAACTCGGATGCCGATGCCATCGTACTTGCTACTCCCAGCGGCATGCACGCTGAACAGGGTATCGAGATAGCTAAGGCTGGCCGTCATGTTATAACAGAAAAACCAATGGCAACCCATTGGGAGGACGGGAAGAAGCTTGTACATGCCTGTGACGAAGCCGGAGTACAGCTTTTTGTAGTTAAGCAGAATCGCCGTAACCCTACGCTTCAATTGGTGAAGAGAGCGATAGAGAAGAAGCGTTTTGGCAGAATATATATGGCCAACCTGAACGTCTACTGGAATCGTCCTCAGAGCTATTACGACAGTGCAAAGTGGCGTGGAACGTGGGAGTTCGATGGTGGTGCATTTATGAACCAGGCCAGCCACTACATAGATCTACTCGATTGGTTGATTGGTCCCGTTGCCAGTGTTCATGCGTTTACTGGAACGTTGGCAAGGAACATTCAGGTCGAAGATACCGGTGTTGCCAACATTCGCTGGCGTTCGGGGGCTTTGGGCAGTGTCAACGTTACTATGTTGACCTATGAAAAGAATCTTGAAGGCTCTCTCACCATATTGGGCGAGAAGGGAACGGTCAAGATCGGCGGAGTTGCTGTCAATGAGATTCAGCATTGGGAGTTTGCTGATGAATCTGAAGACGATGCGCTCGTAAAGGATGCAAGTTATGCAACCACATCGGTCTACGGATTTGGGCATCCTCTGTACTATGATAATATCATTAGAGCGCTCAGAGGGGAGGCCGAGGCAGAGACAGATGGTAGAGAAGGGCTGAGATCGTTGGAGCTTCTTATCGCCATTTATCTGTCAGCGAGAGATGGCAAAGTAATCTCTCTACCGCTCGACTATTAACTGCAGAATTAATCTGAGTCTGATAGCGTCATTGCCAGCTTTTTAGGCGCTATCAGTTTATAGCTATCGCGGATAAGAATAGCTATTTCTTTCCAGTCTGGATTGTTGTCCAGCCATATTCCGACCCATCCCTTTCCTCCGAGGTACATGGGGACGAAGAAACTTTCAGGGGCATTGCTAACCATAACTTCCTGCTCTCCGGGACCGGCTTTGAGGCAGATTGCTGGGCGGGGAGATTCGGAGATCTTTGCTGATTTCGTATAGATGACGAATATCTTGTTGCGGATCCGGAAGGTTGGTGTGTCCCAGGCTTCTACTTCTTGGGATTCGGGTAAGGAGAGGCAGATTTTGCGGAGGCGGGAGAGAGGAGTTGTAAGCATCTGCCGTATAGTATACGAACAAACACCAACCAAATACAATTTTTTTACTCGTGTGTGTTGATATAACGCAGTCACGATCTTTCAGGTATTCGAGTTTTAGCGTAGTGCAGTACAGTCGATGACATCGGTGGCTTGCTTATAGCCGGTGTAGTGGAAGTTCGTTATATTATGGCGCTAAGTCGTTACTGCTAAGTCATAGTAGTGGGAACTCTTTTGAAAACTGACTCAACCCTTTGTCGGTTTGGCGCTGTTGCGTTGGAACCAAGATGGGGTGAAGTCCATCCGGGCACGGTGTTGTCTTGCACCTCCCGGCTTTTTTGTGACGTTACTTATAATGGAAACGATTGTTCACTGTGTGATGAGTTGTCGTGGAAGCAGCAACATATCTAGTGAATAAGACGAGTGTTTGTAGTATCAATCTTTTATAGTTATTAATTTCGTTTGTATGAATAGAGCGTTTATCAGTCAAGAGAAGGGGTGGGGATCTAAGCCTCACATCTCGCTATATTCGTGGGTTTCGGGGCTTACCCTGTTGGCCATGAGTCTGCTTGCTCCAGTAAACCCGGTGTTTACGCAGGTGTTACAGGGGCAGGCGCGGCAAATTCCTCGCAACGTTCCCTTGACGGAAGCTCAGATCCTTGATCGAATTAGACAGTCCGGTCTGAGTCGAGAGCAGGCTCGAGCAAAGCTTCAAGAAGCCGGGTATGATCAAGGTCTGGCCGATCGATATTTCGATATTCTGGAAAGCGGGAAGGACGGTGGAGACAATGCCGCCAGTCCGGAATTCGTGGATGCGTTAAGGCAGATCGGGGTTGCAGAGTCTGGAGTGCAATCAAATTCCGATTCTTCCTCCTCAGCGTTAGAGCCTACTGCCGCGCCTGCACAGACGCAGAATGGTACCGGTGTATTCGGGATGGATTTTTTCCGCCGTGATCCTTCTTCCCTCGGATCCACTGACGCTATTGGTCCGGTTGATAGAGATTATCGCCTGGGACCGGGTGACGAGCTTTTCCTTATTCTAACAGGGGACGTCGAGCAGGCATATACGCTTAGTGTTACTCGAGAAGGATTTGTCATCATTCCAGATGTCGGTCAGATTCTGGTAAACAATCTGACACTAGAGCAGCTCGAAGACAGACTGTATAGTCGGTTGGGTGCAGTCTACTCAGGTGTGCAACGCGGGGCCGGTGCAACAACTCACTTCCAAATCTCACTGGGCCGCTTGCGCTCGAATCAGATATTTGTTGTAGGAGACGTAGTTTCGCCTGGCGCTAAACAGATCAGCAGCTTAGGACGAGTATTACATGCATTATACGCTGCGGGTGGCCCTACCGAGAGGGGATCGTTCCGTCGTATTGAGATACGTCGTGGTGAAAAACTCGTTGCTACCTTCGATCTCTACGATTATCTACTTCGTGGGGATGCTTCGAATGATATCAGGCTTGAACATGGTGATCGGGTTTTCGTACCTCCAGTTGGTGCGCAGGTAACACTCAAAGGTGTCGTAAAAAGGCCTGCTATATACGAGGTAAAACCTGGCGACGAAGGGCTCGCTGATGTATTGGCATTCGCTGGAGGCCTTCAGGCCGACGCGGTTATGCGCAGGGTCCAAATCGATCGAATCCTTCCTCCTGGCGAACGGTCTGAAGGTCGCTATAGAGTATTGCGGGATGCGGACCTGAAAGCTTTAGAGAATGGCGCATTTATCCCTGTTAATGATGGCGATATTGTGCACATTCACACGATTCCATCCCTTGTTCGCGACCGTGTCTGGATATCTGGTGCTGTGAACAACCCAGGGCTGTTTGAATGGGTGGCTGGAAATACGGTATCCAATCTAATCGCAAGGGCGGACGGGCTAACCGATCCGGTCTACAAGCCTCGGCTTCAGATCTATAGGCTCGATCCGGCCACTGGCGAGCGCAGCATGCTGCATGCATCGGTGGACGGCGGGGTTGATCCAATCCTTGCCGATGGAGATTCCGTTGTTGTATTGAGTCGAGAGCAGCTTCGAAATCCATCCGTTGTATCGATTGAAGGTTTTGTGAAGGAAGGTGGTAGTTATGCCTTTGCCAAGGGTATGACGCTCCGCGATTTGGTTCTGGCAGCGGGTGGCTTTACTCCTGGTGCCAACGTGAGTGAGGCCGAAGTAAGCCGGTTATCCAACCCGTTTGTTCGATCTGATACAACGGCCCATGTGTTTCGTGTATCGCTTGGGATGGACACCACCGAAAAAGGATTTCTAGGTGCACCTGACTGGGCCCCTAGTCTCTCGGATGTAGTACTTCAGCCTGGCGATCGGATATTTATAAGGAGGGCTCCAGGATATCGTCCGTTGGAGCAAGTGGTCGTAACAGGAGAAGTCTTATATCCTGGAAGATATGTACTGCAGGACCGCAATGAGCGGGTCGTAGATATACTTACCAGAGCCGGTGGACTTACCGGCGAGGCTTATGCAGCTGGGATACGTATTTCTCGACGGGGGACCATTGTCGCTGCAGACGTCGAGCGCGCTCTAAGGGATCCATCCCACCGTTCAAACATCAGCCTCGAGCCTGGCGATAGTATTCATATATCTACGTACGATCCTACTGTAACAGTTATGGGAGCTGTAGCGTTTTCGTCACGAGTGTTATATCGACCTGGCCAGAGCCTGGATCACTACCTGAGTCAGGCTGGTGGGATTACAGAAAATGGCGACCGCAAGAGAATTACTGTTTCGTATACGAACGGAGAGCGTGCCCAGATGCGAAAGACGCTTTGGGTGCACCGTGCTCCAGAGGTTTTACCAGGGAGTGTTATTCTCGTGCCAGAGAAACCAGAACGTGAACGTACTCAATTTGATTGGGATCGATTTCTGACACGGACACTAACCGTATTGGGAACCCTTGCCACTGTTTGGGTGGCTGTTGACAGATGACAGTGATAATTAAATGTAGAGGTGAAAGCCATTTATCTTATTTTTTTCTCCAAACTGGTCTTCTGAATCGTGGAAACTGAGTCACACTCCTCTCCAGTGAATGACGCCGTGAAAGACGGTGGTGAGGAAATATCGATGATCGAGATACTCAACGTTTTACTCCGTCATCGCCGAATAATAGTATGGCTTCCGATATTAGCAGCGGTAATAGTTGGTACGGCGACTTTTCTACAGCCACGTACTTACTCGGCTTCTGCGTCATTTATGCCACAAATACCCGAAGGTCGTTCCGGCTCCGGCGCGGCAGCTTTGGCAAGGTCACTCGGCGTAAACATCGGTGGCGGAGATCGTCCTGGTGGTTCTCCGCAATTCTACGCTGACCTGTTAAAGACAAGGGAAGTGCTTAGAAAAGCCGTGGAAACGGAATATCACTTTGGGGGGGATGCCGCAGGCGGGGAGCGTAATGCGACCCTCGTAGATGTCTACGAAGTTGAGGAGACACCTTTTACTCCTGGTTGGAGGAAGGGTGTGGAGCACCTTCAAGACAATCTTACAGTAGGAGTTGGCCGAGAGACTGGGGTGATCCAGATCGCGGTTTCTGCGATTTCTCCCCAGCTTGCAGAGCAGATTCTGGAACGACTACTAGAGTTAGTCAACGACTTTAATCTCGATAGTCGTCAGAGTCAGGCTCAGGAAGAAGTACGTTTCATATCGGCGCGTATGGAAGAGGTTCACAAGGAGCTTCTTAAGGCTAAGGCAAAGCTACAGATCTTTTTGCAGACTAACCGCCAGTTCCAAAATTCGCCAGAACTTCTATTTGATCACGATGATCTCCAGCGTGAGGTGGCAATGCGTCAGGAAATCTATACAACGCTTGTCCAGGCTAGAGAGCAGGCGCGGATTGATGCCGTGCGAGATACGCCACTTTTGACAGTGATTAATAGTGCTGTGGGATCTGCGGTTCCAGAGGGGCGCGGTACGGTCCGGAGAGCGATATTCGCTTTTATTGTGGTGTTTCTGATGGCAGTAACCGGGGCGTTTCTTTGGGAACTTCTCAGGCGTAACCGAGGTGAAGAGGGAGGGGATTACCTCGAGTTTCAACAGCTCATGCGTGAGGCAAAGAAAGATCTGTATTCTCCTTCCCGATGGTTTTTTCCGCACGCTAGGAAAGGCGATTCTCCAAATACAGGATGATTACCGCGGACTTATCCGAAACAATCATCTCTGCCGGATGGCTGGCAGCAATCCTAATGGACGCCATAGGCGTCCCACAAACTTGCAGCATTATATAGAATGACATTGAAAGGCAAATCAATTCTGGTGACAGGTGGAACCGGCTCTTTCGGCCACGCTTTCCTACCTATGACATTGGAGCGATACAATCCGCGACGCATCGTCGTGTATTCTCGCGATGAGATGAAGCAGTGGGAGATGGCAAAGTTATATGGGTCTGATCCTCGCGTTCGTTTTTTTATTGGTGATGTGCGCGATAGGGATCGATTGTATCGCGCTATGAATGGGGTAGACTATGTTGTGCATGCAGCTGCAACCAAGATCGTACCGACAGCTGAGTATAATCCCTTCGAGTGTGTAAAAACCAACATCATTGGCGGGATGAATATTATAGATGCCGCTATCGATTGTGGAGTGAAGCGGGTTGTGGCTCTTTCTACAGATAAGGCGTCGAGTCCGATAAATCTCTATGGTGCAACTAAGCTTGCCTCGGACAAATTGTTTGTCGCGGGCAACGCGTATACAGGTGGCCATGAAACTCGTTTTGCCGTTGTTCGTTACGGCAACGTGATGGGTTCACGTGGATCGATTATACCGTACTTCCTTTCTATTCGCGATAGCGGAGTGTTGCCGATTACTGATGAGCGCATGACGCGCTTTATGATCTCTTTGGAGCAGGGTGTGGAGCTGGTTTGGCATGCCTTTGATGACATGGTTGGTGGAGAGATTTATGTGCGAAAAACGCCTTCTATGAAAATGACCGAAGTTGCACAAGCTATTGCTGCGGATGCAAGACAGGATATTGTCGGTATTCGGCCGGGTGAAAAGTTGCACGAGCAGATGATCGGGTCTGAAGACTCATACTATACGTATGAATATCCGGATCACTTCAAAATACTGCCATCCATTGTTGGTGACGGATATCGTTCGGAGCAGGTTAAAGGAGGTGTAAAGGTGCCAGATGGCTTCAGCTACACCAGTGACAATAACCAGGAATGGATGAGTGTTGAAGAATTGCGCACCTGGATCGAATCTAACCATAACAAGATTGGTCGTCTGTGAAAATGATTCCTTATGGTCGGCAAGACATCACACAGTCTGATCTTGATGCTGTCGTCGCGGTATTGCAATCAGACTTCCTGACACAGGGGCCGGCTGTTCCGCAATTTGAAGCGGCTTTGAGAGATTATTGTGGAGTTAAACATGCTGTTGCAGTAAACAGCGCTACGTCCGCACTTCACATTGCGTGTCTTGCGTTGGGATTAGGACCTGGTGACTATTTATGGACCAGTCCTGTTACGTTCGTAGCCTCATCCAATTGCGCTCTTTATTGTGGTGCGAGTGTGGATTTCGTCGATATTGATCCGAAAACATACAACATGGATCCGGCCGCGTTAGAGAAGAAACTGGTTGTTGCCGAGAAAGAAGGTCGGCTGCCTAAAATAGTTGTGCCTGTGCATCTCTCTGGTCAAAGCTGTGATATGGCTGCCATTCATACACTGGCAAAGAAGTATAACTTTTACGTCATAGAAGATGCATCCCACGCTGTAGGTGGACGCTATCGTGGTGAGTCGATAGGGAACTGCCATTACAGCGATATAACCATATTCAGCTTTCATCCCGTAAAGATCATCACTACGGCAGAAGGTGGGATGGCAATGACCAACGACCTCCAGTTGGCTAACAAAATGGAGCTTCTTCGTAGTCACGGTATTACTCGCGATCCAGCAATGATGACCCACGAAAGCGACGGACCCTGGTATTACCAGCAGATAGACCTGGGTTTCAACTACCGCATGACTGAGTTGCAGGCTGCGTTAGGTGTAAGTCAGATGGAGCGTCTGGATCAATATGTGACGCGTCGCCATCAGATCGCTAAACGTTATGATGAACTGTTGTCTGACTTGCCTGTCGTCATTCCATGGCAGCTTCCTGACAGTTATTCCGGGCTGCATTTGTATGTTATTCGCTTGAAATTGGACAGGATTGACAAGACCCACCGTGAAGTTTTTGAATCGTTGCGTGAGCAAGGGGTGGGCGTCAACGTGCACTATATTCCTGTGCACACTCAACCGTATTATGAGCGAATGGGCTTTAAGGTTGGTGATTTTCCGCAAGCGGAAAAGTATTACTCTGAGGCGATCAGCCTGCCGATGTATCCTACGATGACGGACAAGCAGCAGAGTGAAGTGGTAATGGCCCTAAAGGAAGTGCTGGGCGCATGAATTGTGTGGTGGTCTTGCAGGCACGTAGTAATTCCTCGCGCTTGCCAGGAAAGTCATTCATGCATTTTAGGGGTCTGCCTTTAGTCGTGTTAGCCGCACGCCGGGCTGCATCCACCGGGCTTCCTGTAATCGTGGCCATCTCCGATGATCCTTGTGACGATGTTCTTGCCAGCATTTTAACTGAGTATGGCGTTGCTTGCGCTCGTGGCCCATTGGATGACGTACTAGGGCGGTTTGTACGGGTATTAGCTGACTATTCTGACGACGTAACAGTCGTGCGGCTGACAGGTGACAACTTAGTGCCCGATGGCGTACTGATCAAAGAGGTCGTAGAGTTCTACCTCAGCGAAGGCCTCGACTACATTACCACGACTGACATTGAGTCTGGCTTGCCTTATGGTGTGGCTGTGGAGGTGACTCAGCTAGCGAATCTGCGTGAGGCAGATCGCCATGCCGTTACAATGGACGAGAGAGAGCATGTCACCCCTTATATCAAGAAAGCGTTTGGACGGACCGTATTCCGTTGCTACAATGATCTAAGGAGAGGCCACTTTCGTGCTACAATCGATTGTTTAGATGACATCCTATCGCTCCACCGCGTCTTTCCTGAGAACGAGGATCCGGTTAAGGTCAGCTGGAGGACCTTGGTTGATCGGGTACATATGGGTCTTTTTCAGCCCACTGGCGATGCACCTGTAGCAGACATGGTCCTGGGTACTGCACAGCTTGGTATGCCCTACGGTATAACTAACTCCAGCAATCTTGATGATGTAGATCGTAGTACCATTATTAAGACGGCCATCGGCGAGGGAGTACAGGCGCTTGATACCGCCGCTGCTTACGGGCGTAGCGAAGAGGTAATTGGTGCGGTACTAGCCGCTGGATGGACTGGGCGATGTACAATAGTGACCAAACTGTCACCGATGTCTGACGTGCCTGAAGACGCATCACATGCGGCTATTGCCGCTAAGGTGGAGGCTTCTGTGCTTCGATCTTGCTTGGCGCTTCGACAAAGCCGGATAGACACTCTATTGCTGCATCGGGCCACCCAGTTAAAATCGTGGGACGGAGCGGTCTGGCGGACGCTTCTCGACTTGCGTACGCAAGGACGGATCAAGGACCTGGGAGTATCAGTGCAGTCACCAGAGGAACTACTATCCGCTCTTAGCGTTCCTGAGATTTCCCATATCCAACTGCCATTCAATATACTTGATTATCGTTGGGAGCCATGCCTTGGTGCATTGGAGGAAGCGCGGTTACGCAGCTCTATCACTGTCCATGCGCGTAGTGCTCTTCTTCAAGGGCTTCTGACCAGTGAGGATCCCGATCTATGGAAGCGTGCTAATGTGGATAATGCGGGTATCGTGCTGAACTGGCTTTCTGAGCAGGCGACCGCGAATGATCGAGAGGATGTGAGCGATCTGTGTCTTGCATACGCCCGTTCGCAGGGATGGATTGATGGCGTAGTAGTCGGCTGTGATGATCTTGCGCAGCTTAGGCGCAATATCTCGTTATTTCGCGCACCTCCGCTTTCTAAAGAAGTCTGCGAGGAAATTTCTGAAACTCGCCCTCACCTCGGTTTGGAAACGCTGGATCCTGCTCTCTGGAGGAAGGAAAACATACTATGAGCGGGAACACCGACTTGAATGTGAAGCCTATGAGGTTGGGTGTCATCGGCTTGTCCGAGGGAAATGGGCATCCTTACTCATGGAGCGCTATCATTAATGGCTATGATGCAATCGCGATGGCTGATTGCGATTTTCCAGTGATTCCGATCTATCTGGCTAAGGAGACATGGCCTGCAGCTCGCATTCCTGGTGCGCGAGTTACCCATATATGGACGCAAGATACTGTTTTGTCCGAGAAGATTGCTCGTGCGACTCATATCGATGTTGTAGTTGATAGACCTCAGGACATGCTTTCTCATATAGACGGTGTTCTATTAGCGCGAGACGACGCGGAAAATCACCTGCATTTCGGCCGATCCTTTCTTGAAGCTGGTATTCCAGTGTATTTCGATAAACCGATCGCTCTTAGCTTGGCCGAACTGGACGTACTTTATAGCCTCGAACGCTTTGAAGGTCAGATCTTCACGTGTTCGGCGTTGCGTTACGCACGCGAACTTCAGTTCACAGACGAAATACGGGAGGCAGTAGGTACGATAAAAGAGATCTCGGCAACCACGCCGAAGTCGTGGGATAAATATGCAGTACATATTATAGAGCCGGTTTTGGCCATGCTTGATCCAAGTGATGTGATAGAAAGAGTCATATCCGTAAAAGTGGACTCGCAACAACGTGAAGCACGTAAACTGAGTTTGCTATGGCGGTCTGGAGTGACGACACATTTTTCAACACTGGGAAATGTTCAGGCGCCGATAACAGTCACCATAGTGGGAAGCAGAACTTCCATCACTTTGGAGTTTGGCGATACTTTCGCGGCTTTCCGTGCAGCGCTTTCAGATTTTGTTTCTGGCGTTTCGGCACGTAGCGTGCGATCTCCCCGCGACTTTAACACGCGAGTTGTGTCTGTCATAGAGGCTGGTAGGATAACCTAATGCCTTCAATTCTTATTACTGGCGGTACGGGCAAATTTGGGCGTGTCCTCGTCAATTATTTTCTTGCTGCAGGCTGGAAGGTTTTGTTTACTGGAAGGAGCGAGGAGAGCGTTCAAGCACTGCAGCTGGAACTTGGTGGGCCTGACAATCTAATAGGCTACGCGGTGGACTTTACAGATAGAGAAGTAGCTCGTCTACTTGTGGACAGGATCATGGCTGGTTCAGGTCCCGTGGACTATCTCGTGAACAATGCTAGGAGCCTGTCGACTCTTAGGGTTGGAGGAGACGGTTGTACAGCCCGCGAGGATTTCATGAATGAGCTTCTAATCGACGTTGTGGTCCCTTATGAGCTTTCAATTGCCCTCACCAGAGTTGCGGGTGGGCAGTTGAAGGGGATCGTTAATATCGGTTCGATCTACGGTCTTGTCGCCCCCAATCTCCGTCTCTACGAGAACCCATGGCGCGACTCGCCAATACAGTATGGTGTGGCAAAGGCCGCACTTGTCCATCTGACCAAAGAGCTAGCTGTTCGTCTTGCCGATGATGGAGTTAGGGTGAACTGTGTGGCCTATGGGGGTGTGGAAGGTCGCGCTAATGAAGCTTTCAAGGCGCGTTACGGAGAGTTGGCTCCAAGCAGAAGAATGTTGACAGAGCAAGAGATCCCGGGGCCAGTCGCTTTTCTGTGTAGCGATCAAAGTGGCGGAACCACAGGACATACTATTGTGGTGGACGGGGGGTGGACAAGCTGGTGAAGCTCTCTCTCTCTACAAAATTGGTGTTCTTTCGTGTTGACGCTTCAATCGATATAGGAACCGGTCATGTTATGCGCTGCTTGACTCTGGCCGGGGCCATGCAGCAGCGAGGAGCCAAAGTTCATTTTATATGTCGGGAGCACGAGGGTAACCTATGTGACCTCATTGAGCAACGCGGCTTTTCTGTGCACCGTCTGCCGATGGGGAGTCAGGTCCCATCCGAGATTGATGAAGCGCCTGTTCATGCTGCTTGGCTGGGTGCAGATTTATGGGAGGATGCCAAGGGGACATTGGATGCAATTGAGGCCTCTGGCTCCATGCCGGATTGGTTGGTTGTCGATCACTACGCTCTTGATGCCCGTTGGGAAACTTACTTGCGGGCGGCAGTGGATCGGATCATGGTGATAGACGATCTTGCCGATCGGGATCATGACTGTGACCTGTTGCTTGACCAGAACTTGGTTGATAAACAGAACGAGCGTTATAATGGGAAAGTTCCCGATAAATGTAATCTTCTGCTGGGGCCAAGCTATGCACTGCTGCAGCCAGACTATACGGGTATACGAGCTGATGTACAGCCGCGCGAAGGTCCAATAAAAAGAATTTTGGTGTACTTCGGCGGAGTTGATAGGAACGATCTTACTCTCAAGGCCGTAGATGCGCTTCTCGCGGTCGGCCGGCCGGAGATTGAGGTCGATATCGTACTTTCATCTAACTCATCGCAATTTCGACGGATGCAGGACCACATTTCAGGGCGCCCTGAAATGCACCTTCATACTAAGTTGCAGAGTCTCGCTCCGCTTATGGCTGCGGCCGATTTTGCAATTGGTGCTGGGGGAGCAACCAGCTGGGAAAGGTTGTGTCTGGGACTTCCCGCATTAGTTGTCACAGTTGCAGATAATCAACGTCCAATTGCCACCGAGCTTTCCAGGCGCGGGCTGGTGCGATGGCTCGGAGACGCAAACGATGTCGAGAAGCGAGATATTCAAGATGCGTTGCAAAATGTAGTACAAGAAGGACTCGATATCGCTTGGTCAACAAATTGTCTCGCAGTGGTGGACGGACGAGGAAGCGGGAGGGTCATCACAGCTATGATGCAGCTCGATAGCTTACCTCTTGTTATTCGGCATGCGGAACCCCGAGACGAAAAACTACTGTTGAACTGGGCTAACGATATCCAGACGAGACAAAATGCGTTTAATCCCAGGCAAATCCTGCCCGATGAACACCATAGGTGGTTTCAGCACCGGCTCGAAATGCGGGATAAGTGCGTTTTTTATATTGGTGAGACGAGTACAGGCGAACCTTGCGGGCAGGTTCGTTTCGATAATACAGAGGGAAAGTGGGAAATCTCTTATGTCGTTGCGCCTAGTTATCGGGGTTATGGTATGGGACGTGTGTTGTTAGAAGCTGCGATGGACAAGCTGGTAGGTGAGCTTGGTAAAGTTTCTCTCGTCGCACAAGTGAAACCTGAAAATGCTGCTTCACGAAAGATTTTCGAGACTCTCGAATTTTCGTGTATGTCCATTGCACCTGATCGCTATGTGTATGTTCGAAATCTGTGAAGACGTCCACGATATTGTTTATCTTTTATCTTAGGTAGAAAGGGGAAATATGCTTATTGCTGACCGTCGAATCGGACGGGATACCGCACCGTTCATAATCGCGGAGATGTCGGGCAACCATAACCAGTCGCTCGATCGGGCATTGGCAATTGTGGAAGCCGCGGCTGCCTCCGGTGTTCATGCGCTGAAGATGCAGACCTATACTGCAGATACCATGACCCTCGATGTACGTGGTGGCGCGTTCGAAATTGCTGACAAGAACAGTTTATGGAAGGGGCGCAACCTCCATGATCTCTACAAAGAAGCGCACACGCCGTGGGAATGGCACGAACCGATCATGCAGCGGGCGAAAGAGCTTGGCGTATTGTGCTTTTCGACACCGTTCGACGACACCTCGGTCGATTTCCTAGAAGAGCTCAATGTTCCGGCTTACAAGATTGCCTCGTTCGAGAATACCCATCTGCCGTTGATCAGAAGGGTGGCGGCAACTGGAAAACCGATAATAATATCGACGGGCATGGCGAGCATTGCGGATATCGACGAAGCGGTACGTACTGCGCGCGAAGCCGGTTGTCGTGATCTGGTATTGCTCAAGTGCACGAGCAACTATCCTGCCACGCCTGAGAACTCCAACATTCTGACAATTCCTCATATGCGTGAGTTGTTCGGCTGCGAAGTTGGCCTCTCCGATCACACCATGGGCGTGGGGGCTTCGGTGGCTGCGGTTGCCCATGGCGCAACTGTCATTGAGAAACACTTCACACTACGACGGGCAGACGGTGGTGTAGATAGTGCGTTTTCTCTCGAACCTGAAGAGATGGCTATGCTCGTGACTGAAACAGAACGTGGCTGGCAGTCACTAGGCAGTGTTAAATATGGTCCTATGAGTTCGGAAAAGAACTCTCTGATTTTCCGCAGGTCAATTTATGTCTCCCGCGATGTCGCGGCAGGTGAGATTCTGACAGCCGAAAATCTGAGAATAGTAAGACCAGGCGACGGATTGGCGCCCAAGCACTACGATATCCTTCTTGGGCGTCGTGCCAGTCGTGATCTTAAAGCTGGGACGCCTGCCAACTGGGATATTGTAGCCTCTTGAGCCTAAGATTTTGAAGTACTCAGGATGGGGTAATACAAGGTTAGACAAAAGTACAAGTTCAGCAGGTTATTAACCTTGACCTTGATACGTGATGTTAACGCTTTACGGTTGAATCCGAAATGGGTCTCAATCCGATTTTCCCGAGCCAACCCATGGAAAGATGGGGTGGTGCGCTTTTTTGCATTTTTGTTCGGAATCGGAAAGAGCCTCATTAAGGCATCGGCGGAAATTGTCTCGCTCGCACGTCGTCAACATGCGGGTTTGGTCTTCTTTTCATCGACAAAGAACCAGACCACATCGCTATCTCCAATTGCCGACTTGATCGATGAAGTGCATTGGGTTCGAGTTAATCACAATGAGAACAGCGATGATGTGGTCCCATTGCGTTTTCCGACTATAGTTGTCTCTGTAGTTTCGATAGTTACGCTACCGATATCTGTGTTGTTCTTGATACTGTTTACGCTACGCCCAGCTGGGCCGACGAGTTCGTTCGCTCTGAGGGTGCGAACCATCGCGTTTTCGGTCGATGAGTTATTGCGTAGTTACGGTTATTATGTTGCGGCGTGGCTCCTGATCCGTGCTCATAGAATTCAAACCTTGGTAATGTCCAACGATCACAATTCGATTAATCGCGCGTTGGCTCTTGCTGGCTTGCATTTGGGAATTGAGACGGTGTACGTCCAGCATGCACCCGTGAGTCATCTGTTTCCTGACATGATCTTTACGCGGGCTTTTCTCGACGGAGAGGTCTCTGCTCAAGTCTACCGTCGGAAGCCGACTAATACCTCAATTGAAATTGTAGGAGCCTCGCGATATGATCGGCGGTTTCAATTGGTTTCGGTAAGTGGCCGTCAAATCTCTAAAAGCGTATCGCTGTGTTTGAACAAATGGGATGATAAAGATCGGTTCATGGATTACCTGCAGTCTTTCATCAACCTGGGATGGCGAGTTGTCGTCCGCCCACACCCTGGGATGTCGCGGGCAGATTTGACATTTCTGCCAACTGAAATTGATATAGACAGATCTGATATTGCTTCTCATTTGAGCAAAGTTTGTTTTCTTGTGGCAGGTAGTTCTGGGGTTCTTCTTGATGCGTACATGGCTGGCGTTGTACCATTGATGGCTGTCGATCTATCTACAGAATACGATTATTACAAATTCGTTGAGCGGCAGGCCGTATATACTCTTGATATTCATGGTTTGGAAAAACTCGATGCAGGTTTCGAGGAGTTCGCTTTGTCTGCGCTCGAAAGCGGGATGGTTCAATTTAATGCTGCAATCGGAACTCCATACACTTATGAAGTAGCTTCTGAGGTACGAAGGCGTATCGTGGCTTTCACCGATAGTGCTGCGCGGTCAATGGTTAAGCGATGACTGACTATTATCTAGTATCTCTCTTAGCAGCTGTCATGAGCGTGCTTTTTTTTGCCATCATACTGCGTGTCACGATCAAACACGGCTTAATTGTATTGTTCTTTCCTCCAATTTTTCTATTTACTTTTTTCCTGCTTTTTTTCCTCATTCCAACGTCTATTGCCTTACTGTTTCAAGATACTTTAATCTATCGCTATCAGGGAGGCTATGAGCCATCGTCCTGGATGTCAGCAGTAATATTTGCCTTTCTTTTTGTATTTATTGCCGGTCTTGTCTCTATGCGAGTTACGCCTTTAAGTACTTTCAAACAGAGTGCGATGGGCATTCAGCAACGGTTTGATAAGTGGCAACTGGGACGCAATAATAGAGTTGACGTTCCCTACATGATAGTGTTTTATATCGTCCCCGTGATTTCGCTGATATTTCTTTTAGTTACCTTTGGAGGGAGTAACTACGAAGATTACATGGTAAACCGGACAATGGAACGAAGCGGAATGGGGTATATTATAATGCCAAGTACTTGGTTGGGTATTTCGCTAGCTGCAGCCTTATTTTCCGCTGTCGTGCACCCTAGGATGCGTTGGAAGCTGATTGTCATCATTCCGTTTCTATTGTCATTTATTTACGCACAACTATTTCTTGGCAGTAAGTCTCGGGGATTGATTGTTCTCGTCTACGCAGGTTTGACCTGGGCATTTTTCTCGACATTGAAATCTAGGTTTCCGTTAAAAGTTGTCGTGCGTCTTTCCTCATTGGCAGTTTTTGTCTCGATTGTGGGGTTGTTCTTCGGTGATGTTCGCGAAGCTACCACCCGTCAAGCAAGCTTGACCGAAGTTGAAACGCGAGTAGCGGTTTCGGCAATTTTCTCAAAATTCAATCCATTTGGGGCGATCGAGAACACGGTATGGCTCATTGAAAACTTGCGCTTTGATAATGTTATCGGTGGACGAAGTTTTGCAGCAGTTTTTGTCGGAGCGGTGCCACGTACGATTTGGCGAGGGAAGCCTGTTGGTGGAGGGCCCGAGATGAGGAATTTGATTAGCCCGGGTTCTTACGATATCAATGATGGATTTCAGCTGTCATCATACTCGCCTGGGATTATTGCTGAATCATATATGAACTTCGGATACTTTGGATTTATTGTTGTTGCTCCGATCTTCGGGTTTGCATTCGCGATTCTAGCTCGATTTCTAAGGAAGGTGGACACCCCGTTACTCTTAGTTCTTTATATTATCCTTCTGTACCGTATGGTATATATGCTTACAGGGGAGGTTTTTGGTTCAGTATCAGGAATGTTCATGATACTGTTTCCCGTTTTACTATATACCGGACTTCGAAGGGCCTTCTCTGCTCGTCGCTTGCATGCTGGAACTGCCTGGAAAAATGCCGCTACCGGTACTGCTATAGAATGTAAGGGTTCCCAAGTGACAATATGAGAACTTTCTTTGCCTACCTGATCGCTAACGTCAGTGGCGCACTCTTTTCACTTCTTATTATTCCACTGCTATCAAGATTTCTGGGGCCAGAGGATTTTGGTAAGGCCTTTATTTTCGTGACAGTGGTTTGGTTGATTAATACAGTACTTGGGCTCAATCTGCAGGCAGCAGCTGTCGTTCGGTATAAAAAGGTTGAAAAGAGTGAGTTTGCGAGATTCATTTCGGCTGGTCTGGTGTTTGCCCTTGGCCTCACGCTGGCCTTTCAACTTATTCTGATTGTGGCTGGGGATACAGTCTCGAGGTTTATCTCGCTCGACATATCACATATCCATATTGCCCTCTTTGCCTCTTTTTTTAACGTCGTGTTTCTGGTTTGGCAGAATATTCAGATGATCCAGAAAAATGTGGTGCATTACTCTATTCAGCAGATTGCCAACGTTGTTGTCACGGGTCTTACTACCGTTTTGCTGGTGGTCTACTTGCACATGGGGCTCGATGGAAGAATCTGGTCTCTTGCAATAGCGTACGTCACAATGGGAGTGATAGCGCTATTGCAAATGTGGAAACAAGGATTCCTTGTACGAGGCTTTTCCTTTGCTGAATTCTCCGATATTCTGAAATTCGGGCTTCGCTTGATGCCGCACATGCTCGGGGTGTTCCTGTTTTCTGGGTTGGACCGATTGCTGGTACCCCATCTGTTAGGGATGACGAGGGCTGGTGTATATATGGGAGCGGCGAATCTAGCAGCCTCTTTTGCTCTCTTAACGGCAGCATACAATCGTACTATCATCCCGACGATTTACGACAAAATCGCGGCCGATCCTGCAGACGCTTCAATTTTTTTACGGCGTTTACTCGTCTTGTTCGCAGCTGCCGCATTGCCCGTGTTTGCAATCACATGGATGGTATTGCCACCTGTGGTCGAATGGTATTTAGGTGCGGGCTTTGAAGGAGCGGGTAAGCTTTTTGCCATTCTGTTGCTCTGCCAACTTCTATTTTTAATTTATACGATTGGTTCCAATATCTTGATGTACCTAGAACAGAATACTCACTTGTCAATAATAACAATCACTACCGGGATAGTATTTATTTCTACGCTGCTTGCCACGTACCAATGGGCGGGACTTTACGCTGTTGTATTGTCCCTGTTGTTGGCTTGGGTTCTGCGCAGCTCTATAACTTGTTTTGTGGCTTTCAGATCCCTAAGAAGCAGCTCTTGAGGCTTGGCTAAGACCGACATGTTACGATTTCAGAAAGATTTATAAAGTGATTGTTTCCTATGAGTGAAGTCGTTTTTATTGCACCTTTGCCAACTATGCGTAAGCGTACCCGATTGAGCAAGATGGTGCCACAGGTACTCCGAACCGGTCGTGATATTCTGTTTTATGGATGGGAGCGAGAAGTCGGAGAAGTAGAAAAATTTCGCACTGATTCCCCCCGGGTCCAGGAGAAAATTATACTGCGCGGAGGAGGATATTCATCGAAGCGCGCACGTTTAATGTATCCGATATGGATGATAATGGTGTTTTTCTGTGTGCTTAGGTTAGGGCGTAATAGACTAATCTTCGCTCTTGGATGGGAGACAGCCTTTCCAGCTCAGTTTGCTGCCATGCTCACTGGTTCACAGATTGTGTTTGACGATGCTGACAGATTCTCGATGATTTTAAGGCTGCCTGGCCCTGCTCGCTCGCTACTGCAGCGACTTGAGCAATGGACATCGCATCGTGTTGCACTGCACATAATCCCCAGTTTCTCTCGCTATGATTGGCGTCACGACCGCATGGTAGTATTACGCAACTCTCCACTTGAGGCGGATCTAGCTGAGGCGCGTAATACAGTCCTTCAGCGTCCGAAGAGTCGGCTGGTTCTCTATGTAAATGGATGGATCGGAGAGACACGCGGCGGCCCAATCTTTGTTGAAGCTCTGGAAATTGCTGCTGAGCGGGGTTTGGATTTGCACGTATTGATTGCTGGTCGCGTTGAGGGTGAGGCCGCACCAAAGCTTGTCGGTCATCCTAATGTGACGTTCTTTGGCGAACTCTCGCAACGCGAAGCTCTAGCATGGTACACAGTCTCCGATGCAGTGCTAACGTATTACGATCCAGCTATACCAATCAACCGCAAGGCAGAAGCCAATAAATGGGGTGACGCTATATACTTCGACTGTCCGATCATTGTTAACAGTGAAGTTGAGACCGTCCATCATTTTATTAAAGCCGGAGCGGCGTTTGCCGTTCCATACAACGACGCTTCTGCCCTGGTCGCGTTGTGGGAGCATTTGATGGAGACCCCGGAAGTACTTGGGGATGCAAGGTCTGCACTTACCCAGTTTAAACTTGACTATCCGATTTTTGATACACAGTTCGATATGCTTTTAAAACGTGTAGTACAAGAAGTAGAGGCAAAATGATTGCTGATATTCTTAAAAAGCTTCACTTACCTACTTCGAAAAGTATTCAAGGTATTTCCTAATGAAACAGCTTCTTCAAAGTCTAAACGATGGCGAAACTATAGTCGCTACTCT
>JBEBRK010000016.1:0-45228 GCA_040394885.1 Gemmatimonas phototrophica
GAATTGCCGTATTGATTGGCACCAAATCGCTTCTTTGTGGTATCAATTAAGTAAGAGTTTTGAGAAAAATGGCGGTGTTGCACCGTCTTTTTTATACGAACACCCGATAAGGTTTATACAGCGCAGTTGATAAGATATATGTTGGCTTGCTCATATTTAGCATCGAAAACGGTACCCCCAAGAGGACGGAGGAAATCATAACAATGATTGCCCATATCGTGTATTTCGAGTCGCTGGCATCCATCAACGATGCTGAGCTCCCAGCCTGGAAGTCTACTTTAGCAGGTTTAGTTGTACTTCGCCTTATCGATCAGTGGTTAGATGAAGGTCCTCAGACTGTAACTACGGACGTAACCGGCCTAAGAGCCGTACGGGAAGCAATCGGAGCCATTAAGCATGGAGATCCGATCCGTTCTATCCTATCAGGCGCTGTAGACGCTATTATGCAGGCGGAAACACCATCAGTTGGTGTAGTGACCCCGCATTTAATGGCTTACGGTCGTGCCTTGCACTATGCTGGTGACTGGAAGCTCGCCAAAGACGTATATACAACTCTGATGCACCGTGCTGAAATGGTTGAAGAATCCGAAACGGTTATTCAATCCGCGCTACGACTCGGCTTTGTCAATAGACGTATGGCGGAGCATGAAGAGTCTGAAGCAGCCTACATGCTGGCAGAGGAAGAAGCCCTACGTATTGGAAACAAAGAAGGGATTGTTCGAGCACGTCTTGGTATCGCACAGAATGTCATCGATAGCGGGAACCTGCCAAAAGCAGACGAGCTACTATCGGCGGTCATATCATCGGCTCAGGAGTACAATCTTTCCGCTGTAATGGCTGACGCTCTTCAGGATAGAGCTCACCTTCATCACTCGAAGGGAAACTTTGCAGAAGCCGTGCGTTACGGCTACTCTGCCCTTGAATTCTCTCCAGATCCGCTAACCAGGGATCGTATTCTGGGCAACATTGCGGCGTCTTTCGCTGAGCTTGGCCATTTACAAGCTGCCAGAGATGCTCATTTAATAGTTGTAGCTACCACTCAGGAAGAGTGGTTACGTCAGCAGACTCTTCTGAACTTGATGGAAATAGCAATAATGGAGCGCCACGAAACAGCGTTTCACAGCTACCGCCGTACAGTTGCAGATGCGACGCTACAGCCAATCTTTAAAGCCTACTTCCACCTATATTCTGCAAAAGGATATAGGGCATTTGGAAATATTATTCGGGCAAATTCCGAATTCGAAAAGGCTATTGAGGTTGCCTCCTTACACAACTTCAATCAGTTGTCGTATACCGCGGAGACAGAACGGGACAAAGTGGAGCCAACTCCCTTTGTGGAGGCCAAACCTGCCTCGGCCTGGAGCCCGGAGCTTAATCAGATCGCCTCCGCAATTGGTCAGCTAAGAGAGCTGGCCAATAACGCCTCGTAAACGGTACCAGTTTAATTGAACCAAGTGTCTGAACTTGGAAACCCAAACTTCGTTGGATTTTTAAACAGACCGTTGAACATCCGGAGCGTTAGACAGCGCCCTGGGCAGCAAAACATCACAAAAGGGAAATCATCGAGTATAAGCTTCGACTCATACTCGATGATTTTCACAGATCTACCGCCTCAGATCACGGAGGTGGTGGTGGGCCACCATGGCAGTTGTTGGATGTGCTTGTGATCTGGCAGGATCCACTAGGCCCAGTGGCATCAGAACAAGCGGCAGTGGCGAAGATGGCGGCCAACGCGGCCACAAATGCTAGCTTCCGGGTCATGGTGTGTTCTCTCTGTGAAAGTGAATTTTGATGCTCGGTGCATCTGAATTGTAAGATACACTCGCAATTTTCGGCAAAAATGTTCAATTTGTATAAGAAACTGTCACTTTTGAGTCAGTGTCACGCCCTTTTCTCATCGCCTCGTACGTTCCTTCCCCGCTTAGGCAGCCCTTACGGGTGGCCCTTGGAGAAGAACATCGCATTGTGGAAGCAGTCGGATGGCCGGATTTAATTGATCTGGTCAGACGCCGGCCGGTCGATCTTATCGTGGTCGATCCAGCCGTTGAAGGTGCCGTGGAAACAACCCCGATTATGAGAGTTATGGACAGCTTTCCCAGAACGCCTTTACTGGTGTACACTTCACTGGGTCCAGCCTCAGCGGGAGCTCTGACGGAGCTCTCAATCAGGGGGGTAAAAGACGTTGTTTTAGCCAGATATGACGACTCACCAAAAAAGTTCAATCAACTTCTTGAAAGAGTCGCAAAAAAGCAGTTAAGTCGCTATGTTATAAGTAACATCGCTGACAGTCTCGGAATGTTACCTGAGCCTGTAGCGAAGGCAGTTGAACAAATGTTTGACAAGCCACAAGCGTTCCTTTCGGCAAGCGATATAGCAACCGCCGCCGGAGTCCCGCTCTCGAGCTTGTACAGATCTCTGCGCCTGGCCGGGTTTAGGTCTGCGAAAAGGATACTAGTGGCAGCCCGTGTTCTACGGGCCCACGCCTATATGAGGGAACCTGGATACTCAGTGCAGGAAGTCGCTTCCAAGCTGGGGTACAGTCATCCTAGAATATTGGCTCGTCACACAAACCTTGCCCTGGGGGTTAAACCCCGGCATCTGCGTCGGCGTATGTCCGATGAAGCTGTGATAGGGCGCTTAGTCGATTGGATGTATGATAACGACGCCACTGATTGATACACCCTTCCAAGGGCCGGTCCCCAGACCGCAGAGTGAGCGAACAGAAAAGGCTTCCATCTTGATCGTGGAAGATGAACCTTCGATCTGTAGAGCGATTGCAATCGCTCTTACAAGAGCGGGGTACAATCCTGTTACCACAACAAGTGGTGACGGTGCTTTGCATTACCTACGCACCCAGTATTTTGATGGGATGCTAATAGATTTGCGCATACCGGATATGCGCGGAGATGCGGTTTATCTCCTGGCAACTTCGATTCAGCCACAGCTCAAAAAGCATACGCTTTTCACAACTGGCGACGTCACGGAACAGGCGGCAGAACTTATCGAAACTATCGGCTGCCCTGTTTTGATGAAGCCTTTCGATCTTAAAGATCTTACAGCTTCCGTCGAAGAGCTTTTGAAAGATGTAGTGCAGGCCGACGAGTCTCAGCCTGCGTTAAAGATTGTCGGGCTTTAAGCTCCAGTTATTTATATTCGCAGCTTAAAGCCGTAGTTGAGGCAGCTTAGAACTTCCAGTTCTTTAGTGTGTTTATTGCTGTGTGAAGTGCATTTTTCTGATCGGGATGTTGAGCACTTGCCAGCAACTCCTCGTAAGTTTTAATAGCCAGGTCTAAAGCGTCGTAATCGTGTTCTGCTCCAGCCAAAGCGGCCGCATTGTCAGCGAGGTTTGCCCTTGCGAGATCATCCTGCGGGAACTGAGTACTAACGCTCTGCCAACGCTCTGTTCGCGCTCTTGGGTTAGACTCAGCTAGAGCCCAAAGATGCCATGCTCCGCGATTTTCGGGATCTAAAGACTTCGCACGATTTGCCAGATCTCCTACCTGTTCCGGGCCGCGCCCTTCCAGCCAATAGGCGTTGGCCAGCTTAACGAGAGCCTGAGCGTCGTTTGGGTTTTCTTCGACACTTTTTTCCAGCTCAGCAACTGAAGGAGGGATTGATTGAGATGAAACGTCCATAAATCAAATGTAATCAGCCGGCAGACCCAAGGAATTGCGGGAGATAACAGGAGTTTACTTCAACTTTGTACGTCTGGATATTCAGACGACCGAACGAGAAATCCCTGCTACCCTCTGGACAATCCCCATGGGAGTTGCTAGCCTTCAGGGGAGAGTAAGAAGACGCGCATAATCAGGCCCACAAATTGTTGGTGACGGTATAAGGAAGTATCGTGTGCCGATTGCGCTAGAGTAATTTTTTTAACTTCGCGTCGTAATAATTGCAGAAAGCATTATACGCGCCGGGATAAAACCCCTTGAATCGAAGTGTATCGCCTTAGCTGGCCTTTACCTTGGGATTCAAAACAATCCAATAAACCAGACATAACATTTCTTTATAGCCTCGAGGCCGTCATCCTCGCTGGTCGCATAAGATCCCGGTGAATGCCGGACATGTGCAAATGTGTACTTCAAAACAATATTAAATGACTGATAGCCGACGGACAGTTAGTCGTGGCACACGTAAGAGTGTAGCTTCCGATCAAACGTCGCCAGAGCCTAAGAAAAAAAGGGCATCCGACGCAAATCCGTATCTCGATGAAGAGATTAAACCCGCAGCACGCAAACGGGTAGCAAAGCGCGCAACCAAACGAGTTGAAGATGTTGAGAGCGCTCAGGACAAGCCTTCCAGACGCCCCAGGGCCGCAAAGGCAGTTTCAAAAACGGAATCTATACAAACAACAAGTGCACCGCGCCGTGAGGTAAGCGAGTTCGTCGCTAACACCGATGCAACGGCTGCAAAGCCGGCACCAAGGCGGGGCCGTCCACCGCGCAAACAGATCGACTCTTCTTCGTCTCAAACAGCTGGCGAGCAGTCACATACATCTGCTTCTGATTCCAGAAATCAGCAGACTCAGTTAGATCTGCATTCCCCATATCAGTCAGATGACACAAGAGCATCCGACAGCAGCTCATCTGATAACAGAAGATCATTCGACCGCAGACATAGATCATCAAATAACTCTTCACGTTTTTCGCGCCACCACCGCGACAACATAGAAGGTTCAAGTGATGTATCATCTACCGGAGAAGCTGGAACAGGCAGCATGAATGCCGGAAGTTCAGCAGAAGATGTATCTGGTGAACAGGATAGATCTCAGGGTGGGTATCGCGGCCGCTTCAATCGCTTTCGCAACAACAATCGCGGCAGGCAGGGCCAGGGCGGCGCCCCTCGCGGACCTAACAATCGACAGGATCGCGATGATCGCAACGATCGCAGCACTGGCGAACGACAGAGCTCCACAGGACAGGATCGCTTTAACCGCAACGCAGGCCACCGTACACACAATCGCAACGTTGATCGAAATCAGGATCGACATGCAGATCGCACTACCGACCGCTTTGCTGACCGCAGCAATGTAGACAGAAGTGTCGAAAACAACGGACATCGCTCATTCGATCGTAACGCGGGCGGCAGGTCTTTCAATAACAACCGCAGGAACTTCAACAACAATCGTCGCCGTTTTGATAGCGGCCCAAGAACTCCTTCGGCACCAATCGAAGTCTCCGGAAGTGCTACCGGCTGGTTCGATCCACATAGAGAATCGGGCTTTGTCCGCAGTGCAGCTAACAGCTATCTTGCAGAGACAAATGATCCGTTCGTACCAGCACACATTGTTCGGCAGTATTCACTGAGACGTGGAGACCTGGTTGAAGTAGCAACTGGTAGAGATCCCAGAAATCGTGTAGCAGTTGTTGACGTTACAACGATTAACGGCAAGCCTCCTGAAGAAGCTCAGAATCGTCCGGAGTTTCAGTCTCTCATAGCTTCATATCCGCAGCGCAAACTCACACTGGAAACCGGCAAGCCGGCAAAAGGTGGCCCTGAGCTCACACGACGAGCCATAGACCTGATTGCACCTATAGGTTATGGACAGCGTGCATTGATTGTAGCCCCGGCCCGAGCTGGTAAAACCATGTTGCTCCAGGCTGTAATCGAGGGGATTGCTGTCAATCATCCCAAAGCCGCCTTGTTCGTTTTATTAGTCGACGAGCGTCCGGAAGAAGTCAGTGATATGATTTCTCTCGGCCATGGCGAAGTCATCGCGTCGAGTTTCGATATGCCAGCCGGCCGTCACGCCGAGGTTGCCGAGATGACGCTGGAACGCGCACGCAGGCTGACAGAATTGGGCCAGGACGTTGTTATTGTTCTGGATTCAATCACACGTCTGGCTCGCGCTTACAACACTGTAGAACGCGGTACAGGGCGAACCATGAGCGGTGGATTAGACTCCTCTGCCATGGCAAAACCAAAAGCATTCTTTGGTTCAGCCAGATCTGTCGCTGAAGAACATGGTGGCGGCTCGTTAACAATCATCGCAACAGCGTTGGTTGAAACCGGCTCAAGGATGGATGACGTGATCTTCGAAGAGTTTAAGGGAACTGGAAACTGTGAGATCAAACTCGATCGCGCATTAGCGGAAAAGAGAATTTTTCCCGCTATCGACATCCCAGTCAGCGGAACCCGCAGAGAAGACAAACTGTTCAGACCAGATCAGCTTGAACATGTCTACACACTGCGCCGTGGACTTCAACAGATGCCGTCCAGCTCTGCTATGGAGTGGCTCATCAAAAGAATCGCAGCCACAACAAACAACGATGCACTGCTCTCCGGCCTATAATCGGCGACAGTTAGCAGGGAAAATCGACAGGATAGACTCGATTAGTTAGAGTCAGAAAATAAAAACAGGAAGCCCGAGGATACAAACACCTCGGGCTTTTTGGTTTCCGATTGGCAAATGTCGGTGTCCGTGTCATATTCCCACCCAACCACCAAGGCCCGAGGTTTGCTCTCTGAAAGGCATGAAATTGCTGTTGACCGTATATAGATCAATCGTTCTTCTCGTTCTGGCACCTATTGTTATTTCTGCGCAGCAGGTTGCGCCAATAAAAGAAGGGCCAGTTGAGGTTATAAAAATAGAATTTGAGGGCATTTCTGCGGTTAGCGAGGCAGAAATACGCCAGAATATAGCGATCTCGGAATCGAACTGTACCGGAGTTCTTCTCACCCCATTCTGCTGGATCAGCAAATCGAGCCTGTTTTACACCAAGGTTCTACTGAATCGGGAGGAGCTGGTTCGGGACGTCTTAAGAGTGAAGGTTCTTTACTTCAAACATGGATACAGATCTACGAAGGTAGAAACGGTCATTACCCCAACCGACGATAAAGAAGTAAAAGTAAAGTTTATTGTTGACGAAGGAGAACCAACCAAAGTTGGCGGAGTTGAGGTAGAACAGACAAAAGAACTTATATCAGACAGGTTTCTAACACGCATTATCAGACCGAAGGAAGGAGAACCTTTCGACCTGATGTTACTCGACTCTACCAGACTCCGTATACTTCAGAATGCGCGCAGAAGAGGTTATGCCGATGCAACAGTCGACACTGTAGTTCGCATAGACTCATCCCTGAATCTCGCATTTATTACGTTAAAAATTGATCCGAAGCGTATTACTACAATCGGTTCGATAACGATTTATGGAAACATGGAAGTCGAAGATACTTCGATACTCCGATCGCTGACATTCAAGCCAGGTGATGTGTTCCGCTCGGATAATCTTCAACAGAGCCAGCGGTCTCTTTATGAATCGAATCTATTTCGCCGTGCATCTATCGAAGTAGTTGAAACGCAGGATTCATCCAAAGACCTGCGAGTATTGGTTCAGGAAGGTGGTTTAAGAGAAGCGCGTGTAAGTGTTGGATTCAACACAATGACTTTTATAGAGGTTGGTGGACGTTATACAAATCATAACTGGCTTGGGAAAGCCAGAAGACTGACGCTACAGGCTTCCCTCGGCAACCTCCTGGCAAAGCAGTTGAACGGCAGCGGCATCTTCTATGATATCAGCAACGTTGCTTTAGGCGCAGACAATCCGAAGTTTTTTAGACCAACATATACAGCCAGTATTGAATCTCGCAGACCATGGTTTTTATCTCCTGCAAATGAGATAGCACTCGGTTTATTCGCCAACAGACGTAGTTCGCCTGGGATATTTGTAGACAAAGGTTATGGCGCCAGCGCAACATTTACCAGAAAGCTTACGCCCGTAACACCTGCATCTTTCAACTATCGTTTCGAAGTGACTCAGGTAGATGCAGGTGATGTCTATTTCTGCGTCAACTACGGCGTTTGCGATTACACAACCCTGGATGCACTAAGACAGAATCAAAGATTGTCACCTTTGGCATTCAGCATCAGCTCAGATAAAGCTTTTGGAAACTTTACATCCCGCAAAACTATCCGTGGACAGTTGGATGCTGAGATTGCTGGACCATTTACTTTCTCTGACTTTAAGTACGGACGTGTAAGTGGAGACGGAGCCTTTTTTATACCTGTCGGTCGCGGGGCCAAACTAGGCTTTCACTTGAGAGGTGGCTACGTAAAAACCATCTCCGAAGACACCAGTGTAATAGGGAAAGTTCTCCACCCTAGAAAACGTTTCTATGCCGGTGGATCGCAGTCGGTTAGAGGTTTTGGAGAATCACAGTTGGGCCCCAGAATCCTTACCGTTGCCTCAAGCGTGCTGCGCGCAGACAGCACAGCCTGCCCCGAATCAATTGCTATCGAAACATGTGATCCAAATGCAGCTGGTTATAAAGTAGGAGATTTCGATCCAAGAGCCATGGGAGGTAATGCACTCCTGGAGGCAAGCATCGAATACAGATTCCCGCTTCCTTATGACTTTACCGGCGCGTTGTTTGTAGATGGTGCTATTGTTGCTCAAAATGTGAACTCTTCTCTTCCAAAGAGCAGAACCGCTGTAACTCCTGGATTCGGATTGCGCTATGTCACTCCGGTTGGGCCGATCCGTGTTGATCTCGGAATCAACCCCAGCACCTCCGAAACACTCCCTGTTATAACGGAAGAGCTCACACCAAGCGGCCGTGTATTAAAACGACTGAATATCGATAAACAATACAAACCGTCTACTGGTAGCGGCTGGAGCAAGATTGCATCTCGGCTACGGTTACACCTTTCGATCGGGGAATCTTTTTAGATATGACCAAGAAAGTATCCAAGTACCTGGCAGCAATACTACTGATCCTACTGCTATTGATCGGATCAACCTTATATGTATTTACAAAAACAGATTGGGGACGTGATCGAGTTAGAATTCTTGCAGTTTCTCAACTCAGAAAAGCAGTTAATGGTGAGGTAGAAGTAGCGGAAGTACACGGGGATCTTCTGAAGGGACTCACCCTTGTAGATGTATCAATTCGTGACTCTTTAGGCGAACCATTTGTAAGTCTGGATACACTTAAAACAGCTTATGGTATAAGAAATTTTCTTAACAAGCGCATTGTACTAAATAATGTACGGGTCGTTAACCCTGTCGTTGTCTTAGACAAAAAACCTGGAGAGCTCTGGAACTATGAGAGAATTTTCCGCCTCGACACTGCTCCTGGAGAACCATCTGCGCCGGGCTTTGGATCATGGATCCAACTCAACAATGTCACGGTCGTTAATGGTAGTATTACAACGAAGATTCCGTGGGGACCAGATGAACAACTTTCAGATTATGAGCGTGATAGCGTTATAAAAGCAGCGCTGAGCCCTTCTGGCAGAATGAATATCGTTGAGGTTGCCAATGGTTACCAGAATATTTCTCTGTTCACGGAAATTTCCGGCTCTCTACCATATCTTCGTATAGCAGATCCGGATCAACCTGGCCAGGTCTTTGACGCGAGTGGCCTGTCACTGGTAGCTCAGCCCTTCAGGCCGCCGACTGTCAGAATTGTTTCTGCGACTGGAAGGTTTACAATCCTTAATGATTCGTTGTATTTTAAAGAAGCAGGTATTCGACTTACTGATTCAAAGCTCGTTGGAAGTGGGCGTTACAACCTCGCCAACGATGATCTTAGACTTCGCATACACGCTGACCCAGTCGCGACGAACGATCTTTTATGGATTGACCCCAACATTCCGCGCGATGGCAAGGGTGCGCTAAATTTTGCGCTCGACTGGGTTGGCACCAATAACTCTTATGCAGCAACCGATATAGACTTCGCGGTTGCTGGAGCGACTGTAGCCGGAGCATTCGGCCTTCTAATGAACGAAGACTCGCTCACCTTCGAAAATACCGATCTCAGATTCAATCGAGTAGACACTCGAACGATCGAACAACTTTTCCCGACAATAATTTCCCCGGTTCAGGGCTACCTCACCGGGGCTGCAAAAGTCGACGGCGGCTTTAATCTCATGCGCCTCGACGCTGATATTGCCTTCGATGACCCAAAATCCGGGCGAAGCAAGATACGCGCAAATGGCTATCTCGGACTACCCGATGACTTCATCCAGACCCGTGATCTGAAGCTGGACCTCCAGCAGGTACAGGTTGGATTAGCCAAACACTTCTCTCCTGAGCTGCCTGTCTTCGGATTTATCTCCGGAAACGCTACACTAAACGGCGCAACCAATCGCCGCTTGAACATCGTGACGAATCTCATTCATCACGACTCCACCTCTGCGAATTCAGAGGTTTCTGGGACGGTAGCAGTTGGCGGTGGACAAAATCCACTGATCAACGCAGATCTGGAGTTAAAACCACTTTCACTACTCATGGCCGGCAGATTCGCACCTGCCGCCGATCTTCGAGGAACGCTCGCAGGACCGGTTCGCCTCACTGGCCCAATGGACAACCTTGTTCTCGATGCCCAACTCTCCACACCGGACGGGGGCACGTTAAGCGTTATTGGATCCGGAAGCTTCAAAGATTCGACAGCAACATATGATGTAAACGCGGTTGCAGCTCTCTTTGACGGAAGCGCAATATCAGAGAAATCTCCCAGTACTTCGATCTCCGCTGATATGTCTCTCAAAGGAGAAGGGTTAAAGCCGGAGACGATGAACGCTGCGCTTAAAGCACACTTCAAAGCTTCTGTCTATGACAGTGTAAATGTTGATTCGGCTGCCATCTCTGCATTTACAAACAATGGGCTGTTAACTGTCGATACTTTTCAGGTCAGGCTTCCACATGCGAAGGTTGATATGAATGGCACCTTTGGGTTATCAAATGAACACAGTGGAGCTTTAAGCTATTCAGCAGAGATTGATTCACTTGGGATGTTGTCGCGGTTTATACCACGTGATACAGGCAGCGTTCAGATCAGACCAGGTGTTGCGGCCCGAATCCTTGAACAGGCTCGCGCTGATTCAGCGCGCAGGTATAATGAGACAGAAGTTGAACGAGCCGTTACAGGGGCACCTGGCCCCAAGCTGGTTGTAGACACACCTACTGCAATAAGACGTGATGATCTTAGGGGTTTTGTCAGAACAAGTGGTGTTCTCACAGGCAACATCCATAATATTGGTGTTAATGGTGAAGCCGATGGTTCAGACATCATAGCATTAGGAAGCTCGGTTAAGCTTTTTAGCGCAAAATACAGTGCCGCCAATATCCTCACCCCCGATCCCAACTTCGATGCGAGCATTATCGCTTCCAAGGTGATTGCCAGTGGGTTTGCCATAGATACAGTCACAGCTGGCATTACACACCGAAATCCGGATGGCTCTCTTAGTGTCAAACTCGTTCAACCGGATAGCGCAATATATTCTGCATCCGCGTCATACTCATTGCTCGATGGCCTGAAGAGTGTTTTTGTAGATAACACTGAGATTCGCTTTGATTCGGCTCTTTACAAGGCTACAAAGGCCACGATTGTAGAGTTTGATACGACCGGGATTAACATTGATGCGTTCGAAGTAGCTGGCCCTAACAACAGTCTCATATATGCAGATGCATTCCTGCCCAAAAAGGGAGATGCGATTCTGCATGTACGTGTAACTGATTTTGATGTTGCAAATATCATTTCCCTTACTCAGACAGATGCAGCAGCAAAGGGATTGATAACATTTGATGTAACAGCTGAAGGAACTGTAGCAGACCCCAAGCTGCGGGCAACATTTACAGCAAAGGAATTTGCATTTAATGCGATGCCGATCCCAGAAGTTTCTGGCGAAGTTGAATATGCTAAAGAAAATCTTAAGACTCGTGTTTTAGCAAAGCAAAACAATGGCAGTGTGATTCTCGAAGCAGTTGGAGACGTACCTATCAACCTCGCACTGACCGCAGTTGAAGGTTCCAGGGTTCCCGAGAACAGGGAGATTGATGTTTCCATATTCGCCGATTCGCTCCCGCTTGATGTTATACCAGAGATTGAAGATGTTATAACAAACATGAGTGGAAATGCCGAGGCAAAGTTCTCGGTAAAAGGAACTGTAGCCCGCCCCGACGTTCAGGGTTTCCTGTCATTATCGAATGGCAAAATGAAGCTAGTATCGAATGGCGTAACATACACCAAGATGAATGGAATGATACGCCTTATAAGAGACACGCTGATTGTTGATTCGTTGTATGCTGAAGGCAACGGCTTTGTACGAGCTTCGGGCGGTATAGGGCTGAAAAAACTTTCAGAACCTTCATTCGATCTTGCCCTAACAGCATCTAATCTTCAGGTGTTGAATAATGATTACGGCAAGGTGCATGCTGATGCAAAGCTGGAGATGAATGGACCTATCACAGGTGTTTCCATCTCTGGCAATGCGAGAGTGAGAGAAGGGTACGTCTACGTACCTGAAACGGCCGGCAAGACACTGATCGGCTCTGACGATCCTGTATTGTATGATGTTTTAGATACTACCATTGCCAAGAATAGGGCTCTATTTCCAACCGTATCGCCACTGGTTTCCAACCTTCAGGTCAACGTTTATTTAGGGGTTGATAGAGACTTCTTTGTCAGAACAAAAGAAGCCAATGTTGAGTTATATACCGAGGATGATATCGTAATAACTCTGGATCAGACAAAAAATCTGCTTCAACTAGACGGTATGCTGTTAAGTGACAGGGGTGAATATCGATTCCAGGGTAAACGCTTTGCCGTAAAGCGCGGAACTGCCTTATTCGCTAATACAACGGAGCTAGACCCCACTTTACAGATAACTGCCGAGTACGAAGTTCAGTTTGCTTCGCGTGAAGCTATAGCTATTCAGATTCTTATTGGAGGAACTCTGGGAGCTCCAAAGATCACGCTTACAAGCGACGCTCAGCCGCCTATTTCGCAGACGGATCTTCTCAGCTATCTGGCGTTTGGTCAATCGTCATCATCTCTTATGCAGATCGGAGGTAACGGATTGACGACTGGAGGCAGCGGAGGAAGTAACATCGTAGGTCAGGGGGCTGCATTTGCAACCAAACAGGTAACTGCTGCTGCGCTTGGTGCAGTTACCGACGAAATTGCTGGCGAAGCGGCTCGCTCACTGGGCGCAGACGTATTAACAATAGCACCTGCACCGGTATCACTGGATGCAGCGAGTGTTCTGCGTGGCACGGAGATTCAGTTCGGAAAGTACTTTGAGAATCGTACATTCCTTAGCCTGCAGGTAAGACCCGATCCCGAATCCCTCAAACGTCCAGGTTTCCAGGTATCACATCTGTTTAGCCTGAAAAAAGGTTATAAGGCAGAAGCTACATTTGAACCGCGGTATCTTCCCCGAGAAGCATCCCTCTCAAAAGACAGGGTACCAATTACAACCAGCGTATTTGGTCTCTTCTTTATTAGGGAATGGAGATTTTAAAAAAAAGGGCCTTTAGGTGAGAGTAAACCCGGCCGCAAAAGTTGGACATTAGACCCATACTTTTGCGCCCGATTTTATCTCTATACTTAAAGGCCCTTTTACAAGATACAAATTCGTAGAAAGCGGTCTCGATTCCCCTCCAACATGTAACTTATTACTGGACTTGTTACCGGATTAGTTACCCGACTAGTTACAGCGCGCTACGACGGAGACTGCGACCGCGAACTACACTACGCCGCGTACTCATCCCAAAGAGACGCCATTGCACGCATCCCCAAACGGAAGTTTTTCACGCTCATCCACTCATCAGGAGCATGAGCGTTTTCCCCTGGCAGCCCAAAGCCGACCAACAGAACCGGGGTCCCAAGAATACGCTCGAAGTCGCCAACTATCGGGATAGATCCACCTTCACCAACGATTACAGGCTCCTTTCCAAATGCAGCAGCCAGGCTGCGCTTGGCAGCATCGAATATTTCACCGCTCAGATCGGCGCGCCATGGTTTTCCACCATGTAGTGGAGTGACAGTGAACTTTACCCCTGGCATTTCATGCTTCTTTACGTGAGCAATCATCAGCTCTTCAATGCGATGCGGATCCTGATTAGGCACCAGGCGGCAGCTCACCTTGGCCATAGCCTTGGCTGGTAAAACTGTCTTGGCACCCTCTCCAGTATATCCAGATAACAGACCGTTGATCTCACATGTTGGGCGTGTCCAAAGCTTTTCGAGCGTTGTGTACCCTTTTTCGCCACCAAGTGCGTCAACTGCAACTTCTTCCATCATCCCTTCATCTGAGAATGGGAGCTTACGCATCCCTGCAATTACCTTGTCATCAAAGGGACTGAAATCATCATAAAATCCTTCAATAGCGATTTTTCCATTTTCATCATGAAAGGTGCTGATTAAACGGGCCAGAGCAGTGGCTGGATTTGCAACGGCACCACCATACGAGCCTGAGTGCAGATCCCCCTTGGGTCCCTGCGCATCGATCTGGAAGTAGGCGAGCCCTCTGAGTGAAGAAAGAATAGATGGCTGCCCGTCGGCGAACATTGCAGAATCCGAAATGACAGACACATCTGCCGCTAAAAGGTCTTTATACTGTTCGATAAATGGCGCTAAATTAGCACTTCCCACTTCTTCTTCACCTTCAGCTAAAACAACCACATTGCAGGGGATCTTTCCACGAACTGCCATGTGCGCTTCAAGCGCCTTGATGTTTAAAAAGAGCTGACCTTTATCGTCGACCGAACCGCGAGCAAAGATCTTCCCGTCACGAACCTCTGGCTCAAATGGTGGCGATGTCCACAGCTCGAGAGGCTCCGGTGGCTGAACATCGTAATGACCATATATAAGCGCAGTTGGAGCATCCTTACCCGCTCCACGATATTCACCAACTACAATTGGATGCCCAGGTGTTTCGTAAATTTTTGTTGAGAGACCAGCCTTTTCCATCGCCTTTTTAATCCACTCGGCGGTGTTTTTTGTATCCTCGTCGTGCTTAGGCTGGGCACTAACACTTGGAATCCTCAGGAGCTCGAATAATTCAGCTTCTATCTGAGTCTGGTTATCCTCAAAATACTTATTCAGATCAGCGGCGATGGTAGGCATAGCGTGTACATTAATAGGTATGAGTAATCGCCTCGCTAGGGAGACTTCGCCTTATCTGCTCCAACACGCTGACAATCCAGTGGACTGGTTCCCCTGGGGAAAAGAGGCGTTGGAGTTGGCGAAGATGGAAGATAAACCAATTCTGTTAAGTATTGGGTATGCCGCTTGTCATTGGTGCCATGTTATGGCTCATGAGTCCTTCGAAGATGAGTCAACAGCAGCCATAATGAACCGGCATTTCATAAATGTGAAGGTAGATCGGGAAGAGCGCCCGGATATCGACAACATCTATATGCAGGCAGTTCAGTCACTGACCGGGCACGGCGGATGGCCGATGACAGTCTTTCTATTACCAGACGGCCACCCGTTCTTCGGAGGAACGTACTTCCCTCCCACCGACCGCCATGGAATGCCATCCTTCAAGAAGGTTCTGGAGTCGGTCGCCGAAGCATATCGCGACCAGAGACACCTGCTTGCCAATAATGCCTCGAAGGTGATGTCCATATACAAGACGGCCGAGGCAATGGCTTCGCCTACAGGATCTGTAACTCCAGAGCTCTTACAAGACGCGCTGACAGCGCTCGTGCAACGATACGACCATACAAGTGGAGGATTCTTCAGCGGAGCCCCGAAGTTTCCGCCTACTATGGCGTTGGACTTTCTGCTCAGGAGCTACGCGCGGACAGGCGCTGCCATAGCACTTGAAATGACTACTCAGACCTTTCTGAAGATGACGCGTGGCGGCATCTACGATCACATAGGTGGAGGGTTGGCCAGGTATGCGGTAGATGCGTTGTGGCAGATACCACACTTCGAAAAGATGCTTTATGACAACGCCCTGCTTATCAGATTCGGGTCGCATCTGTATGAGGTCACCAAGAATGATGAAGTCAAAGATCGGATAGAACAGACCGTTGAATGGCTTGCCCGCGAGATGACATCACCTGATGGTGGATGGTATTCATCTTACGACGCCGACTCTGAAGGCCATGAGGGAAAGTTTTATGTCTGGAACAAGGCAGAAATCAAAGAAGTCCTGACCGCCTCAGCCAACGGTAGCGCGGAAGTTAGTCAGAATGATGCGGATACTTTTATAGAGCTGTTCGGCGTAACCGATTCAGGCAACTTTGAAGGAAGCAATATTCTCAATCTTTCTGACGCTAACGCAGAACGCCTCATGGCGGATAAAGCTTTGCTCAATACTGTCAATCAGTGTAAAAACAAACTGTATGAGTATAGAGCAAAACGTATCTGGCCCGGACTCGACAATAAGATCATAGCAGCATGGAACGGCCTCGCTCTGATGGGAGTGGCGGACGCAGCCAGCGCTTTCAAAAGAGAGGACTTTAAAGATCTGGCTATAAGAAATGGGCAGTTCCTTAAGGACAATCTGGTTCGCGACGGACGAGTATTTCGCCTCTATCGGCAAGCTGCAAACTCCGGATCCAACTCCGTGCCGAGCTCTGAGTCTAGCTCCGCATCGAGCTCCGCGCCCAGCTCTGCATCAAGCTCTGATTCCAACTTAAAATCCAGCTCCGAATCGAGCTACAATCTTAACACTGGATCACCACACGCATCACCCTCACCACCAATCCGCCCCCTGTCTCCCGACGGATTCCTAGAAGACTACGCAGCAGTCGCCCTGGGCTTCCTATCCCTCTTCGAGCTTACATTGGACAGGGTCTGGCTCGACACAGCAAACCAGATTCTCGACAAGATTATCGAACTATTCTGGGATCCTAACAACAAGGCATTTTATGATTCCAGCTCTGATTCCGAAAAGCTCATAACCCGCCCTCGGGATGTGGCTGACAACGCAATGCCATCCGGCACATCATTAGCAGTAGACCTGCTTATGCGGATGGCAAACTACACTAACACTCCAGACCACAGGCATCGAGGTCAATTTATACTCGATTCACTGGCTCAGGGGATAGTTAAGTTTCCCACATCATTTGGCCACCTTCTTTGCGCTGCAGAATATGCTTCGACCTTTGCATGCCATGGGGATTTCTGTGACATGCCTTCGCCGGCCGCTTTAGACATCGCACTCAAACAACATCTCACCAACTAAAACAGATGACAACCTCAAGAATTCAACAGATCTACGGATATCTCGTCTGCCTGATTGCAATCGTCACCATTCTGATCTCTTCTGCATCGCTGGTGGATGCGGTGTTTAATCTCTCACGCCCTGAAGGAGTTTCCCGTTATGGCGGCCTCACAATGGATAATGACGGTTACAACTATGAATCGTTCAGACTTCAGAGGATCGAGCGAGCAAGCATTCAACAGGAGAAAACAAATAGAACCGATCTCATCCCAAGCGATGAGGCCATAAGAGCAGAGTTCGATCAGCGTAAAGCAGCTACCGAAGCCAGCGAAAGATGGCAGACAAAAAAAGATCTGGGCACAAGTTCATTGTCCCTGATCATAGCTATACTGCTCTTCCTGATTCACTGGAGATGGTTGAAGTCAATTGCTTCGAAGAACAACAACGCCTAACCGCAGGGCAAAGATGCCAGACATTAAAGGGCTATCATTTACCAAGGGGTTATTCTCTGGCCAGATTTACGAGAACTTAGTATTCCCGTATCCCAAAAAGCTGGATGAAACAAACCATACCGAGAGCAAAGTCGTACGAAAGCTTTTGTATGCAATAGAAACAAAGCTCGACGGTCTGATCGATTCAGAGAAGTTCGATGAAGAGGAAACTATCTCTGACGATGTAATTGAGGCTCTAGCTAAACATGGCTTCCTTGGGATGACTATCCCTAAGGCATATGGCGGACTGGAACTCTCCAGCCGCGCATATGCACGTGTATTTGAATCCGCAGCCGCTCTGGATGCATCCATCGGCGTATTCATTGGCGTTCACTGCGGCCTGGGGTCCAAGGCAATCGTTCTTTATGGAAGTGACGAACAAAAGTCGAAGTGGCTTCCAAAGTTAGCAACAGGTGAAGTTTTAGGTGCTTATGCACTTACAGAACCAGACATTGGATCTGATGCGCAACACATAAAAGCCACGGCCACAATAAGTGATGATGGCAAACACTGGATCTTAAATGGCACAAAGCTATGGATTGGCAATGGTCACCGAGCCGGCGTAATTGCTACCTTTGCGCAAACTGATGTACTCAGAGAAGGAAAGCGCGTACAGAGACCAACTGCCTTTTTAATAGAGCCACCGACACCCGGATTTGAAGTAGCAGGAACATTTCGAAAGCTTGGAATTAGAGGATCGACTCAGGCACAGCTGGAATACAAAGATCTTAAAGTACCCGTCGAGAATGTTCTCGGAGAAGTTGGCAAAGGATTCAGAGTTGCGGTTCACGTATTAAATGCAGGAAGATTAACTCTCCTAGCAGGGTGTACGGGTGGAACTAAAGCTTTAATTACCCAGATGTCTCAGTATGCAGACAATCGGGTTCAGTTTGGCAGCCCATTATCTGAATTTGAAATTACTCAACGCAAGATCTCTGGCTTAACTGCAGACGCTTATGCCTCCGATTCGATGCTCGGAGTTATCTCCACACTAGCTACCGACAATGAATCGGATTGGTCGCTGGAAGCCGCCATAGGTAAAGTCTTCGCCAGCGACCTGGTCTGGAAGGCCGCAGATGAGATGGTACAGATAGCTGGGGGACGAGGATTTGTTAAACCATATCCATATGAAAGGCAGCTTAGAGACAGCAGAATTAACAGAATTTTTGAAGGCGCAAACGAAATCCTGAGAGTTTTCATTGCATTAAATGGCATCCAGAATCCCGCAGAACAATTAAAAGGAGTAGCTGATGCGCTTCGCGAACCAATGCGCAATTGGGGGCTACTGAGCGACTATGCATTTTCGAAGGTAAAAAATGCGTTTACATCTTCAGCCAAACTGGAAGTTGAACTTCATCCTTCGCTTGAAGTACATAGAGAGTATTTCGAGAAACATACCAGTCAACTCAAAGCAGCAACCGAAGCTGCTATCATCCGTCATAAAAACAGCATTATTCACAGGCAGCTGATAATTGAGAGATTGGCAAATATAGCAATAGAGCTTTTTGCTCGTGCCTGCACAATATCCCGCACTCAATCACTTATTGAGCAACATGGAGTAGCTCACGTCGAACGCGAGATAGATCTATGCAACCTGTTCTGCGTTGAATCGGGCCGGAGGGTCCGCCGCGAGCGCGAACTCCTTGCTGAGAATGAATCGCTTACAGATGATCTCAGACGCAAGGTTGCTAGGCACGTCAAGGAAGCAAATGGCTATTTTCCGGACGATGCAATTCTGAGATAACAGCCTGGGATAACGGTCCGATAACGCCCAAAATAACTGTCTGATATAACAGACAGTACACAAGCAAAAAGAATTAACAAGCAGTATTAACGAGTATAAACCACAAAAAAGGCGAGGAGGAGTGAAATACTGCATCACTCCTCCTCGCCTTTTTAAACCGCTGTCCTAACTAACTGCCTTGCTTGCAACTTGCAACTTACATCACCGCGGCAGTTACTTTATAGCAGGAGTTACCGTGCTCGTGCAATGTGGGCAGCGTGTTGCTCTTGGATCTATCGTGCTAAAGCATGATGGGCATTCCTGCGTTGCTGGTCCGGCTGGTGGAGCTGGCAATAACTTACTAAGTCTCCACACAACAAAACCTACGATAACGAAGTTGAGCAGCGCACCAAATATCTGCCCAATACCGAAGACCGAAGATCCTACAGTAACAGACCACTCCTGCCATGAGGAGTTTGGTGTTATCAGGGCCACTAACGGCATGATTAAGTTGTCAACCAGTGAGGTTACAACCTGATTCATGGCCGCACCTATTACGACTGCAATTGCTAATGCAAGAGCATTCTGCTTAAGCAGGAACGATTTGAAATCATGCCACATTAATGAGTATCCCCATACAAAGGTGAAAAACTTTCGTAAAATACATCTGTTATTTCGATTCCGCTATTGCAGGGAGTAGACTACCATGCCATGACTTTCCAGCTGGCTTCTCGAATGACCGCCTCCACTCGCTTAGCGAGGGGACCGTAAAATCGAAAACAATAGTATCGTGGTTTACATCGCCGGCTTTGCCAAGCTGAATCCAGTCAAACCTGTCAGCACTTTGTATATCTCCGGCTTTGCCTCGATAGTAAATAATCCCGTTTGTTAAGAGATTGATTCCAAGTTCATCCTGAAGCGCTTTGAACTCTCGGAATAAACCATCGATCGAGCAACCGGATGCCTGTGCCTGGGAATTATCGACTCCAATTGTTAAGAAGCGCCTATCCCGCCAGTTACGTCCGGCTGAAAGTGGGGTTCCGTGCGCCTTCCAAGTTTCCAAAAACGCATCTACTCTCTGTAAAAGAGCTTCTTCCTCGGCCCCGCTGATATCGGCTTGAGATCCGAACACCCAGACGAGACTTTCGTCGGGCAGAAAAGTAAAGGGTACTAATGGCATACCAAAATATACCGGTATGAAGGGACAAATGCCTAAGCTAAAGGCCACTATCGACGTTATCCAACTCGAAAACTACCCCTCCGGCTCTTACATTATGGGTTGTGGGTTGGCAGGTTTTCCTCCGCCAAATTGCCAGTCTCCAGACGGCGATAACTCTTCGACCTGGATACTGACAATTCTCAACACTACCTCAGCGTCGTATAGGACTTCTCCTGTCCTATCCCCTTCCTGAGGTTCCGACATCACAAATCCGAGCGGCCTATTATAGCCCTTGCGACGTGATCGGCCAGCTCGGGAGTGTTATATGCTCCAGAAGCGATTCTATCCAAAATTTCCTGCCTGCGTGCTTCTGGAAGCGAATCTTCGCCCTCAACCGTCAATTCCTGTGCGAGCCTCAGAGCTTCGGCCGAAAATTGAACCTTATCTGTGCGCGCGGTGGGAGCGACATCATCGCGAAGCGACGCTACATCAGCCCTGGCAACGCTCTGACCGGTGGATGCTACATTATTTGATCCGACCAATGGGGTCGATTTATTTATCTGCATATGGTCCTCACAAGTTTAATAAAAATATCGACACAACCTGGAATTCACTTAACCCAGGGCTGACGATTATCTTCGCCTTTCGTAAAGTGAGTCCCGCCCATCGGGTATCCGGCCAGCCTGCTCTTTGGCAATCGCCAGCCAGGACTCGTGCAGATCACTGACCATAACAGTTATCTTTTCGAGGGATTTAAGGTCGAGAGTCTTGCCGATTCTTAAAAGCTCAGAGCTGAAAAAAGTATACAGCGCCGCTAAACGATTTGCTATTTCGCCGCCTCTTTCCATATCAAGCGTCGCGAGAAGCTCAGTAACTATTGTAGTTGCCCGCCCGATACTCTCACCCTTGCCTTCCAGATCCTTCTGTTCAATCTGAATCTTTGCCCGCCTTAAATGAGCTAAAAGATGTTCATACATCAAAGGAATCAACATCTCCCTGGATCTACTTAGAACATCATTTTCAAGGTATTTGGCGGTGAACGTTCCGTATGTCATCTACAGATATTATGACAGAATGTCTATTAACAATGGCGAGTTGGAGGATGTTTTATAGTGCTCTTTTGATTTTGATGGACTTTGTGATACCATCTGCACACCACTCTCATCTTCCAGAATAAGAATATCATACCTTGCCAGTTCGGAAACAGCAAGCTGCTTCGCTTTTTCACAACGTCTGGCGAATTCAGAAGCCTGCACGCTGACCGATTGAGCTCGCAAAGAAACAACTTCGATTTTTTCGAGCAGATCATTGGTTATAGCGCCCGCATAACTACCACTGCTTAATATGCGCATATACGATGACAACTGCTCACCCAGTTTAACAATATCCCTGGACAGCCTGTCCCCTCGGTCTGCAAGCACCTGCACACCTATAAAATCCTGATTTCGAAGCCTGATACCTTGAGCCTCAAGCAGGACGGCGTATTGCTTTACAATATCATCAAATGCTTCAATTGCATTAATTGCATTTAGAGCAGATGCCGCAGGAACGTCATACGCCATCTCTTAATTCTTGTTGTTGTTCTGGGATGCTGTAATAGCAGAGAGAAATGCACTCCCCTGTGAGTTTAACTTTGAAACAGTAACATCCATTGCAAGAAACTGCTTGAGCAATATCTGCTTGCGCAGCTCCAACCTATCGTTCATTCTATCCATATACTTTTGCTGTGATTCGATACGCGAATTTAGAGCCTGCTCATTCAAAGACAGTGTACCACCCGTTCCGATCCACGACTCCAACCTTGTGCCTAGTGAGTCACCAACAGTCTGCAACGCGTTGCGAACACCTGAAATATCACCATTGAACTTCTCCCGAAACACTGTGCTGTCCAGTGCCAGCTTCCCTTCTTTAGTTAGTGAAACTCCTAACCCAGTCAGGCTTAGAGCATCGACATCCAGATTCGCTTCCATTATGGCTGACGGAAGTGCAGCCCGGGCCAATCTCAATGTGGGATTGTTGTAGAGCGCAGGATTCTTTCCAGCCGCACCAGGAGTCTGTTGAGTCTTTATAAAGTCAACAATCTGATTGTAGGCATCAACAAAGCTATTGATAGCAGATTCTGCATACGCAAGACTACGCTCTACCTGAACGCTAACAGTTGTTGTCGGATCTGCTTCAGATAGGGTAATTGTCATATTTGCAATGACATCTGTAACAATATTGCTGGACCTGACTATTTCCACACCATCCAGACTGAAAATAGCATCCTTTCCTTCAACGATAGTATTTAGACCGAGCGCTGTAACAACGCCATCCAGTTCATCAAAAGAAATTCCTTCACTCCCCGATGCCGTACTACTTAAGACAAGTCTCTTGGAGGTAGTGGAATCTGATATTATTGATGCAGATATTCCGATCGGCGAAGAAGATTCATTAGAAGTGTTTATTTTATCACGGATTGCTTCCAGGGTATCCGTTGCAAGGATCGATATCGTAACACCGTTTAACTCCAGATCACCCGTTAATCCCAGAGCAGAATCGACAGACGCAAAAGAGGCTGTAGAAACCTTATGATTCTGTGCAGTCTGGAGAACTTTTATTGAGTAGACACCTGGCGTTGCACCTGCAGCAGCGCTTGCCGACAGAAGAGTTTTTCCACTGGAATTAACAGCACCGCCTACAGTCGTCGAAGCGCCTTGAAGTACAGATCCATCGCGCAACGATGAAATTGCACTTTCCAGATTCTTCAAAGCATTCCGGTAGCTTGAATACGCCGTAAGTTGTGAATTTGCCAAATCGATCCTGGACTTGGCTGCCTGTATTGGATGTGATTCGGCTAAAATTATCTCATCTACGAGATCTCTGTAGTCGAACCCGCTACCAATTCCTGCGAAGGACCCTATTGCAGATGCCATCTGGTTATTTCCTCAATAAAATAGAAATGGGGGATCGCCAGATGGCGCTCCCCCGATTTCCGAAATTAGTGTTATCCGCGCAGGAGCTGTAACACACCCTGGTTGCTTTGGTTAGCCTGAGCCAACATAGCTGTGCCAGCCTGCTGTAGGATCTGCAACTTGCTGAACTTGGTGTATTCAGCTGCCATATCGGCGTCACGAATTACAGATTCGGCAGATGCTGTGTTCTCAAGTAATGAGTTAACGTTTGCAGTTGCGTAATCCAGACGGTTTTGTGCAGCACCGATAGTACCGATTGCCGAGTTCAATGTGCTTAGAGCGGTTGCATCAATCGCTGCGAGTACTGCATTTGCGTTGGCAGAACTGGTCATATCGGTACCAGCCAAACCAAGCGCAGAGGTGCGAACATCAGCTAGCGAGAATGAAATCTCGTTATCTGATGTTGAACCGCTTCCAACTCGGAACGAAGCTGGAGCTGTTGCACTGGTGATGATGGTTCCGCCTGCGTACGCGGTTGTTGCAATTGCACCATCAACCGAGAAGGAAATCCCGTGTTTATCGAAGTTGAAGTTCGAAACAGATGTAGCTGTAGTTGCACCTGCTGGAACTGCGAGAGTCTGACTGATCGAACCGGCACCAGCTGCGGTCGCGAGAGTCATTGTAGTCGCTGTAGCAGTAATGGTGTAAGTTGTAGAAGCTGCTGCGCCACCCAGATTGAGATTGCTTAAACCAGTAGCAGTACCACCATTACGGGTAAGGCCATAGCTGCCATTGAGAAGAATCTGCCCCTGATATTTGGTGTTTTCAACAATACGATCAACTTCTCCAAGCAGGCTCTGATATTCCTGATCGATCTTTGTGCGATCGGAGTTGCTGACGTTTCCTGAGGAAGCCTGAACTGCAAGCTCTTTCATACGATCGAGCATTGTGGAGATGGTCTGAACTGCACCATCAGCAATCTGCAAAACCGAACCAGCCTGCGAGGCGTTCTTCTGTGCCTGTTGTAACGCCCTGACGTTTGAACGCAGAGTGTTGGCGATGCTCATACCAGCAGCATCATCGGCTGAGCGGTTTAGACGGAAACCAGAAGACAACTTTTCGATCTGTCTGCCGGCCTGTAGTTCTGTTGCACTCAAGTTGCGGAGCGCATTCATTGCTGAGGTGTTTGTCTGGAGACGCATTGGTACTAGTTACTCCTTTTGATCTGTATCAGATAGTTGAGGAGCCGTATCGCTCCCGTTAGGCTATAGCTCTTGTAGATATAGCGCTCTTGCCATATATATCGGCAACAATGACCGAACCTTTAACGTAGATAATCAACTAAAGTCATCCCCATAACACGCGATGTCGCAAGCATCGCAGCCTGATATGTAGTCTGACGTGCCATGAGCTTTGTAAAGGCCTCTTCCTGATCGATCTCGCTAAGATCAGACTGATATATAGAAAGGCTTATTCGCAATGAATCAAAGCTGGCTTTTACAGTATCAAGCTGATTGATACGTGCGCCTATATCACCTACAAGCGCCTGAACGCTCTGATGCGATGAGATTAAATCATCTAATGCGCCTTTTATACCGTCCACGTCGCCACTGCCCAGTGAAGCAGAAAGATCCGCAAGCGCAGCTAACGCAGAGGTGTCCAGGAAAACTTCGCCGGCATTATGTGTCGTCTTGAAAATTCTACCGGCAGAAATTTCCGTTGAGTGGTTACCTGAGGGTGGCTGACTCGTCGTATAGAATGGAGCTGAAGTACTTAGAGGTGGAACATCTGCAAACGTTCCACCGAACAGGTAACCATCTCCATATTGCGTATTACCTAAACCAACAACGAACTCAAGAAGGTTATCGATTTCGGCTTTGGCGGCAGTTCTCGTCTGTTGAGTTGCAGTTGAACTCGACTCACCTATTGCAACCTGCCGAGCTCGCGAAAGTACATCCCCAAGCTGTGCAAGGATTGAATCTTCCAAAGCAGCCCTGGAAGTACCGTCGCTGATATTCTTCTGATACTGCTCTATCGCTCTAAGCGCTCCTGCATTTCGCATAACCTCAGATTGTGTATGAGGGTCGTCAGCAAATGTAGAGTACTTCAAGCCAGTGCTAGCCTGAGTTTGAGCCTCAACGACTCCTTTCAGGTTGTGCTGCATTGCGTGTATGGCTTTGTTCTGAATGATTGTATTTGTAATACGCATAGCGCTGAGCTGAGTAGCAGTTGGTTAGGTAGTATCTAAGTATTATCGGCTAGTTGCGTGAGTTTGAACAATATTGAGGTAACTTTGGCTACAATTTTATATGTGGATGATGAACCAGCGGTCGGGTTGATCCTTGAGGATACTCTTCGGCGCGCCGGCTACTCAACTCTTGGAGCACGCACTGTCCCGGAGGCTTTAGGTCATCTTGCACGTGGACAGGTGGATCTCATCCTGTCAGACTATCGAATGCCAGGGCTTACAGGTCTGGAGTTTCTCTCGTTGATAAGGAAAGAGGGTTACGAAGCTCCGCTGATAATGCTGACCGGATACGCAAGTATCGAACATGCTGTTTCGGCTATCAAGGCCGGTGCGGTGGATTATATAACTAAACCGGTACGTCCTCAGCAGTTGGAACTGGCAGTCTCACAGGCATTAAAGCTTGTAGAGCTTCAGAAAGAAAACGAGCGCCTGAGGCGCGAAGTTTCCCAGTTCAGAAATGGCAAGCAGGTAATCGGCGATAGCGTTCAGATTCGCAGAATACTTCAGACCATCGCTACAGCCGCTCCAACACGCGCTACAGTTCTGTTGCAGGGCGAGTCTGGAACAGGAAAAGAGCTGTTTGCACGAACAATTCACGAGCAGGGAGACAGGCGTGACCGGCCTTTTATCCAGCTCAATTGTGCAGCTCTTCCTGAAGGGCTGGTAGAAAGTGCATTGTTCGGACATGAGCGCGGGGCCTTCACCGGTGCAGTAAAGCGGGTCGAAGGGGCATTTGAACGGGCTCATCGCGGCACTCTTCTGTTAGATGAAATATCTGAGATGCGCCTGGATCTGCAGGCCAAACTTCTGCGCGTATTACAGGAGCAGGAGTTCGAGCGTGTCGGCGGAACGTCACCTATTAAAGTGGATGTCCGTATCATCGCCACTACAAACAGAAACCTCGCAGAGGATGTTATTCAGGGGAGCTTTAGAAAGGACCTTTTCTACAGACTTAACACTATCCCTATAGCAATTCCGCCGTTACGGGTTCGGAAAGATGACATTCCCACACTGGCTTACAGGTTTGCTCTCAGGACATCGGAGGAGCTTGGGAAAGACATCCGGGGCATATCACCAGATGCTATGTCGGCTCTAATGCAATACGACTGGCCTGGAAATGTGCGGGAGTTACAACATGTAATTGAGCGTGCCGTGATACTCTCTACCGAGACGATTTTGTCAGAATCCGCATTTGAGGGGTTCAGATATGGACTGACAAGTTCCCTCGGCGAAAACGTAGGTTCATCATTTGCAGTTAATGAATATCCACAAAGTGACGATGATACAGATGTATTAGTAAAGCTGAAAACATTGGATATCGGAGAGGCTGAATCGAAGTTGATAGAGAAAGCTCTCGAGGTAGCCGAAGGAAACAGGACTCGGGCCGCAGAGTTATTGGGGATGAGTGTTCGCACGCTTAGGAACAAACTCAATCTTCCACATGGCACCACGGCTTAGTGTTGGGATTTTCGCTGGTTCAATGTTTCAATACTATAATATGTACAGGATGTACACGTCCGATTATCACGAATGATCGTAACTTTGCCGACATTGCACGGCAATATTTGCCGCGCGGCATTAACTGCCTAGGTAAATGCATTAACGATCAGTATTGATTGCAAACAAAAACATAAGCGTAACTCATTGATGATAAATGAGTTACGCTTTTTCATTTTCTCTATTTGACGTTCGGTAAAACTTGGCCCATGCGTTGCTTTTCAACGATGCACTTATGCATGGTTTTATCAATCGAGTCAGCTCAGCTGCAACATTAAAGGACAATTTGGACATACAACAGGATCGTGTTAGAGCGATCGCTGCCCGTGTGTCTCAAGCATCACTCAATAATCAGGATGGATTTTCACTTCCGACCAGTTCTCTGTCGGAAGATAGAATTGCAACCGATGTGGATCTTGAAACCGAGATGACGAATCTGGCCGATGCGCAACTAAGGTATGAAGCTACCACACGACTGTTGAGCAAAACATACGCTCAGATCCGTTCAAGTATGCGGGAGCGTTAAGACGTGAGCAAACCAGTTGGACTACTTCCTCCTGCAGGGCAGAACGACAGGGCAACAATGTTTCGCACTCTTGCTATTTCTGCAAGTGGGTTGAGTGCTCAGCGCCAGCGCATGGAAACAATTGCTTCCAATATCGCAAATGCGGAGACGACGCGCGGCCCTGATGGAACACCATATAAACGCCAGGTAACAGTTTTATCTGCCGGCGAGCCTCAATCGTTGGCAGCTGCAGGTAATAGTGACACCAAACGGTTCAACGGTGTGGCTCCATTTAATGTGCCATCCGGCAACTTTCCGGTTGATGCCGCAAAGCGCTTTGAGATCCCTCTTCTACAGACAAAAGAGGCGGTAACGGGCGTACGGATTGACGGTGTAGTTGAAGACGAAACAGCCGGTGCGCTTGTATACGATCCATCTCACCCTGATGCAAATGAACAGGGCTACGTACAGATGCCAAACGTCAGAATTACCGATGAGATGATTGACATGATGGATGCGCGACGAGTTTATGAAGCTAACGCTACTGTATTCCAGTCTGCCAAAGCGATGCTGAAGCGCGCACTCGACTTATAAACAAATCATATAACAAATGACAATCTCACAGATTTCATCTGGAGCTGCCCATGTAATTGGGAGAGAAGTTACATCCACAAATGCTGCCACTCGCTTGTCGGATGCTATCAAAAAGAATGCAGCCGAACGAATCGACAAAATTCAATCGGGCGCCGCACCGGAAGGTGTGGATCCGGACATCTGGAGCGTATTGACCAAACAGGAAAAGATCTTTTTTGCACGTACAGGCGGACTTGGCATACTGACCTATGCAAATTCGTCCTCTGGTGCTGGAGTTTCGGCAATGCCAATAGTGCGTGGCGCACGTCTCGACATCAGAATCTGAGATACGTATAGATGAATACAATCGATTCCATCTCTAAAATCGGCAGTGCGCTCCAGATCAACGATACTGGCGCCAGAGAGATTCCACTGATTAAATCCAACGACAATGTTGGGTTTGCAGAGACATTAAAAAATGTGCTCAATGAAGCCTCTGATAAACAGGATATAGCGGCTGATTATATCGGCAGATTCACCCGTGGTGAACCGGTTGAGTTACACCAGGTTATGGCGGCAGCGGAAGAAGCTTCTATTTCGATCGAGCTGCTGGTAGAGGTACGCAACAAGTTCCTTGATGCATATCGTACCATCGTCAACATGCAGTCGTAGCCATAAACAATGGCTGGTAGCGGATTGACGATTCCTGAAAGCATAACTCCTCTGATCGAAAAGGTCGGAGGCAAGCAGCGGGCTGTTCTATTAATAGTAGGCGTCGTTGTAGCCGCATCTATATTCGGTGTATCGAGATGGGCTACCGCGCCCCAATGGGCGCCAGCCTTTACCAATATGCCGATGGAATCTGTCAGCGAAATGACAGACAAACTTCAGCAATCTGGCATCCCATTCAAGCTGGAAAAGGGTGGCACAGAGATCCTTGTAAATGAAAAGGATCTCGCACGCGCTCGTGTTACACTGGCAAAAGACGGTCTTCCTACGAAAGGCCGCCCTGGGTTGGAGCTGTTTGATCAGCCCTCGTGGGGGATGACCGATTTCACTCAACGCATAAACTACAGGCGCGCACTCGAAGGTGAACTTGAGCGTACAATTGGGCAGATGCGAGGTGTTGAAGCTGCACAGGTTCATCTCGCACTACACGAACAGTCTAATTTCCGGCGTCAGGACAAGCCTGCCAACGCCTCGGTTGTACTGAAAACTTCTGGAACTGTACCTCCATCGCCAGAAGTAGTTCAAGGTATAGCTCACCTTGTTGCTGGCAGCGTTGATGGCCTTACAAGCGACAGAGTTTCAGTTATCGATGATTCCGGAAGATTGCTTTCGGAACAGGGTGAAAACGGTAGCCTGACCGCTCTTTCTAATGCACAACTTAAGATGCAGCGCGATGTAGAGAGCTATCTACAGTCCAAGGCACAAGATCTTATTAATGATATGGTCGGTGTCGGCAATGCACGAGTTAAGGTTAACGCCGACCTGAACTTTGACAGGGTGGACCGACAGTCACAGATTATCGATCCTGATCGCCAGGCAACAGCAACCGAACAGCGTCAGGAGGTAGGCGGCGTTGAAGGAACGCAGGGAGCCACGTCAAACATGGCTATCAGTTACGAAAATACAAAGGTCACCGAAAGCTACTCGGGATCTATAGGAAATATCAGGAAGCTGTCAGTTGCAGTTCTTGTCAACGACAAAGTTTCCAGTACTGCCACAGCTGAAACATCCGAACAGACAACTACAGAAATCACAAAGCGTACACCCGAAGAATTAGCGCATATAGAATCGCTTGTTCGTAGCGCAGTCGGAGCGGATTCTGAACGTGGTGATGTAGTTACCGTAATCAGTAGTCAGTTTGGAGCAGAACCATCACTGTTCGAGGATCGAGCCAAGGAAGATGCTGTAGCTGTAGAATCTCCTTTGACAAGGTATCAGTATCCCATACTGGCCGCGATTGTAGCGTTGGTACTTGTGATTGGCGCTCTGATAGGATTCAAAGTATTCAGGAAGAAGCAGGCCGAACCTCCAGCATTGGAAGCCAAAAGTACTCCCGAGCCACGCCTCGCAGCTCCTGAAACTGTTATTCCACTCCCTAAAGTTGAAGAAGAGCCAGCCTTTTTAGACTTCCTGAACCGTGCGAATCTGCAAAGAACAGTAGTAAGTACAATTGAAACCAAGCCAAATGTGTCGGCCAGAGCTATTCGCATCTGGATGAAGGAAGGATAATCATGATTGAATCACCTACTCTGCCCGTATCCTCTTCTGGAGACATATCCAATACGCTTACCGGCCCTCAAAAGGCAGCCATATTATGTATGGCGCTGGGCACTGACCACGCGGTTAAACTTACCCAGCTTCTCACGCCTGAAGAGGCGGAAGCCATCAGCTTCAATATTGCACAGATAGAGCATGTGAATGCAGCAACAGTTGCAGCTGTATGCAATGAGTGGCTAGATCTTGCCTTAGCTGTTGATTCGGTAACAGTCGGGGGTTTGGACTACGCGAAAGAACTTCTCGAAAAGGCTTTTGGACCAGCAAAAGCAAAGGCAACCTTAAAGAGAATTGAGTCGCAACTTGTAGATAACGCAGGTCTTCACTACCTCCGTAGCGCCGACCCGCAACACCTCGCAACAACGCTTCGTGGCGAACATCCGCAGACTATTGCGCTGGTGTTAGCGCATCTGGATTCGCAGCAGACTGCTGCAATCCTTAAAGATCTCGACACAGGGCTCGCATCAGACGTATTGTATCGCATAGGCTGCATGGAGAAGGTTGCACCCGATATGATGCAGATCGTAGAACGTGCGCTGGGTAGCGAGGCAGATCTCAACTTCACAAAAGGCCTGCGTGATGCAGGTGGGCCAGATGCTGTTGCAGATGTATTGAACTATATGTCTGGCAGTCTGGAAAAGAATCTTTTAGAGCGGCTTGAAGAGCGTGATCCACAACTCTGTGAACAGATCAAGAATCTTATGTTCGTCTTTGAAGATGTCGGACGTCTGGATGATAGATCTCTACAGCGCGTATTACGCGAAGTGGAAATACGTGTGTTGGCGCTTGCACTGAAAAACACCTCCGATGACTTCAAGGCTCGCATACAAGGCGGGATGTCACAGCGTGCAGTTGCTGCTCTTCAGGACGAAATATCGATGTTAGGCGCTGTAAGGTTGCGCGACGTTGAGACTGCACAGATACAGATTGTGGCTCAGGTAAGAGCATTGGAAGCTGCTGAAGAGATTACAATTGGCTCCGGAGGCGCTGAAGATGAATTTGTTGAGTAGAGCCGGAGTCCTCGTGAATTCAGCGGAAATAGTCAGCTCATCCGACAGATGGCTGCCAGATGATCTGTCTATTCCGATTGTCGAACCAGCTGTTGTACTGGATACTGCAACTGAGCTAGAACCGCAGGTTGATCCCGCTGCTGAAGCTGAACAGCGAATCGCCGCCTATCAGATTGAAGCTGAGCAGAAGATTAAAGATGCATATGAGTCTGGATACGAAGAGGGGCGCCTTGAAGGTGAAATAGCCGAAGGTGTCCGTCTGCGCAACGCTGTCACAGCAGCGGAACTGGCACTCGATGAGATTCGCGAAAATGAAATGCAATGGCAGAATGCTATTCGGCCGAACATTGGGGCACTCGCTGTTGCAATCGCTCGCAGCATAATAAACAGAGAGCTAAGCACAGACGCCGAGACAATCGCGGATCTGGTGCGTAAGGCGTTAGCTGAATTCCCGATTGATCAGTCGATGAGGATTCGTATTAATCCACATGATCTATCTCTAATCTCTGCCTGTGATCCTCAAAACGGTTCGCCTCCTGTAATCGCACCCAATCGCGATGTTCGCTGGTTGGCGGATATGCGAATTGAACCAGGTGGTTGCCTGGTTGAAGGGCGTGAACAGATTGTTGATGGCCGGATAGACACAGCTCTGGAACGCGTATACAGGAGAATTACATACACTCATGTATAGCGATACATACGACGAGATGATCGACTGCATCAGCGATGTAAGTAGATTTTGCAAATATGGCCGTGTGACACGGGTCGTTGGGCTTGTAATGGAAGCAACGGGGCTTGATGTTGGCGTGGGTGAGCTATGCCGTGTTACCAGTCTAACAGAAGACAGATCTGTTATGGCCGAGGTAGTCGGCTTTAATGAGAACAGAATTATCCTCATGCCATTGGGTGAACTGGATGGACTGCATGCAGGTAGCTTCGTGCAGCCATTAGGGCGCTCCTTTGGTGTGGATGCAGGTGCGGGTTTACTTGGACGTATCGTAAACGGGTTAGGCCACCCTATTGATGGCAAAGGTCCGCTTACCAACGTGGAGCGTGTACCTCTGGCGGCAGAGCCACCCAATCCACTCTCGCGACAGATAATAACAGAACCGTTAGAGACAGGTGTCCGTGCAATCGACGGGCTACTTACTATTGGCAAAGGGCAGCGAGTAGGCATTTTTGCAGGCTCTGGGGTTGGCAAAAGTACACTGCTTGGGATGATAGCCCGACATGCCTCTGCCGACGTCAACGTTATTGCCCTGCTCGGAGAGCGTGGACGTGAAGTTCGTGACTTTTTAGAACATTCACTTGGCACCGACGGGCTTGCAAGATCAGTTGTAGTTGTTGCGACAGGTGATCAGGCAGCACTTGTAAGGGCGCGCGGTGCTTTAGTCGCGACTGCCATCGCTGAGCACTTCAGAGATCAGGGTAAGCACGTGTTGCTTATGCTGGACTCTGTAACACGAGTTGCAATGGCATGGAGAGAGATCGGATTGGCAACTGGAGAACCGCCAACAACCAAGGGATATCCACCTTCAGTGTTTGCTTCGTTACCACGCCTGCTTGAAAGAGCAGGAAACTCAGAGCATGGTGGCATAACCGGCGTATATACCGTTCTTGTTGATGGTGATGATTTCAACGAACCAGTTGCCGACGCAACACGATCAATATTAGACGGCCATATAGTTTTAACCAGAAAGCTGGCGTCATCGGGACACTTCCCTTCTATCGATATTCTGGACAGCAAAAGCAGGGTGCGCGACCAGATAATTGAGAAGCAGCACAGAGATCAGGCCGAAACATTTCTACGAACAGAAGCCGCTTATCGGGAAAAGGAAGATCTTATCCTTGTAGGTGCATATCAATCCGGAACCAATAATCTGGTGGACTCTGCCGTTAAGAATCGGGATCAGATGCTTGGATATCTGAGGCAACAATCCGATGATCCAACACCCTATGTTACTTCAAGGAAGGTACTTGATGGTATCGCACATCAATTAACGGGTACACCGAATTCTTCTCAGCCTGCACAGCCTTCCCAGCAGACACAGCCTTCTCCGGCGGCACAGTTCTCCACCAGGGCGGCATAGAAGATCATGTTCAGATTCCGCCTTCAGAATGTCCTGGACATTAGAGAAAAGAATGAGCGTAAGCTCGCCTCACAGCTTGTAGAGGCAGTGTCGCAGGAAAGAGTCGCTAAAGAAGAACTAGCGCGTTTACAGAACACCAGATCGGAGAGTGTTCAGAAAATGACTGCAAATGGTACATCCCGTTCTGCGGGAGAGCTAATGACGTTCGATTATATCATTCAGCATCTTCAGGGAGTAATCGAAGAAGCCAACGTTATAGTTGAAAATGCCGAAAATTCTGTAGCTGAGGCAAAAGAAAAGCTCCAGATAGCATTTCAGGACAGGCGCGTTCTGGACCGATTAAAAGAAAGACAGAACGATCAGTACAAAGCATCGGCTATGCAGGCAGACAGGCAGTCGATGGATGAACTAGCTGTTTTACGATATAGCAGAGGTAATGATTAGTGATCAAAACTGTGTTTGTTTCAATAATAGGATTTGGACTGTCACTCGGAATCACATCTGGTATTGTGATCGCCGAGCAGCCAGCCCTGGCTGTTATTGAAAAACTTAGCAAGAAAGACAGCCTCGATAAGGATACCATGAGCATATCCGAGTCTGACACCGACAGTAAATCAGGGGGCATTTCTGTCACATCTGAAACTTCCGGTACATCCGATATATCTGGCATTTCAGATGCTTCCGACACTTCTATAGTATTGGCAGATGAATTCAGGAATTCCACAGCGGTATTGGCAGAATCAGCTAGTCCTAACCAGCCCGCGCTCGTAGCTGGCAAACAAAATACACCGTCTGCAACGCCACAGATTACCTCAGATACAGAAAAACCCGCAGATGCTGAACTCATATCACGAGTAGCCAGGATCTTTGCAACAATGCCACCGAACGATGCCGCACGGATTCTCGGGGCCATGGAAAATGCTGATCTTCGCTCAATACTATTTGAATTACCCAAAAAGCAGCAAGCCCTGATCTTATCACAGCTGCCTACGGACAGAGCCGCTTTATTAACAAAAGCAAGTTTACGGAGAGCTGAATGACGGCTGCATTACGGTCATTATTTGACGGGAATTCACACTCAACCGCTTCCGTTCAATCTCGATCCGCTTCCGTTCAATCTCGCTCCAGTTCAGTAAGCAGGAAAGACAGCGAAGCTCATAACAAGCAATTTCAAGATGAGCTGGGTGAGTTCATCCGCTCAAATAAGAGTTTTAATGGGCATGATTCAGATCGCAGGATTTCGTCAACGCAACATACGGACGAACTCGATGGAGCTATCAACTCATCTGGCCTATTGATCGGCACCCAGGACGCACTTATATCCGGTTCTGAAATTGCGGCATCAGCTTCTGTTACTGGTAATACTGCAGACGTTATGAGCGTTGAACCACCGAATAACAGCTTCAAGCAGGCTGATAGTATTAGCAATATACATCCTAGAGATCACCAAGCATTAGGATCCGCAGGATCAGGATATAGTGCCAGTCCTGCACTCGGTGATTTCAATTACTCTGGAATCGGAATCGGAATCGGAATCGCAAGCGATGTGAATTCCCTCTCGTCAGCAACACATCAACATTCGAGTCAACCAGAATCAGTTGATGGAGTTAGTACAGCAGCAAAACCAACCTCCAGTACGGCTGAAATGGATAATGAGCAAAGAATCCGGGCTAAAAATCTGCTTATTCAGCAGCTATTGCCATATTCGGTGATAGTTTCCGAAGCTACCTGGTCTCGGAATACTATTAGCCAACCGGACAATCCAAACCACAGCACTGCGGATGGCGCATTAAGCTTTGTCGATCGGAAGGATTTGGCACTGCAATCAGAAGCTAAGGCGGAAAGCTCCGGCATGCTCGAAGATTCTGATCTATTCAGCACCATCGCTGGATATACAGCTGCTGGTATAATCTCAGGAATATCGGGGAAAAGTGACACAAGGCCCACCGACATAGCCGAAAAATCCGATACATCTGAAATTGCAGAGTTGGGTCACACTACAAGTAACAACAGCAGCACTAATATTGATCCAGCAACCGGCAAAAATCTAACTTCAGACTTGCAAAATGAGCTGTTAATTGGCTCACAGCAACATGAAGTGAAGTCGGATAACATTGAAAGTAACCAGACCGGTGTTGAGTTAAGCAATTTTACAGAAGGTGATCAAACATCACTTCCCGGCTCTGATCAAACATCCCTTCATGGCTCCGATGCTTCATCTCCTCATGGCTCCGATCATGTTTCCGATCAGCCATCTCATTTGCGCTATCCCATCATAGGTTCCGATGCGATAACAAAAGGCAATGAAGTGCCACATCAGCCTGATAGCCTCAAACAACCCGCTGGCATTAGCAATACAACTCTCGCAAAATCAACAGTCGAAGATGCCGAGACTGATGCACCTGACATAAAAACAGTACTGGAATCGCAACAAAAAACTCAGCTGCACTCGGGCCCGCGAAACAGAGGAGAAAATTCAACATCCCCCAATAACGAAGTTGCACGTCTGAAGCAGTCTGACTTAAATCAGGCTCTCAACGATACACTTCTAATGGAGGCAATTCAGAACCAGAGCAGCTCATTTAATAGTTCTGGCAACTCTGCCAGCACTATGACCAGTTCACTTGGCAGTCTAGCCTCTGAAACTGCAATACGAGTAGATAAAGTAGTTGAGATGAGGGACGCAGCCGCAGGCAAGACTTTATCTCAGGTAACGCTTCAGATAGACGACGCGAATGGTAAACCCGATCAGATAAAGATCAGCGCTCGGGGAACTGCATTGGAAACAACTATTGCAGTTAGCGAAGTAAACAGAGCAGAACAGATGTTATATGGAACCAATGACCTGAAGCGAAGCTTATCTCAAAACGGATTTGACTCAAATGTGGTCAGGATCGTCTCAGATAAGGAAACACAGAGAGAAGATCTCTCCCGCAACAAACAGCGCAACAAACAACAATCTCACGAACAATAACTATGTATACACCTCCAGTTTCATCACAGACATATACAGAACAATCAGGACCAGCTGGTGGTTCGATGGGTAAGGACGAGTTCGTAAAGTTGCTTGTTGCCCAGATGAGCAATCAGGATCCGCTAAATCCTATGGATGGAAAAGACTTAGCCGTGCAGCTGGCTCAGTTTTCAAATGTCGAACAGCTGCTAAACATAAACAGCAAGCTGGACGAATTGATCAATTACATCAAAACCAATCCGGCTGGACAAACTCCGGTTGAAGAAACCAACTAACCACAGACTCTAACCCACTAAAGGATTATAAACTATGCAAAGATCTCTATTCTCAGCTGTTTCCGGCCTGCGCAACGAACAGACAAAGATGGATGTAATAGGAAACAACATTGCGAACGTCAATACAACAGCATTCAAGGCAGGTAGAGCAACATTTGAAGAGAGCTTCTCACAGGTTTTAAGAAATGCTTCCCGACCAACAGAAGGTCAGGGCGGCGTCAACCCGATTGCTGTGGGTCTGGGGATGCAGCTCTCGAGCATCGATTCGATCTTTACACAGGGAAATCTGGAAACAACTGGCGTCGCTACTGATATGGCAATCCAGGGTAGTTCATTCTTCGTAGTTAAAAAAGCGGATCAGACATACTTTACACGTGCAGGCAACTTTCAATTTGATGCAGATGGAAGGCTGATATCTTCTGCCAATGGATTCATAGTACAGGGACGGATGGCCGTAAACGGCACTCTGGAAGGCGGTCTTACCAACATTGTTCTGCCAAAGGGACAGACATCTCCAGCTGCGGCAACAACCTCTGCCAGCATGGTAGGAAACCTCGACGCATCTGCACCGACTATTGTTGCTGTAGATCCATCCAATCCAACTGCTGCCGAGCTTGCAGACCCTGCCAACGCACACAGCGTTGTCTATACAACGTTGGGTGTGTTTGATTCACTTGGTCTGCAACACGACCTTACGGTTGTTTCCTGGAAGACCAGCCCAAATCAATGGAGCTTTTCTATCGATCCAGCTGGTTTGCAGTACGATCCGCTTCAGCCATATAGCTTTGGCCCTGGCGCTAAATCATCACCTGCAGGCGCAGCAACACCATGGCAGTTCACATTCAGATCCGATGGAACTCTTGATGTAGCAGCTTCGAACATTCCATCACTAAGCTTTACCCCGCAAGGGAACGGAAGTCCGGTTTCAATCAGCATCGATACAGGAAATGGCACTGCGGGCCTCACATCATACGTTGGTGGTTCAACTGCAGTTTTCAGAGATCAGAATGGCTATACATCCGGCATTCTGGAATCAATGACCGTTGATCAATATGGTGTCATAGTCGGTTCCTTCTCGAATGGCGTAAATCAGGTGATGGCTCAGGTTGCTCTGGCCGACTTCAACAATCCTGAAGGGCTTATAAGGACCGGAGATAACATGTATACAGTATCTCCAAATTCCGGCACTGCAATTATCGGATATGCAGGGAGAGAAACATCATCGTTGGTAGCAAGCAAAGCGCTAGAGATGTCAAACGTCGATCTTGCGCAGGAGTTTACCAATATGATTATCACACAACGTGGATTCCAGGCGAATGCCAAGATGATAACCACAAGCGATGATATGCTACAGGAACTTGTTAACCTGCGTAGATAATGTCTGAAGTAATACAGGAAGCAACACCAGAACAGGAAAAGCAAAAAAAATCTCCTGTCATCATAGGGATGGCAGGGGGTCTGGTTGGCAGTATCGCCATTGGAGCTGTACTAGGATTATTTGTGGTCGGGCCCAAGCTGGCACCTGATGTTGGTCCGCTTTTAGCGGCCCCGCAACCAGCAGCTCCAATAGGTGCAGCTCCATCTACAGCTCCATCACTATTGTACGTCATAGAGAATCTGGTTCTAAATCCATCAGGATCCAATGGAAGCAGGTTTCTTTTACTCTCTGTTGCCATCGGCGTCTCAAATGAAGCGACAATGGCGCTACTCAAAGCAAGAGACCCAGAGGTGAGAGACAGGATTCTGGGTCTACTCGGAGCAAAGAGTGTCGAAGAGGTTTGGGAGGCGGACAGGCGCGAACAGTTGAGGCAAGAAGTTCTCGCCGAACTTAAACCACTCTTCCCATATGAATCTGTACGCGCAGTGTATTTCCCACAGTTTGTGATTCAATAATAAAGAATGAGCGAGCAGTCAGCAGAGTTAGAACATCAGTCTAACGACACCTCTATACAAGTCTACGATTTTAGGCGCCCACACCGGGTTTCTAAGGAACGACTGCGCATCCTTGAGGCGATGTTTGAAAGGATGAGCAAATCCTTGGAGACCTGGATTATAGGTAGAATACGTAGTCAGTTGGAATTGAGACTGATATCTGTAGAACAGCTGTCGCAAGGTGATTTTACCAGATCTTTATCGGTACCGTGTGCCTCGTTCATTCTGAACATCAATGAAGCTGCGGATCAACAGGCTGTTGTAGACTTTGGTCAGGATCTCTCCTTTTTCCTGATCGATAAACTCTTTGGTGGAACTGGCAAGTCTGTAATCGCAAACCGCCCACTCTCTATGGTTGAAAGGCTGGCAATGCGATCTGCAGTCGATCGAATTGCTGATCTACTTAAAGAAGTATGGGCAGACCATCTATCGTTATCATTTGCTACAGCTGCATTTGAATCGATCCCCGATCTCCTGCTTCAGGGATCAAACAGAGACGACCCGATGTTAGTTGCAACAATCGACACGATATCTGGGGATCTCAAATCTCAGATCAGAATCGCTCTTCCATTTTCCGCATTAGATAAATTTTTCGTGAATGGCGGAAAAAGAAGATTAAGATCAGTATCCGGTTCACCGAATGAGCAAGCCGCAAACCGCCAGATTGCTGAACACTCTCTTAGAATTACCAAAGTGCCGGTTGCAGCGCAGCTTCCACCATTTCAAGTCAGAATGAAAGAGCTTGGCTCTCTCAAGGTTGGCTCCGTAGTAACTACTGGCATCTCTACATCATCTCCAGTACGAGTACTTATTGGTACTCAGGAAAGATTTGTTGCAAATGCAGGGAGAATCGGAAAGCAGCTAGCAGTGCGGTTAAGCAGTCATATTAACGAGCTGGGACAAACTGTAGATCACTCGAACAACTCTGAGCTCAGCTTTGCACCGGACCTTCATCACGTCACCGATGGCCAGTCACATGCCGCTAGTCCTGCAGCAACTGTAGTCTCTGTAGCCTCTGTAACCTCTGCTGCATCTTCAATAAATAGCGCAGCAGTTACTGGCAATCAGTCACAAGATCAACTCTTATAGATATAGAACAATGACTTCCAACGATCAAAAGCAAGCACAGTCAGGCAAAACTGTCGACACACAGGGCGAAGTTCCAATATCGATGCTATTGGATCTCTCATTGCCAGTTTCTATAGAGCTCGGACGCACATCGATGACTGTGCAGGACATTCTAAGACTTGGACGTGGCTCCGTAATCCAACTGGATCGACTGGCTGGAGAACCCATCGATATATATGTGAGCGAGCGTAAATTTGCCGAAGGTGAAGTTGTTGTGCTCGGTGAAGTGTTTGGCATTAGAATAACCAGAATTCTTCCAAGAACTGCCGCCGAAGAGTTTGCTTCATGACATTCTGGGGCTCTGTTAACATTATAGTTGGACTTATTGCAGTCCTAGCCACAATGGGGCTAATACTTCAACTTATAAAAAAATACTCCAACAGATTTGTGGCGTCCAAGCAATCCGCACCAATGGAGATACTTCACAGAATCTCGCTTACCCCCAGGCAGGGGCTGGCAGTAGTAAGAATTGGCATTCGTTACTTTGCTGTAGCAATTGGCGAAGGTGGTGTTCAGCTACTTGCAGAGTTGGCTACAAATGATCTAACAAGTATAAAACCGTCTGCTCCTGCTCAGCCATCTCCATCACGTACAATATCAGAGCCTCTAGCCTCATCATCTCAACAGGTTACGTCTTTGGCTTCCCGACGCCCTGCAACTAAATTATCGACCACAAATAAAATATCTGCACCAAACAATCATGAAACTGGCAGAGTTTCATCTGATACCAGATCGAAAATCTCAAACACAGTTTCAAGAAAATCACCAAGCCAGAATCGTGTTTCGTACATAGCACCAATCGATGATTTTAAGGCTGTTCTGAGTATGGCAATGAATGGAACCGATAGAGCGTGACAAGCTTGCAGAGAATACTTGTAGCAATTGCGCTACTGATTTATCCACTGGGAGCGTTGAGCTCCCAGACTCAGGCGACAAGGGCACCGGCGACTACTACCATCCAAAATCCAACTATCTCTTCAGGACAGCTGGATACCATGCTGACAAAGCTTGCTCCGCAGATGGATGTGCGTTTAGGCAACGGTTCATCAAGCGGACTACGATTGAGTGGAACCGTTGGAGTTGTTGTGATGCTGGGCCTGTTAACACTGCTGCCCACGCTCATGCTTCTTATGACTGGCTTTACACGGATTCTAATTGTATTGCACTTCCTGAAGCAGGCGCTTGGAACACAGTCCACACCACCTTCACACCTGATCGCAGCTCTGGCCCTACTGATTACAGGCTTTGTAATGGCTCCAACACTTTCGGAAGTTCATGACCACGCATTAAAACCATGGTTAGCTGGAGAAATCGAACAGGTCGCTATGATGGAGCGTGCAACGGTTCCACTCAGGGCATTTATGCTGAAGCAGACCAGAGAAGAAGATCTGGGCGTTTTTCTGGATTTAAGAGATCAGCCCGCACCTGCTACACAGGCAGATATTCCACTTGTTACGCTTGTTTCTGCATTCGTAACAAGCGAGTTGAGAACCGCATTCCAGATAGGTTTCGCAATATTCCTCCCATTTATCATAATCGACATTGTAGTGTCGAGCGTGCTGATGAGTATGGGAATGTTCATGCTTCCTCCTGCCATGATCGCGCTTCCATTCAAGCTGCTTCTATTCGTACTGGTAGATGGATGGACGCTGATAGTACAGTCTCTGGTTAGCAGCTTCGCGCAATAACGATCGAATAAACTACAGTAATGTCACACGCACTCGTAATCGATCTGGCAAGACAGATGATACTCACGGCAGCTATGCTCGCAGGTCCCATGCTAGCTGTTGCACTTATAGTTGGACTCGTGATCTCTGTGTTACAGGCTGTCACTCAGATTCAGGAACAGACCATATCGTTTGTACCAAAGCTTGCCGCTGTAGCTATAACGTTCATCGTTGCGCTTCCATGGCTGATTCATGTGATGATCAAATACACCACTGAATTATTCCGCTCTATTCCTAACATAGCGCAGTAGAATTTAATGTTGGACGTAGATATTTTCGCCCCTGGTGCTGCACAAGCCGCTGTACTCGTTTCTATGCGAGTAACAGGGCTCGTGCTTATTGCACCAGTATTCTCCGCGAAAACAGTTCCAACAAAGGTAAAGACTGGGTTAGTGGTACTGTTAACTATCGTGCTTCATTCAACTGCCTGGTCAGAGTTACAGCAGGCGCCGACTCTGTCGTTAGTAAACTCGTTAACTGAGATATTTATCGGATTCTCGATCGGGTTTGGAGTTGCAGTTCTAGTTGGTGCGGCAGAAGTAGCTGGAGACTTGTTATCGGTACAGATCGGATTGTCGGGCGCATCACTATTGGATCCTTTAACAAATACATCGTCTCCCGTTCTCGCAAACTTCTTTACAATGATGACGGTAACGGTGCTGCTGGCCCTGAATGTACATCTGGGAATGATCACGGCGTTGGCAAGCAGCTTTGAAGTGCTCCCCCTGGGAGGGCAAGTCGACCTGTTAGCAGGAGCGAAAGAATTACTTGCCATCGCAGGGTCGCTTTTTGTTCTCGGGTTACGCTTTGCTGCGCCCGTGCTGGCAGTAGTAATGATCGGAAATGCGGTACTCGCCATTCTTGCCAGAGTCTCACCTCAGTTGAATATGCTAAGCGTAGCATTTCCACTTCAGATCGGAATCGGTCTTTTGGCGCTTGGAGTGTCCCTACCATACATCGCGACCTACTTTGGTAGCTGGCCATCGGTCTATGACGATCAGATATCTCATCTCCTTAACACACTAAGTAGCGGGGGACAGAGATAAGTGTCAGATGAAGGCGGAGAAAAAACCGAAGACGCAACCCCCAAAAAGCTCGAAGAAGCTCACGAAGAGGGGCGCGTCCCTAAAAGTCAGGAGCTCACATCGGCAATGCTGCTGATGGGGCTGACACTTGTGATGACTGTCATGGTCCCAGACACTGCTGATTCACTAAAGCTGTTTATGGGATCGGCACTAATGAGACTTGCAGAACCTGGACTCACCGGAGAGGCGATGATCTCTCTGGCCAGAGCGGGCGGCTGGAAAGTTCTGATGATAATCCTCCCCATTGCCCTGACAATGGCAGGAATATCCATAGCCATTAGTGCTGTTCAGGCACGTGGTATACTATCGGCAAAACCACTCGCGTTTAAGTGGGAACGAATCAGCCCAATGCAAAATGCAAAGCGAGTATTTGGCAAACAGGCTATTGTCGAACTATTAAAATCCTTGCTGAAAGTCGGGATTGTTGGTTTTGCCATATATACAGTAGTTACAGCCACAACGATCGATAGCATCATCGTCACATCACAACAATCACCGATCGGATTTCTATCTACTGTCAAGCGACATGTAATAACTCTGCTTATGTCCGCAGGAATTGCGTACATATTTTTGGCAATCGCAGACTATCTCTGGCAGAACTGGCAGTTTGCAAAACAACACAGGATGAGTAAACAAGAAGTACGGCAGGAGATGAAGAACGCAGAAGGCGATCCGCTGCTAAAACAAAGGATGCGCTCCATTGCAAGGAATATTGCACGAAAGCAGATGTTCAGAAATGTCCCAACTGCCGACGTTGTAATTGTAAATCCAACCCATAGAGCCATAGCTCTGGAATATGACCCGGCAAAAGCACCGGCACCAACAGTGGTGGCAATGGGCGAGCGTAAGGTAGCTGAAAGAATTAAGAAACTTGCATTGGAGAACAATGTGCCCGTGATAGAGAACAAACCTCTTGCCGTAGCACTTATCGGATCGGCGAGAGTCGGGATGATGATTCCAGCAGATCTATACACAGCCGTTGCCGAAGTTCTGGCATTCGTAATTCAACACAGACAATCAGCTCAGCGGCGTAAATCATACGCAGTGGCTTCGCAAAACTCGGGGAATAAATAATGGCATCAGTAGCAGCACGCCCAATGCCCGCTTCACAATCCAGAGGTTATGCAGAAATCGGGTTAGCCGTTGCGGTAGTTTTCGTGATCGGGCTTCTGATAGTTCCACTGCCTCCCATCATGCTGGACCTGTTCCTGGTAACCAGCATATCGCTTTCTCTCGTCGTACTTCTATCTGCACTTTATACAACAAATCCTCTGGAGTTCAGTTCGTTTCCTGCGATTCTCCTCCTCCTGACTTTATTTCGTCTTTCACTGAACGTAGCAGGAACGAGGTTGATTCTAACAGATGGTGAAGCAGGTCACGTAATTCAGGCTTTCGGTGAATTTGTAATTGGTGGAAACTTTGCAGTTGGGCTTGTAATATTTCTAATTTTAATTGGCATTAACTTTATAGTTATTACCAAAGGCGCTGGTAGAGTTGCAGAAGTTGCGGCCCGTTTTACACTAGATGCGATGCCTGGTAAACAGATGGCTATCGACGCAGATCTGAGTGCGGGTCTCATTGACGAAACAGATGCCAGAAAGCGTAGAGAGGATGTTGCTCGCCAGGCAGACTTCTACGGGGCTATGGATGGGTCCTCCAAGTTTGTAAAAGGAGATGCTATTGCAGGGCTTCTCATTACGTTCATCAACATTGTTGGTGGAATATTCATTGGAGTTGTACAGCGCGGTTTGCCTTTCGGTCAGGCAATAAGCACATATACAATCCTTACAGTCGGTGAAGGATTAGTTGCCCAGATTCCAGCTCTGATTGTATCTACCGCCGCCGGCATTATGGTAACACACTCTGCTGGCTCCACGCAGATGGGAACCGAAGTAATAGGTCAGTTGGGTAAACATCCGCGTGCAATGTGGATTGCGTCTGGAGTTGTAACAACATTTGCACTTATCCCCGGTCTGCCATTCCTGCCCTTTATAGTGTTAGGAGCTGGAATGGCGTGGCTTGCCAAACTGGCGGAAAATACAGAAAAACGTCTGCATGCTACACCACAGATAAGTAATGGCCCAATCGAATCGCTCCCCACGAATGACCCAATGCGCGACCTGCTTCAGCTCGATCCAATCGAACTGGAAGTTGGCTACGCACTTATCACACTCGTAGATGACAGACAGGGCGGCGATCTGTTGGACCGTATCTCAATGCTTCGCAAACAGGCAGCTGTTGATCTGGGAATTTTAATTCCACCTGTACGGATTCGTGACGACATCAGAATCCCAGCTAATGAATACATCATCAAGCTTCGTGGCAGTGAAGTGGCCCGCGCCGAGGTTATGCCTCGCAGCCTGATGGCCCTTAACACAGGCAATGTATCGGTTGCGATAGACGGTACAGAAGCAGTTGATCCCAGCTTCGGAATGCCGGCTATCTGGGTATCGTCGGGCAGACGTGCAGAGGCAGAAGCATGCGGATATGTTGTTGTTGAGCCGGCAACAGTAGTTGCAACTCATCTGATGGAAGTTCTAAAAGCCAACGCCGCTGAACTGCTTGGACGTCAGGATGTTCAGGAGATGATCGAAACATTAAAGAAATCACATCCTGCACTAGTAGATGAAATAGTTCCGGCCAAAGTCTCTCTGGGCCTCCTGCATCGCACGCTTCAGCGTTTATTGCGTGAAAGAGTTCCGATTCGCGATCTCGTAACAATCCT
>JBEBRK010000017.1:0-44059 GCA_040394885.1 Gemmatimonas phototrophica
TTACTTATAACTTTTAAAATTCCACTCCGATTCTTGGCTTCATGATAGAATTTAGGGAGCTTTTCCAGCAGAGTAAAATGCGTGCGATCCCTGTGCTCTCGCAGAGTGGCTGAAATGTACTGCTCCAGATAGTTGAGATGTTCGTAGTTGTAAGCCCAGAAAACATCATTTTTAAAGGGATGCTTTAGCCATAGTTCCGCACCAAAATATCTGTTGGCAGGTAGTTGCCAATGCCCTTTAATACCGAAAACCCTGACCTCGGCAGAAACGGTTTTATTGTAACCACAATCCGAGCAGAACAACCGCGCCTGCTGACTATTGTAATCAACATAGCTGACTGCCTTCTCCTTGCATTGAGGGCAGACAACTATAACTTCCGCCTGAAATTCAGAAAGGCGTTTGTTCTGATCGGCAAAGCGGTTCTGACTCACGAGTTAGCTTCAGCGTACTTCTTAAAATTGTTCATAATTTCCTGCCAGCCCTGCTTTTGCATTTCTATAGGGTTTAAACTCTCGGCATCAAAGACAGTAACAACTTTTGTTGCGCCATCATGATTTTCGAATGTAGTTGTCGCTTGTCTGCCGTCACCCATTGTATAAGTGATTTTCTTTTGATCAATCACTTCGTCATAAGTGGCTTCGAAGTCGAAACCGAAGCTGCCGTCCTTGGCTTCCATTCGGGCAAAATATTTTCCACCAACTCTTAAATCATTTTCAGCTTTTGGGCATTGCCAATCATCCGAAGCAAAATTCCACTTCGTGATATGTTCAGGCTGTGTCCAATAATCCCAAACCTTGCTAAGGTCCGTATTGATTACGGATTCAACTGTGATTTTTGTTGGCGTCATAATTTTTAGAGCTTATAGTTTATTGTTTTTATGCCCTTCCGGTCTAATTTAGCCCGGCGACTCTTATTGAAGTCATGCGTAAAAAATACGCAGATCCATACATCGGCTCAAATGCGACCATGAATATATCGAGAATAGCTTGGTCCAAAAAACAAAAAGGCCACTCAAATGGCGGCCTCAACATGGAGCTAAATTATGATAGAACAACAAAACTATGAAAATTACGAAAACTATGGGCCAGGGAGGAGTTGAACCTCCGACCTCACGCTTATCAGGCGTGCGCTCTAACCACCTGAGCTACTGGCCCCAACGCTCAAAGGAAACATCACATTTTCCTTCAAGCCCTTAAACATACAATTATTCTAGCGAATGATCAACTGGCTGCAACAATGAATTAAATTGAGATGTATATGAGCGAGACAAATACCACCAACCCTACCATTGAATTACTGTCTAAGAGGCGGTCGGTAGGACTAAAGATGTTAACCACACCCGGGCCAGATAGAGAGGAACTCACTACCATCCTCACAATTGGAACGCGAGTTCCTGACCATGGCAGGTTAGCGCCCTGGAGATTTATAGTAATACAGGCTGATTCTTCTGCGGCTGATGAATTAGGTGAAGCCGTTGCTAAGATCTGGATCGAAAAGAATCCGGACGCAGACGATCTTAAGCTCCAGACAGAACGCAGCAAATTTAAGCGTGCCCCTGTAACAATAGCGGTTGTTTCGGCCCTAAAGGACCATCCAAAGGTCCCCCAGATAGAGCAGACCTATTCAGCTGGCGCCGTTTGCATGAATCTGATAAATGCCGCAAATGCATTAGGGTATTCAACCAACTGGCTTACTGAATGGCACGCATTCGACAGAGACTTTCTTACACGGCTGGGCCTGACTACAGAAGAATCCCTTGTTGGTTTTATCTACATCGGAACCGCGCAGGAGCCACCTACTGAGCGCGAGCGCCCTGATCTGGATAAAATTGTGACATATCTCTAGAGATGGTACTGAGCCACAACCTTGGTCGGGTTGCGCTAACTAGGGAATCATTCAGAGTACACAGCTAAAAGGCCCCGATGTCAATCGGAGTCTTTAGCTGTTGAATAAAGGGATTTGTTGTGTGGACCATCCTGGGATCGAATCAAGCTAAATCCGGATATGCACCATTTCACATCAAACCTATTCGTATCTCAAAGCCTCAATAGGATCAAGCGCCGCAGCCCTTCTCGCAGGCCACACTCCGAATATCATCCCAACAGCAGCTGAGAATCCCAGCGCAAGAACAACCGACTCTGGTGCAACAGACATATTCCAGTTCGCCATACTCCCAGCGAAATAGGCGATTCCAACCCCGAGAAGAATCCCACCGATTCCGCCCAGAATACACAACACTACGGCCTCGACCATAAACTGAAGAAGGATGTTTCTACGGGTCGCACCGAGCGCTTTACGCACACCAATTTCACGGGTACGTTCGGTAACAGAGACCAGCATAATATTCATGATGCCGATGCCGCCCACCAACAGACTTACAGCTGCTATACCTGCCAGTAAAAACGTAAAGGCCTGCGTAGACTCACCTAATGTATTCAGGAAGTCCGCCTGACTTCTCATACGAAAGTCATCGGCAACTCCTATCCGAAGCTTATGCTCTCTCCTCAGGATAGTACGAATATCCGCCATAGTCATCGATATCTGATCTTCACGCGGAGCCAAAACGTTTATCGATCTTAACCTGTCATTTCCCACAATGCGGTATCGTGCTGTAGTTATGGGAATAAGCGCCTGATCGTCCGGGTCGCCAAAACCACCTCCCTGACCTTTGGATTTAAGAACACCAACAACGGTAAACTGAAGGCCCTGTATTCTGACGGTCTGTCCTATGATCGATTCAGGATTTGTTACACCTAGATTTGTTGCGACTGTAGATCCTATTACTACAACTCTACGACCCGCTGCATCATCCTGATAAGTAAACATCTTGCCCGCATCGATCTCATACTTACGTACTTCTAAATAATTCGCCGATGTACCAATTATTGAAGTATTAGTATTGACGCTTCCCGATTGAACCTGTGCGCTCTTCTGCATCTCGGGTTGAACTGCGGCGATCATTGTACCGTATTGTTCAAGCGCAGCAGCATCCTTCATCTGCAAACGAGCTCTATCAGCCTCAGATGCCACGCCTCGCCCAAAAACCTGCCCTGGTGAGACAGTTATTAGAGTTGTACCGAGCGCTGCAATTCGCTCACTGACCGAGTTCTGTGCGCCCCGCCCCAATGCAACCATAGCAATAACTGCCGCCACTCCAATTACTACGCCGAGCATAGTAAGGATAGAACGCATTTTATTGGTTCTTAGCGCGCGCAGTGCAACCCGTACGGTTTCAATCGTGGTTCTAAATGCGCTTCCTTGACTCATACGATTTTACCGATTCTATCTACGTGGGCCGCCAGGAATTGCACCACCCGACATATTACGAACCTGCGCTGTACGCTGATCTCTTTCGGCTTGAGCGGCAATCATGCTTAACAGTGCAACCTCATCGCCTGAGTTAACTCCAGACAGGACTTCAGCGTAATCGAAGTTAGTGATACCAACTTGAACTCGGCGCGGCACGAACCCGGTTCCCTGCTTTACGAATACAAACAGTGCCTGCGTCCGGCCGGATCTGCCAACACCGCGTCCTGCTCCGCCAGCTCCACCGCCACTATCACGTCTCATGCGGCGCGCGCCAGAATCGGGCCTCGCTCCACCCATAACAGACTGACCAGTTTGCGACGCATCACCTTGTCCCTGGCCAGCTCGTGTTCCATCACCCTGCCCTCTACCAGCTTGCGCCGCAACAGAATCTCCGCCGCCAGTACGCATAGGCTGCGCCTGCAGGGCAGCAAGCATAGAATCCAATGAATCTGCCTGAATACCAAGCGCAACACCAATCGATGATATCTCGGCACGGCTGCGAAGCGCGTCGATCGGAACAGCAATCACATTACGTCGCTGCTGAATGATCATCGACACTTCTCCATTCATCCCAGGCAACAAGGTCTGCTCAGGATTGTCCAGCGAAACCAGAACCGGAAACATCGTCACGCTCTGCTGAACTACCGCTTTGGGTTCAATCTTTTCAACTCGCCCACGAAAAGTACGGTTTGGCAGAGCATCTACAGTTACGGACGCATCCTGACCAACCTTTACGCTAGCAATATCTGTCTCGTTTACAAGAACACGCATTCTTACGCGTGATAGATCCGCAATGGTAACTATCGTACTACCACCACCAACGTTTGAAACTGCAGATGATACTACAGACCCAACCGATGCATCCTTGTTGATAATCGTCCCCGATATCTCAGCACGTACTCTGGCAAACTCGAGGTTGCGCTCGGCGACACTTAGATTCGTTTGCGCTGCAACCAAAGCAGACTGTGCATTCGCATTATTCAAAACAGCAGCTTCGTACTCAACGCGAGTAATGATACCGTCCTTAAACAAACGCGACGCTCTCTCAAGCGCAGAACGTTGCACAACTATCGTTGACTCAGCCGCCTGAGCTGCAGCTGCAGTGCGCTGAAAGTCATTGGTAAGATTCCTGGTATCAATTTCGGCTATCAGATCTCCCGGCTTAACATATGTGCCGACTTCTACAGGCATCTTCATGATCATACCAGATGCCTGGGATTTAACAGCAACGGTGTCTACAGGCTCAACTGTACCAGTCGCCTCTGTAGTTAGCTGAATATCCTGCTCTTCAACTACAACCGTAGGGACTTGTATGGGCCCCGTATCCTTTTTTCCGCAGGCAGATAAACCGACTGTTACTACAGTAGCAAAGACTACTGTCGAGATCGACCTGACTGACAGTGGAAATCTATAAGTTACATAAGACATACGATGATTATTCCTGACTACTGCTAAGTGGTAGTTGGTCCAAGTTACGACCGATAAGAACTTCGATCTGTACGCGGGCAATACGTGCATTAAATCTTGCGCTGATCAGATCCGACCGCGCCTGATTCAATTGAGTCTGTGAAGTGAGAAGATCAACAATTGTAGATAAGCCCAATTCGTATCGAGCCTGTTGCACTCTAAGATCTTCCTCAGCTGCTTCTACTGCAGCATCCTGAGCTTTTACCTGTTCCAATGCTGTACGCAATGCATCGTACAACTGAACCGACTGTTGGCGCGCAGCGAGCTCGGTATCTCTTAACTGAGCTTCACTGACACTTTCATTTACCTTGGCGCGTACAATCTGTTCTTCACGAGAAAACTGATTGAACAGTGGATAGCTGATGGAAAAGCTCACCTGACCACCGTAAGAATATGGATTAGAGCCATATCCGAAGCGGCTGTCTGATCCACTTCCGGATCTGGAATAACCTGCACTGATATTTGGAAGATATGCAGCCTTCGCACTGGAGCGTCTCGCACGTGCAGCTTCATAAGCAGCCCGGCTCTGATCTACTGCTGGGCCTTCCAGTGCAAGCGTGACCAGCTGAGCGCTATCTAAGAGAGGCAGCGATGTAGTAGCAGTATCAGACTCAGATGCAGTTACGATTTCGACAGAACCTATCAATCTTGAGAGAGCGGCGTTAGCGCTACGAAGACTCGTTTCAGCGCTGAGAGCGGCACTCCTGGCGTTGGCAACCTGAACGAAGGCTCTAAGAGAATCTGAACGTGTTGCGGCTTCGGCCTGATATCGTCTTGTAGCAGCATTGAGCTGCTCCTCAGCCTGCTTTAACTGAGCTGCCGCAGCGAGCTGGCTTTCACGCGCCATCAAGGCGGCGTAGTACTGCTGCGCTACCTGCAGAGATATCGAGTAATCCTGGGCAATCGTCGTAGCCTTCGCGACTTCGAGGTCGGATTTTGCAGCACTCAACCCGGAAAATCGCGCGCCATCAAATAACAGCGCATTAACCGAAAAACCATTGCTGTAGTTCCAGTTCCGGCCAGCTGCCGTACCAGTCAAAGTATCGATGACACTTCTCCCGCCGGACTGCTTTGACGCACCTGCGCTCAGCGATATGCTGGGGAGAAAAGCCCCATAGGCACTTCTAATGGCTGCCTTGCCAGCTCGCTCGGCCCCTCTTGCCTGGACTGTAGAGGGATTATTACGCCTTGCGAGGGAAATGGCTTCGTTGAGGGATATCTGCCGTTCCTGAGAGGCGCCAGGCGCCCTTCCAGCCGTTGCCTCGACCACCTGCGCATCGGCGATGCCAGTGACAGCCATCCCGATGGGAACAGCAGTCGCCATCACCACCCTAAGTGCAATTTTAGAATATGTATATGTAAGGTGCTGTTTGTTCGTCATATCGCAACTAATACAATTGAGAAGGCCATTTCGTTGGAATAAAGCTAATGGGTAGCTCATACCGCTATTCGGCCCGTGAATACTTAGACGTCACAAAAGAGCACTCGTTAGGAACCAATAAATAAAGAGAGAAGGCCGTCTCAGGGGTGAACCCGGAGACGGCCTTCTGACTATAGAGCGGTGATATTACCGCAAAAAAGTTTATTACTGATTTACAGCGGCTGCTTCAAATCCGTCGCATCCGCTAATTGGCGTTACGCGAAGATGCAGTGGAGCATGTCTTGGATGGCCGCATGTATTGACCATCGTCTCTGGAGCTTCCTTGCGTGTGCGAAGCTGGACAATCTGTGGATCGTTACTCCCCTCAGCAAAGTGGGTGCATAAACCGCACTGTCCTTGTGCAACATGTTGCATAATTATCTCCTCCAATTTGTTAGACTATCTGGATCAATTTATATCATTGCAATCGATATGCCAGTAGGTATCAAAAAGTTATACTTGACTGTATTTATCGGAATAGGACAGAATTTAATTGCGACAAAAATCATCGCTTTTATCTATTAACGAGAAGTGATAGCGGAATTTACAACCCAACTGTTTTCAACCACTGCTCGGCAATTGCTGCACTTCCTGGAATTGTTGGATGTTGATCATCCAACCAGTAGTTGTGGCCATTCTGTTGAACAAGTCTTTTCAGCATATCATGCGTGGGAACATATATCGCCTCGGCATAAGCAGCTACGCGGACTGAAGCATCACGAATGCTCTTAAAGTCTGCCTCAAGTTCGTCATCAATCAGGTATGGCTCAACAATAACAATCTGAGTGTTCGTAAGTGCCTCGCGGGTTTGATCGATTAGTGCTTTATAACCACTTTCGTATTTTGTTGCATAATTTGCAGATCCAGCGTCGGCAAAAAAGTCGTTGATGCCAATCATAATGCTGAGTAGATCAGGCCGCATGTTAATTACGTCACTTTGCCACCGTGACTGAAGAAGCGGGACCGTATCTCCACCACGGGCGCGGTTGAACAGCAACAGGTTCTGACGTGGTCTGGTAAAAAGCAGATGATGCGCAATCATAAATGGATATCCATCACCCATGCCCCGCGCATTGTTTGGGTCTATGGTTCCGGGCCAGTGGTCGACGTCGGTGATGGAGTCGCCCTGAAAAACTATACGCGCTCCGTCAGGCAATACGTACGGAACAAGGGGAGACATAGCTTCACTTGACCGACATGCCGCGCCCGCCAGGACTGCGGATGACAGCAGAAGCCTTCTTCTATTAATATCTTTCATTCGCGTTGCCCTCGAGTCTGGTAGGAGTAAAGACATCTAATCTACAGAACACTTCGTCGACCGGGAAATGGCAGAAACCTAGTGGGTGACAACCAGCGGCGAGCAGAGACTGGCTTATTCTAGGGATAATCGAGGGAGAGCCTTTGATCCGGTCCCTGATTATGAGCAAAATTAACGCCGCAGCGCTGAACTGAGTGGCATGATTAAGCCCTTACTTTTCTTTTTTAGCTGGAATAAGATCCGACGAAGAATGATCTAGTTAAAAAAATAAGCCCCGCAGACAATAGTCTACGAGGCTTATTGAAATAGCATATCAGGCTGGCGGGATTTGAACCCGCGACCCCTACCACCCCAAGGTAGTGCGCTACCGGGCTGCGCTACAGCCTGGCGAGAAACTCGAACGGCCGTTTGTCTCCAGAACTACAAAGTTAACATTTATAGCGTGACAACGCCAGAATATTCGAGTTTCCGAGGTTCATAGTTTAGCCTTTCTGAACCGCGTCTGTAGGCACAATGGCTACTGTCATACGTGAGACACAGATCTTTCTCCCGTCTTCGTCTAAGATCTCAACTCCCCACACATGTGTGGTTTTTCCCACATGTACAGGGGTGGCTATCCCTGTAACTATTCCGCTTTTTTTGGCACGCAGATGGTTGGCATTTATCTCTAGCCCAACCGCAGCGAACTTTCTAAAATCCACATTCAGCACCGCCCCCAGAGATGCAACGGTTTCTGCAAGAGCAACAGAGGCTCCGCCATGAAGGAGCCCGAATGGCTGATGTGTCCGCTCGTCCACTGGCATTGTGGCCACAACACGATCGGGAGACAACTCCGTTATTTCAATACCTAATGAATCCCCCAGAGTTTTAGGCCTGGAAGACTTCAGCCATTCGATTGCTTCGGCAGCCGATGGATGTCCGATCAAACGATCACCTTTTGAATCACTCATATCTGGAAAAACTCACCTTTTTTACTGACAAGAAAGCTTATTAGTGCATCAACCAACAAGCGCAAAAAGTACTACTTCACAACTTACTTCAGACCAACGATCAAAATCTGAGCCACGCTAACAACGATACCAACACCGGCCATAGCCAGAATGGTTAATGTTACGCGCCTGGTCAGCTGTTTATCCTTTCCAAATCTTCCAATAAATGGAATACAAAACAGCAGACTGCTAACTGATGTCATAACAACTCCAAGGGCAGCAACCTGAACAGTTATCTCATTCTGAGCTGCAAGGTTTGCAATCGAGGCAACCGCACCAACACTGGATATTACGCCACCCAAAAGTGCGACAGCGAACAAACCGCCCTCTCCAAGCTCTCGAAGTGCGATTGTACTGACCACCTGAATCACAAGAAACATGACACCAAACTTTATTGCCGCACCAACGGAAAATGGCGAGGCTATCTCTTCGAGTGTCTGTACTTCGTTCACTTCCATATCGGGATCAACCTTTCTTTCCTGATCTCTTAGCAAAACACGACTTAGGTAACCGCTTGGGATGTGTTCATGAAAAACAACAATTCCAACAACTCCCAACATCAGCAACAAAGGAAGCGTCATCCCTACGACGGCATTGGGTGCAAGGATAACAAGCACAACTAAATTACGAAGCACCATTGAGCCATTGGTTAATACTATTCCGCGATAAACCGTATCGAACCAACGACCACCCATCATCTCTGCTCTTGTAGCCAACTCGATTGTAGCAACCTTACTGTTTACAAGACCACCTAAAAACCCTGTCAGCAACACTCCTCTGTCGCTATAGACCTTAAGAAGCACATAGTTAAGAAAGCCGAGTGCTGCCATAAGTATGACAGTGATCCATGCAGATCTGGGAACAATCAGCCCCCAGGGATCAACACTTCCAACAGGGAGTATCGGATACACAACAAACGCCAGCATCGCAAGCAGGATAGCGCTCCTGACTTCGATCTCAGAGAGCGACTTGCTAAATCCTTCGAGAGGTCTCTTCCACGCAAGAAGGGCGGCTGTCATTACAGCTAATGCAGCAGTAGTTATAGTCTGACCTTTACCGGCGAGAACACCGGTAAAAGCGGTGATAAACATTGCGGCAGAGGTAGTTATTTCTGTGCTTTCACCAGACTTTAGTGCGTGCATAGCTAAGAGGACAACTAAAATACCCACAAACAATAGAGCTACAATCGCAAAGGCACCACCAAGCAAACCACCCAACGCACCCAACACGGCTACAAACGCGAATGTTCGCAACCCAGCTTCCTTACGGTTGTGCTCTCTTTCCATACCAACAAAAAGACCAACGGCTAGCGCTAACGCTAACCGTTGAAGAAGTTGTACGGACGGTTCAAATACTGGCAGCTCCATAGGCTCCAAATAAAAGATTGTATGACTTCTTAAAGATTGTATGACTTTATGACTTAATGATTAGCGTGAGATCTTTTCGCCTTTCAACACACTTTGTATGCTTCCCATCCTGCCAACAAAAAAATCTCCAAACTCACCATATTTTGCACTTGCTTCATCAAAACGCATTTCAGTTACTATATTCTTGAATTCAAGCGGATCAGCAGCAAACAATGTTACTCCCCACTCCCACGACTCAAACCCAAGAGATCCTGAAATGACCTGCTGCACACGCCCTGCATATCGCCTGCCACTCATGCCGTGTTCATACATAAGCATATTTCTTTCGTCCAGTGATAAGGCATACCAGTTCTGACCATAGTCGCGTTTCTTCGACATAGGGTAGAAACAGATATAATCCATCTTTGGCGGACGGGGCGGGAACAGTCTTCTGCGTGTATGCGGATTGGCGAGCTCCTCGGCTACGATTGTTGCTTTTGCAGCCATGTAAAGCTCATCACCAACCTTTCCACCACGGGCATCTGTCTCTTTCAACAGGAGCGAGGTTTTATAGTATAAACCGGCCTCTGTTACACTAAGAAAAGAATAACTCATGGAGAGCGCCTGCATCCATGGAGTACGAGCCAGTTCCCTTTGCACTTCACCAATTTCGTCGAGCGTCTTACGGAAGTGTACAAACATAATGTCACCCATGGAGCCAATGAGCCTGACCGCCCCACTCCAGCCATTTTCGGCCTCTGTATCCGCAGAACTTTCAGTGAATACATCGCAGCTTACATCTTCGAGAAGATGAGCTAACTCATAATCAATCTGAAACACCTGATGTAAAACATACCAACCTTCAACTGTCTCTGGAGGAAGAATGCGTGGTTTATCTGGTAACATATCTTATCAAACGTTAACGTAGTAATGAACGAACATCGGACAGCATTGAATCAACAGGCATTCCATATGGAAATACCACTCTTAGCTTGCCGTCCTTATCTATAACAAATGTCTGTGAAGAGTGTGACACTGTGTAACGACCGGTATTATAGTATTCGGCCACGTCTTCGACATCAGGAGGCGGGTTATCACGAAATGAGGACGCTCCAAAATTTGCTGAGATCTCAGATATTTCAGCAGGCTCCCCGCTCAGCCCAATAAACGACGAGTCAAATGCAAGAGCATAGTTAGCGGCCACATCCCGACTATCCCGCTCAGGATCTACAGAGATAAAGACAAAATTGACTTTATTCGCCCTGGCTCCGAGTTCAGCTTTTAAGCGCTTCCAATCTGCCAGAGTCGTTGGACAGATATCGGGACAGGATGTATACCCAAAAAAGACCAGACTCACACGGCCCTGCTGAGTCGCTAAATCAAAAATATCGCCGGAAGCTCCTTCCAGGCGTAAAGATGGAGCATCCTTGGGAGGATCCACCTCATTTCCTTTCATAGCCGGATTACCGATGCAAGCAGTAATCAAGATTGTAAAAGCCAGTGAAACTACACCAATCATTTTCATATCTTCAAAGATACCAAGAAATCAAAAAATAGCCCGTGCGTTCTAAGTGATCGGCAAAGCACAATTGCACTCAAGTGTTAAATTCACCAATATCAGATGTAAGCTTTATCTGGAAGATTCCACATAGACTCTTGACCAAGAGGCACCAATTGAGATATAAAAGCATTTTTGTGATGTCGGTAATGGCTTTAACACCATTTTTTGCTGAAGCACAGACCACCTCCAAAACACCAGCCAAGGGAACAGCGTCCAAGACAACGGCTAAACCTGCTGCCAAAACATCAACTGCAAAGACTAAAGCAGCAGCCTCTCAACCCAAAAAGGAACTTGCTCCGGCCGTTAAAGTTCAGGCACCCTGGCGGCTTGCTTACAACGACCCTCAGCTGATTGTAGCTGTGGATACCTCGCAGACAGAGAGACTTCCTGACGGTTCATATAGAGCCAAACTGAGATGGCTCTACACAAAGGATCAGAAGATCGAAGACAACAAAACGTACCGAATGATGGTGGAAACCAGGCTCCTGGACTGTAAAAAGGTACGGAGTAAGCCTATCTCTGCGACAGTTTATGACGCAAATGGTAATAAAGTATCGACTTTCACTACTCCGGACGACGAACTCCAGTATTTACTTTGGGGTAAAAGAACACCAGGCAGCCGTAACGATAATGCACTGGCAAAATCCTGCGACATCCTTTCAGCTACCCGCCCGAAAAAATAGACACTGGCCTGAAACTGGTCCAGTCGATAGCTTGGTAAAGAGGTAAAAAAGTCTGAGAAACACCAGAATCGGTGGTTGTTTGAAGAAGTCAGGTCTTTAAAAGTCAACGGCCCATACACAACCGAAGTTGCATATGGGACCGTTGTAGAACGCCTAAGATCGTATAGATCTTAAACGCCCCCCCGCGTGACGCCGCGTTCGACTGTTAATGATCTACTTCTTCACAGCCACCGATTGGCGTTTACTTTCTTCCTGCGCTACACTAAAGAGCGCATCCTGAGTACCAGCTACCTTAAGCATGGATACAGCCTTTAACAGCTGTGCATCTTCATTTAAGTACTTATGCTTTGTAAGGGAATCACCAAATGCGAGCGTTGCGATTCTAAGACCAATCAAACGGTCAACATATGTGTTTGCAGCTGTCAGTACCGTTTTATCTATTAGCAATCCCTTTGATTCCAGGTTTTTAATAAATGTATTGCGCATTGCTGGTGTTACAGTAAAATCCTGCGCAACCTTGGAACGATAGCCTAAAGCAAAAGCATTTAACTCTGTTTGAAACAGTCCGGATTTAGGCCGTACAGCATCCACAAACTTGGTCTCGGCAGCTGTCAGATCGGCGCCTTGAATGATCAAGTCCGGTGTAATGCCACCGCCTCCCAGAATCGTACGCCCTGCATCTGTTGTAAAACGTGGACGAGCGCGACGAGCGGAGTCTGTTTCCAATGAATCAGGATTGACTTCAACCAGTTTGCCATCAGCTCCCATCACTCTGTTCTTTTGAATCGATCGACCAACAGGAGTGTACCAACGCTGGGTGGTAATCTTAAGAGCGTAGCCATCTTCAAGCCTGAATATGCTCTGAGCCGATCCCTTCCCATAAGTAGGAGTTCCAACTACAACTGCACGATCGTGATCCTGCAACGCTCCAGCAACAATCTCAGAAGCAGATGCGCTGCTTCCGTTTACAAGAACAACAAGTGGTACCTTCGGATGAGATGGCTCGAGCAAAGTAATCTGAGGACGAGACTCACCTTCACGATCCTTCATGCTTACAACTACCTGTCCAGGTGGAAGAAAGTAGTTGACAATACGAACAGCCTGATCGGTTAAACCACCCCCATTGCCCCGGAGATCGAGAACTATCTTTTTAGCACCGGCTTCTGTGAGCTTGTTGATTGCATCACCTACTTCCTTTGCTGCAGATCCACCAAACTGTTGAAGCGGTACATATCCAACACCACCGTCGAGAATTGTTGAATATGCTACGGCAGGTATATGAACCAGCTGACGCACAATTACAATTTCGACAGGTTTATCTATCCCATCACGTACAACCTGAATACGAACTGAAGTTCCAGCCGCACCACGAAGTTTATCGGACACCTGTTGATCGTTCCATCCTACAACATCAACAGAATCGATGGCTACAACTTTGTCCCCTTCGATAACACCAGCATTCGAGGCAGGTGTATTCGGGAAGACCTTCATTATAACTACTGCATCATTAACCTTGCTGATTGCGGTACCGATACCAGCATATTCACCGCCCAGCTGGCGAGTGAATTGATCCATCTCCTTGGGTGTTAGCAACACCGAATACGGATCATTCAGTTCTTTAACCAACCCACGGGCAGCTCTTGAGTAAAGAGAATCTCCCGGAAGTGTATCTACATACTGAGTAGATGTGATTTGCAGAACTTGCTGAAATAACCGCGCACTGGCTAGGACAGCCTGGCTCTGAACCGCAAATGCGGTTAAACCAGCCGACATCACGGCCGCACTGGCCGCTATCGCAAATGTCCGGAGTGAAGGTTTCTGCATAATTTTGACTATTTGGTGATAGTACAACTAAAGACAGGATATCTGTCGAATTGGTTGCACCTAAGTGAAAAAATCCTAGTACCTGCGTCCTGGCTTCAATACAACCATCAGTGAATTCCGCAAATTCGGACGGGTTTTGTCCCAGCAATCGACATAGTTCATTTCCAGAATGTCTTCAGCGGGGATGTCGGCAAGTACATCTTTAATACCCCGAACACCGTGCCACACGCCATTAATAAAAAGTCGCAGAGGCATGCTTGAATCCATACCCATATACTTTGGGGATTTTCGGATATGCCTAAAATCAAGTGTAAAGGTGCTTGTATCAGGAAGACAATTTTTGTAGCTGTCTCCTAACATTCGAATGCGCCTATTTAGAATAACGCTCAACGCATCACGATCCGGCTTTTTGGCGATTTCCTCTGCAGTAATACGGTACTGTGGAATAATCCCCGCAGCTCTAACACGAACCTCGGCCAACGTGTTTTCGTTTGGATCCAGAATAAAATCCACATCTACTGTATCGCGCGCAACTAATGTGAGCATATCCGATCTGGCATTCAGATATCCGAGCGAACGTGCCGACAGGCGATACCTGCCGGGCTTAACGGACGGCACTTCGAATCTGCCATTCTTACTGCTTTTAACAGCATAGGCGGTCTTTCCTCTGGCATCCAAAAGCAGAACCTCTGCATCTACAAGAGGTTTCTCCAGAGAGTCCAGCACCCTGCCCCTCACAACCGCGACCGTCGTATCTTTTAAAGTCTCAACCATAGACTTTCGGCCATTCTGAGCTGTACCACCCGCTGGTGCAGAAGGTTTTGTGGAAGACTTATCCTGAGCTTCAGCAACACAAAGCGGCAGCGCGGCCGCCGCCAAGGTTGCGACAAACACAAAAGAAGGGATAAAAGATCTCCTTCCCAGGGCTCCAGATACGACACTGAATACCGCATTCTCGATTAACATCTCACTACCTCTTAAGGATGCTGCCCATAAACAGTCTGAAAAAGCTGCTCTAAGACAGCCCCCCTCTCTTAATAGGTGACCTGTGACCATTAGGACCTCTATTTTATTAGACGCCCGAGAAGGCTCGTTGAAACGCAGACTTGGTAAGGGATAACGTTTCTGAGGTGTGAACCGTTGAAACGAACCCGGCCTCAAATTGCGATGGCGCAATGTATACGCCATGTTCCAGAAGTCGGTGAAAAATTTCTGAAAATAATTTGGTATTCGAGGTTTTTGCCTCTTCGTAACTCCTGACCGGCGAGCTATTCAGGAAGAAACCCCACATCGAACCAACAGAACTGACCTGCACATCTATTGAAGCTGCAGCTGCAGCCTCTTTCAATGCAGCTACAACCTGCTCAGCTGTATCGGTCAACTTCTCATGGACCCCAGTAGCGGACAGTAAATCGAGCGTGGTGATTCCAGCAACCATTGCTAGCGGGTTGCCGGAGAGAGTTCCGGCCTGGTATACGGCTCCAGATGGGGCAACCTCCCGCATGATATCGCGTCGTCCACCATATGCCGCAGCAGGGAGCCCGCCCCCGATGACCTTTCCGAGACAGGTAAGATCAGGAACCACATTGAAGTGCTGTTGTGCACCGCCTAACGAAACTCTGAATCCGGTCATCACTTCATCAAAGATCAGCAAGGTGCCGTTTTTATTGGCGAGCAGTCGTAGCCCTTCTAAAAAGCCTGGCTCTGGCAAAACCATCCCCATGTTGCCTGCTACCGGTTCAATTAGAATAGCGGCAACCTCTCCACTGTTTTCATTGAGAAGCTGCTCAACCGCTGCGAGGTTATTGTAAGGGGCAGTTAAGGTATCTGCGGTAGTAAGCGGAGATACGCCAGGACTATCAGGGAGACCAAGTGTAGCAACACCAGATCCAGCCTGAACAAGAAGCATATCTGCGTGACCGTGATAGCAACCGGAAAACTTTATGATCTTATTACGCTTTGTGTACGCACGTGCAAGCCTGATAACGCTCATCACGGCTTCAGTACCAGAAGATACGAATCGTACCATCTCAACCGCTGGCATCAGCCTCGCAATGCGCTGAGCCAGTTGAGTCTCCAGCTCAGTTGGCGCTCCAAACGAAGTTCCCTTCTTTGCCTGTTGATGCAAAGCATCGACAATCTGCGGATGCGCATGTCCATGTATAAGTGGCCCCCAGGACAGAACATAGTCAACGTACTTATTACCATCGACATCGTACAGGTATGCACCCTCGCCACGCTCTATAAAGCGTGGAACACCACCAACTCCACGGAATGCACGTACAGGACTATTTACACCACCAGGTGTTATCTTCTGCGCCTCGGCAAATAGGTTCTCGGACTTATCTATTTTCATCTGCGCTCAACCAGTCAGCAACTTCTTTTGCGTAATATGTAATAATCAGATCGGCACCTGCACGCTTGATAGCTACAAGGCTTTCTATCGCACTTCTTTTTTCATCGAGCCATCCCTTCATTGCAGCGGCTTTCAACATTGCATACTCGCCACTGACCTGATACGCCACGACTGGAACATCGACGACATCACGCACCTGTCTGATGATGTCCAGATATGCTCCCGCAGGTTTAACCATTACCATATCGGCACCTTCCAGAATATCCAACTCGACTTCCTTGAGTGCCTCACGTGAATTGGCAAAATCCATCTGATACGAACGACGGTCGCCGAACTGTGGAGTTGAGTCAGCCGCAACACGGAATGGACCGTAAAAAGCCGAAGCGTACTTGGCAGAGTAAGAAAGAATAGGAGTGTTTATATAACCGGCATCGTCAAGAGCTGCGCGAATAGCCATAACCTGTCCGTCCATCATTGCACTTGGAGCAACAACATCAGCGCCAGACGCAGCATACGCCACTGCTGCCTGTGCCAACAGCGGAAGTGTTGCGTCGTTATCTACAGACTCTGTCTCATGATCGATAATACCGCAATGACCATGATCAGTATATTCACACATACAGACATCTGCGATTACCACCATCTCAGGTGCAATCTCCTTAATGCGCTTAATTGCCATCGGCACTGGACCATCCAGGTCCCAGGCGCCTGTTCCTTCTGCATCCTTAACGTCTGGAATACCAAACAAAAGAACTGAGCGTATCTTTCTGGCACGCAACGACTCAATCTCTGCATCAAGCATATCCACAGACATCTGGGAGTGTCCCGGCATTGGCTCTATTGGAGTGGAAATGCCACTTCCTTGTACGACAAATATCGGATGTATCAGTTGCCCTACGTCGATAACATTCTCTCTTATCATATGTCGCAGGGCCGCTGAAGTACGCAGCCTGCGTGGGCGAACTAGCGAGTCACTAAACAACTCTGAATTATCTATCTCAAACATTTTTTAATGTCCTGTCTATTGTTTCAATAATACAGTTAACCAACCCCGCCGAATCATACTGAGTTGCCATACCATCTACCGGCAAATTATATGAATACGCGGTATCACGTGTAATTGGACCAATTACAAAAATTTTTGGCCGACCTTCTCTAAACAACATCTCCAGACTATCGGCCCCCTCAACAAAGCAACGCACAGCTGATGAACTTGCAAATGTAAGTATGTCTACCTGAGCATTTGCTATCATCTCCCAAAGTGGTACAACTCCTGCCCCAGCTACCGTTTTGTACACGACAAGCTCATCCACAATTGCTCCATGAGCACGAAGTGCAGCTGGAAGATCTGGCTTGGCAAGATCTCCGCGAGGGAGGAGAAAACGCATCCCTTTCAAGTCCCGTCCCAGCCTCTCTTTGATAGCTGCAATGAGAGAATCAGTGACGAACTGGTCCGGTATCAGATCAGCGTCAACATCAAACTTACGAAGTGCTGTAGCGGTGGCTGTTCCAATTGCGGCCACATAGCCCGATCGAGTTAAGTTATGCCCAGAAGAAATACGGTGACTCCTATCGTCCAGATCGTGGTGCTCTTCACGCCATTCACGATTGTAAAAAGCTGCAACCGCATTAACACTTGTAAACACCGTCCAGTCATACACCGGCTTATCAGTGGCCTCAGGACCAGAGCAATCTATACTCCAGACATCCGGCTCGGTAAAACGAATCGCAATTAAAGGAGTGCGCAACACTTCAGCCCCCTGCTGTACAAGTAACGACTCCAACTCGGCAATCTGATTCTCCGGCCGAGTTATAGCAACCCGCAACCCACTCAGCGGGGCATCGCGGCTGTCACTCATACACGCGCTCTAGACCTTAGGCTGATGGAGTTGACTGCGGCTTGCCGTCGGCATCTTTGTCGGATTGCAATAGTGCGCGACCGGTCAATAATAACCTTGCTGCAATCTGTGTTGCCGCCTTTCCTGCAGCGTCAGGGTCAGCCGAAACATCTACAGAAATATTTTCTTTCACCAACAGACCTGAGGTTGCGGATCCTATCATAGCAGAGATAGACATTGATGACCCAACACAGACTGCATGAGCCGCAACGGCTGCATGACAGCCTCCACCAACAATCTTAAGAAATGCACGCTCTGCATTAACTTCACGGGCTGTAAGCTTGTCGGAAATTACTTCTAATAGAGAGCGCATATCTCCCCTATCCGAAGCTATCTCGATACATACAGCTCCCTGCCCTACAGCTGGAATCATTGTGTCGACAGGAATTGCGATTCTGTTAATATCACTGATATTCAGGCGATCCAACCCTGCAGCGGCCAGAATAATAGCATCGTACTGCCCGTCGTTCATCTTCTGCAAACGAGTCCCGACGTTACCACGCACATCCAACAGCTCAAGGTCGTGACGTACCGATAGAATCTGACAGCGCCTTCGAGGGCTCCCGGTTCCGATCTTTGCGTTTTTAGGAAGATCTCTTATTTCTCTGACATCAGGATCTCTTGCAACCAGAACATCTCTCGCATCCGCGCGCGGCAAAAAGGTTGCAAGCTCCATCCCCTCAGTCAACTCAGATGGCATGTCTTTAGAGCTATGCACCGCACAATCGATGCGGCCACTCTTAAGTGCATCTTCTATTTCAGCGATAAAAAGCCCTTTATCGCCCAGATCTGCAAGCGGCCGGTCCAGAAGTCTGTCGCCCTTTGTCTGGATACGAACGATCTCAACACCTAACCCAGGATACGATGACAATAGTGCAAGTCGAACCAGCTCAGTCTGCGCCAGGGCCAGAGGGCTACCACGAGTCCCAATTCTAACAGTCTTCACGACACCGGCCATAACCTCTAAACCCTCTCGCTCATCGAACTAACAATATATGACTCGGGATTATCCTGTGCTCCTCTGAACACCGAAGCAATCACATTCACAAAGTCGTCTGAATCGTTTGGAAGCTGCGTTCTATGCAATGTGATCCCTAATTCAGCTGCCTTATTCTTGGCTTCATAGTCGATATCCCACATGATCTCCAGATGATCACAGACAAAGCCGATGGGGATCTGAAGAACATTGGAAACACCTTCAGATTTCAGAACATCCAGAAAATCCAGGATATCCGGACCTAACCACGGATCACCAGTCTCACCTGCGCTCTGCCAGGCAAAACGCCAGTCATGACGATTTATATTATCGGCGACCATCTTGCTGCTACCGTGCAGCTCAGCTTCGTAAGGGTCTCCCCAGTTACGAATTTTCTCCGGCAGACTGTGGGCACTGAATACAGGAACAACATTACCACGTTCGTCTTCGGAAAACTGATTCAATCCTTCCAGTATCAGCTTCGACATCAATTCGACAAACTCTGGCTGCTGATGCCAACGTTCAACGAATGTAACTGGAATGTCAGCATTCAGGAGAGAAAGCCCTTCCTGAACTGCTTTTCTGTAGCCACCGACACTCATCAATGAATAGTGTGGTGCCAGTACGATTGCGGTCAGGTGTGTAATGCCATCAGCAACTATCGAAGCCAGCGTATCTGCGATATATGGGTGCCAGTGTTTCATCCCCACATAGACCTTAACCGGCTCAGAAGCTGAGTCGCTTAACACAAACTCTAACTTTCGTGCTACGGAGTTCGTAATCTCAAGCAGCGGAGTTCGTCCGCCTATCTTTTCATACCGGGTCTGTAGTCGGGCAACGGCCTCTGGCGACGGCTTACGGCCGCCACGTATATGAGTAAAATAAGGTTCAACCTGATCCGGCGTCTCTGGCGTTCCATACGCCATTAACAAAACTCCCTTACGACCCTGCATTAAACGCTCGCTCCAGCCGCCTTAACTGCATTAAGCTCAAGGCTAATCTCTTTCACATATTCCACAGCACGCACGACGTTATCAACTGGAGTTAAAGGATGTAACCCATGACCCAGATTGAAGATGTGCCCAGGACGACAATCGGCCAACTCAAGGATTCTACGAACCTGCTGTTTAATAGCCTCTGGTGTACTGGACAGGAGAGTTGGATCGAGATTCCCCTGAATGCCAAGATCATGGCCGATGATATCCCATGCTCTATCAAGGGGGATTCTCCAATCCACCCCGATTATTTTAGCACCGTCATTCCTGAAGTGCTCCAAAAGCATCGCAGTGTTAGAGCCAAAATGAATTGTCGGAATATTGAAGCTATTAATTGCAGCAAATATCTCTTGTGTATAAGGCTGCACAAACTTCACGTAGTCATCGCCTGATAATGCACCAATCCAGCTATCAAACAACTGTAGTGTGTCAGCGCCAGCCTGAGCCTGCGCGGTCATATATGCGATTGTGATATCCCTGAGACGACGCATCAATCCATGCCACATCTCAGGCTCGCTATGCATCATCGCTTTTGTCAGTCTAAAATCGCGAGATGGCTTCCCCTCAACCAGATATGAGGCGAGCGTAAATGGAGCACCTGCAAAACCTATCAACGCCCGGCTATCGCCCAGCTCTTTCTTGAGCAACCGAATTGTCTCAAGGACATACGGAACATCTTCAGTTGGCGCCAGAGGTCTTAAACGTTCGAGATCAGCCTTTGTACGAATTGGCTGCGCAATAACAGGCCCGATACTATCTACAATCTCCAGATCGATCCCGACACCTATAAGCGGAGTCATGATATCGGCAAACATGATTGCAGCATCTACATCCAGATGATGTATTGGCTGCATGGTAACTTCGGTACAGAGCTCAGGTTGTTTGCAGATCTCAACAAGCGTCCAATTCTTTCGAATTGCACGATACTCGGGGAGAATTCGCCCCGCCTGCCGCATAAACCAAACTGGAGTTCGCTCTGTCTGCTCTAGATGCGCGGCGCGGGAAAACAAAGAATATCGTGCTGTCACTTTTTAATTATTTCGGATTCTGAATCTTGTTGATCGGTTATTTCGGCACGCCGGAGCGGCGAATGCGGCGAAGGAACTCGATTTAACGAACTGGGGGTAACCGGGCATTGATTAAGCCCAAAAAGATGCTGCATCACTATAGCCATATTGCCCCCTTCCGGATCTTCCTTGAGGAGCGTGATAGGTCTATGCAGCAGCTTGTTGACCACGCGGGACACTAATGTTTTTACCAGCTCACGATCCCTGTCTGACTGAATAGGGAGCTTGGAAAGCATACGTGAAATCTCTACATCCTGCACTGTCTCGGCCTGCGAGATAAGCGCCTGGATTGTAGGGATAACCTGACGGGCCTTGAGCCAGGACATAAACCTTTCGGCCTCTTCATCGACCATCTTCTCTACACGATCTAATTCTGAAGTGCGCTTTCCGCGATTAACATCGCAAATGGCCTGAAGCCTGTCGATATCTACAACGGTGACATTAGGAATATCTGCGGCAGCGGGATCTATATCCCGAGGAACTGCGAGATCGACAAGTAGAAGAGGTCTCTGTCTATCACTATCGGAACGCAGCGCCATTGCATTTGAGACTTCGTCCCGAGTAATGACAAACTGCGGGGCGCTTGTGCAGGATATAACAAGATCGGCATCAGCCATCTGCTGAGAAAGCTCATCTCTTGTAGTGGCCACACCATCGAATCGGGCCGCCAGCTCGGCACCCTTCTCCACAGAACGGTTAATGACAATTACAGAGCTTGCAACTCCAAACAGGTGCTTAAGGGAAAGCTCGGCTGTCTGGCCGGCACCCATTACGATGACCTTCTTACCTTCTAATGTCCCCAACCGCTCGCCGGCAAGCTGCAACGCAATAGATACAACCGAAAGCGAGTGCCTGCTGATCCCTGTCTCAGTCCGAACTCTCTTTCCAGCACTAAGCGCCGAGTCACCAAGCCTGCGAACTACAGTCCCAAGCGCTCTGTTCAGATCAGCTGTCTCGATGGCTTCTTTGATCTGAGCCATAATCTGATCCTCACCAGGAACCATCGACTGCATCCCGGATGCGACCATGAAGAGATGGTTCACCGCTTCTTCGTGCGAATGCACGTAAAGATGCGGTAGCAGCTCCTCTAATGTGACGTTGGTAAGTTCGGACAGGAGACCAGAAAGTAACTCCGCTCCCGTGTCGGCGTGACCGACCAGGGCGTAGATTTCAGTGCGGTTACAGGTGGAGAGGATGAATCCCTCATTAACCCGGCCCTTTAGAGCAGCGAGTGCGTCGTCGAGGTCAGGCCCACTGAACGCAACCCTCTCTCTTAGTTCGAGAGGCGCACTTTGATAGTTTAGGCCAATAGATAAAAGCTGCACGGATCCCCAAATTAGGTGCCGATATATACACAAAATGACAGCCTAAATGCAAGCTTTTTAAGGCTTTATACGACTTATCTCAAATAAAAAACTCCACACCACATGAACAACTGTTCAGACGGTGCGGAGTTTTAAGTTCAGGAGCTACTTGAGGTAGTTATAAAGTCCGAATAAGCCCACAGCTGCCCCAGCGACAGCCACTACGGTTCCGGCATCGCCTCCAATAATTAATCCAGCGATTAACCCGGCTCCGCCAACAATCATCATTGCTTTGCTCTGCCCTACGTTTTGGGGAGCAACTGGAGACAGTGTGACAGATTTAGCAGCAGAAACCGGTGCGCGCTCGACGCCCAATCTTTCAATGGCTTTCTCAGATCCCCGAGGGGCTGGGGCTGGCGTTGAACTCGGGACCATCTGAGGAGCTGTGTAGCTTCTTGCCATCTGAGAAGTCGTCGAACTTCGTACCGGCCGAGAAGCTTTGCTGGTATTTACAACCTCCGCAGCGGCTTGAGCCTGATTCTTGGATTTAGAAGACGAGTTAGTCTCGGTGCCAGCATAAAGCTGCGCAGTGAGGGGTGTACATATACTCAGCAGAACTACGGCTGAAATTGTACGGCGATATGGTAATAACATGTTTTTACCTGCCTGGTTGGTTCACTTTTGTGATAAAGCGCTACTCAAATTATAACCATTGCAATCCATTCGCCACAAAATCAAAACCAACGAGCCTGATCGTTCGAGCCTGGTATGTTATTACTTAGACTGATCGCTATCCTGCCCGGAATGTATTACATCCGAATGTTCTGCCGTGCCACCCAAATGTGGGCACGAATCACCATTTCCAATAACCCACGACTGCAAGCAGTCGAATTGCTGTTTTATCGAGTTTGTAGATTGGCTGGCTGACTGCGGCATAGGGTGCGACATCACGATTCCGGATGTCCACATCACCGACATCACGAGAGCTGCGGAATAGATCGATCCCCTCGTAAGATTGCTTTTGAAAGAAATCTTTTCACCGAGTAACACTCTCACACGTCTTTCAACCGTACACTGACGCGCAAATCCTACAGCAACACGCCGCTGACCAACATTAAGATCGGGCCATGAAGCCAAAGCCAGAATTGCGGAAGCAAGTGACAGCGGCTCAGCACCGGCAGCCTGGGAATCGGCATAGAATTCAGCCTGATCAGCCAGATCTTCAGAAAGCCTTCGAACAGCAGGAACCCAGAAAAGCATGCAAGATATAAATCTCATGCCCGAGAGTCTTAATGGATCACGACGCTCGTAGTGTACGCGCTCATGTTTAAGAACTGCAACGAGTTCGGGAAAAGAAAGCGCGTCAACAAGAGATTCACTGATGTAAATACGTCTATTTATAAATCCAACTGTAAATGCAGGATTCGGAAGCCCAGGAACAATGTGAAGTGCAGACAACGGTATATCTGCCTTCATCGCAGCCAACCCAAATGTCTCGCTCTCGATAGGCGTTCTTGATTCAAGAGATTCAAGTGTTAAACGCATCTGCCTGACTGCAGACAGTCTGTCCCAAACCGCATACAGAACACCGCCAGACAACATTATCAGCAATACAAAGTTCACTGGCGACAGCAAAGTATGCAAAAATACAAGACACAGAGCACCGAAATGTCCGATGTCAGAAAACGGTGCATAAGAACTTCTGGAAACGACAACACCAATCAACGGTACAAATCCTGAAACTATAAATACGCTTATTATAAGCGCCAGCAAACCTCTATTGCCTGAGTAGCTTACAGTATCGTTAAAGCGAATCATTGCACGTCATCCAATATCGGTTGAAGTATTGGAATGGGCGCCTCCATCACTGTTTCCTTCCAGTTTCTGTCGTATCAACTCAGCAAGCTCTGCAAGCTGATCCGGATCCCGCTCAGCAAGTACATCAACGAATGATGCAGCCACAAGATTGGGACTCAAAGAAAGAACGCCTTCGATGGCAAATCTTGAAGCGTGGTTCATAAACTCTTCTTCATTCACCAACGCTTCATAGTGAAGCAGACTTTCGTGCTTATTGCGCCCTAAAAGACGCTTACTTACCAGCTTATTCAAGACGGTAATAACGGTATGTAGCTGTACATCATGTACAGCTACAACACGTTCATGAACCTGACGAGCTGTTGAGGGAACCGAAAGCTCCCACACTGTCTGCATAACCAACGTCTCCAGATCACCCAGAACTTTAGCCATTCCGTTTGCGGAAAGTCTTATGGTATCGTGAAGTTGTACGTCCAGCTTGTCAGGAAACATGCTTAAATAACTCCGTCTGATTTGAGTTCTTCTTCGCTCGCGAGCGAAGCAACTGTACCGGGTGGATGTGCATACCAACCTGCATCGGCGGAATAATCTGAAACATTATCACGCACTTTAACTATAGTAAACATACCACCCATATCAATTGTTCCAAACTGGGAAGGGCCGCCTAACATTGGTATGGTGTTATGTGGATTCTGCATCCCCATATCGTGCATACCGCTCATGCCAGCCTGTCCCATCGTCATATAACCAGGGAGCAGACGTCTGATCTGCCTGTCCAGGTCATCGGTCTCAACTCCCATCATATTCGGAATGTCATGCCCCATCTGGTTCATAACATGATGAGTCATATGACAGTGGAACGCCCAGTCTCCCGAAACATCGGCAACCCACTCGATATCCCGAGTATTGCCGACAGGAACCAGCACAGTCGATTCTGGAGACTGTGCACTATAAGGGACAGGACCACCATCGGTTCCGGTTACTTTAAAATGGAAGCCGTGAAGGTGCATTGGGTGATGATCCATAGCACTCAGGTTTCCCACCCGTATACGAACCCTTTCCCCCTTTTTTACAATAAGCGGCTCGGTAGAGGGGAAAACTTTGCTGTTCATGGTAAGCACATTGAAATCTGACATCGCCGAGACATCAGGCTTGGCCGAACCAGGGCGCACAAACCATTCGCTCAGCATTATCGAAAAGTCACGATCGACACGCGGACCAACCGGATTTTTGGGGTGGATAACAAACATCCCCATCATCCCCATCCCCATCTGAACCATCTCATCGTGGTGAGAGTGATACATAAACGTACCGTGCTGACGCAGGGTAAATTCGTACTTGAAGGTCTCGTGCGGTTGAATAGGTGGCTGACTCAAACCGGAGACGCCATCCATTCCACTTGGGACCAGAATACCATGCCAGTGAACAGTTGTTGGTGCCGGGAGATGATTTGTGACATAAATTCGCACTCTGTCACCTTCCACCGCCTCGATCAAAGGCCCCGGAGTGCCTCCATTGTAACCCCAGGCTGTGACCTTTAAACCAGGTGTAAATTCATGCTCAAACTCACCGGCTACGAGATGAAAAACCTTTACTCCATTTACCATCTTCCACGGCAATGTTGTTCCATTAGGAACTACAACTGGCGTATATGGCAGATTGGATCGGGGCTGCCCGGAAGGTTTTTGCGATGCTGCTTTAGGCACTACTGGTTTTGACTCTGGCTTCGGCTTGGTATGCTTGCTGTGGTCGTGCTGCTGAGGAGGAGGGCTCTTTTTTTCGCCCTGTCCGTGTTGACCATGTTGCGAGTGTTGACCGCCCTGAGCTGCCAGTTTATTTGCTGCCAGAGAGCCGACAATCCCACCAATTCCAAACATAGCTTCGCGGCGGGAAATAAGCTTGTAAGATTTCATTTCAGTTACCTCCCCGAAACAGGAAGCGGGCTACCTACAATGCGCGTAAGCTTTGCATGAGCAGTCCAGTATTGTTCAATAGCATCCAGATACATCTGCTGTACCTCCAGCTCATCTTTTTTTGCATCGAGCAGCTGATAGACACCGATATACATTCCGTTATACATAAGCTGACTTTCTTCTGTAATCTTACTTTTCAGAGGCAACAGCACATTCTGTATATGCAAAGCCCTCTCACGCGTAGTATTCAATTCCACAACACCGGCTCTTACATCAGAACGAATACGGATAGCCAGTTCAGCAAAATGCTCCTGCGCAATTCGTATTCGCGCCCTTGAAGCTTCGCTTACAGCGGTACCACGATCAAAAACAGGGATCTGTACAGATAAACTTGGAGTGATGTTTTTATCTCCAGAGATCTCTTTCTCATAGTTCACACCAAGTTCAATATCAGGTATCAACACCTCGGTTTTATCGATCCCTGCCTGACGGCCAATCCTGATGATATCCAGCTCTGCAGCTTTTAGATCTGCCCGCTGACCCAATGCAATTGCTTCTAATCCAGCAACTGAAAGTGAATCAGTACGTATATCTGCAATAGAGTCACTGACTTGGAGTGACTCTGTATTTTCGGAAAGCCCCAGGTTCTTTGCTAAATCTTCGCGCCTGGACGATAATTCTGCCTTCCCAATCATTACGCCTAGTCTTGCTCGTTCGTAGCCCGATTGAAACGCAGCCAACTCCAGATTGGAGATATTTCCGGCATCATGCTGACGCTTAGCCATTTCAGCTGCAAGTCGCGCAATCTCGACGATATCATCCCTTATCAAAGCGCGTTTAATATCTGCCTGATACGCCACATAACTGACTTGTGTACTTTCAATGAGGTTTGCTATCGATGCAGTTAGTGAATGCTTTGCAACCTCCATCTCCGCAGCTGCCAGACGCTTTTTGCGCGGAATTGTGAACAACGAAACTATCTGTTGGGCGAGACCAAATTCAAAGCCATTTCCAATCCCATCCAGCCCCATCTTTAAAGCGCCACTTATGGTAGGATTTCTGAGGAGCCCGGCCTGAATCAGTTGAGCTCTGGCGATTCCCAGCGACTGATACTCTCCCTGCAACCCTCGGTTATTTACCAAAGCCACCTGAACAGCATCGCTGAGCGATAAAGGAGCCCGAACCAGTGAATCCACAATCCGAGTAGTGAAGGTATCCCTATCGCTGGTAGGCTGCCAATGCAACTTTGCCCCATCTCCAACAGCGGTCGCGTACTCATCCGCCTTGGGAAGCGGCACTTCCCTGGGTGACGAAGCGCATCCCACAGCCAGCACGGCCGTCGATGCCAGTACAACTAAGTTTCGAGTCATATATAGTCTCTAGACAGTTTTAATAAATATTTAGCTTCAACAATCGGATTTTATCCTGCATAAAATTAAACTGTAAACACCTAGGCTGGAATCCCCAGCCTAGGAAGCTGTTGCAATACCATAGTCGCCGTTCGGGTCTACCTCGACCTCTTCGCGGATCGATTGAGGTCCGAAATTGAGCAGTTTTTTGGCAGCAGCTACTGATTCATCTGTACCTGCAAGGGCGAGAATATCTCCTGCGCTCACCATATGGCCACCGATTGGAAGAACAATCTGCTCATCTCCGTGGGTTATGGCCAAAACCATCGCACCTGTAATTCCGCGCAAATTCAGCTGTGCCAGGGTCCTCCCGATCGCGTAGCTGTCACTGCCAATCTTTACGGGAACCGGTTCTCCAAGCCCTGGCAACATGGTATTAACCTTCGCCAGGCTCTGCTGTCCTCCTGATTCAGGCTCTTCAGAATCTGCCATCTGCTGCGCCAGGGTAGATACAATCACCTGTGCACCTGCCCTCGTGTGTCCGTGCAGATTTGCCGTACTCCTCCAGAATGCGATCCCTAAAACACCAATCAGAGGCACGAGGATCGCGGAGCCTCTTAAGGGAGGAAGAAATGGCTGGGTGATTGCCAATAACGGGATTGCTATGACGGCTAATATTGCCAGCTGGAGAGTAACAATCAGCACCGTTCTGGGCGCGGCAGCAATGTCCAGCTTACCTTCGTCGACATTTGGCAGTGCACGGCTGGCAAGCACGGTTCCCAACAGCCGCGCACTTCGAGCGATACCGATTAAAAGAGGCACCGCAACGGTGCTACCAGCGGCAAGAACTACCCAACGAGCCATCTTTGCACTCCCTACTGCGCTGGTGAGCATATCAACCAGGAGTTCCATCTGCAAAGAGATTCCAATAACCAAAGCTATCAGCAGAACTGCATCCAACACTATCAGCTGTATGGGCCGCTTTAGAGATAATTTGCGTCTCTCTTCATCCGGAGCACTTCGTAGTCTTTCTATCCACGATCCATAGAGAGTTACGAAAGTCTGAAGCCTTGCGGGCAGCTTTCTGTCCACCCATTCCGCAGTCGGACCAGCTGCCTTAATAAGCCATGGGGTAGTAAGAGTTGTAATAGCTGAAACTGCAACAGCAATCGGGTACAGGAAGCTACCAGTTGCCCCAGTCGCCAGGCCGACACCAGCTATAATGAATGAAAACTCACCTATCTGTGCCAGGCTCATACCTGTCTGAACCGATGTCCTTGTGTTGTATCCTGTTAGGAACGATCCAAGCGTAACAGCTACTATCTTGCCCAGGATAACGACAATCGAAAATACGACTACTGCCTTCCAGTGCTCCACCACAAGCATCGGATTGATCATTAATCCGACTGCGACGAAGAAGATTGCAGCGAACACATCACGGACAGGAGCCACCAAATGTTCAATCGCCTTGTCATGACCTGACTCCGCGACAAGGGAGCCAGCAATAAACGCCCCCAGGGCAACCGAATACCCAAAGTTGAGAGCTAATAGTGCTGCAGCGAAACATATACCGATACTCGCGACCAGAGTTGTTTCCGGCTTACCAAGCTTAACGATCGCTCTGATCAAGCGCGGGATTACCAGCAGACCAACCCCAATCAATCCAGCCAGGAACATAAGGAGCTGGCCTGCAGTACGTCCAAGACTCTCAGCCGAAACAGCAGACCCTGCTGAAACTGCTGTCAGAATCGCAATAAGGAAAATTCCGATAAGATCTTCGATAATAAGCACGCCAAACACAATCTGCGTAAAACGCCCCTTTGCGTTCTGCTCCTGGAAGGCCTTAACGATAATAGTTGTACTGGATATGGCGATTACTGCACCCGCATATACACTCTCGAGCGAGCTCCAGCCAAATGCCTGCCCTATCAGATAACCGAACCAGACCATGGCACTGCTCTGCACCAGAGCCACGACCCCAGCGGTGCTGCTTACAGCTATAAGCTTGCGTAAACTGAACTCCAGCCCCAGACCGAACATGAGCATGATTACCCCCATCTCAGCCAGAGTCTGTACAATCCCTTCGTTAACTACGAGTGGAATTGGGGTATGTTGACCTATAATCAACCCGGCCAATAGATAACCAAATACCACCGGCTGCCTTAGCCGCTGGAAAATCACAGTGGTAACCGCAGCCACACAGAGAACTATGGCGAGGCTTCTTAGAAACTCATGAGCATCATGCATGTAATATTCATTTTACCTCATAAGTCTTTCCTCGCACAGGCTAAATCTCATCTTTTCCGGTAGCGATATAACGAATATTCGCCAGACATCTTCCCCAATGGCTAATCTGTTGAATAAACTTTATTTAAAGTGGCCACCGTTTGCACAAAAAGCACCCTTCCAACTAGCAGATATGATTCGCAGCGCACTTGCCTCTATCAAAGCACTCTTCGAAAGCGATTTACCATACAGAGCTAGACTAGAATCGGATCGAGATAGGCTGATACCAAAAACTATGTCACCTGACGATAGCACCTGCAACGCTGTCCTGGATTGGCTGTGCAGAGCTCAGGACCTTTCGCCTACCAATGACGGAGGCGTTGCCAGGCACTTCAGCCTCATCAGCGGATGGGGAAGTTCTTATCCCGAGACAACCGGATATATAATTCCGACCTTTTTATCTTTCGGAACATATCTGGAGAGGCCGGATCTACATGAACGAGCACGCAGAATGCTTGACTGGCTCGCTTCAATTCAACTGGAGGACGGGTCTTTTCAGGGCGGTATGATAGATCAGACACCAGTGCGGCCCGTCACATTCAATACCGGGCAGATACTGTTAGGCTTGGCCGCTGGAGTCACTCACCTGGGAAGCCACTACAGAGCACCGATGAACCGTGCGGCCCGTTGGCTGGTTGAAACGCAGGATTCGGATGGTGCCTGGAGGAAATATCCATCTCCTTTCACTGGTCCTGGATTAAAGGCTTACGAGACTCACGTTGCCTGGGGCCTTCTGGAAGCCGCACGCCTTAGCCCAAACCAGGGTTTTGAAGACGCTGCAATGGCAAATATTCAGTGGGCTTTAACTAACCAGCGTTCAAATGGCTGGTTTGAAAACTGTGACCTGAACCACGCCGAGACACCCCTTACTCACACCATTGGCTACGTACTCAGAGGAATGATTGAAGGTGTAAAATACTTTCAATCTGATGATCTTTTAGAAAAATCTGAACGCACTGCCAAGTCACTATTGGGATGCGTAGAAGTTAACGGATATATCCCCGGCCGACTCGATTCTAACTGGAGAGGTGCAGTTGAATGGAGCTGCCTAACAGGTAGTGCACAGATAGCCAGCTGCTGGTATGACCTGTATATGCTTACCAACAATAGCGAGTATCTGAGGGCCGCCAACCTTGCCCTCTCTTTTGTAGCCAGCACAATCTCTCTCGATCCCAACGATCCCGACGTATACGGAGGAGTTAAGGGCTCGTTCCCAGTTGACGGAGATTATGGGAAGTTCGAGTATCTTAACTGGGCCGGAAAATTCTTTCTTGATGCCTACGAACTAAAAAGCCGAGCGGATCAATATCGCTCGGCTGAGTCTACTTGGTCAGAATCTGCGGTCCATCCGCAGTGATGGCAACCGTATGCTCGAAGTGAGCTGACCTGCTACCATCTGCTGTAATAACAGTCCAACGGTCTTTAAGAGTCTTGGTCTGATGTTTTCCAGTCATGACCATAGGCTCGATCGCGAGGACCAGACCCGGCATCAGTTTGTGTCCACGTTTTGGCTTGCCAAAATTCGGGACCTGAGGGTCTTCATGGAAAGCAGCCCCAATACCGTGACCGACTAAATCTCGCGTAACGTTGAAGCCTGCATCTTCAACAACCTTTTGAATAGCAGCTCCAATATCACCAAGATGGTTTCCAACTGTTGCCTCAGCAATTCCAGCATACAAAGAAGCTTCAGTCACTTCCAGTAAACGCTGAGACAGCGGATCGATCTTACCAACGGGGTGTGTAACAGCCTGGTCTGCATGATACCCACCAAACTTCACACCGCAATCGACAGCCAGGATATCGCCTTCATTTAAGATCTTCTTCTTTGACGGGATACCGTGAACAATCTCTTCGTTGACTGATGCGCAGATACTGTTTGGAAAACCATACAACCCCTTAAACGAAGGGATAGCGCCGTCATGCGAGCGTATGAATGCTTCTGCTAAAACATCAACATCCATAGTGCTCATGCCGGGCCGAATCTGGCCACGCAGATACTCATGCGTGGCGGCTAGGATTCGGCCAGCCTGAGCCATGATTTCAATCTCGCGTTTGGACTTGAGCTGAATCATCCCAACGCTGCCATCGCACGGCTCGATACATCTTCGACAGATCCAACTGCATCTATCTTGTGTACAGGCATTCCATTCTCCTGATACCATGCAACAACAGGCTCAGTCTGAGTATGGTACACCTTGAGTCGATTACGAATCGCTTCTGGATCGTCATCCTTACGCCTTACCAGCTTGCCACCATCATTCTTCGGACAAGGTGTGTTGGCGTCCAAGCCTGTATACGGAGTCTGACAGACATCGCATACAGTTCTGGCGCTCAAGCGACGCACCAGCTCTTCATCTGCTATTTCGAAGAGAAGGATAGCATCGATCGATCGACCTAACTCTCGTACCTTTTGATTTAGCCCTTCGGCCTGAGGTACGGTCCTAACAACTCCATCTAAAATTGCGCCCTTACTAGCCGCTTCACTGGCCAACACTTCACACATGATATCAAGGATTACTTCATCAGGAACCAAGTCACCCCGGTCCATGTACTCCTTAGCCTTGAGGCCTAACGGAGTTCCTTCCTTGATAGCGTTGCGAAAGACATCGCCGGTCGCAATGCGAGGGATGTTGAGACGTTCAGCTAACCGTTCTCCCTGTGTTCCCTTACCTGCTCCCGGCGGGCCTAGCAATACAATAATCACTTATTCTGAACTCTTCTTTAACGACGCGCTAACTACTGTTAGAACGCGCTATTGGACGCATTCCGTCCGCGGAATTTAACCTTCCCCTTCTTCATGAAGCTGTCGTACTTACGAAGCATCATGTGCTGGTTGACCTGAGTCATTGTATCTAAAGCAACACCAACAACGATGAGGAGGGATGTTCCACCAAAACCAAACGGAACGTTAATGACCTTCGCAATGAGAACAGGCAACAGTGCAATGAAGGTTAAGAACACAGCACCTGGGAGTGTAATTCTGGAAAGAACTTGGTCGATATAGTCGGCCGTCTTTGCACCAGGCTTAACTCCAGGGATAAAACCACCCTGCTTCTTCAGGTTTTCAGCAATATCAACCGGATTGAAGATGATCGACGTATAGAAATACGTAAAGAAGATGATCAAAATGGCTGAAACAACGAAGTACGCTGTAGATCCAGGGGTAAAGAACTCCGCAAATCTTGCTGCTGTTGGGTTACCGCTGAACTGTGCAATTGCACCAGGGACGACGATAACAGACTGAGCGAAGATGATAGGCATAACACCGGCGGTGTTAATACGAAGCGGAATAAAGTTTCGAGAAGCTTCTCGCATCCTTCCACGCGCCATAGTGCGCTGAGGAATCTGTATCGTGATACGACGTGCAGCCATTGTCATTGCAATTGTACCAGCGACAACGCCGAGCATAACAACGCCTAAAACGATTAAGGAGAAGATTCCTACGCTACCAGCTGAGACAAACTTGAAGGTCTGTATAATACCAGGCCAGAAGCGCTCAACAATGGAGAAAAAGATGATAAGGGATGCACCGTTACCAAGACCGCGCTCAGTGATCTGCTCACCCAACCACATAACAACCATAGCACCTGTGGTCAGGAACAACATCATCTGCATCTTGAATGCGAATCCTGCATTGAGGACTGCGCTTTCGATAGAAGCGGTAAACAAAGCAAACGCCCATGCCTGCACTGCGGCAAGAATGAGGGTCAGGTATCTGGTGTATTGAGTAACCTTCTTACGCCCCTCCTCGTCTTTGTTCATCTTCTCAATCTGCGGAATTACAGCTGCCGCAATTTGCATGAAGATAGACGCAGAAATGTACGGCATGATACCGAGGGCAAAAACGGTGGCTCTTGAGAGACCACCACCCACGAACATGTCGTACAATCCGAGGAGCCCGCCCTGACCCATGTTAGCGAAATAGTCGGTCAAAGCAACAACGTCTATACCAGGCGCGGTGATATGAGCACCGAGACGATATAGAACCAGGCAGAGAAAGGTAAATTTTATTTTGTCCAGAAGCTCCGTGTTTCTAGTAAAACTAGAAACTGCAGCTGCGGGATTCATTTGCGCCATAAGCTCCGAAACCTCAACGAGTGAGCGAGCCTTTCGGCTCGCTCGACCCAATCAATTTAAGCGATTGTGCCACCAGCGGCGACAATCTTTGCCTTGGCACCTTCGCTAACCTTTACACCTGAGAGTGTAAACGCTGACGATACGATACCATTTGCGAGGATCTTTGCCGGTCCTTTACCAGCGCGAATCAGACCAGCTTCAACTAAAGTCTCAGGGGTAATGTTACCGCTTTCGACGAGAGCTAAATCGCCCAGACGAACGAGCTGATACTCAACTCTGAATGGGTTGGTGAAACCACGCTTTGGTAAACGACGGGTAAGAGGCATCTGTCCACCTTCGAAGTGTGGCTTACCACCACCAGGACCATGGTGACCAGAGCGGGCTTTAATACCCTTGTGACCCTTACCAGAGGTCTTACCGGTTCCGGAACCTGGACCACGACCGAGTCTTTTTCTGTTACGGTGTGAACCAGGTGCAGGAGCGAGGTTATGAAGGCCGATTTTCTGTATTTCTTCCGTCATGTTCTTACGCTTCGGAAATCGGCGTTACCGTTACCAGATGGCGAACACGCTTGATCTGACCACGAAGTGCCGGTGAATCTTGATGTACTACTACTTTGTTAGGCCCTCTTAATCCAAGAGCTTCCAAAGTTGCGTTCATACGCCAGCTGTGACCAATACCACTACGAACCTGCTTGATCTCAACTTTACCGTCTGTAAGAACGCTTTTTTCAGTCTTTTTTGGCCCCTTACCTGGGTGCCAGACAAATGTTCTTGCCATTTTATAGTGTTACCTTGACCTTGGCGCGAGACTTATAAGCGAGGCTGCTAGGATCAATACCACGTTCCTTTGCAATCTGCTCAACAGTCGTCAGACTCAGTAAGCCATCCATGGTTGCTCTAACCATGTTGTGGGCGTTACTGGAACCGAGGCTCTTTGTTAAGATGTCAGTAATTCCGGCGCATTCGAGGATGGCGCGAACAGCACCACCGGCGATAACACCAGCACCAGGAGCAGCTGGCTTCATGAGGACGCGACCAGCACCATGTTCGCCAACAATGTCGTGCGGAATTGTACCGCCGGTCATTGGAACTGACTTCATGGAGCCACGAGCGCCTTCAACTGCCTTACGAACCGCTTCTGAAACTTCGTTCGCTTTACCGGTTGAGAAGCCTACTCTACCCTTCCCGTCTCCAACTGCAACGAGTGCGTTGAATGAGAAGCGACGACCACCCTTAACAACCTTAGCAACACGGTTGATGGCAACTACGTTTTCGATGAGATCGCTTGGTGCTTCGCGCTCATTGCTGCGCTCTCCACCACGACCACCTTCACGCTGACCACCAGGCTTTCCACGACCGCCACCCTGGCCGCCGCGTCCACCATTTCCGCCTTGTCCACCACCCTGGCCACCTGGGCCACGGCCGCGACCGCCGCCAGGACGGTTACCACCGCCCTGACCGCCGCGCCCTGCACCAGGCCCACGACCTGCGCCGCGAGGAGCGCCAGAAGCGGGACGGTTTCCAGCTGAAGCTGGACGTGCACCCTGTGCGGGTTGCGAATTTGTATTCTGTTCTGATTCAGACATTAGAACTCCAACCCGCCTTCACGGGCACCGTCGGCCACAGCCTTTACGCGGCCATGGTACAGATATCCACCGCGATCGAAAACGATCTTGGTTACTCCAGCCTCTTTGGCTCGAGCTGCTATTCTCTTTCCAACTTCAAATGACTTCTCAGACTTCTTGCCATCGAGGCCGTTGTCTGTAACTGTCATGATTGTGCGCTGCGTATCGTCGTCAACCAACTGAGCATAGATATGCTTCAATGAGCGATAGATTACTAGACGTGGACGCTCGGAAGTACCATTGACTTTCTTACGAACACGGAAGTGACGGCGGCGGCGATAATCTTCGCGCGTAACTGGTCTCTTCATCTGTTACTTGCTCCCAGCCTTACCGGCCTTACGGCGAACCTGCTCGCCCTGATATTTGACACCCTTACCCTTGTATGGCTCAGGAGGACGGAAACCTCTGATCTCCGCAGCGACCTGCCCCACATTTTCCTTATTATATCCTTCAATAACGATCTGTGTTGGGGTAGGAGCAGAAAGGCTAACCCCTGCTGGTGCCTTGTACTCGACAGGATGTGAGAAACCAAGCGCTAACTGCAGACCATAAGGACGAACCTCAGCCTTATAACCGACACCAACTAACTCAAGGATCTTCTTGAATCCGACAGACACACCTTCAACCATGTTGGAGATAAGTGTGCGTGTTAATCCATGAAGGGCGCGGTGATTTGCATCATCAGATGGACGTGTAACGGTAATAGTATTACCGTCGATCTTGATGATCATATCCTGGTGTAGAGCTCTTACGAGCTCTCCCTTTGGTCCCTTAACCTTGAGGGTGTTTCCTTCTAAAGCAACTGTAACTCCAGCTGGCACTTCGACAGGTCTTTTACCAATACGTGACATTGTCGATTACCACACTAATGCTAGAAGTTCACCACCGGTGCGTGCACGACGAGCCTGATTATCAGACATAATTCCCTGCGAGGTGCTGAGGATGGCCATGCCAAGCCCATTACGTACGCGAGGAATTTCGTTCACACCAACATATCTACGTAAACCTGGTGTTGAAACACGCTGCAAGTCACGAATGACTGAAGCGCCACCATTTACATACTTTAAGATCACACGAAGAACCTTGTGTCCTTCTTCAGTCTCCAATAAACGGTAGTCCTGAATGAAGGAATTTTCCTTCAAGATCTGTGCGATCTGTGTTTTTAACTTAGAAGCCGGCATGTCGACACGACGATGCTTTGCTCTGCACGCATTACGAATGCGTGTAAGCATGTCGGCCACAGGATCATTCATACTCATGTTATATCTCCTACCAGCTCGCCTTACGAACGCCTGGAATCAAACCACTCAGAGCCATCTCTCTGAATGCGATTCGGCTCAGCCCGAATGGTCTGAGATAGGCACGTGGACGTCCGCTCATGGAACAACGGTTGCGCACGCGTGTTGCCGAAGCGTCACGTGGCATCTTCCGGATTGCTGCATATGCATCAGCCCGCTGCTCATCTGTTGACAACGGGTTCTTGATAATTGCTTTCAGCTCAAAGCGACGTGCTGCATACTTTGCAACAAGCGCCATGCGCTGTTCGTTCTTCTTTATTTTTGACGTTTTGGCCATAAATAGATCTCGCTATCGCGTCAGAGCCGAATATTGATCAACTCCTCCGTATAGGAAAGGATGGGAATCTCCCATCCTTTCCATTAGAACGTGACGACGACTGGCTTGTCCTCCCCCTTGAAAGGCATCCCTAACTCGCGAAGGAGTGCAAGAGCCTGGTCGTCTTTGTTCGTAGATGTAACAAAGGTGATATCCATACCGTGAATCTGATCGACCATTTCGTAGCTGATTTCTGGGAAGATAATCTGCTCCTTTACACCCATCGTAAAGTTTCCGCGGCCGTCAAATGCGCGGGTATTCAAACCTCTAAAATCACGAATACGAGGAATTGCAATCGTGATCAAGCGATCCAAGAACTCCCACATACGTGCGCCACGGAGAGTTACGCTTGCGCCAATCTCCTGACCTTCACGCTGACCGAAGTTAGCGATCGACTTCTTTGCCTTACGACGAACTGGACGCTGACCTGAGATCAAAGCCAATTCATCGATGACAACATCTAAAACTCTCGAGTTCTTAATCGCTTCACCAACACCACAGTTGATAACAATCTTTTCAACTGATGGAATTTCATGAGGATTTCCAAAGTTGAACTGATCTTTCAGCTTTGTGCGAACTGTTGAATTGTAATACTCACGTAAACGTGGTGGGTTAACAGGTAACTCAAGACCAGCATGTTCTGTAGGAAGAAGCTGCTTGCGCTCAACGTTACGGCCGCCCTTTGCTTTTGCGGCAGACTTTGCTGGTGTTTTAGCTGGAGTCTTAGCTCCAGCCTTTGCACCACCTTTTCCGCCCTTTGCTGCGGCTCCACCCTTCTGATTTGTTTGCTTCGCCATTTCTTAATTCCTATTAACGGGAAGGACGAGCAACAGCATCACCGCTCTTCACGGCAATACGTTCGCGAGTTCCGTCCGCATCCACCCGAATTCGAACGCGTGTGGCAGCACCAGACTTAGGATCGAGAAGCATAACGTTAGAGACTGCAACTGGAGCCTCTTTCTGTATGATTCCGCCCTGCTCTTCAGCGCTACGCGCACGAACATGACGCTTTACAATGTTGACCCCTTCGATAAGAACGCGGTTGGTCTTTGGGAAAACCGTTAAGACTTTCCCTTCCTTCCCCTTGTCATTACCGCGGAGAACCTTAACAGTATCTCCCTTGCGGATCTTTATCTTTACGCGAACAACATTTCCCGCATGACGATTTGTCGTCAGACGATCCTTTGCTGTCTTGCGATATTTTAGCACGCGCATTTTTACAATACCTCAGGCGCTAGAGACGCAATCTTCATGTACTTCTTATCGCGGATCTCGCGCGCTACTGGCCCGAACACACGTGTAGCACGTGGCTCACCAGAATCGTTAATGATAACCACAGCGTTTTCATCGAAACGGATGTAAGATCCGTCTTTACGCCTGGTCTCCTTCGCTGTACGCACAACAACTGCGCGGGCAACGTCGGACTTCTTTACTGTTCCGTTTGGAAGAGCATGCTTGACGGCTACGATAACGACGTCACCAAGTCTTGCATAACGACGTCTCGTACCACCAAGGACTCGGATAACGAGGGCGGTCTTAGCACCCGAGTTATCCGCAACCTTGACCATTGACTCTTGTTGAATCATCGGGCACGCTCCACAATATCAACTAAACGGAATCTCTTGTCCTTGGATAATGGACGTGTTTCCATGATCCGGACTGTATCACCAATCTTTGCAGAGTTCTCTTCGTCATGAACTTTGAGTTTCTTGGTGCGTGTCATCATCTTGCCATAGACAGGGTGACGAACGCGACGCTCAATAGCTACAACCAGGGTCTTCTGCATCTTGTCGCTGACGACAACGCCGACGCGAACTTTTCTAGCGGAACGGTCTGTAACTGAAACTTCAACAGTCACGCCATCCTCGTTTTTGGAAGCTGTATTCTGATTAACTTCGGTCATTTAATTATGCCCCCGCCTTTGATGACTGTCTTGCCAACTCAGCCTGAACGGTCTTAAGACGAGCAATGTCACGGCGAATCGCACGCAGGTGAATCGGATTTTCGATCGTCTGCGTAGCCGACCGGAACCTTAACCAAAATCTTTCTGACTCTAACTCAGCGATCTTGGCTGTAATAGCTTCCGCTCCCATCTCGCGAATTTCTTTAGCCTTCATCGGTGTGCGCCTCCTCGCGCATCACAAACCTGGACTTGACGCTAAGCTTGGCGGCTGCAAGAGCTAATGCACGACGTGCAACGTCTGGGGCAACACCTTCAAGTTCAAACAACATGCGTCCTGGCTTGACAACAGCGACCCACTTTTCAGGAGAACCTTTCCCCTTACCCATACGTGTTTCAGCTGGCTTCTTTGTTATTGGCCTATCTGGAAAAATACGAATCCAGACTTTTCCACCACGTTTGATATGGCGCGTAAGAGCGACACGAGCAGCTTCGATCTGTCTGTTGCTGATCCTGCCTGGCTCCAGGGATTGCAGACCATAGTCACCAAAAGAGATCTTAGAACCTCTATGGGCTAAACCTGTCATGCGCCCCTTGAACGCCTTACGATACTTAATGCGCTTTGGACTGAGCATCTATCTCTCCTTACGCGTCGGTGGAATAAGTCTTACCGCGCCTATCTTCTACGATCTCGCCCTTGTAGATCCAGACCTTGATACCGATGGCACCGAAGGTGGTTCTAGCTGTTGACGTTGCATAGTCGATATCAGCTCGGAGTGTATGAAGAGGTACACGTCCTTCATGATACCCTTCCACACGCGCAATCTCAGCGCCGCCTAAACGGCCGCCACATTTAATCTTGATACCACCAGCACCCATACGCATTGCGCTCTGTACCGCACGCTTCATGGCGCGACGGAAAGAAATACGCTGAGCCAACTGGTTGGCAATATTATCTGCAACCAACTTCGCGTCTAATTCAGGACGCTTGATCTCTTCGACATTGATCCCGACTTCCTTACCGGTAAGTCTGGCAAGTTCGTCGCGAAGCTGATCTACTTCCGTTCCCTTCTTACCGATAACTACGCCAGGACGTCCGGTGTGGATCGTAACAACGACCTTACCAGGCTTTCTTTCGATAGTTACATCGGCAATTGCTGCATGAACCAAGCGGGCCAATAGATACTTGCGGAGCAAGGCATCTTCTTTAAGCATCGCCGGCATTTCGCGCTTCGCATAGTAGCGGGAGCGCCATGTCTTGGAAATCCCGAGTCGGAAACCGACTGGATGTGTCTTCTGTCCCATCCTACTCCTCTCCTTCCTTCTCTACAGCTTTCTTAGCTGCAGATTTTCTGGTCGTTGTAGTTTTTTTAGCAGCAGTCTTTCTAGCTGTCTTGGCTGCTGTTTTTCTGCCCTTAGCTGGCTTGGCTTCTTCAGATGACTCTGTTGAGGCTGCCTTCTTAACTACAACAGGCTTCACTCGCTCACCAACTTCGATTTCTACGTGGCTGGTGCGCTTACGAATCGGAGTAGCACGCCCCTGAGCAGCAGGCATGAACCGCCTGATAGGCGTCCCTTCGTTAATAACTGCGCGCAATACAAAGAGATCATCAACATCAATCGACTCATTTGCTTCGCGAGCTTTATACTCAGCGTTTGCAACTGCGGAAGACAATGTCTTTTCGATCTGCTTTGCAGCGTGCTTCTTAGAGAACTTTAACAATGCAAGAGCATCGTTAACTCTCTTTCCGCGGATCTGATCGATAACCAGGCGCATTTTGTATGGCGACTGGCGAGTCGATCTCTGAATAGCTCTGGCGCGGGTAATTGTTGTGACTTTAGCAGCCATTATTTCTTACCCTTCTTGTCTGCTGGGCGATTGCCTGCGTGACCGCGGAACAATCTTGTTGGAGAAAACTCCCCCAGCTTGTGGCCGACCATATTCTCAGTCACATAGACTGGAATGAATTTATTCCCGTTGTGCACGGCAAAGGTATGACCAATAAAGTCAGGAACGATCGTGCTTGCACGCGACCATGTCTTTACGACTTTCTTTTCATTCTTTGAATTCATGCTGTCAACTCTTGCGAGGAGCGACTCATGCACGAAGGGTCCTTTTTTTACGCTACGTCCCATAATCTCGTCAACTCGTCAATTAAGACTGCGTCGCCTTACCACGACGGCGGCCACGAACAATTAAGCGCTCAGACGACTTATTCTTATCGCGCGTCTTAACACCTTCCTTCTTACCCCATGGAGACACAACGTTGCGTCCACCACGTGTACGACCACCGTGTGGGTGATCCACTGGGTTCATAACTTCACCTCTCACCTTTGGTCTGCGACCGAGCCAGCGCGACTTACCAGCTTTACCGTGAGATAGAAGTTCGTGTTCAGAGTTTCCAACGACACCGACGGTAGCCAGGCATGCGCCATGGACCTTGCGGACTTCGGAGGACGACATTCTGAGTGTTACATAATCACCTTCTTTCGCAACAACCTGAGCTGAAGTACCAGCGGAGCGTGCCATCTGAGCACCCTTGCCTGGCTTTAACTCGATGTTGTGAACATCAGTACCGAGGGGCATTTCCTTAAGTGGAAGTGCGTTACCGATACGTACATCCGAGCCTGGGCCCGAGAATACTGTATCGCCAACCGATAAACCCTTTGGATGGATGATATAACGCTTTTCACCATCTTCGTACTGAATTAAAGCAATGCGGGCAGATCTGTTTGGATCGTATTCAACAGTCTGAACAACTGCTGGAATTCCAAACTTGTTACGCTTGAAATCGATGATACGATAACGGCGCTTATGTCCACCGCCACGACGGCGCATGGAGATATGACCGTGGTTATCTCTACCACCAGACTTTGGAAGTGGCTCAACCAGAGACTTCTCAGGCGTCTTGCGCGTAATTTCAGAGAAATCTGAAACTGAGCGGAAGCGGGAGCTCTTGGTAACCGGCTTAAACTGACGTATTCCCATAATCGTTACCCTTCAAAGATCTCGATCGTATCGCCTTCACGCAGCTTTACGATAGCCTTTTTCCAGTTTGGACGACGACCTACAGATCCACCAACACGGCGGGACTTTCCTCTGCAGTTCATTGTCTGAACACTGGCGACCTTAACTGCAGGCCAAAGCTTTTCAATAGCAGCCTTAATTTCGATTTTGTTAGCTGCCGGATTTACTTCGAATGTGTATTCGCCGCGATCCTGATAAGTGTTTGATGTCTTTTCAGTAACGACTGGACGAACAATTGTCCTAAATAGTGTTGGCATAGCTTACTTGCCCCCGGTCAATGAAAGGCCGAGCGCACCTGATTCTACGACAACTACGTCAGACCACAGAATGTGATAAGTAGAAGCATCAACATAAGGCATGACATGCACGCGCTGGATATTGCGGCCGCTTAAGTAAACATTGGGCTTAACACCATCTGTTAAGATCAACACCTTTTTATCAGCGATGTTCATCGACTCGAGCAACCCTGTAAGACGCTGTGTCTTTGGGGCATCGAAATCGAATGCATCAACAACAAACAGGGAGTTTTCGCGAGCACGAGCATTGAATGCGCTCTTGCGGGCTAAAGCCTTAACCTTCTTGTTGGTGTGCTGTGTGTAGTCACGTGGTGTTGGACCAAATGCGGTACCACCACCTGGCCAGTTTGGAGCACGGGTTGAACCCTGACGGGCACGACCGGTTCCTTTCTGACGCCAAGGCTTCTGGTTACCACCAGCTACCAGACCACGTGTCTTTGTTGCAGCTGTACCCTGACGCTGATTGGCTAAATACGCCTTTACTGCGTGGTGCATCACGGGCACGTTAATTATGCCATCAAATACATCAGCTGGGAGAGTTACAGCATCACGCTGAGCACCACCAACACTAAATGCAGAGGCAGAAAACTGAGTTGTTTCAGTATTTGACATTACAGTTATCCCTGCTTGCGGACCATCACGATCCCGTTACGCGGACCTGCGATGCTGCCACGGATATAAATCAAGTTCCGTTCTGCATCGATCTTTTCGATCCGGAGATGGGTCTGAGTATGACGATGATCACCGTAATGACCAGGCATTCTCTTTCCCAAAATTACGCGTGAAGGGTTGGTACCTGCACCGATGGAACCAGGACGACGGTGTTTTGTGTTACCGTGCGAGTTTGGACCACCACCGATACCATAACGCTTCACAACACCCTGGAAGCCGCGACCCTTTGTTGTGCCTGTGACCTTAACGGTTTCACCTGGCTCGAAAACGGACACATCGATCGTCTGACCAACTGTGTACGAAGGGACTTCGGCATCCTTACCAGGAGCATCATCAAGTCTGAAGGACTTGAGAATGCGTGGTGGAGCTTCTAAACCTGCCTTTGCAGCATGACCAACTACAGCCTTGTTTGCGCGACGACCACGTGGTGTGCGCTCACCGGCTTTAGAATCTCTGCGAAGGCGCTGCTGACCAAAACCAAGCTGAATAGCATCAAAGCCAGCTGTTTCTTTGGTCATAACCTGAACGACTGGGTTTGGCTTGGCTTCAACCACAGTGCAAGGGATCTGCTGTCCCTGTTCATTAAAGATCTGGGTCATGCCCAGCTTTTTACCAATAATTCCAATCATATCCTTGACCTACTCGACCTTGATCTCAACATCAACGCCAGCTGGCAGATCCAGCTTAGTCAATGCGTCGACTGTCTGCGCCTTTGAATCGAGGATATCGATCATGCGCTTGTGGGTTTTTAACTCAAACTGTTCGCGCGACTTCTTATCGACGTGTGGCGAACGTAGAACCGTCCAACGCTGTGTTTTGGTTGGAAGAGGAATGGGACCCGAAACGGATGCACCAGACTTCTCTGCCGTCCGAACGATATCGGCCGCCGCTTGATCGATCACAGCGTGATCGAAAGCCTTGAGGCGAATGCGAATTTTTCCAGCCATCTTACTTACGCGAGAATCTTGGAGACAACACCAGCACCGACTGTGCGTCCACCTTCGCGGATAGCGAAGCGGAGGCCTTCGT
>JBEBRK010000018.1:0-43439 GCA_040394885.1 Gemmatimonas phototrophica
TAGATCGTTGTGATGCCAGAGTTGTTAAAGCAGGTCCCGGTTTCTATTAATCTGGTCATCTGACCCATATATCCATATGAATGTCGAGCAAAAAACAGGCCGTTGAATGGTTGATACCACATCCAAGAATATGTGACAGAAGCATTTGCTTGTGAGGTCTTATCCAATAGAAAAAAGTACGTATATTTTTTCGTTCTATGCCGACTAAATTCCGATTAAAAGCTTTACTTCCAACTCTGTCCGTACTGCTCTTAACTCTGGTAGTTGTAGCATGCGCTACAACGACATCGGGTTCCAGTGCTAAGGCAGGCACAAACACTGTTAGTTCTCCCACCCTTCCTTTAGTAGAACTTACAACGACGCTTGGCAAGATTACAGTGGAGATTGATACGGTCTCATCCCCTATTACAGGCTCCAACTTTCTCTACTACGTAGACAATGCCCTCTATGACAGCGGCAGCTTTCACCGCACAGTAACTGCTGCCAACGAGCAGAAGTTTACTCTGGAGCTCATTCAGGCTGGTATGTCGGGGACAAAATCCGCTTTAGCTCCTCCTGCCATACCCCTCGAGCCTACGTCTCGCACAGGTATTACTCACTTGGCGGGTGTAATATCCATGGCTCGTGGTAAAGAAACGGGGAGTGCCACCTCGGAGTTTTTCATCCTTCTTGAAGATGAACCGACACTCGATTCAGGCGGGCCAGCTAGTGGAGATGGGCATGGTTACGCTGCTTTTGGCAGGGTTGTGTCAGGGATGGAAGTTGTGAGGCAGATTCACTCGAGTGCGGCATCGGGACAAAAGATTACTCCGCCAGTGTTGATTATCAAAGCAAGACGAAATACGCCACAGTGAACTTGTACTGAAGAGGGGGGTAGTTTGTGATTTTTTGAAACGTGAGTATCCCTGACCAAAGAGATTCTCTGTGTGCTACTTATGCTCTGGCGTACGACTAGGCCGTATATATGGCTTATTACTGTGCTTATGCATATAATGCTTATGGGCTTCGTAGAGCTTTCAATTGGTATGCTGCTGCTTCATCTCTTTACGTTTGATCCGAGATGGAAGATCTGGGGTGAGAGGCGTAGTGTTGATTTGGCGCCGGCGTTGTTGGAGCGGTGATAATGTTGATGGTCTAGGGTATATTATGGGATTGAGCTATAGATGAAATATCGGTTTTCGGTAAAGAGTATGGTTGGGGGTGTTTGTGTGGGCTTATGTTTACTGCTGCTTGTGGCCTTCTACGCTAATTCAACTCCTGAAGCTATAACGGTACGAGAGCGGTCGGATCAAATTGTATTTGGTCTTTATCTGACTGGAATAATATCATTTCCTGCTGGTATGTTTTTTGAACTTATATGTAGGAGTATTTACGGTGATCTATGGTATCGGTAGGTAAATTTTCAGTATCCCTGTTAGACTTGATTGCGATTATAGTTCAGTGGGGTATTATAGGTGCTTTAGTAGAGAAGGTCTGGAGGAGATTTCGAAATAAGGGTGAGGTCGTAAATAATAACTGAAAATTATGTCTGTATGTCATTTAAAATACCAACAGCAGCAACTTATAAGTTGTATTTGATAGTTCTGATTTTGGTTAGTGTGGTTTGGGTTAAGTATTCGCAATTTTATGAATACAGTATTCAAAAAGTAGGAGAATCATCGGAATCATCTGGAATGTCTGTTGATATTATTTGGGTCGATGTACACCATGATCTAATTGGATTGTTGGTGTTGACATTGATTGTCGTTGCAATATTTCTGGGACCTATTAGGTCATTTTGGAGAGAGTATCCTGGTGGGGCTAGCTTGATTGTTAAGCCTTTGAATGGGGTTCGGGGTGTGATTGTTGAACTGTTCTCCCTATTGGTTCTTGTTGTACCTGTATATATACTGGTAGTAAATGGTAGTAGTCTGAGAAGTGTCGGTGTTGCTCTGATTGGAGCGTGGGTATATGCCGTTGCTGTACTTAGGGCAGTGCTTTATAGGAGATTTCTGTTTCGAGAGATAAGTTGCTGATCGTTGATAAGACAGCATGGATAAATGTTGTAAAGCACGACTTCCGTAGTTTTCAGAATAGTAACAATGGTTATGTCGCAAAGCTGACAGTAAAATTGGAATTCTATGGCAAATGAATGCAAAGACGACAACTCGTTAGGTAATAGAATAAAAAAGTATGTTTATTGGGGATGGTGGTACTCATTCATATATTCACTGTTTGTGATAGTCTTATACATCATCAGAGGACCAAAGTTGTTTGAAAAGTATGAAGAGTACGGTACGACTTTATGGAAGGTAATACTGTTTTATTTTATTGCTGGAACATTTGCAGGAGTTATAGTGGGAGTGCTAAAGCCAATAACAAAGAGCGTCTTGGGGGAATGGCTTTTGTATTTGATTGTTGGATGTTTTGTGGGGTTGTGTTGTGGGATATTGTTGCTTGGTTTACCTTTTTATTGGGATTTGCCAACATGGGTTACTGTTGGTATTCTGGGATTGGTATACGGAGTAATTGGTAAAATCGCATTCAAAATGATTGAATCGGTAGATGTTGATGATGGCACTTTTTAACTTGCTTGATAAACATTTGTTGTAGCTTTGTAGGTCAAACGGCAGTGGCGGGTCATTATGGGATATTGTGCCGATTGTTGCATCCATCAGGGCCATTGGCAAGGCTTATCAATCTTGTAGATGAGTTTAACATTATGAATTCACCATTAATTGTTAGAGTTAAAAAAACGGTTACTCTGGGAATTATAACTGCAACACTCTATTCATTGTTTGTAACAGCACTCTTTATTTTTCAAGGGGCCGAAGTTTTTGAAAAATCGGAAACCAGTTATATAGGAGTTCTATTGGCCTACTATGCAGCAGGTATTATTTGTGGAGTAATTATTGGAATTTTACTTCCGTTTACCAAGAGTATAATAGGATCATTGGTAGTTTATACTATCGCAGCTTTTTTTCTAAGCGTTTGTATAATTTCTACTATGTGGGGATTTATTCTCACGTGGGGAGAAGCTGAGTGGGTAGTATGTAGTATTAGTACAGTCGTATTTGGAATAATTGGAACCATTGCCATAAGGAGGCAAGCAAATATGCCAATAGAATTCACTGATGACCCGTGATAGGAAATATTAATTCTCTTTTCGCGATAATAAGCAACGGGAGCTGGAAGGGTTTGTGTATATCTGAAGAGATTTTCGAGTATTAGACAATGCCGCACGCAAATGTATTGTTAACTAGTCACAATTGATGAGATTCCTTTAATGGGTCGAGTTTGGAAGCTCCTATAATACAATGACTGGTTTTTCGCCATCGTCTAATATTATATGTTATAACCTTATACATATTAACAGGGCTGGATGTATTTAAAGAGTTAATGCTAGCCTATGATCGATAGTTTCATTCTATCTTGTGATAGATACAATTTCGCAATTACCACTGAACTCGCTATTCCTAAGAGTTTAACAGATTCATCCGTCGTGTATGTAATGATATATGTAGTATACGGCGCATGTACTGCTCACTGGCCTTGGGTCGCTGCTGCTACTAAGTATGGAATGTTAAAATTCGGTTTGCCGCATGCATACAATATTGGTTTTGTCGCAACATAGGATTAGAATAGGTCGTATTCAGAACGCATTTAATGGCTTATCAGCCTTAAAGATTGTTCACAACATTAATGAGCTTCGTTCTACTATTAGTAATGGCTATCCAGATCTAATAGTACTTGATGTAAAATATTGCGACAACTCTATCGGTTCTCTCGTTCACCTTTTGCATACCGATAGGCCGCACTCGTCAATAATTCTTTACATTGAAGGGTTTTGTAAGGCTCATATTCAATCTGTACTTGAGTGCGGTAGAGCTGGGGCTTCCGCAGTTTTAATATATGATATTGAAGATACGCCGGAGCGTATAAGAAACCTGTTGCCACCAATAAATAGGACAAAGGTAGACTACGTAGGCAGTCTAATATCCAGCAATGTAAAGTCGCTCTATGTAAAAAGATATGTAAAACCTACTTTCACGTTTACCAAGAATAGAGTTCCTGTCTCGGAAATATGTGCTGACATGAAGGTTTCACGTCAGCACATTGCTCGAGAGTGCAGGACTTATAACTTGCCACCGCCGGAATGGATAGCGTGTCTACCACGATTGACACGCCTTTGCTTGCTCTTGGACAAAGGGATGTATAAAAAGAGCTTTCTAGCTAACGAGTTGGATTTTGCAAGCATTACTGGAATGAAGCACCACATAAGGGTGCATTTACAAACAGATATTGATGCATTGATTCAAAAAGAAGCTTATGAATGGTTAGTTAGTACGGTTCGTAGCAGGTTCAATATCCCTCCAAAGGAATATGGTTTATCACCTTCACGAAGCTCCAATTCGCATCCCCTTCCTACCCCTCAGCCTTAATAAACACCGGCGGCTTCTCCTCACTCTTCGCCTGAGCCGCCAACTCCCCCTCATCTCTAGCCCGTCTCCTAAACGGCACTAAATCCCGCCCGAGTGTAACAAGCGCACGCGTAGCCACCGCACTCGCAAGCGGCTCCGGTACACTCATCACACGTATATAGGTATCAATCGCCCTATCAAACGACAGATCTTCAGCCAGCGTATCAACAAACATCAGAGCGTTGTCAACATGTGCGCGGATTATGGTTTCTTCGGCGCGTGCCTGGGCGAGCTTCAGCCTACGCTCTGCGTTAGGATGTAGCTTGCGTCCAAAGATTGACTCGGGGAAAAGGGCGCTTAATAACATGTCGATTCTCTTTCGGGTTCGTTAACTGTATATCGCAATGCTTGTGCTAGTTAGTTCTCAAGTGACTCGTATTGTTCTTTGAGCCCAGCAACAACGTTTGGATCTGCCAGTGTCGTTGTATCGCCAAGGGCACGCCCTTCGGCTATATCACGCAAAAGCCGGCGCATGATTTTGCCTGATCGGGTTTTGGGGAGATCAGCGGTAAAAATTATGTCATCGGGACGCGCGATCGAGCCGATCTTGTCAGACACAAACTTCTTTAGTTCTATCTGAAGTGTCTCTGAGTGGTTGTGGTTATCTCTCAGTGTTACAAAGGCAGATACTGCCTGACCTTTGAGTTCGTGGGCTTTGCCGACTACTGCGGCTTCTGCAACAGCGGGGTGCTCAACGAGGGCAGACTCGACTTCCATCGTTCCGATTCTGTGTCCTGAGACGTTCAGCACATCATCCACTCGCCCAAGTATCCAGAAGTAGCCATCCTGATCCAGCTTTGCTCCATCTCCTGCAAAGTAGATGTCTGGACGATTTGGGAACTTAGAAAAATATGTATCTACGTAGCGTTTATCATCACCCCAGATAGTGCGCAACATGGATGGCCATGGCTTTGTGAGGGTGAGTAATCCGCCCCCTTCCGCTATGATCTTGCCATCTGATGACATGATCTTTGGAGAATATCCGGGTAGAGGGAATGTAGCGCTGCCAGGTTTGGTATTTGTAATTCCAGGTAGTGGGGAAATTACAATTGCACCTGTTTCTGTCTGCCACCAGGTGTCTACAACAGGGCAGCGTTCGCCGCCTATGTATTTATGATACCATACCCATGCTTCCGGGTTGATGGGTTCGCCGACTGAACCAAGAAGACGCAGGTTTGATAGATCGTGACGGGCAGGATAGTCTTTGCCCCATTTCATGAACGCGCGGATCGCGGTTGGTGCAGTGTATAAAATGGTGACTTTGTATTTGTTGCATATCTCCCAGTTCCTGTCTTTGTCGGGCCAGTCGGGAGCTCCTTCGTACATCAATACAGTAGCGCCATTTGATAGTGGGCCGTACACAACATATGAATGTCCTGTAACCCAGCCGATATCAGCAGTACACCAGAAAACATCGTCTTCTTTTAGATCAAAAACCATACGCATCGATGATGTAACACCGGTTAAATATCCACCGGTTGTATGGACGATCCCTTTTGGTTTGCCTGTCGTTCCTGAAGTGTAGAGGATATACAGAACATCTTCAGAGTCCATGGCTTCTGGAGTAGACTCGGTTGATGCGCCTTCCATTACATCATGCCACCAGTGATCGCGGCCAGGCTGCATGTTGCAGCTTATCGGTGCGCCGTTGGAACTTCCTCCAACTGTATTACGCGCAACTACAACAACATTTTCTATTGATGGTGTACGGGTTAACGCAACATCAGCGTTGGCTTTAAGCGCAACAACGGAACCACGTCTGTAACCACCATCTCCAGTAATAAGAAGTTTTGCCTCTCCGTCATTTATTCTGTCGCTTAATGAATCTGGAGAGAAACCACCAAATACCACCGAATGAATTGCACCGATTCTAGCACATGCGAGCATCGCAATTGCAGCTTCGGGGATCATTGGAAGATATATGGCAACGCGATCTCCGCGGTTTACTCCAAAGCTTTTTAAGACGTTTGCAAACTTACAGACTTCCTCTAACAACTGCTTATATGTAAGTGTTCTGGAGTCGCCTGGCTCGCCTTCCCATATTATCGCGGCCTTATTGGCTCGTTCACCATTCGCGTGACGGTCTACGCAGTTGGCCGAAACGTTGAGTTTGCCATCCACAAACCACTTGGCATATGGCGGGCGCCATTCCAAGATCTCTGACCAACCTTGAATCCAGTCCAGATTCCTGGCTTCCTGTGCCCAATAAGACTCGACGTTATCTTCGGCCTCTTCATAGATGGCCTGCGACTTAACATTGGCTTGCTCAGAAAACTCTTTAGATGGCGCGAAGGTGCGATTTTCCTGGAGAAGCGCTGACAGCTCTGGATGTTGGTTTTCAGTCATAGCATGAAGGTTATCGCTAATGTTGTATGTAGGCAAATTCCTATGGTATAAAATGCTGTGGATCGGGTTGCGTTAGCTGTCCATTCATGTGATGATACTGGGGTTATGGCAACTCCAGTCGTTTTCGCGGAAAACTTGGTTCGATCGTTCGGCGCTCGCCGAGCTGTGGACGGGGTTTCCGTAAGTCTGGAGGCAGGAGAGTGCCTTGCTCTGTTCGGGCCTAATGGTGCCGGTAAAACGACTCTCTTAAGGCTGCTTGGCGGCCTGCTTCGCCCTAATTCTGGAGCGCTGAAGATCGCTGGTAGCGATGCGGGGAGCAAAGAGGTTCGTGGGCGAATCGGGGTGATCTCACATCACACTATGTTATACGACTCATATACTGCTCAGGAGAATGTGGAGCTCGCGGCCAGTTTGTACGGTGTTAAATCACCTCGCGACGCAGCTGATATGGCTCTGAACAGGATGGGTGCGGGGGAATATTCACATCTTCCTGTCAAACAGATGAGTCGAGGGATGCAGCAGCGGGTGTCTATAGCACGAGCGCTGGTTCATGGCCCCGATCTTATTCTGGCGGATGAGCCTTTTACAGGACTTGATGCTGCGGGATCGCAGGCTCTTGGTGATATGCTTCGGAGTGTTAAAGATGAGGGTGCTGCTATTGCGATTGTTACGCACAATCTGGATGAGGCTCTTTCTCTGTGTACACAGGCGGCAATTATGCGCCGGGGTAGGTTTGTGAGGCTGGATGCGGCGCCTATTCCGAATCTTGCTGAGTACAACGCGCTTTATAAGGAGTTGGCAATTGAGGCAGGCTGAGATACGGGAATCTGTACTTTCGGCGACGGAGAGGAGTTCTGCGGAGACCGGCGAGTTGAGCGATGTTCAGAGGGGCAATCGGTACAACGATGCTCGGCAGGTTAGTCGGCACAGCGAGGTTGGCATGCTGAGAGCTGCCTGGATCATAGCCGCCAAGGATCTCAAAATTGAGTACCGCGAGCGTAGCGCAATAGTTTCTGCTGTCTCGTTCTCAATTTTGGGGATCACGCTCTTCTTCTTTGCCTGGGATCCGACTGGTGTTTCGTCTGTTGATCTGGCACCTGGGGTTCTCTGGGTCGTGTTCAGCTTTGGTGGTCTTCTGGCGCTGCACAGGTCTTTTGGGGTGGAGCAGCCGACAAGGGCGATAGATGCACTGCTGGCGGCACCCATTGAGCGAGAATCTATATATCTCGGTAAGGCGCTGGCGAACTTCGTATTCGTGCTGGTAATTCAGCTGATATCTGTTCCTGCTCTGATTTTATTGTATAATCTCCCATTGAATGGCGCTGTCCCTATGCTTTGTCTGGTGATAGGGCTGGCTACGCTCGGATTGATAGCGGTGGGGACGCTTTTTTCGGCGATGGCTGTAAATACGAGATTGGCGGAGCTGCTCTTGCCTTTGCTGTCCCTTCCTTTTTTCGTTCCTATAGTAATCTGTGCGGCCCAATCTACAGCTATTATGTTGTCGGGGCGCCCAGTTCTGGAGGCTGCGGCGTATCTTAAAGTGCTGGTTGCGTACGACGTCGTTGCTATAGTTTTATGTACGCTGGTGTATCCTTACTTAATCGAGCAATGAAAATCTCGAAGTTGGCAGTTTTTGCTTTAGCCGCTGTAGTCGCGGTATACATACGGGCTATCTTCTTTACCCCCATAGAGTTACGTCAGGGGCTGGCGCAGAAGATTCTCTATATTCACGCGCCTGCAGCGTGGGTTGCATTTATGGCCTTTGGGCTGGTTGCGCTGGTCAGTATTCTGTACCTCTGGCTCAAAGATCCCAAGTTCGATCTTATTGCTGAAAGCTCGGCTGAGATTGGTCTGATGTTTACTACAGTTGTACTCATAACCGGCCCGCTATGGGCCAAGCCGGTCTGGGGTACGTACTGGACCTGGGATGCTCGTCTGACGCTGACGCTCTTTATGTGGTTTATCTATGTAGGATATGTAATTCTACGTGGGGCGGTTGATGATAAGGCGATGCGAGCCCGCTATTCTGCGGTTCTGGGGATCGTTGGTGCTGCTCTGATTCCATTTATCCACGTTAGCGTATACATCTTCAGAACACTGCACCCGCAGCCTGTCCTGATGAAGCCGGATGCGCCGTCCATGCCTCCGGCAATGACTGTTACTCTGCTGTCTTCGCTCGTAGCTTTTACGGTTTTGTACATCTGGTTACTGCGGGATCGCTATAAATTAGCGGTAGAGCGCGAAGCTGCTGCAGATAGCCTTTCGTTGGGAGCATAACAATGACGCCTGATAATGGATTCTGGTACTACCTTACGTATGCCGTGTCAATCGTGATTTACGGTGGCTATATCATCAGCTTAAAGACACGTCGGGATGCATTAAGAATCAAAAGAAAACGCTAAGACTATTCGGAACAGGTGGGTGGGTCTGTTATTTTATTCTGTATGATTCACCCATGGCATAATCTTGTACCTGGCGATAATCCACCGGAGCAGGTAACTGCGGTAGTGGAAATACCAACAGGTAGTAGAAATAAATACGAGCTGGACAAGGAAACCGGGCTTTTCAAGCTGGACAGAGTTCTGTATTCAGCTGTTTCCTATCCAGGCGAGTACGGGTTAATTCCGCGTACACTCCATGAAGATGGCGATCCCCTCGATATCCTCGTTAGCGTTGAGCAGGCGACTTTTACTGGATGTCAGATCGAAGCGCGCCCTATCGGTGTGCTGAAGATGTTCGATCGTGGCGAACCGGACGATAAGATCCTTGCTGTACCCTGGCATGATCCACGATATGAAGAATACGACGATATCTCGGATTTCCCTCAACACTACCTTAAAGAGATTGAGCACTTCTTCCTGATCTATAAAGATCTTGAAGGGAGACGTGTTGAAATAGTGGGATGGGAAGATAACGAATCCGCTAAATCAGTAATTATGGATTCGATACAGCGTTATAACGAGAAATACCTCCAGGTTGGCCCTTAAGGGTCAACCTGAGTTGCTTCACCAGCCGATTCTATAGTCGGCTTTTTGCATGTTCTATAGTCGGCTCTTTGCATTTTGGCTGTGTGTCAGTCATTCTCACGCAGCTTTGCGAGGTGTAGTCTCTTAGCGCTCCAACTGGGCGTAGCCGCCTCTATAATACAGCAGCGGCTTGGTATCGCATGTTTTTGCATCGGTTACTTCGCCTATAATGATGCTGTGGTCGCCCCCATCGATAACCGATCTGGTCACGCATTCTAAATGCGCAAGACAATCGTCCAGGATAGCTATATCGTTTTTGGATCGGGAATATCCTATCCCATCAAAACGCTTCGAACTTACCTCCGCGAAACGTCTGGCCAGTGCTTCCTGTTCATGGGAGAGAATGTTAACCACAAATGGTGTTTCTGTAGTTAGCGAGCCGTGCATAGAGGCATTTTTGTCTATACAGACAATGATCAGGGGGGGATGCAGAGAAAGTGACGAGAAGGCGCTTACCGTCATCCCGTGATCTATATCGTTAGCAGAGTCTTTGGTCGTGACAACGGTCACGCCGGTTGCAAACCGACCAAGAACTGCGCGGAAGGAATCTGGATCTAAACTCATACTTATCTGAAGCTAACTATGTGGCTTGGGGCGGGCAAACAATGGCAATCCTTCGTCGGAAACAATCATTCTGGAGAATCTGGATTACATGCAGCGGTTTGTACTTAAAGCCCAGTCTCGTTAACTTGCGCCCTACCATGAAATCATCATCACAGGCATCTATGGTTGAGCCATTAGTTCCTCTCTCCATTCTTCAGGCCGTAAGGGTTGCAGACTGGCCGGTGGGTGCATCTGAGGCTGAATACGTACCAGAGTTTCTGAATAAGAGGCTTGGAACGACAGATACCGTGTATGCCCAGATTCGGCGATATGCTGACGCGGTGAAGCGAAATCAGAAAATCCCTGCTGCTGAGGTTACTGGTCTGTGTACACTTATAGGTAGACGTCCGGACGCGGTCGAAGTGTTTCGTGAGGCCGGCGCAAAGACCGCTCAGGAGGCATATTCCGAAGTCGGTGGCATGGTCCGTATGCTAATCAATGGCATGCCAAAGCTGATCGCCCGTCCGATTGCGAAACGTCAGGCCAAGAAGCTACTTAAGAAGTATTTTAATGCTCGATTAGAGCGTTTCGGTGCTAATTTTCGTATGAAGCTTCCGGAGGATCGTGTGGTCACGGCAAAGATTCATACATTATCTGCCAGCGCAACAGTTGGAGATACTGCTTCTTCGTTCTACGACTCCAGTCTTCAAGAGTTGCTCAATCTTTTAAAGCTGAATTAATCAAAGCTGACTGATTCATAATTTCATTCAGATCGCCTTTTTAACCCAGAACTTTTTCTTATGACTATTCATACACAACTTGCTGACGTTCAAAAGGCGCTTAGAGCTGCCAACTTAGATGGATGGTTGTTGTTTGATTTTCGTGGGATAAATCCTATAGCGCAGGACCTGCTTGGAATAAAAGGCATGGTGACGCGCCGCTACTTCTGTTATGTCCCGGCGAATGGAGAACCTGTGGCCATTACTCATGCAATCGAGCAGGGGCCATGGAAGGAGTGGCCAAAGAACTGGGGTAAGAAGGTGTACAGCGACTGGCGAGTGCTGGCAACTCAGCTTAAGGAGATTGTTTCAGGAAAGACAGTTGCTATGGAATACTATCCTGGTGATGCAGTGCCGTACCTCGATAAGATTCCAGCTGGTGTTATTGAGATGGTGCGTGAGGCCGGTGCAACTGTTGTAACATCTGGTGATTTAGTAACTCAGTTTTATGCTGTCTGGACAAAAGATCAGTTCGATTCACATGTACGTGCCGCTGAACATATAGCTCGAATTGCACACGAAGCATTTGAGCTTGCTGGAAGTAGAGCAACTGCCGGGAATCCGATGGGTGAGTATGAGCTTGCTCAGTTCATTCTAAAGGAATTCGCTGCTAATGGATTGCATACAGATCATGGTCCGAACGTTTCGATTGGTATAAATGCCGCAAACCCTCACTACGAGCCTAGCGCAGAGCGATCCGCGACAATTAATCGTGGCGACATCCTTCTCATTGATTTATGGGCACACGAAGAGGGTGGTATCTATGCGGATCAGACATGGATGGGTTCGCTTGGTGAGCCAAGTGAGCGCGATCTGAAAATCTGGGAAGCTGTACGTGATGCTCGTGAAGCAACAACTGAACTATTGCGCAAGAAGGTAGCAGATGGAGAACAGATCCGTGGTTTCGAAGGTGATGACGCTTCGAGGGCAGTGATAGTAGAACGTGGATTTGGTCCTCAGTTTATTCACAGAACGGGACATTCTATCGACTCACGTGACTTGCACGGTTCCGGTCCACATCTGGATAATCTTGAGACCAATGAGCAGCGATTACTGATACCTGGAGTTGGGTTCTCCATAGAACCAGGCGTTTACTTTGATGGCGAAGTTGGGATGCGTAGCGAAGTAAATGGATTTATTGGTGATGGGGAGTTGGTCATTACTCCAAGCAATCCGCAGAAAGATCTCATCATTGTTTAGTCAACAAGCAAACAATCAGTGCAGATCAGGTAAGAGTTAAAAGTTGAAAGATATTGTTCGTGGTTTGACGTTCGTATTATCTGTGGTTGGAGTTTGCTCCTTCCTTGGATGTTCGCGCGGTGAGGCCGGAGATGTATCGAAGAAGGACGGTGGTGAAAATACAGATTCAACATCGGTCTACTTTGAAGTAGTGCCAAAGTCCAATCCAATCTATCAGACGATGGATTTAACCAGCTCCTCCAGCATTGAGGGGACTGTTGTATATGATGGGCCCGCGCCAGCGGATAGTATAATACAGTTGACGGCTGACATGTCTGCCTGCAACAAGCCACTGGAAATAAGCAACTTCTCACGAGACGGTAACAGGCTTGCACAGGCTGTGGTTTTCCTGCTGGATGTAAAAATAGGGAAGAGGTTGCCGCTCGAGAAACGTTACGAGATACGTAAAAGCGGGTGCTCATTCGAGCCCCGCCTTCAGGTAGTGTCCAGAGGAGGGGGAGTTATCTTCTTCAGCTCCGACAATGTGATAGATGACGCATCGGTTGTAGATCTCGCCACAGGTAAGGTTGCAATGTATCTACCATTTTCGGACCCTGGACAGGTTATCCCATCTATAGATCTTTTGGATGCGCCGGCTGCTTTTGAAGTCTCGGTAGATGCGAGGCCTATGAGCAACGCTTATATGGTTGTGCTGGATCATCCGTATTACTCAATAACGGATAAGTCGGGCAAATTCTCTATAAGAGATGTTCCGCCCGGTCTTTATACGTTAAGGGCGTGGCATCCAAAACTTGGAACTGTAGATAAAGTTATCGAGGTTCAGCGAGGTAAGGGTTTAGAGGAGCTTATGATCAGCTTCCCTGCTAAGCCTCTAAACCAGCCAAAGTAGCAAACTCACCATCCCTGAACTGGCTGCGATACAGCTTTGAATAGAGTCCGCCTGCATCCATAAGCTGTAAGTGTGATCCCTGTTCAATTATACGGCCGCGATCCAGTACAATAACTCTGTCTGCTCTTCTAACTGTAGAGAGACGGTGTGCAATGATTAGAGTAGTGCGTCCTTTCAGCAGGTTTTCCATTGCAACTTCTACATGCTGTTCGCTTTCGGCATCCAGGCTCGATGTTGCTTCATCCAGAATTACCACTGCTGGATTTTTAAGGAACACACGGGCAATTGCTATGCGCTGGCGTTGACCACCTGATAGCTTGACTCCTCGCTCTCCGACAGGTGTGTCGTAGCCATTTGGGAGGCGCTCAATAAACTCGTGAGCATGAGCAGCTTTTGCTGCTACAATTACTTCCTCTCTGGATACATTGTCTCTAACACCGGCTGCTGCATACGCAATGTTGTCTGCTATTGTGCCGCTAAACAGGCTGGGTTCCTGAGGAACACTTCCGATTACAGTCCTAAGCTGTGCAAGCGGAATTTCCTTAATATTGCGCCCATCCAGCGTTATAGAGCCATGCGTAACATCCCAGAAGCGTGGGATGAGCGAGGCAATTGTAGACTTTCCAGCCCCACTCCGGCCAACCAGCGCAATCACTTCTCCCGAGTGCATGGTCAATGAGATGTCGTGAAGAACAGGGTCCTGATCTGCCTGATAGCCGAATGTTACGTTGTTTAATGCTACTTCGCCGAGTATTGGCTTTGGCAGCTCGGTAGCATCCGGGTCACTTGTAATCTCTGCAGGTGTACCTAACAGATCGAAGATGCGTTTCGCTGCACCAGATGCTTCCTGATAAGCTCCAAACAGTGAAGCTAGAGATGCAACGGCACCGCCTACATACATTGCATACAACAGGAACGACACAAGCGCACCGGCACTGAGCTGGCCCGCCAATACAAGTCTTCCGCCCTGCCACAGAACCACTACTATACTCCCGAAGCCGCAGAATGTCAGAACGCCAAAGAAGGTGCCCCGGATTCTGGCTCGTTTGATTGCTGCACTGATAACTTCTGCAATGTGCGATGAATACTTGCGGGTCTCTTCTGGCTCAGCCGCAAATCCCTGAACGATTCGAATCTGAGCAAATGCTTCATCTGCGGTTCCTGTTGCCTCAGCGAGGCGATCCTGAACGCCAGTACTGGCTCTGCGTAATGCCCGCCCAAATATTATCGCAGACCCGACCATGATCGGAACTACTGCTAACGTTGTCAGAGTTAGAGTCGGATGAGTCAGCGTTAGTAATACAATACCGCCAATCAAAAACAATGATTGCCGCGTAAACTCAGAAAGATTGGAGGATAAAACTGTCTGCAGGATGCTTGTGTCGGACGAAAGCCTGCTTGTGAGCTCCCCGGTCCGTTGTTCAGTGAAGAATCCAGGCGACAACTTTATTACGTGTGCAAACAGATGAGTGCGTAAGTTTGCTACAACTTTTTCTGATGTTGATGTAAGGAGATAGACCTGAATAGCATTTAAAATGGCCTGTACGCCGAAGAGGGCTAACAACCCTAAAGCTATTCTGTTTAGAAGCGACGAATCACCGGAGACAAAGGCAGCGTCTAAAAGATGCCGAACTATCTGAGGAAATGCTAACCCTGCCGCACTGCTTAGCAGTAGAAGAACAGCAGCTAAGCAGATCTTTCCCAGGTACGGCTTTACTAGTGGAAGGAGCTTGGATAACGACTCAGGGGATGGTAAACGTCTACTAGTTTTTAATTCTTTTTTGGGCACTATCTCAACGAATTTGTACGTCTACCACCATTGCAACAAATAACAATGCGAGGTACAACAAGCTGTATTTAAAAACAAAGTGGGATGGTTTCAGAATCTCGGAGCCATATCGGATCTTCAATACACCCCATACCAATGGCAGGGTGATAGCAATTGTAGATACAAAATAGATTAACCCGAACGAACCTAACGCTACGGGAAGTAGCGATATCCCTATAAGAATTGCGGTGTACCAGATGATCTGATCTGCCGTGTGTTTCTCACCCCAGATTAATGGAGCCATTGGTACTTTTGCAGAACCATAGTCCTTCTGCTTTAGTATGGCTAACGCCCAGAAATGCGGCGGTGTCCAGTAGAATATTATTAGAAACAGGATCCAGGCTGTGGTATCCAGATATCCTGTAACGGCTGCATATCCCACTAATGGCGGAAAGGCTCCAGCTGCGCCACCAATAACGATATTTTGCGGAGTTGCTCGCTTTAACCATCTTGTGTAGATGAAAACGTAGCTGTAGAAACCACCAAGTGCTAACGCAGCTGTTAAAGCGTTTATGTAGAAAGCGAGGAAGAATGTTGCAGCGGTTGCAATCGCAATTCCAAATGCGAGTACCGCAGCCGGTGACATACGGCCACTTGGTATTGGGCGAAGCTTGGTACGTGACATCTCAACGTCGATGTCACGATCGATATACATATTGACTGCGTTAGCCCCACCAGCCATAAGATAGCCACAGATAAATACGATAATAACATCTACTAATGGCGGGGTACCTGCGATATACATTGCTGTGATAGTCGTAACTAATAACAGCGAGATGATTCGAGGCTTAGTAAGTGCTACCAGATCAGCTAGAATAGATCCGGCAGAAGTCTGTGGGCGATGGGGCAAAGCAGTGTCGTGCATTAGCGCTTGCTAACAGAGCGGAAGGCAACGCTGGCTAGCGCGGTAAGTATAATGATTGTCAGCCAGATTAACGCTCCAATACCCTGGTGAATTGATTTCCAGACAGGTGGAAGATTCATCTCAACCAGCACGGCGGCAACCATTAATTGAACGAAAACCATTCCGACTGCCACTAATGATGCCTTTCTAAGTAAGGCCGGCTGTGGACGTCGCATGGAAATCAGAGAGATGGCCAGCAGGTGGAAAAAGAGAAGGAATGCTAAGATGCGGTGCGTCAGATGGATATGTAGAGGGGCTCCCGAGGTCAGCACTTCTCGGCAGAGCGGGAAGCCCTGACATGAACCATTTGCTCCAGCTACATTCGCCGTAAAGGCTCCCATCAGAACCACTAGGAATGCGAGTACTACCGCGCCCTTTGCAGATCTGAACGTCTTTTGAATCCCAACCAGATACTCAGAAGGTTGATGTGCCGCCAGTGAGTAGGAGCCGAATCCACCAACTCTAACGGTAAGAACACCAAGTGTGGCAAGAAGTAGAATGGCCAGCGCCTTATGAATGATTACTGCGTTGTGGTGCAGGTCTACTTTAACTGTGACTGCCCCCAGTATTGCTACTATAACAACCAGGATTGTTGCGGCGACTGCGGGGGCTACTATACTGCGACTGAGTTTGGTATATGCTTCGTGACGATTCTTCCAGGCGACTATCAGCAGTGCTACAACCGCGAAACCTAAGGTAGCTGCTATATATCGGTGTGTTACTTCTATTATAAGGTCCGGGCGATCGAGAGGAGGGAACCAGCGGTCATAACATTTAGGCCAGTGATCACCGCATCCATAACCGGATCCAGATATTCGTACGATTGCACCAAAAACAATCTGCGCGAAAGCTAGAAAAGTTGTCGCGTAGGAAAGTCGTCTTAGTAATTTCATTGTTTAGTAGAGAGCTTGCCAACCGGCCCAAAAAAGAGCGCCAAGGGCTAGCAAAGGAAGGATACCCCATATGAGCTCAGCCATACGGGATGATTGCGAGAGATGCGCCGAGGGTGCGACAGCATCCGCGGGCGGGCGAAATGTTGCGCGTAGAATAAGGATTTCTCCGAATAAACAGAGAAGTGCGCAACCCCAGAAGAGGGCTCTATAAATATCCATCTCGCCTTGAAAGGTACTTCAGATCCTTCGTCGATTGCAGCCCTAAAGCGAGTTAAAATACAGAGATTTTTATGTATTTCTTGGGATTCTTTTGGAAGTCTAAAAGAATCGCGTCCATCTTGGCCAGCAGCACACGCACATCGTTATATGCCGCATCGTCTTTCAGAATCTTCCCTGCAGTTCCTTCGCCCCGTTCCAGTCCTGCAACCAGCTCATGTAGTGCGCGGCTGGTTGAGTCGAGCGATTTTGTGAGGTCTGTTGCGTTTGCGCTGGCAAGGTGGAAGTTGGTCATGATTGAGTCGACCTTTGCAGAGTCGATCACAGATGTGGCTTTGCGGATCGATTCCATTGTGAGGGTCAACTGCTTGGATTGCTCGGCCACAACCCCATTGAGCTGGGCTACCAGCTGATTGGTTCCGGCCAGCGTCTTTCGCAGATCTTTAATACCGCCTGACTCTACTAAATCCTGGTTCAGGGAATTGAGAAGCAGGTTAACAGATGTCGTGATCGAATCGGCCTTTCCAAGTATCGCTGTCATCCCTGGGCCACTTGGCGCACCGATAACAGTATCGCCTGCTGTGTACCGCTCGTTTACTCTCTGTGGTGTGAAGTTGACTGCAGCATCACCGAAGATTCCGTTTGCGACAACAGCAGCGGGGCTTCCGAGAGGGATCGGCTGATCGCTGGTTATACGAAGCTCAACGAGCAGATCTCCATCCGGCATAAACTTCACGCCGGCAACATAACCGACATCCGCGCCACTGACCCAGACAGGAGCACCGTTTTTAAGGCCGGATCCCCAGTTGAACTTGGCGTATAGAGGATAACCCTTTGTTAATCCACCGCGTGCCAGCCAGAGCGATCCGACAATCGCAATAAGGATTGCTATTGTTATTACGAGACCTACTAAAACATCATCACGAGTTTTCTTCATATCTATATCTCTATGTCTGACCAGTGTCTGAAAATCTATGCCTGTAAGTAAGGTGCCAGTAGCAGCGCCGTAATTGCATTTAAAACCAGTATTGCAACGGAAGTAATAACAACCGCCTGAGCAGTACTTCTGCCGACGCCTTCAGCGCCAACATCTGCTGTATAACCTTCATATGAGCAGAAGAATGCTATTGCCAGACCAAAGACTGTCGCCTTGATAAGCGAATAAACGATCTGGAAGGAAGAGAAGGAAAGTCTAAGCCCTTCTGTAAAGTCTGACTGTAGAACATCGGTAGCAACTAGAGATGTCGCAAATGCAGTTGCAACACCAACTGTATTTGCAAAGATCGTCAACATCGGAACCATTATGGTGGCAGCGATAACTCTAGGAACTACCAAATATGCGATGGGATCGTATGCAAGAGTTTCGAGTGCATCGATCTGTTCAGTTACCCGCATCGTACCAATTTCGGCTGTGATCCTTGCTCCAACCCTGCCTGTAAGTACAAGAGCTGTCAGAAGCGGACCCAATTCCAGAATTATCGACTGTCTCGAAATAAGGCCAACCACAGATAGCTGAACTCCACCAAACAGCTGGTATCGAGTCTGGAATGCGGTCACTGCGCCGATGAATGCAGCGACTATTATCGCCAAAGGAAGTGATTCTACCCCGATATTGCGCATCTGACGGATTGTTTCCCGTGCATATGTGCGCCATTCACGTAGAGATCGTGTCATATCGAAGAAAAAATATCCTCGTGCACCAACTCTACTGAAGATTATGTTTGCTCTATCTAAAACAGCTCTCAAGTTCTAACTCGCCAGAGTAATACAGCTCCCACAACACCAAAAAGAATACTTGGAATCCAGGCAGCCAGCTCAGGTGGGACAAGACCTTTCGATCCTATCGCTTTTGTCATCTGAATCATTATAAGGAAGATAACAGTGGTGGCCAAACTGATGCCAACACCATAAGCGGCTCCTCCTCGCTGCGTGCTGGTGGCAAGGGGCGCGCCGAACAGCAGAATCACTATGCATGTTACTGGAATTGCAATCTTCAGCATCCGCTCGACCTTCAGAACATTTACATCTGCTCCTGAGCGCTCCATGGCTGCGATAAACTCTCCCAGTTCTTTGAAGCCCATATCTGTAGGTGCAGATGGAGCAACTGCCAACTCCTTTGGCTTTTCGATAAGGCGTCTGTCTAAAATAGAATCAAATGAAAAGCTTATGTTCAGACTGTCGCTCTGCATCAGGTGCATAGTTCCTTTGGTTAGCATCCAGCCATCAGAACCCTTGTAAGTTCCACCACCCACAGAGATGATATACTCCGGATAGTCGGGCCAGCTACCACGTCTATCTATTAAAACACCGGTTATACCTTCCGAAGATTGATTTAGAGTTGCGATCTTGTATGTGCGGTTTCCTTCGGTTGTATATGCAAAGTTATAACGTTCGGTCGGGATAGACTTCTTTCTGTTTCCCAATGTTTCGTCGCGAAGCTTGTTTGTTTGAGGAGCTACTTCGCCAAGCAATAGTCCGATGCATGTGGCCATTACCGCACCAATAAAAATCGGGGCGATGAATCTGAAAAAGCTGATGCCAGAAGCTTTCGCCGCCGTCAGTTCGGAATGTCGTGTCAGAGCTCCAATTGAGAATACAGTAGCAAAAAGCACTGCAGCTGGTAGCACCATGAATACCGAATCGGGAAATGAGTACAGATATCCTAATGCAATCTTCTGATAGGATATGTTTCTCCCGATATATTTTTCCAGATTATCGGTCAGATCGATAATGTTTACCAGTAACGGAAATCCTAGCGCCGTAACTATAAATATCTTGGCGAATTCGCTAAAAACGTATTTGTCTAATGCTCGAATTATAGTCCGTCGCCCCTTCACGATTGACCCTTCCTGGCTTTTCGGTTCTGCCACTTAAGCTTCAGATTGTCGATGTACTCTGCCATCCCTCCACCTCGCGCTGAGCTGGATTCGGCGCGCATTCGAGTCAGAAGGTATATGGCTATTACTGTAAAGAGGAAGTTTGCAGCCCACATAGCCGCCCAGGCAGGGACTTTTCCGGCTATTGCCAGTGAGGAACCGGCAATTAATCCAACATAGTACAATGCGAAGATTATCAGACTGACACCTATCGTCATCCCTATCCCGCCTCTTGGGAACTTCAGAGCTATTGGTGCGCCCAACAGGCAAAAGACGAAACACGCTGCCGCCAAAGCAAACTTCTTATGTATCTCAACCTGATTTCTGGCTAACTCCACGGTTCGATCTGCCATAACCATTCTGTCGGATTCCAGCATCACAGCGTCTACCTTCGGGCGTTGTGCTTCCCTTAACCTCTGAACTGAATCTGCGTAGAGCGGATTATAGAGAATCGAGTCTGGTAGGCCGAGCTGATGTACATCCGGCAGGTCAGGGTCATAGGGGTACATATCAGTAGGAAGGTTCAATCCTCCATAAGGCCCCCTTCCCAGCCCGGTCATCCATTCATTTTCCTCTGGTGGAATTGAATCTGGTATCCCCCATGACTTCAATCCAATCATTTCAACAAATGCGCAATACGCTCCGCCAAGAGAAAACTTGGAGTGCGGAACAGTATCACGCTTCAGTATTTTTTCAGGTAACTCAACACCTGTTTCGCGAGCAATAGCCAGGTTCTTTACAAACCTTGTCTGTGCCCTCGCAAACTCATCTTCCAGGCGATTGATGTAAATAGCCTGAGTCTCGCATATTGTCAGCTCGCGGTAGCCTTTAATCTTCGAACCGCTATCCTGCTTGTACTGATTGGTTACCCCTTTAACCGCGATCATATTTTCGTCAAAGAAAAGACGCTGCAACTGCTCCGAATTGGATGTGGGTACATCCTGCATGGAACCATTGTACAGTGTCATCAACAGATCGGTCTGGTTTGGAGCGATTGCCAAGTTGCCGCTGTCTGCGTATATCGTACGTCTTGTAGATGGATCAGAGAGGTCATAGATGGTTACCTCCCGCATCTTATTGGACTGCTCTTCTATATGATTGGTACGCAGGTACAGTCTGCCGGGTTGAATCTCGTTTATGACCTGTTCTCTTAACGCGAAGGTCGGCTTTGTGCGGGCGATGTCGTCCTGTAGCTTCGCCAGGGTGTGATTGGTGCTTGGCATTATCTGATCGTTAAACACAATCATCAGCAGTGTAACACCAAAAGCGGCCAGTAAAACAGGGGTCAGAATCGACCTTAGGCTTATACCGCTGGCTCTAAGGGCCGTTATTTCGCTTTCTGCCGCTAAGCGGCTAAAAGCGTAAAGGGTGGACACCATGACGGCCATAGGCAGCGTCAGCGCCACAGTAAATGGGATAGATAGTCCGAAAAACTTAAGTAGCACATCCCAGGGAAGCCCCTTGCCGACCAGATCAATCAGTCGCTTGGCGATGTAATTGAGCAGCAAAAGAGATGTAAGAGTACTCAGGGAAAAGAGTAATGGCCCCAGGTGCTCCTTAAGAACGTATTTGTGGAGTATCTTCACGAGGTGAAATCTAAAGCGCCAATCGCTAACAGGTTAAGCAATTTACGCTGCCGACTAGAAAGATTTTGCACCTTTTCGGGCTACAATGCCAGTTCGGAGGGGAGAAGTTCGGTATTGGGGGGATGGGAGCTGGCGTTTGGGTATCTGATAATCTGTGTTTTACTTGCCGGAATAGCGCTGTTTCCGCTTGGAGCACAGGGGGTTAAGAGGAAAGACTTCCTATCTGATACGGCCAAAACCTCCAGATCTGACACCGTGCCCGAGCATGAAGCTCCCCCTGACCGGATCAAACCCCCGGAACCTCCAGCGCCTAAAGTCAGAACCCCAGGCTGGCAGTCCCCAATAGATAGTACAGCCATCTCCAAACTACTTCGAACCAAATCGGATCTGGATGTGGGATTCTTTGGGCGGTTTGAGTTCCGCGGTGAAAAGAGTGAATCGAATAGATGTCGTGGCTTTCAGTTCTTTGTTTCTTCTACTGGTTGCCGTAGCAAATTTGAACCGATGCTCGACTTTCAATATGCTATTCAATCCAAGGGGATTGTTGCATCCAGAATGGCAGTCGATGTGGATTACGATTCCCAGCGTGAGTATGATGCTTCCAATACTCTGTCGTTACAGTATAAGGGGGCTGGTCGCGAATTTCTTAGAGAGTTGGAGCTTGGTAATATTACCTTCAATCCACCCCGCAGTTACTTTCTTTCCGGCGCTATACCACTCGGGAATTACGGACTACAGGCTGTTGCGAACTTAGGTGCAGGTGCTACGCTTAGAGCAATTATAGCTCAACAGAAGGGAAATGTTGTGCGCGACCGGCAGTTTACAATGGGCGGTCAGGCATATCAGACGATCGACAGGATTATAGAAGATTATCAGTTTGAACAAAGACGATTTTTCTTTACAGTAGATCCGAAGTTATTCAATGGATACCCGAACATAGACATACTTAATAGCGCTCAGCTTGCAAGTCTTGCTTCCTCTCTGCCAGATACGATAAGACCTGTCAGACTCTATGTTTATCGATTGCTTATTGGTGGTCAACCGCTGAATCCCAACGGTCCGCAGTTCAGAGTTTTGGGCGATCCAAACTCAAAACGCGGTCAGGTATATGAGTATCTCCGTGAGGGCATAGACTACCATGCAGATAGATCTCTGTTATGGATCTCTTTAGTACGCCCGCTATCCCTCAATAACGAAAGACTGGTTTTAGCTTACAAAGTCCGAATTAATGGTGTGGAGACAACCCATATTACAACTGGCGGTACGCCGGATCTAGAGTTTAATCCATCGGGTGAGCAGTACGCTCAACTACTTTGGGATCCAAAGGTTCAGCCGACGGACGCGGCTTTTCGTCGCGAAATCAGATCGGTTTACAGAGTAGGTGGTTCAGAAATAGTTCGTTCCACAGTTAAGGTGCAGATTTTAACAGGATCTGCAGGCGATCAGGAGAAGCCAATATCAGGAACGGAAGCAACATATCTTGAGCGATTTGGATTGGCGCAACTGTCGGATCGCGAAAGGTTTGATATTAACAATCGAATCTGGCCAACTAAATCGGCGCACAATGTTGCATTGGGTGCTGGAAGTCTGCATCAGGAAATAATTAGAGATAGATTCATTGTTTTTCCATCCTTGCAGCCATTTGGCCGTAATGGCCTTGCCGGAAATTCGAATCCAAACAATGACACTCTATATAAAATTCCTTCTGAGTATCTCTACTCTTCGCAGAGACCAGTACCTGTCTACAAGTTAAGATTACAGTACGAATCTGAGGGGAGTGGAGAAGATGGAGTCCTGATGCTGGGGGCAGTGCAACTTCGCCCCTACTCAGAACGTATCAGAATAGATCAGGTATCGCTTGTAAGGGGAGTGGATTATCAGATTGACTACGACTTGGGAAGAGTCCGATTCTCTCGGCCGGACACTCTGTTTGTTCATTCAAGACCCATCACCGTTCAGTTTGAAGAGATCCCTCTTTTTGTAGAAACACCAACAACAATCTTTGGTGGGATACTGGATGTTCCACTTTCTAGTGGGCGCCTGTCATTTATGGCGTTATCCCAATCTGAAAAATCGCCGTATACCAGACCTTTGCTTGGGTTTGAACCGCAATCAATATGGTTTGGAAGTGTAAATGCCTCCATGGGCTTTGATGCAGACAAGATAAGTAACTGGTTAAAACGCCTTCCGTATCAAGCAACCAACACCAAGTCACAGATAAACGTAGATGCTGAATTTGCGGTGAGTCGTCCAAACAACAAAAAAGGGATGCAGGCGTACGTAGAATCCTTTGAAGGCGACGGTGGAATTTCAGTACGATTGGATGATCAGTACTGGTACTATGGAAGCCAGCCTGCAAATGGAACTGTTGCTCCCACCCGAATCGGCGCAGCATCGCTCGACATAAATCGTGCGACCGCGTTGGCATGGCAGACTAACGTGACTGATAGGTTCGGACGGCAGATTCGATACTCAATTGAACAGATCGATCCAAAAAGTACGTTGGTTGGTGCTGGCGTAGCTGCTCCGGAACAGATCCTCTGGTTTACAATGTTTCCCACCGATATAGGCGGATACGGTAAGCGGGGTGGCCCATATGCATGGTTAACCAACTCGGCCGTAAACGGGCGTCGGTGGCGTTCAATCACCAGCCCGCTTGGTTTAGGTGGCGGTACAGGTGTCGATCTGACAAGATCAGAGTACATCGAGTTTTGGGCCCTTGTTAATACATCCGATATAGATCGTGCTCAAAATCCAACCTTACTGATAGATGTAGGAGACATCTCGGAAAATTCCGTTGTTTTTGCGCCGGATACTGTCTATCTGCGCAGGAACTCTGAAGGCGGAATAGATACGTTGATGCGCGGCAGAAAGTTAGCCGGTTATAACGTCATGAATACAGAACGAGACAGGTTCTCGCGTACATTCGATGTCTCGGTTAACGATCGTGGGCTGCCTGGTGATGTTGCTGATAGTGTTACTCTGGTTGTAGATACAATCATTGGACAGCCGCCGATGTTATTGAATAATCAGCGCGTTATTGTCTGTAATAATGGGCAACGGGTTCTGTATCCTTTAGGCGACAATCGCTCCAACTGTACAGTAGGGAACGGCAAGCTGGATGAGGAGGATCTCGATAGCGACAACGTTCTCAATCTTACAGACGCAGAAAGAGATCAGGAAAAGTGGCGTCGGTATATTGTAGATCTTGCAAACGAAGCCAACTTTTTAAGAAAGGGAAATTGTGTTGCACGTTCAGTTTTAGCATCGTCCGAAGTGACTCCACCAGGAGTAAGCGATTCTGTGTGCTGGGTTAATGTGAAGATCCCTTTTCGCTCCCCAGACGATACGCTCAACAATCCTTTGTTGCGAAAAGCGCAGGCTGTTCGATTGACAGTTGTTTCAGGTGCTGCAACACCAGACAGTGCAATATCCCAGTTTGCAATTGCACGGCTTCGTTTTACGGGTGCTCCGTGGATCAAACGTGACGATGCCGCATTACGTGGGATTGGAGGAGAAGGGGCTAGCGGTGGTTTTATGATCGCTGGAACAATCGGTACGCAGGACAAAGATGTTCGTAACGGAATCGACTATGTATCCCCGCCGGGAATCTCAGATATTGCTGACTCCAAGATTCCGATTGGCTCTTCACGAATACAGGTAAATGAAAGGTCTCTTAGGATAACTGCCGGTGGCCTCAATCAGTTTGAACGTGCCGAAGCATATTATAGATTCCCCGATGGACAGAAGAGCTTTATGGGATACAAAGAGCTGCGACTGTGGGCGAGAGGCATCGGTAATGGATGGGGAGTAGATGGCGACCTTCAGTTTTATGTAAAGATCGGGCGCGATGCATCAAACTTTTATCTTTATAGAACGCCACTGAATAATGGTGTAGGTCAGAGTGCATGGCTGCCTGAAATACGACTCAACTTTGAAAGGTTTATCAGACTGCGCTCACAGATTCAGAACGCATATCTGAACGGTACTACTGCAAATACCTGTACAGGTCTGGACTCAGCTCTTATTGCAAACTCTCTACTTCCGTTGGGGAGCAGCGCATCCCTTCGCTACGCAGCCTGCGATGATGGATATATGGTCTATTCTATCGATCCATCTATCAATGCGCCAAACCTGGCAGCTGTTCAGGAACTTTCTGTTGGAATTCTTCGAAAATCAATTGGTAGTGGAACTTCCCCAATCAGTCCATCTGACACACTTGAGTTATGGGTCGATGATGTTCGCCTTGCTGGACCTGTAAATGCAGCAGGCTTTGCTGCACACGTTGGCTTTGGTGTTGTCGCTGGGGATTTTGCCGAGTTCAGAACAAACCTGATTCGTAAAGATCCCCACTTCAGACAGCTTGGAGAACACCCATCCTATCTTACAAACGATGGTGTGGAGCTTTCTGCTGCATTCCATCTTGAAAAGCTGTTTTCACGAAGGTTGGGATACTCAATTCCATTTACAGTTTCGTACACCAATCGTACTATTGCACCGATGTACATTTCGGGGTCAGATCTTGAAGCAGATGCAATATCCAACCTGCGCACCCCCAAAAATGCAGCTACTGCCTTCTCGCTGGGTGTGAGAAGGATTGATCCGATAAAAAACAGTCCGTTAGGATTGCTGGTTAATAATCTTTCTGCGTTCAGCTCATATACCACTCTGGCAGATAGATCCGAATATAGTGACAATCGTGGATACAACTTTAGAGGCGGCCTAGCTTATAACCTCACAAGCGACGCTCTTCCATCTGCAATATCAAAGATCCCTGCGGAGCTGAATGTACATACAGGATATGAGGCTGGCGCTGATACAAGAACAACTCATTCTACACTAATTGTTTCGGATGCCACTCCAAATGGTCGGGCTCAGTCTATCGATCGATTAATTCGCTCAGGAAGTTCGCTTACTGTCAGGCCATTTTCAAACGCATACCTAAATATGCAGTTGCAAAGTGTTAGAGATCTTCGCAACTACGATAATATTCTGGGGCTGTCTTCTCTGAATGATATTGGATCTGAACGAGCACGTAACTTCACCACCGAACTTACAGTCACGCCATATCTGTCTCGCTGGATTCAGTCGCGTATTACAACAACATCCGGATTCAATCTCAACAGAGACGTGAATGCGTGGCCATTGATATCTCCCGATCAGAATCCATCTGGAAAGCTGCCAGTTCAGATAGGTAACGAACACCTGACACTCCTGGGTCTTACAGTTGAACCAGCAGCATTTGCACGAGGGAGCACCACATTGCCGAATTGGGGGCGTTCTCTGCTTAATATGTTGCAGCCGCTGGATATTCAGATGGACCGCTCACTTTTAACCAGCTTTGATGCTGCTCCGCGCAACCCGACTCTTATGTATCAGCTTGGGCTTGGTGGACTCAGGGATTTTCTGACATCCAAAGGAACTATAGCTACGAGCGCCGGTGTAAGCACGCAGGTTGTTGCCACGCAGGGGGTGATCTTACCCTTTGGCCTGTCTATTTCAACACGCTTTCAACATCTGACACTCAGGAACTGGATGAAGCATCTGCAGGGGAGATTAGATGTTGCTGATGCAACTCAGACAACGTTCCCCGATATATCACTAAGGTGGAATGCGCGTCCAAGTAGCGACGAATCTCCTTTAAAGCAGATCAATGCCTCCATACGTTGGGCCGGGACAAAGCAGCTGCTCAAGTCTCCTGGAGAATATTCGCCAGCATCTGGGAACGATGGGAGAGTCAACATCAATAGCTTTCCGTTCTCGTTGTCCACAACCTGGGGCAGCGCGCATCCTCTTACCACCTCATTAGGAGCAACCTACTCTGAACGGCGCGACCGTCGCCCAGGAGCCAGTGGCCGCGGAAATCTTCTGGATCTGAGTGCTGAAATCGCCCGCGCCTTCCCTCTGCCGTCGTCATGGCAGCCTCGTAGTGACCTCCGAACCAGGCTAGCATATTATAATTCGAATGGGCGCAGCTTCGTGATCAACCCGTTGTCCAGTATTTTGGAGAGTAGATTAATGGACAATGGTCGCAGGTCTGTTACCTTAACTGCAGACACAGACGTGGCGGAGAATATGTCATCGAGCTTCGTCATCTCCCGTGTTGCGAGTTTCGACCGAAATCTGAATCGGAAGTTTACCCAAACCGTTCTGAGCGCAGTTCTGAACATACAGTTCTTCGCCGGGGATAAGAAATGAATAAAGCAATTGTTGGAGCCGTAGGAGCCATGTCTATCGCATTGTCGCTGGCGTGCAGTAGTGCAAGTATACCAGCTGGCGGTGATTTCGATGGTAAGTTGGCGATTAAGCTGGCTGAAGAGCATCTTGCCTTTGGGACTAGAGTCCCAGGATCAAAGGGTTGGCAGGAGGCTGGAGACTGGATGGTGGCTAAGCTCAATGTTCTTGCAGATACTGTATTTGAGCAGCGCTGGACACACAAGCTTGTAAACGGCGACAGCATTCCTCAGCGTAACATCATTGCCCAGTTCAATCCCAAGAGCACCGAACGAGTCTTATATGTTGTACACTGGGATACACGTCCGATAGCTGATAACGAAGCCGATCCTGAAGATCAGAAAAAGCCGATAATGGGCGCAAATGACGGCGCATCTGGAGTAGCATTATTGATCGCTCTTGCAGATGCCCTTCATAAAAACAAGACTAGCATGGGCGTCGATCTCCTATTTGTCGATGGTGAGGATTATGGTGATTTCACCGAAGAGACCGATGTGTTGATCGGTTCAAAATACTTTGCCCAGAATATTCCATGGCCTTCATATCGTCCATTGTTCGGCGTTGTGTGGGATATGATTGGTGGAAAGGATCTTAAGATTTATCAGGAGCAGAACTCCTTGGCAGGTGCTCCTGAAGTAGTCACCAGAGTCTGGAAGGCTGCAGCAGATGCTGGTCATGCGGACGTCTTTATCCCGCAGCCCAAGTACGCAGTTATGGACGATCACATTCCACTACTTGAAGTTGGGCTCAGAGTAATCGATGTTATCGACCTGGACTATAAATATCATCACAGTCTACAGGATACATTCGATAAGTTGAGCGAAGAATCTCTTCGCAAAGTCGGGACTGTTGCTCTTTCCCTTGTAAGAACCAAAGAGTAGGACAGGCGTTTAGTGTATCTATCCATTGATACGCATCCAAAACATAGTAAATCGTACAAAAACGATACAGTTGGTCGATAATTAATACATCTGCGGTGAGGTAATCCTGTCAACTTGAGGGATGGCTACCACCGCAGAAAAAAAGGCACTCCTCTTCCTGGGCATGGTTGCAATTCTGGGCGGAGGAGTTCGGCTTTGGCGTGCACACGTTAAAGATCCGGCTAATAAGGCAACATCGACCACTCCTATGACCGAAAAATCAACAAAACAGACTGCAGGGAGGTCAGCGGCTCCGGATTGGAAACGAGTCGCTGAAAAGTCGAAGACTGCAGATAGGTCAGACTCCAAAGGTCCCTTAAAAGCTGGTTCCAAGACCGGCTCCGCTCGGTCAAACACTGGTAGGTCAAAAGCTACCACTCAGTCCAACTACGATGGCGTCGATCACATCCTGGATTTGGATGTGGCATCCGTTGAGGATATCGAAATGCTTGGTGTGTTAAAGCCAGGTATTGCAAGGATGATAGTTGCCAATAGAGACTCGTTTGGACCATTCGGTTCTATCAAGCAGCTTGAGCGTGTTCCATATCTGCGCAAGACAACTATAACTACTCTCGCGCCGCTAATAACATTTTCCAGGCGTCCAATACCGGCCAATTCAGTGTTGTCGCGTCCGCCCGCTAAATAGCAGGTGTCGATGTGTTGAGGGCTAGCTCCAGACCGGGGATCAGAGTGGGGACCGCTGCGCAGCAGTCCCTAAAGGTAGATGCAATCGCCGATTCATTGATACGAGAAAAGGTGATAACACCGGAGCAACTCTCTCAGGCTGTTTCAGTACAGAAAAGTCAGGGTGGGCGTTTAGGGTTTCATCTTATCAACCTTGGCATGGTAGACGAGGTTGTACTGCTAAGGCACGAGGCAAAACGCTATAAAGTTCCGGCCGTAGATCTAAATAAGTCAGTAATAGATGAGGCGCTGTTAAAGCTTATCCCTGCTAACGTTGCCAGAAAGCACAACATCATTCCACTTCGAAAAGAGGGGAGAAAGATGTATGTTGCCATGCTGGATCCCTCCAATTTACAGGCAATAGAAGATGTTGAGTTCCGTTGTCGCGCAGACGTTGTTCCGGTAATAGCGGGCGAACAGTCTCTCAATACAACTCTTGATAAGCTGTATCCAACCGGTGCAGTTGTTGAAGAGGCGCAAACACAAACTATAGACTCACTGCTTAGCGATATCACTCTCGAGGAAGAAGAAGTCGAGATGGTGGAAGACGAGCAGGATGATATGTCAGCTGCTGCATTGTCTGTAGCGGTAAACGATGCGCCTGTCATAAAGCTTATCAACGCAATTATGATCGATGCTGTAAATAAAGGCGCATCAGATATCCATTTCGAATGTTTTGAGCACGAGTTAAAGGTTCGATACAGAATAGACGGCACGCTAAAGGAAATTATGAAGCCTCCTTTTAAGCTGAAGCCTGCTTTAATTTCGCGCTTCAAGATTATGGCGAATATGAATATCGCCGAAAGGAGAGTGCCGCAGGATGGTCGAATAAAGTTAAAGATCGGTAAAAAGGTTATCGACTTTCGAGTTTCCACACTTCCAACACTCTTTGGGGAAAAGGTCGTACTGCGAATTCTGGACAAGGGGAGTCTCCCGCTCAACCTGGATCACTTCGGTATTGAGCCCAATGCTCGTGACGAGATCATTGAGGGAATAGAAAAGCCGTTTGGCATGGTGCTGGTTACAGGACCGACCGGATCAGGAAAGACCACTACGCTTTATTCTGCTCTCTCAAGAGTGAATAAAGGGGACGTAAATATCCTTACCGCTGAGGATCCCGTCGAGTACAACCTCCTGGGGATCAATCAGGTTCAGATCCGTCCCGATATCGGACTCACTTTTGCTGCGGCTCTACGTTCGTTTTTAAGACAGGATCCCAACATCATCATGGTCGGTGAAGTTAGAGATCTGGAAACTGGTGGTATTGCAATCAAGGCAGCGCTGACCGGTCACCTTGTGTTGAGTACACTCCATACTAACTCAGCTCCAGAAACATTGACCCGATTGTTGGATATGGGGCTCGAAGCATTTAACGTGGCCAGTGCTTTAAACCTTGTCGTTGCGCAGCGATTAGTTCGTAAGATCTGTGATGGCTGTAGAGTCAGATACCTGCCAAAGGACATAGAGTTGTCTGTTGCCAAGGTGAATGTATCTACTAAACTGCGGGACCTGAGGTTGCACCAGCATACACTGCGCGCATTGAGCGAGCATACAACTCCGGAAGCTGCACCGTTTCTGCACGCCTTAAATCCTGATACAACAATCGGCGAACTTGCATTTTTTAAGGGTGCTGGTTGCGAGGCCTGTGCAGGCTCCGGTTTCAGAGGGAGGCAGGGATTGTATGAAGTTATGCCGATTACTCCAACAATTAAGAAGCTGATCGTATCTAATGCGACCGTTGCGGAAATTACCGACGCAGCAGTTGCAACTGGGATGTTAACGCTCCGTATGGACGGATGGTTGAAGGTCATTAAGGGGCTGACAACCATAGAACAGATTACAAGAGAAACGAGTATCTAAATATGACTCTCGCATTGCAGCCACTCCTTCACGAGCTGTACCAGAAAAACGCATCCGATCTCCATCTGGTGACAAACAGCAAACCCAAGTTGCGTCTCAATGGTAGCATGATAGACGCAACGTCTATCGATAAAACACTCTCTCCAGACGATACTAAACAGCTTGCGTATTCTGTTTTAAGTAAAGAACAACGGGAGAAGTTTGATATTGAGAATGAGCTGGACTTTTCCTTCGGTATTGAGGGACTTGCCAGGTTTCGCTGCAACATATTCCGGCAGCGTGGCTCGGTGTCTATGGTTATCAGACAGATCCCTTACAAGATTAAGAGCGTTGTTGATCTTGGACTACCCGAGTCTATCTGCCGTATGGCAGATAAGCCGCGCGGACTAGTGCTTGTAACCGGCCCTACAGGGTCTGGAAAGTCCACAACACTAGCTGCATTGATAGACAAGGTCAATCGTGAACGGCGTGGCCATATCATTACAGTGGAAGATCCAATTGAATTCATACACTCCCATAAGGGGTGTGTAGTGAATCAACGTGAAGTTGGTACAGATACTAAATCGTTCACAAGCGCGTTAAAGTATGCCCTTCGAGAAGACCCTGACGTAATTCTTGTCGGTGAAATGCGGGACCTCGATACTATTCAGAATGCACTCACCATAGCAGAGACTGGTCACCTGGTGTTTGCAACTTTGCACACTAACTCGGCTGCCGAGTCTATTAACCGTATAATTGACGTATTCCCCAGTCATCAGCAGTCTCAGGTTAGGGCTCAGTTGGCCTTCGTGTTAGAAGGTGTTGTTACACAGACACTCCTGCCAACAGCAAACGGCAAGTCACGTCTTATGGCAGCTGAAATTCTTGTGATAACTCAGGCAATACGAGCCCTGATCCGAGAAGATAAAGTCCATCAGATTTATTCCGCTATGCAGGCAGGAAAAAAGTTTGGGATGCAGACCTTAAATGATTCTCTACTGGGGCTTTACAGGTCCAAGCTGGTTTCCAAAGAAGAGTGTCTTAGAGTATGCAGTGATGTTACAGAGTTTTCCCGCATGGCCGGACTCCTTCCTGGGGTAACCGTGTAATGCCAAAGTTTGCATACGTTGCAAAAACTCCGGACGGAAACCTCAAGTCAGCAACTGTTGAAACTGCTTCCAAGGACGCTCTCATCCTGATGCTTCGCAAGCAGAAACTTTCCATTGTAAAGATTCAGGAAGAGGGAAAAGAAAAGGCTGCATCTGGTGGAAGAATAAAGATCAGAGATATTGTTATCTTCACCCGTCAGTTCTCTACGATGATAAACTCCGGGCTGCCTCTGGTGCAGGCGCTGGACATATTAGCAAACCAGACAGAGAATAAATCGCTGGGGCAGATGACACGTCTGGTTGTACAGGATGTTGAAGGAGGAAGCACTCTCGCTGATGCATTTAAACGGCATCCTAAAGCCTTCAGCAAGTTGTACGTGAACATGGTTGCTGCGGGGGAAGCTGGTGGAATTCTGGATGTGATACTGCTGCGTCTTGCTACCTTTCTTGAAAAGAGTGATGCATTGATGCGTAAGGTTAGGGGCGCAATGGTATATCCTGGGGTTATCTTTTCGGTCGCCATAGCAGCTGTGGCAACTCTTCTCCTCTTTGTTATACCAACTTTCAAAGATATGTTTGAATCGGTCGGTGTACCTCTGCCATTGCCGACCCTGTTAGTTATTGCTGCGTCAAAGTTTCTTTCGGACTATTGGTGGGCCATGATTATTGTGGCAGGGTTGCTTGGGTATCTCGGTAAGAAATACTATGCAACTCCAGACGGGCAATTGACGGTCGATAGGTTGCTCCTAAATGTCCCAATATTGGGGGATGTTCTTAGAAAGAGCGCAGTGTCTCGTTTCTCTCGAACCCTGGGTACCTTGATTAGCTCCGGTGTAAGCATTCTCGAAGGGTTGGAGATAACTGCCCGCACCGCAGGTAACAGAGTAATTCAGGATGCGATAATGGACAGCCGCAGCAGTATCGCCGGTGGGGACACAATTGCTGATCCGTTGAGGAAGTCGAAAGTCTTTCCTCCTATGGTCATCTCGATGATCTCTGTTGGAGAGCAGACAGGTGGATTGGATGAGATGCTAACCAAAATCGCAGATTTTTACGATGATGAGGTTGATGCCGCAGTAACAGGCCTTCTCGCCGCCATGGAGCCATTGATGATTGTCTTACTGGGTACAATTGTGGGTGGCATGGTTGTGGCAATGTACTTGCCGATCTTCGATATGATGAATGCTGTAAATCGTTAATTCGATAGGGCCGGCTGTCCGTCTGCTCAGAGAATACAATTCTCTTTATATTTGTTACTTATAACCCAACTCGGAGTTTATATAGTATGGATCGCGACTATCTTCGCCCACTAATCGTCTCTGTCGGGCTCATAATAGCCGGACTCTTTATCGGGAACGGCTTTGCTAAGGGCCGCGAAGCAGACAGGTTCGTTACTGTTAAGGGTATCTCTGAACGTGAAGTGAGAGCAGATCTGGCGATCTGGCCAATTCGATTGGTTGCTCCTGGGAACGATCTGGCTGGAGCGCATCGCCAGCTGCAATCCAATAGAGAGCTGGTTCTTCAATTCCTTGCGAGAAATCAGATCGATACAGCTGAAGTGTCACTTCAGGACTTTTCAGTAAACGATGCCTATGCCAATCAGTACGGAAATCCTGAGCGGGTTGCAAATCGTTATGTCATTAACCAGACACTAATGGTTCGTTCTACTAACCCTGATCTTGTCCTGGCGACCAGTCAGAAGGTGGCTGAGCTCGTTACGGCGGGAGTGGTTTTTAGCTCGGGTGAACAGTGGGGAAATACGGGTCCGACGTTTGTTTTCACCAAGCTGAATGATCTGAAACCAGAGATGATTGCCGAAGCTACGGCACGTGCGCGCGAATCAGCAGAGCAGTTTGCACGCGATTCACGCAGCAGCGTTGGTAGTATTCGTCGTGCTAATCAGGGAGTCTTTGAAATTCTTCCTCGGGATCAGATCAGTGGAGTGGCAGAGGCAACTCAGATCGTGAAGACTGTAAGGGTTGTTTCAACGATTGACTACTTCCTAAAGGATTAGATAGCAGGTATAGAGGTTCCTGTCGGTGGCAAATGTGATGAAGTCATTTGCCACTGCCGAGTAACTTTCTACCAGGCAACTCCTTAGTAAGCAGCTTTATAGATGTACCAGTTATCTGAGATGGGTTCAAAATAGATCATAAAATCCGGGCTCATCTCAGGCAGCAAACACCCTTCTTCGGCGAACATATATCCCATTTCGCCATGCTCGACACTAGCTACTCTCACGAACGTACAGTTTTGATGTCGCGCATCTCTAAACACACGCGACGCAAGGGTTTGGGATAGCATATCCTGTACTTTAGCACTGCGATTCGTCTGTAGTATTTTTCCATCCCGTACTTCTACCAAACCTGTGTCGGCTATATCTACAGCCGAAAGAACAGCTCTTTCCATAAATACATCGATAATCGAGTCGAAGAGAGGCTTGTGTTCTATCAGGTATTCTTTTGCCGCCGAATCTGGAGACGCCAAAAGACTAAGGGCTGGTGATAGTTTGCTCTCGTCCGCAAGCAATGAATCTGGGACAGCGATCGTTTTTGTATCTGTTACCAGCCATCCCTTCTTCGGGTCCTTCGACACAAAGGTATACCAGTCTGAGCTCCGATCAGAATTATCATTGTCGCCCGCAATAGTAACAGCAATCACTGCGGAAGAATCAGAAGTATCCACAATTCTGGTCGCAATAACGTCGCCGTCATGCAGCTCGGTACTTTGGTGATATTTTTCTGCAGCATCCATCGGGTTGTCGAACCGGCCAGATGAGCAGGCAGCTAAACTCAGGGAGACTATCAGTGCTGTAGAAGTTCCCTGTAACCAACTTATCTTTGATGTGTTTAATGATTTTTTCAACTGTGCCATCATATAAAATTCTGCTGGTTATCTAAAGTTACTGATAGGTACTGCGATTTTTACTATTGAGCTATAGCTAGTTCGCTAATAGTAATCGTAGGATTTTTATGAACTCTCAGGGCTGCAACTCGCCTGCCATCCATAGCTACTACTTCCAACTCGGCCTCTGGTATTGAGACGCGATCGCCAACCTTAGGCAATCTTCCAAGTTGTGAGAAGGCGAAACCGCCAAGAGTTGTCCACTCACCCTCAGGAATGTCCAGCTCATAATCTGATCTGGCATCAATCAGAGATAGTGAGCCGGCAAGCTCCAAAACACCATCGAGCTCTAACGCAGTTCTTGCCGCAGAATCGTACTCGTCGGTAATGTCTCCCATTACCTCTTCGACAAGATCTTCGACTGTAATAATACCTGCTGTGCCGCCGTATTCATCTAAAATGACAGCCATGTAAGCGCGTGTCCGCTGCAAGTCGTCCAGGATACGTGCTGCGGGGCGACTATCTGGAACATACAGAGCTTCACGAACATGTGACGATAGTTCAAACTTCTGCGTTTCATCCCGTAGCCACAGATCTTTAGCCAGGAATACTCCGACAACGTCATCCAGAGACTCTCTAAATACTGGATAACGTGAAAAGCGCTCAGTTTTGATGATTTCGCGAACTTCTTCTTCTGTTGAATCAATATCAATCGCGACAATCTCTGTTCTTGGGCGCATGACATCGTTGGCGCGTTTTTGTTTGAAGTCAAAAACACCAGCTAACATTGCACGATCCGACTCTTCAATAGAACCGCGTGCGTGCGCGTTCATAACGAGAGTACGAAGTTGATCGGTTGTATGAGCGGGCTTTTTTCCAAATCCATCTTCGATCCCAAACGAGCGGAGAAGAGCATTGGTAACATGATTAACAATCCATACTACTGGAGTCAGCAGCTTGGAAAATAATTTCATGATAGGAATAACCCACTTCCCAATTGCGTCAGGTCTATCCGTTGCAACTGCCATAGGCGCGAGGGACGCAGCTATAAGATGCAGGAGAGCAACCGCAACAAACCAGTACGGGCCAGCCAGTACGCCGACGCCAACACTCGCAAATGAACTCCCTACACGTATTGCTGTGATAGGGGATTGTTGCTGTTCGTCATGATCTGAAGAGACCGCTGCGAAAACGTATTCCGCTAGTACGAACAGAGCGTTGAGTGCGAGTAGAACAAAGATCGCGATTGTGCGGCCGGCAACGCCTCCGGCCGTAATAGAGTCACCTATGTCAGTGGGCATTTATATCTAAATCTATATGGATAATGGCTTAAATGTCAGCTGCCACCCCGAACAGTCGTTCGTAAACAGTAGATAATCTGGACAAAAGTTACCTTTTTCTTTGCAAGGTCGTCATATGGTTGCGAAATGCAATATTTGACCCCCCTATCCGTTCCGGTGCATCAACATTCAGGCCGCCTGCCTAGGTTGATAATCACGAAGCCAACGCTGTCCAAGATGGCCGTATGCGTTGGAGTTGGTTCAATTGGTATGTACATATGGCAGCGTCCAGATCCTACATTTTTATATGTAGGTGCAATCCTGGGCGTTATTCTGGCACTCTTCTCCCTCGGTGGAGACTTTGCATGGGGAGATATCGCAGAACTCAGAATCAGAAGAAATATGCTTCGAAGGGAGATCGAGGATCTTCGGTCTCAGCGGCAGAATCGTAAGAAAGATACCGCAACTATAGAAGCATCTATCGCCCACGATATCAAGAATCCACTGGCGTGTATAAGCAGTGCGATTCAGATGATTGCAGAGTCCCCAAGAGTTGCCGATACTGAGAAAGGGCTCGCTGAGTTGGCGAGAAGCGAATCGGAAAGATTGGCTCAGATGTTAAATAACTATTTGCAAACCGGCTCAGAGCCGATGTCCAATACAGAGGTTGTAAACGTTGTAGACATGGTGCGCAATGTTGTTAATGTCGCCTCAGCACATCCGGACAGGCTTTCAAGTACACAGCTTTCACTGGATTACAGTACCGATGATCTGGTTATTCATGGCGATCAGGAGGTATTGCACAGGGCAGTTTTCAATCTGGTTCACAATGCTATTCAGGCATCGCCTGAAAACTCTGTTGTCAGGGTAGATGTGCATCCAGATTATGAATGCAAAAAGCTGAATACGGGTAAGGGAGCTGTAGTTATACGAGTTTCAGATCAGGGACGGGGTGTGCCTGCCGAAGTAAGGGATAGGCTTTTTCATCCCTTCTTTACTACCAAAAATGGCGGAACAGGTCTTGGGCTGTCGGCTGTATCTCATGCTGCCGAGGTTCATGGCGGAGCTGTAGAGGTCGCCGATCCTTCACCTCGATTCGGTAGAAGTCAAAAAGGAGCCTGTTTTACACTTTACATCCCACTTGCTTAGGATTTTTAGACTTGATTGCTTTCGAGCCGGGGCATCGATTAAAGGCGTTGGTTGTTGATGATGAAAGGAGCATAGTTGAGGTTGTAAGGCTTGTATTAAATGCAGCCGACTTCGAAACGCATACAACTCTGGATAGTATGGAGGTGTGTGAGCTGATTCGAAAAGTTGAACCTGATGTGCTTATTACTGACTATAGAATGCCGAAATTATCCGGGATAGATCTGATCAATATAGTAAGAAATACACATCCTGAACTTCCTGTTGTGCTTATGACGGCGCAAGGATCGTTCAACATGCCAGAAGATCTTGACAGGACTTTATATAAATCTGTACAGAAACCGTTTCGTAATGACGATCTTATAAATAAGGTCAAGTGTGCAATAGCTAGGACTGCGTAATTGCAAGACGGTGATGTAACGCTAAAGGGATACTACCGCTGAATATTTACATCAGTCAGTAGTTGATCCAGTGATAAACGAGCACTCGCCGTGAGCGCTCAATTACTCTTAACGGAGGTAGTAGGCTATGAACAGATCAGTCAAAGGTTTTACAACAGCATCTCGTAGAAAAGGCTTTACCCTTATCGAGTTGTTGATTGTAGTTGTAATCATCGGCATTTTAGCGGCGATTGCAATTCCTAAGTTTTCGAGTACGAGAGAGCAGGCATACGTAGCAACTATGAAAGCAGATTTGCGTAATCTTGCTACAACAATGGAAGGAGTTGCTGCACAGAACGGCGGAGTTTATACAGCGCCAGGTACCGCCTATGAATCCTCCAAGGGCGTTACGGTAACAACTACTATTGCAACTGGGGGCGCAGGATGGTCCGCTACTGCGAAACATGCCCAAACCCCTTCAACTGAGTGCAAGATCAAAGTGAATGACGGTACCAGCGCTGATAGCACCTCCGGTAAAGACGGTGAGCCTGTCTGTGCAGCAGCAACAGGTACAGGCGAATAGTGACGCAAAGTCATGCGACTACTGCCGTAAAAGGCAGGAGTCGGTGTAGTTAGCGGCAGGTTGTAGTTGATATAATTTAGCAGTATGCACCACACCCCCTCGGCGGCGCCCAGCAATGGGCGCCGTTTTTTGTACTCAATAGAATACAAAAAACGCTACGACCTGATGAATTCTGCTAAGGACAGGGATTTGGTTGTTTGATAAAATGAAATATGACCAATCAAACCAGATCCGGCTTCTCATTGATCGAGGTGCTGGTAGCACTAGTGATGATCGCGACTACAGTTCCAGTGATGCAGTCTTTTATGATCTATACTTTCAGGTTGCTGGAATCAAATAAAGCTACAGTAGAAGGTGTTTCGTGGGTGGAAAATAAGTATGAAGAGATTATCGGGATGCCGTGTCAGGTTTTTGGTGGAGAGGTGTCGAATGGTAGACTGGGGTCTATCAGATGGATGGTTGATACCGGAAATACGGTATATATCGATCGATATAATGTCGCATCGACAGGTAATGCTGTAGAGTCAGGTCAACCTGGTGCAGCTGGCCCAAATAATCATGACAGTTATGTCGGTCATAGATGGTGCCGTGGTATATGAAAAATCTTCTTGGAGAGTGGAAGAGAAGATGTCTGATAGAAGTGTGTCGTGATAGAAAAGGATATACGATGGTTGAACTGCTGATAGCAATTTCTATAAGTGGCATGATATCTCTTATCGTCTTCCTTGCTATGTCTACATCGACCAGGGCTGCATTGATAGGTGGTGAGCATGTGAGGCTCCGGCGCGGGTTGGATGAGGTCGCTGGCGTTCTTGCCGATGTGATTAAAGGCTCCAGCGTTAGCGGTGACCTGTTCGCAGGTACCGACACCTCCATGCAAGTGAACGAGAGATTGGGAGCGGGCACAGTATGTCAGCAGCTTAATACAGGTGAGCTGGTTTTACCTCAGCTACAATCAGATGTCGATTATTCCTATTCAGGCGAAGCAGATTACCAATCTTCTTTGAAAACTCATTGGATAGATAGGCCGGATTCCAACGATATGATTGGAGTGTACGCCGTAGTAGATGATGTTACAGGAAAGCGGCAGTGGCTGTACTTCCGTATTGCACGAATTAGAAGCTCAGCAGATAAAAACCTGTGTTCAAATACGATGAAGTCTGCTGTGCCGTTATCGGTCGCTGACTCACTGGTAATAGTTGAACTGCACGGAGTGAATAATGAGACTGTAGCGCCTGGAGTGCAGGTGCGTTTTATACGCCCTGCGCGATACAGTATATACAGGGCGGCAGATAATGGATGGTATCTGGGTTATAAACGTTGTCCTCCTGAATCGCCTTGTCACACAATTCAACCTGTTAGTGGTCCATATTCTCATGCCTCCTATCCACCTATGGCTTTAACGTATACTGATATCTATGGAGTCGAGAGAAGCTCGCACGATGTAGTCAGACCTCTTCGCTCTATTGGGCTCCAACTGCGTAGCGAGGCGAATAGGTCTGGGCGGCTAAATGGTGGATTTATAGCAGGTGCACGGATGAGTGACTCGATATTAATCATCTACTCGTTAAGGAATCGCTGATGCCGCGCTTATTCAGGGCACGTAGTGGAATGTTCAACTTGGTGCGTCCGGGGAGGTCCGGCTTTGCATTATTTACAGCTATAATGGCAATTGTGGTTGTTTCGGTATTAAGCGGCCCTCTGGCATTTATGCTTAGAAACGATACAGCTTTAGCTTCCAGTAAGAGTGTAAATCTCAAAGCAGAGATGGCGGCCGAAGGGGCAGTGTGGAAAGCTATTAATCTCGCCGATTCGCTGGGTCTGGGAACAATCGGAATATTTGACCCTATTTTGCTTCTGGATTCAATCGGAATTGCCGAAACTCAAACTTTTATTACTCGCGTCGATACTTCTATATACTGGATTGTAGGCTCCGCAAAAGTTGGTTATGGGCGGAACCTGACATACAGAAAAGTTGGTTTGTCTTCAGAGCTGTACCGTGAGACGGTGAGCGCATCTGACTCCGTACCAGACACAGTCTATCACCTCAGACCAATCCCATTATGGGGTTGGATAAAACTTTATTAATCAATGGCTCTCTTTACGAAAGGGAATATAACAGTCGGGCTCGACATTGGTTCAGGGCTGATAAAGGCAGCCGTGATCGATCATAGTCGAGGGGAGCCAGAACTCACGCGTGTGGCAATGACACGTCTTATGCCTGATGCCATAGTTGACGGTGAGATTATGGACTCGGGTATAGTAGCAGACGCCATTCGTTCTACAATTGAGGTGTTAGGTGTTAAGCCTAACCGTGTAGTTTCTGCGGTCAGCGGACGAGATGTAATCCTGAAACGAATCCAGACCGAAAAGGTAAAGGAGAGTCTCGCTCTGGCGTTAATTAAGATGGAAGCTGAGCAGCACATTCCTGATATGGATGGTGTGGAGATCGACTTTCAGATTCTTAGCGAAAACGAGTTTGATGATGAAATGCTCGTCCTGCTGGTTGCCGCTAAACGTGATCTTATCGATTCGAGAGTACGGTTAATCCAGGAAGCTGGATTGGAGATGTCAATTCTGGACGTTGAGTCTATTGCATTAAGCAACGTTTTTAAATTGAACTATGAATCTCATATTGGCGGTGGAATCGCAATCATTAATGTAGGACATGATTCGACGGGAATAAATATTCTGGATGATGGTGTTCCTGTCATCAATCGTGATATTGGAGTTGGAACAAGGCACTTTAGCGAAGATTTACAGCGCGAACATAGTTTTTCATCCCGAGATGCTGATGCTGTATTAAGAGGAAGGGACGTTACTCCGGAACTTGAAGCCGTTATTGAGCTCAAAGGAGGAGAAATTGCTGCAACTGTTGAGCGTGCAGCAACCTTTTTAGGTACATATGGTAAGTCTGCCACCGAAATTAGCAGCATATACATGTGTGGTGGTGGTTCTTCAATTCCGGGGCTTGCAAATTATTTAGGTGAGCGCCTGGGGACTCCGGTTCGTTTTGCCAATCCCATCAAATCCCTGTCAGTTGCCGACAGTGCATTTGGAGAGCTGAATGTAGAAGATGTTACGCCTCTGTTAATGGTGTCGATTGGTCTCGCGTTGAGGGGGCGTAGCAATTGATGATTGAGATAAATCTGATTCCTGGTAGCAGGAGGATTGCAAGTCAGAAATCCCTTTCTGCCAGCTTCAGTCTGAAAGACTGGTTTGGAAGACTTTCGATTGACAAATACACGATCGCGGCGGGAGCTTCGGTTCTGTTGTCATCGTTGGTGGTGTTTTCGATGGTAACATCGCAGCATAACAGTAGCTCGGAATTAAAGGAGAGAGAGGAGCAGGCTGTATCTGATTCGATGAGCTATGCTTCAGTTCTTCGCGAGCGTACGCAGGCAATTGCACTAAGAGATTCGGTGTTGAAACAGGTTACACTTATTAACTCGATTGATCGGATGCGGTATACCTGGGCCCATGTTCTGGATGAGATTAATATTGCTTTACCTCCATATACATGGCTTGCGTCCATTGTTCAATTGACCCCTGCAGATATCATCGATCCAAAAGATTCGAGTTCTGCAAAGCCAGGCAGTACTCCCGCAACTTTACCAGTTAACAGCACAGGGAAAGAAGTCACCTTCCGTCTTGTCGGACAGACCGTTGATATTCAGGCTTTAACGTTGTTTATGAAACAGCTTGCCGCGTCTCCTTTTTTTCAGAACGTACAGCTTGGTCGCTCCGATCTGGTGATCAGTATGGGAAAGCCTGTGACAGAATTTCAGCTCGAGATAACAACCAGAGAAGCAAGCGATGAGTTTATTCAGACTTCACCACTCAACATTGTGGTGTCACAGTAATGGCTATCGGTGAGAATCTTACAAAGAGAGAGCAGGGCGCGCTGTCTGTTGCAATCCTTGCGGTTGTTTTAGCTGCTCTGTTCTGGCATCTGGTTTACAAGCCAAAGAGTGTCGAGCTAAGTGAACTGGAAGCGAGAGTGGAAAATCTCGAAGGCGCAAACAGGCGAGCGAAGGTTCAGATGACGCAGGGAAGCGTTGAAGATATACTAGCGCAGGCAAGAGTTCACGAATCCAATCTCCTTGCCATTCGTGAGCTAATACCTAATTCCAATGAACTGGCTTCACTCCTTGAAGGTATTTCAAATTCGGCGAGGAGAGCAGGGTTGGATATTGCCAGCGTTGAACCTCTGCCTGTACTGTATGGCGAGCAGTTCGATACGTATCGCTACAAACTGGGTGTTATAGGCGATTATCACGCTATTGGTCAACTGCTGTCAAACATAGGCTCCATGAATCGGATTGTCGCTACATCCGGATTGGACCTGGCTGTTCATGTACCACAGGGTGAGCCGCAAAAAGGGGAACTTCAGAAAGATGAACTTCAGAACGGCAGGCAACAGAATACGGCACTAAAACGATCACAATTGATTGCACGTTTTCAGGTCCAGACATTCGTGATCAAGGATGCCAATCCTATTCAGCCGGTGCATCTGATTGCTGGTGCCCGTAAGGTAGATCCGGGTGAGAGTTCCACTATGGAAATCAGATAGAAATCAGATAGATCTTAAAACATACAACCATATGAAACAATACATATACATACTGTTTGGTTGCGGCACGATGTACGGGATCTCCAATCTTGCAACTGCGCTGGAAGAGAGGCGTGATGCGGCTGTAGAGCAGTCAGAAGTTGCAATAGATTCGCCTGCCTTATCGTCTGCACGATCATCTGACTTATCATCTGCGCGATCATCACAGGGATTGGTGTCCGTTGCATATGCCGGCGGGGTGGAAGGTGAGAGCTCTTCAGAGAAATCTGATGTCTTAGCGAATAACTCTGGTACTTTACGG
>JBEBRK010000019.1:0-43169 GCA_040394885.1 Gemmatimonas phototrophica
TCGTACTTTCGTGGCAAGGTCGGTGCTGGGAGATCAGCTCCAGAACGTCCGCCGCCCATTCCCTGAGCGAACAGGTTGGAACTTCCACCCATTAGCAGTCCTACGGCTACTGCGCCAAACCCTAACTTTCTATACCCAGTTGTCCGCAAAGTTTCGTATCCTTTTATAGTAGGTAATTCAAACTACATAACACCATTTATTGGACAAAAAAAACGCGGATAGGGTTTCTTCTATTCGCGTTTTTTTTTGCAATCCAGAATCAGCATTAATAGACATACCATGTCGGGTTAATCTGGAAAAAAGCGACCCAAGGCGGAAGTCGACCGATCGGGAGCCCTAATGTTAAACGTTTTTGCATAACAACCTGGCAATTGATCGCAGCAGAGTTGCCAGATTGAGTTAACGCGTTTGTTAGCCCATAATTTCATTCATGCGTTTCTGGAAATAGCTTGGGTATTTCTCTATGACAGCTCCAACTCTATTCCGATCTCGTTTCAGCGCCTTCATGAGATCTTTCTTCTGTGTTGCAACCAGGTTAAAGGATGTAGCAAGATCCTGAACGATGATGCGATCTGAAAAGCCAAGTTCATAAAGAGCAATGGTGGTTTCTGTCGGCAGACCATATTTCAGTCGCTTTTGTAAGAGCTGTAGACAACTGATGGCACCTTCGGCATCATCTTGACCGAGTGTGTTAATGAATTCACACACAGCGCCTATAACAAGTGCTCCATCATAAGCTAGCGCCCCCTGACAGACATCTACGACATGATCGATCTTACACTCCCTCCGGCGAGTACCCCAAATCATTTTGACTTTTTGCTTACGAATAATTTTTAGGAGATCACTGAAGGGGTTTCCACTGATCCATCCATGCGCGATTTCTTTAAGCACCTCTGATTTATCGAACTTAGTGAATAGATTGTTATTAATATGTTGGGTGAGCAATGGCCAAAGAATATCGAGCGCTTTTGTTTCATCAACGATGGTGAGCAGGCTGCTAGCGTTGGACTGAACCCATGTCTCAATAGCTTGAGCATCTTGAATACCGTAAAGTGTCCGTCCATAGATTTTACGGCGAACGGGTTCGGGAATACTTGCGGAGATGTTCACAGCTAGAAGCTGAAACAACTCGCGAATATTCTCTTTTTTCTGTCCATCAGCCAAGAAGAAAGCGAGCGTTCCTTCGGCCAGACGACCAACCTCGGCTTCTGAAAGCCCATCTTCCGATTCATCCCAATGGGATAGTAGAAAGCTCTCGACGGCACAAATGAGGCTGATTCTCCAAGCGACTTGGCGCTCAACACCGTCGCGTGAGAATTTTTTGTCTATGTGTTGTACAGCTATATGGGCAGACAATTTGGCAACTTCATCAGGATTGTTAATATAGGCTTTGGCAAAATCCAGAGCCTCCATACTGATGATGTATTTCTCGTCATCGCTCTTAATGGGATCGAAGATCGACAAGAGATTGCTAATGCATGGCTCGGAATTGCTCGGTTCTAGGAGTTCTTTCAACTGATCCCAGCGCCATTTATCTTTGCGTGCCTTGCGATTGTCATAGATCACAGGATCTGCAAATAGGATGCTGCCTTCGGTATGCATCCCCGCCCTGCCAGCTCGACCAATAAGGTTGTGGAAATCGCGTACCTTGATCCGTTCGACGCCCTGGTAGATACTGGTCACAATAAGGTATCTAATCGGAAGGTTTACCCCCTGTGCCAAAGTAGATGTGCAAACAACAAATCGCACAAGGTTGTCGCGCATAGCGTGCTCCACCGCTAATCGGATACCATGCGGCGTATTGCCGTGATGGGAAAAAATCCCATATACTGCACTCCGGGAAGCTGGGGCCTCATCTCCAAGATTTTGGATGTGTAAATGTGTTAGTCGCTCAATTTCCTGGGCATCCGAAAACTCTGACGGTAAGGCTAATGGTACCCCTCGCTCGATAACATCGACGACCTTTTCGCAGACACCTGCTGCTGTTGACTTCCTCCCACAGAAGATAGCGATACTTCCATTTTGCGCCAATTTCAAACCTAGGTAAAGCGCGACCGTTTTCCCAAAATCGGGATTTGGCTCGCCATTGGATTTGAGGGCTTGTTCTGGAAAAAAACGACTAGTTGTTTCTCGCCGCTTGCGTCTGAGAGTAGACCGTTCAATCACCCTCGGAACGAAGAACTCATTTTGTTCGACGTTGCGGCTATCGACATACTCGATCCTTCCCGATGAATCGAGCCAGCTCGCAAATCCGACCGATCGGAAAGTCGGAGTCAGGGTTGTACCTTCGACGACATTAGGCTCTCCATTCAGCCATTCTCCAACAGCCTCGGCGTTGCTAATTACCGCTGAGATTAGTACCTTCTGAGTTCCTACGGGGATCATAGAGCGTAGTGACGTCAGGAGCAACTCATATGTGATCCCCCTCGTACCACTGTCGAACTGATGGCCTTCATCAAAGACCAGCAGGCCAACATGGGCAGACAACTCTGGAGCATGTCGAAGAACATAAAGGAGCTTCTCAGGAGTGACAACCAAAATCTGCTGATGCCCCAGGAGTTTGGCAATATCGAAGTCAGTCTGTAGAGCATCAGACAATTCATCCACCTTTGTGGATTCGTTGTGAAATGCCGCGACGAGACTATTCTTGATCTCATGGCACAACGCCCTGAACGGCGCGATGATGATAGCCAGCGAAACACGCTCGGCCAGAAACGCACTTCGAAGGATCATTTCCGTTGCCTTTGTTTTGCCCGCACTGGTAGGCATCTGAATGATTGCAGACTCGCCTTTGAGAACACCAGCCTTGCCTAAAAGGTGTTGCGCAGGCCAGAGTTCCTTGATGAAAGAATCCTTTTGCAACGCATGAAGCCATTTTTCGCGAGGCAACCCGGAGTATGACGGCAAAGCCTTCCAAGCAGAATTTTCGAGCTTTTTCTTCAGAACTGCCGAGATCACATCACCAAATAGAAGCTGCCTAGGGGTGCCAAATTCATAGACAGCGCCCCTCAGCTTCGTGGCTAAATTGCGAAGATCGCCTTCGCCGTTCCCGTCCTCGAAGAATCGAAAAATCCATTTTGAAATCCCGTCGATGAATCCGCCGAAGGGCCCTTCCATTCCCTCAAAATAGGTTCCAAGATCGCCCTGCAACAACCAAAGCAACAGGTTCTCCAATCCCTCGCTATCCAGATCTGGACAATCACCATCGATACGCTTTGCTAATACCGAAGCGCTTCCGGGAAGATCGCACAGGTAATAGGAAGCTGAACCCAAAAGCACAAGATACGGATCAAGTGCCTCGTTCAGCTTTGATTGAAGGTATGAGTCAAAAAAGCGTACGGAAAATAGCAGATTGGTTTTTAGCTCCAAGATATTGCTGGGATCCGGTACATCCCTGTTGATGGCGGCGGCAAAATCACCCAACAAACCAATCGTGATGGTGAAAAGCTTGGCCGGATCCTGAGTGATTTTGATGTGATGCTCTTCCGGGACGCCGTACTCAAGCATTTTTGCCTTTGACCGAGTGATACCTAGCAGGAGTTGGGATTTTTTTTCAGGCTTCATCCGCAGCCCTCTTGTAGAGTTCATGGACAAGGTCCATCATGCCACCCCCCTTGATAACCAAGAGAACAAGGTTGTCACCATTAGGATGAGGAAAGAATTCCTTTGATTTTGATGATTTGGTAACTTTCCTGCAATCTGCTTTCGCCAATTCGTCGGCATCGAAAAATTCATCAGAGATAATAGCAGCAGCGCCGTATGTTTCCTTGTAAGGCGTATCCACAGGGCTTTGAAATCTTTCAATCCTTAGAGCTTGTTCGATTTCATTTTTTTCAAAGAGCTTTTGCTTGATAAAGTTTAGCGACTCATCGATTCGGATATGATCTTTAGCGGAGTGGTTGATGGCATCTTGCAGACGGTTGACTTTAGAGGCGGAAAATTTTGTCTTAGATTCAAAGACAAACAATACATCTTCGGTGGAGGCATCCCCGTCTTTTTTATGATATCGAAATCCAATGACATCACTGCCCTTTGGCGATTCATCTCGAACAACCTTCGATGACCACCGTACCCTAGGCACCCAGTGACCGAGTAGCCATTGCAGGTAATCGGAAACTAGAATTTCTCCAAAATCTCCCGCCCTAATTACCGGGCCGAGTTTGGATGTTTGGCATGGGAATTTGATATTGGTAAGATAATCCGGTCGTGAGCGTTTGCTCCGAAGGAAATCGATTTCGGTATCCAGGCAGTAATGATTCCGGAAGTGTTTCGCCCAGGCCGAAAGTATGGCCTCATCTTTCTCATGACGAAACTCAAGGACCTTTATCTTCTTGCCGTCTGCTGTCTTCAGTCGTTCGCCAGTATCAACTAGCCATTTAGTGTGTTCCGAAGTCCAAGGCATTCAATTTCCGTATCTTAATTTGAGTGGCTAAACGTAAGCAGACGACATTTCCAGTTCAACCATAGTTAATAACACCCTGAACCATTGAACAACAGCTTTCGATGTTAAAATCGAACGGCTAGCAATAGTTACAAGCTAATGTGTCAGATTACAGCTAAAAATATCGGGAGCACTTCCAACTGTCCACTCATCAATCATATCCACCCAATCCTGCAAAACCACCGTCCGCTGCTCACGATATTCAGCCTTGTTGTATACAACCTTCATACCCTTTTGCTCTTATCCTAGTCCCTTAGTCAATCCAGTATGTTTTATATCCCGTCTCATACGGCAGAGTGCGGGCTGTACATCGTAAATAAATTTGGCAAGCAATTTCCCATCTTTCTGCACCGCTTTGCATGTCAGCATCAACACCTGGTTGAGTGTACCAGTACTTGTGCGGGTCCGAGTCGTACCGTGAAGGCAGCATAAATTCGGAACCGCCCGCAAGTTTTTATGGCAATGAAGCTGTCCAGTGCCTGTCGGGACAGGAATACCAGGTAGAGCTTACACCATTCATTCGCTCCTTCAAAATCGTTCAAGGAACCCCATTGAAGCTGATCTCGCTTCAGGTAGCGTTCGTTGGTTAGTTCACTTTTGCGCTTCTTCCTCTTGCCAGACCATGCGAGATAAATACCAAAAAGCCCACAATTACACGGTCTTAGCAGCTTTTCATGCCATCATCAGCCGCCCCTTATTTCCCTACCTGACCGCGCCAGAAGCTGGACTACTCCCACTCGATAGTAGCGGGTGGCTTAGAGCTAACATCATATACGACTCTATTGATACCGTCGACTTCGTTGATAATACGGCTCGAAATCTTGGACATCACTTCTGAAGGGAATGGGTACCAGTCCGCTGTCATACCATCTGTACTGGTCACTGCGCGCAATGCGAGTACATTATCATATGTTCGCTCGTCGCCCATTACGCCGACGCTTCGGATCGGGAGTAAAACAGCAAATGCCTGCCAGATATCGTCATACAGACCGGCGGCACGTATCTCTTCCAGGTAAAGCGCGTCAGCCTTCTGAAGGGTTTTCACCTTATCTGCAGCTACGTCACCGATAATACGGATAGCAAGCCCTGGTCCTGGGAATGGGTGGCGTCCTACCATCTCTTCAGGTAAACCAAGCTCGCGTCCAACATTGCGCACTTCATCCTTAAAGAGTTCGCGCAACGGTTCAATGAGCTTGAACTTCATATCTTCCTTGAGCCCACCAACGTTGTGGTGCGTCTTGATGGTAACAGACGGCCCGCCAGTGGCTGATACAGACTCAATAACGTCCGGATAGAGTGTGCCCTGAACCAGAAATTCTACGTCGCTACCAACGCTGGCTGAGGCTTCTTCGAAGACATCTATAAAGTTGTGCCCGATAATCTTACGCTTCTTTTCAGGATCATCTACGCCAGCAAGCGCAGTCATGAACCTCTCGGAAGCATCGATGCAGATCAGCTCAATACCAAGGTGCTGTCTGAAGGTGCGCTCAACCTGCTCGCGCTCATTCATTCGCATTAGCCCGGTATCGACAAAGATACAGGTGAGCTGATCGCCGATTGCCTTATGGACCAGTGCTGCTGCAACTGATGAGTCCACACCACCGGAAAGCCCGCAGATTGCTCTGCTCTTTCCAACCTTTGCGCGGATCTCTTCAACCTGCTGATCTATAAACGCACCAGATGTCCAGGATGGTTCAACTTTACACACATTGAACAAAAAGTTGGAGATTAGCTCAATACCACGAGGTGTATGTGCAACTTCGGGATGGAACTGAACTGCGTGAATTGGTTTGCTGATGTGACGAATAGCTGCGATCGGATTCGCTTCACTTGTCGCAGTAACAACAAAGTTATCAGGTGCCACATCCACGTGATCGCCATGACTCATCCAAACGGATGTAACATCACCGAGGTGAAAACCCGCAAACAAGCCGTCAGTATCCGTGACCTTAACTTCTGCACGTCCGTACTCTCTACGATCACCGCGCTTAACTTCTCCACCTGACAGGTGTGAAATAAGCTGCATCCCGTAACAGACACCCAGGATCGGAGCCACATCAAAGATCGCAGGATTAGATGTTGGCGCATTATCTGTAAATACAGAGTTTGGCCCACCACTCAGAATAATTCCTGAAGGGTTCCATTCTTTAATCCACTCAACAGTTCTTGTTGGTGGATGGATTTCGCAGTACACTCTGGCTTCACGCACTCTACGTGCAATCAGCTGAGTATACTGAGATCCAAAGTCGATAATTAAAATTCGACTATCATTCATAACTAAAAGCCATTCAATTTAAGTATTTCGACTTCCTTTGTTCTGAAGTCGAGCAATGCACCAGTACAAACACCGTTAATCCAACCGCAGGCTTCACCTGGATTGATGATCAGGGTGTTTCCCTGTGTCTTTACTTCTGGGACATGCGAGCTGCCATGAATAACAAACTGGTGATGCTGAATAGACCGCTGATTGATCTCATTAATATCATGAACTATCAAAACCTGCTTTCCATTTACATCAAAGCTGTGCGGAGATCCGTAGATTTCCGCTCCAACACCCATAGATGCAGCGTAAGCACTTAACGCTTCGTGATCACCATCATTCCTTCCGAAAACTCCCAGTAGCGGGATGTTTTCATCGTGAAGTGGCGCTAATGAAAACGGAGAGCAATAGTCACCCGCGTGCATAATGAGTGAAGCTCCCTTATCTATCATTATTTTAACGAGAGCAGCTACGGCAGGAACCCGATCATGCGTGTCTGCTAAAATTCCAACTCTCATTTATTCTATATTCCAAAGTGGAGTATCATATTCCAGCTTCAGTAGATCTTCATGTGTCTCGCGTCGCGAGATCAGACCATACCTGTCGCCATCAACCAGAACTTCGGCCGGACGACCACGGGAATTGTAGTTAGACGCCATCACGTATCCATACGCTCCTGCGCCTCTAAGTGCGTAATAACCGCCCTGCTCAACCTCACCAACAGTTCGATCCAACGCAAAGAAATCACCGCTCTCACAGACCGGCCCTACGATATCTGCAACAATCTGATTTTCAACTGGAGAGACTGAATCGATAGCATGATAGGCTTCGTAGAGAGCTGGCCGAATGAGATCGTTCATACCAGTATCGGTAATGAAGATATCCTTTCCGCCACTTCTCTTTCTATATACAACCTGAGCAAGCAAGGCACCGCTTTCTGCGACCAGAAAGCGTCCTGGCTCAAGCTCCAGCTCCAATCCTGACTCGATAACATACGGCGCTATTGCATTAGCAAATGCAATCAGATTCATGGGTGATTCGTTCTCGTATGTAACGCCGATACCACCACCAAGATCCATATAGCGCAGAGTTGTCACACCTAAAGCGCGAATTTCATTTGCAAGGTCAAGCAGCTTCTTCGCTGTTATTCCGTATGGTTCTGCCTGTGCAATCTGAGACCCCATATGTGCAGCGAGTCCTACAAGTCGAACATTTGGCAATTCCAGAGTTCTTTTGGTTAACTCTACAATCTGATCGTCAGGAATACCAAACTTCATCCCGTGTTCGCCAGTCTTGATATACGGATGTGGAGAGTCAACGTAGACATCCGGATTCACACGAAACGATAAAGGCGCTACAACACCAAGAGATTCTGCAACCCGTTGAATTGCTTCGAGTTCGGCAGGGGATTCAACATTGAGTGATTTAATCCCTGCTTTCAAGGCAGCTGTTATCTCTTCATCTGTCTTGCCTACGCCACTGAAAACTACATCGACGCCGGTATACCCGGCTTTAAGGGCGCGGAATAACTCCCCACCAGAAACAATGTCCACACCGGCACCAAGCCCTCTCAAAAGCCCAAGAATCGAGAGATTCGAATTCGACTTCATTGCAAAGTGAAGGCGGAACTTTGAGCTGCCTAATACTCCAGTTAATGCATCCGACAGTGCGTTATATCTATCTCTTATAGTATTCGCACTATAGACATATGTTGGCGTACCATACGTTTCGGCAATAACACGTAGAGGAACGGAGTCGCATAACAACTCTCCGTTCTCATGGCTTCTGCTATAACCGCTTTGCACTAGTATGACTTCGCCCACAAAGCCTCAACGGTTGCCTTCTCGCCACACAGCAAGCAGGTTTGCGGTACTTCAGCAGATCTGAACTCTTCGTCTGGCAGGCAGCGTATGGTTGCCTTTGTCTCTTCTTTTATCTGTGCTTCGCATGCCGCAGCTTCACACCACCCTGCGTAAACAAATGCTCCATCACCTTCCATAACTTCTTTGAACTTATCGTAGGTGATCTTACCACGTATGCTGTTCTTCTCTCTGCGATCGCGAGCTGCGATTAAAAGTTCTTCCTGCATCGAACTTAAAATTTCCTGAATCTGCTCACCAATAGTATCGAGAGAATAAACCTGCTTTACACCATTATCTCTGCGAACGAGGACAGCCTGGTTTGCCTCAAGATCGCGCGGGCCAATTTCCATACGAATTGGTACGCCACGAAGCTCCCACTCGTAGTATTTCGCGCCCGGCTTTAACCCATCACGAGAATCGATATGAACTCTAAGCCTCGACTCACGCCTGCGCTCCCAGGCCCTGAGGTTTTCCTTAATTCTGTCAGCCGCTTCAAGAACCTGCGCACGCTGCTCGTCACTACGATAGATAGGAACTATTACAACTTCGATTGGAGCGAGAAGTGGCGGTACGACCAACCCCTTATCGTCACTATGAGTCATAACCAGCCCGCCGATCATACGGGTAGAGACACCCCAGCTTGTATTCCAGGCATGTTCAAGTGTACCTCCTTCACTCTGGAATGTAAGATCGAATGCCTTGGAGAAGTTCTGCCCCAGGTTATGCGAGGTGCCAGCCTGAAGTGCTTTGTTATCCTGCATCATGGCTTCGCAGGAATATGTTCTAAGTGCTCCGGCGAAACGCTCAGACTCACTCTTTCTGCCTGTAATTACAGGCATCGCCATCCAGCCTTCCATGAAATCACGATATACTCCAAGCATCTTGCGTGTTTCCATTTCTGCTTCTGCTTCGGTTGCGTGCGCTGTGTGGCCTTCCTGCCAGAGGAATTCCAGTGTACGTAGAAATAGGCGCGTACGCATTTCCCAGCGTACAACGTTAGCCCATTGATTAATCAGTAGTGGCAGATCACGATAGCTCTGCACCCACTTCGCAAACATTGAATAGATAATTGTTTCTGAAGTAGGTCTGACTACAAGCGGTTCTTCCAGTTCTTTTCCGCCACCGTGCGTTACCACCGCCATCTCGGGAGCAAAACCTTCTACGTGTTCTGCTTCTTTACGTAAAAAGCTTTCAGGGATAAAGACCGGGAAATATGCGTTCTGATGACCTGTTTCTTTAAACATGTCATCAAGCTGACGCTGCATGCGCTCCCAGATTCCATAACCATTTGGACGAATGACCATGCAGCCTCTAACAGGAGAGTAGTCTGCAAGCTCGGACTTCAATACGAGTTCGTTGTACCAGGCGCTAAAATCTTCTGCGCGAGTCGGGAGTTTTTTATCGTCAGCCATTTCGTTCCAAGTTGTTGGCGTCTAAATCAATTATTTCTATTTCACCAGCTTCAGTCTCGCGCACAGTTACTATCCTGCTGGCATTGCGCACTTTAGCAGCCTTTCGCTGCTTGGAGACAGTCATACCGCGCAGTGAGTATTCCACTGAATATCCCTGCGCCCTCAGCATTGCAGCACCCTTCATTACCATAGTTGGAGAGATATCCTCCCCAACAATCCAGTAGTCCAGCTCTTCGGTTGAATCAGGGAGCTTTCCCTGTGACCTGAGCAACTCTGTAAGCACAACGTCTCCCATCCCGAACCCCAAGGCGGGGAGATCGACTCCACCTAGAGCTCCAAGAAGGTTGTCATAGCGACCACCACCACAGACAGCTCTAAACTCTCCTGTAGTATCGAAGAGTTCGAACACAATACCTGTGTAGTAAGCTAGCCCTCTTACAATGGACATATCAAAGCGCACCCACTCGTTTCCTGATGGGACGAGTGCACTGACATATTCCAGGTAACGAACAAAATTTTCGGCATGCACACGATCTTCCGGATCCGTAATTACCGAAAGCACTTCATCCAGAGTAGTTGCCTGTATAGTAACTATCTTCTCAGCCTGATCGGGTGACACTACAGCTGATAACTTTTCGAGCGAAATTTCACGAGGAGTACGCTCAACCTTATCAATTACAGCAAAGACTGTGGCAAAAGCATCCTGGTTAACACCAAGAGCTTTGAGATAACCCTGCAAGATGCGCCTGTCGGAAACTCTGGCAACTATATCTTTATGCGTAAAGCCAAGCTCTCGCATAATATCAATTGCAACAGATAGAAGCTCTGCATCAGCAGTTACATCTGTTTCTCCAACCAGGTCAACATTCAGCTGATAATGTTCGCGGAGTCTTCCTTTCTGCTGTCTCTCATATCTGAACAGCTGCGGAATAGAGAACCACCGAATTGGCCTGCGTAAAGCATTGGCTTTGGCACCAACCATACGTGCAAATGTTGGTGTCATCTCAGGGCGAAGGGCAACGTTGCGCCCACCCTTATCTATAAAGTTGTACAGCTGCCCTACAATTTCCTCTCCACTCTTTTTGGTATAGAGGTCGAGGCTCTCCAGAGGGGGGCCGTCATATTCTACAAAAGCATAACGCCCAACAACCTTGCGCCAGGCGTTCATCACATGTGAACGATGGGCCAGCTGTTCGGGGTAAAAATCTCTAAATCCAGGAAGTGCTGCTTGTGCCATGTTTCAAACCTAAAACTTGAGAGGGTCTATTCCTAGGAGCAACATTGCGTCTCCTACAGTATGGAACGATCCAGTCACAACCTTTAAGCCTTCGGTGCCCTTGGCCAGCTCTATTGCCGCTCTAAAGTCGTCCTCTCTCTGATATTCCAGGCCCAGATCGGATACAAAGGAAATCACCTTATCCACGTCCCAGGCACGATCCGCAGGCGCAGTGGTTGGCTGGGTGATGATGATCCTGGTCGCGACAGGCGCGAGCGCCTCTATCATTCCGCGCCACTCTTTATCAACCAAAATGCCCAGGACAACGGTGATTTCACTACGAACAAAGCTGTTCCGCAGCCCTTCAATCGACGCTGAACTGAGAGTTTTTGCCAATACCTGAGCACCGGCCGGGTTATGAGCTACATCGAATATCCAATCACCAGCACGTTGAAAGCGGCCAGGTAGCCGTACATTCGCCAGCGCCTCATTCCAGCTATCTATTGAAAGATGATAAGCTGATGGGCCTGTATGCAGGGTTGCAAGAGCAGTCATTGTGTTCCAGCTCTGGAATTCACCCAGAAGCGGTGTTGTTAACCGGGTTGCTCCGAGTGGTGTAACAGCATCGAAGCTGGTTCCGGCTGCATCAATATCGATGTTTTTAGGAATCCAATCGTTTCGAACAATAGTAGCGCTACTCGCCCCTACAGTTTGAGCGGCATTGAGTAGTTGAGTCGTGATCCCGACAGAGGTATCGCCAATTACTACAGGGCGGCTACGCTTGAAGATACCGGCCTTTTCGAAAGCGATCTGATCCAGCGTATTTCCAAGAAAGCTGGTATGATCGAAGTTGATATTTGTAACTGTCGCAACTAATGGGTCAAGCACATTGGTGCTGTCAAAGCGTCCACCGAGCCCCGTCTCAATTACAGCTATATCAACTTTCTGGCGGGCGAAGTATGCAAACGCCAATGCGGTGGTTATTTCAAAGAAAGTAGCTCCGATCCGTTCAGACTCGGGAGCCAGCTCCCCAATGAGTTGAACAACATCTTCCTCCGGAATAGCCTCGCCATTTATCGTGATCCTCTCACGAAAATCCACCAGATGAGGAGATGAATATTTGCCGACCTTGAGCCCCTGAAACCTCAAAAGCGCGTCAAGGGTAGCGCACACACTCCCCTTTCCGTTGGTCCCCGCAACATGGAAGGAAGGAAATAGTTTTTGGGGGTCACCAAGAACCCCCAAAAGAGACCGAGTCCGCTCAAGACCGGGTTTAATTCGTCCCCCGGTCCTGGCGAATAACGCGTCTATCGCATCGCGATAAACTAAATTGTAGAGACCCACCCTGAGGCTGCGGGTTTGCCACTCATATGCCTGAGCAGGCGACCAAGCATCATACGAAGCTCGGTACGTGGAGTAACCATATCGACCATCCCCTTTTCAAGAAGGAATTCTGAGGTTTGGAAACCTTCGGGGAGATCCTGTCCGATTGTCTGCTTAATAACGCGCGGTCCGGCAAAACCGATAACGGCTCCAGGTTCGGCGATAATAACATCCCCTAACATCGCGAAGCTGGCACTGACGCCACCTGTAGTGGGGTTCGTCAGAACAGAGATATAAGGGATTCGCTGTTCAGCCAGCTGAGACAGCATCGCAGAGGCTTTGGCCATCTGCATGAGGGACAATACCCCCTCCTGCATTCTGGCACCTCCAGAGGCGGATATGATGACTAAAGGATGCTTCTTCTCAAGGGAACGCTGTCCTAATCTGGCAATCTTCTCACCCACCACTGATCCCATAGAACCACCCATGTAGGCAAAGTTCATGACGCCAAGGTGAACTGGCATGCTGGCGATCTGCCCAGCATAGGTAAGGATTGCATCACCCTCGCCGGTATTCGTATTCGCCTTTTTGAGGCGTTGCGGATATTCGGGGAAGCCCAATGGATCCATCGATCTAATACCGACCTCAGTCTCTACGATAGAGCCGGGATCGAGGATAATATTTGCATATTCGGCGGCGCGTATGCGACGATGATACCCACACTGAGGACAGACGTTATAGTTACGTACGAATTTCTCGGTGATATCCGTGTAACCACAACGTTCACACTTCTCCCAAGCATCTACCGGGATTTCAAGTCGCTCTCGACTAGCCTGCCGAGGTTTCTTTTCTTTGCGGAACCAAGCCATAACAGTCTGGAAATGTCGCCCACTAAGGGGCTACAAGCAAGGAGTTGGTGAAGATAGATGCGTAATATTGCTTTAACAGCTGTGTATTACTGTTTTTCGGCCGTCGGATCCATCTCGGCGAGCTTATCCTTCAACTGTTGGGCCTTTGCCGGGTTCCAGCCGGGCAGCTCAGCGATCTCTTCGAGTGATGCATCCCGAACCCCCTGAACACTGCCAAAAGCCTGAATAAGCTGCTTGCGCTTAACGGGCCCTATACCTGGCACCGACAACAACTCCGAAGTCACCGTACGCATGGTTCGGCGTTTACGATTAAATGTGATGGCAAACCTGTGGGCCTCATCACGAATCTGCTGTAAAAGCCTTAAAGCAGCCGATCGCCGTGACAGCCTTATCGGCTCAGCTCTTCCCCAGACAAAGATCTCCTCATCTCTCTTAGCAAGACTTATCAGGGGGTGTTCTCCCAACCCTAAAGCTTCAAGAGCAGCATGTGCAGAAGACAACTGCCCCTTTCCACCATCTACTACGATCAGATCTGGAAGCGGCTTTTTTTCCTCCATCCGACGCGTAAAATACCTTGTGACCACTTCATGCATAGACGCAAAATCGTCCGTGCCTTCAACCGTCTTTACTTTAAACTTCCGGTACTCTCCACGTTTCGCCCGACCATTGTCGAACCAGACACAGGACCCTACCGTGTCAGTCCCCTGTGAGGTTGAAATGTCAAAACAGACCATCGACCTGGGGAGCTTCTGCAGCCCCAGCTCCCGCCCCAACTCATATACAGGGCTTCCCGCACGAGTATCCGCCTCAGACGTTGAGAGCTTGAACTCTTCCATAAGATGGCGCGCGTTCTGAACAGCGAGCTTCACAATATCGGCCTTGGGCCCTCTTTGAGGCGCCAGCACATGAGCGCCCTCAAGGCTCTGCTCTAACAGTTCCCGATCGGCAAAGTCAAATGGAACCAACAGTTCACGGGCCCGTTCGGGAGAGCCAACATAATTACCGGCCAGATACACGCTGAGAATATCAGCATCATCTTCACCTAAAACATTCTCTAAAAAGCGGTGGTCTCTGGCCAGTAACTTTCCGGATCGAATGCGCATAATCACAACAACAGCGTCGTCGGCGTCCCGTGCAAAGCCAACCACATCCCTGTCGCCTCCCTCGATCTGCAGAACCAAAGTAGGCTCTTCCATCTTGGTGAGATGTACAAGTGCATCACGCAACTCAGCCGCTCTTTCAAAATCCAAAGCTTCTGCAGCGCTATCCATGCGCTCTTTTATGTGCTTTACAACGTCGTCTGATCGCCCAGATAAAAACAGCATGACCTCGTCGATCATAGACTTATAATCTTCCTGCGACTGATACAGCATGCACGGCGCTTTACACTTCTTAATGAAGTAATCAAGGCATGGCCGCTCAGGCATTTCCTTGGGCATGTTGTAGTTGCAGGAACGAACTGTGAAGATCTTCTTTACTACATTCAACGCCCTGCGCATCTCGCCTACATCGGTAAACGGACCGAAATATTTACCACCATCACTCTCGAACTTTCGCGTTACAAATACGCGGGGGAACGGCTCGTTGATGGTAACTTTGATGTACGGATATGATTTATCATCCTTAAGCGCGATGTTAAACTTGGGGCGATATTCCTTGATGAGGTTCGCTTCCAGAATCAGCGCATGCATCTCTGTAGGGACAACGATAGTTTCAATATCAGCTATCAGGCGAACCAGCATCTGCGTCTTCACACTTCCGACATGATCACTCGCAAAATAGCTTCGAGTTCTGGCCTTCAGTCGCTTTGCTTTACCGACATACAATATCTTCCCGTCCAAATCTTTCCAAAGATAAACACCGGGCTCATCGGTCATGTGTGTGAGCTTCTGCGAAACCAGATCTGGGATATTAGACATAGATATATCTAACTATACACTAAGCCTGTTACGTAGTTTCGATAGCTTAGACGTGATATCCAAGGCGGTAGGAATTGCCAGCAGATTTGTAAGAGCAAGATAGACAATGCCAAAAGTTGCAAAGACTATAACCGCTGTTGCGATGGGATTATCAGCTCCAGTAATACGGTAAACAACCCAGGCTGTTGCACCACTTACAAGTCCGGTAATCCAGACTCTGGACAGATAGCCTGATGTCATCTCGACCTTGCCAATTTTACTGGAAAGAGCTCTACGCAATAAAACAAACTCGATACACCCCGCTATAGCCGAAGCCAGAGTCAGTCCCATAGCACCAAACTTAGGATCGATCCCCATCCAACGAGGGGCAAAAAATGCCAGCAGCACGCCGAGTCCGGTTCCAATAACTAACCGAACAATAGAATATTTGAATGGTGTCTTGGTATCGCGTAAAACAAAAAACGTCGATGTAGTTAATCGGCCGAGAGTCGAAGCTAGAAGTCCAACTGAAGCAGCAGCGAGTATCTGCCACACCCACACAGTTTCATCGCGCTGAAACTGTCCTGTCTGAAATAGTGCGGCAACAATAACATCACCAAGTGCTATAAACGCCACAGCGCATGGAATAACAAAGTATGCGATTCTCTCCAATCCGTCTCGCAGTCTGTCTCGTAAAATCTCTGCGACTTCATCAGCTTCTCCAATTACGCTGGACATAGCAGGAAGCTCAGCGGCCGAGACAGACATACCAAACAGACTTCCCGGAAGCATGTAAAGAGTTTGCGCGTAGGCAATGGAAGAAACCGCTCCAATCGGCAGGTAGCTAGCCAGTGTAAGGTCAATTAACCCGCTTATCTGTGCTACTCCCCTCGTAAAAAAGGCTGGGAAGAAATTCCTGAAAACCCTGCGAGTTTCTGACATCGCAAAGTTGAGATTCGGTCTTACAAAACCAGCAACCCTTATGACAGATGGAATTTGCACAAGAAACTGCGCAAGACTTCCGACAACCGAAGCCCATGCAAGTTTTGTAGCGAGCGACTCCTGGGTATTAGTATCTCCAAATACAACTAATGCGCCTATCATAACCGCGTTCCATGCGAGCGGAGCCAGATACGATAGCAAAAACAGTCTATGACTATTTAGAATTCCCAGGCACCATGCGGACAATACCAGAATTGCCGCACCTGGAAATAGAATTCGAACTAAATCGGTTGCAAACTCACGTTGAGATGGCTCGAAACCACTCGCCAGAAGATCGACCAGGTAGGGAGCAGCACTAACACCTATCAATACCAACGAAGCTGTTACGATGGAGAGAACGGCAAAAACAGCCCCAGCTATAGCCTTTGCCCCTTCCCTGTCCCCTTTCGCAAGAAGCGTTGAATATTCGGGGATAAACGATGCAGACAAGACCCCTTCTCCGAACAGGTTCTGCAACATATTCGGTATTCTAAAGGCAGCCTGAAAAGCATCACCTGCTGCTGACGCACCAAAGAAATGAGCGAATACGCTCTGTCTGAACAGCCCCGCAATTCTGCTCGCGAGAATTCCGACTGCAACAAAAAAAGCTGCGCGGCCTGTTCGCTCTCTAGTCACCGCTTACCAGTTTTTTTGCGTGAATTCGCGCCTGCTCAAGCATTTTATCCCGAACCTGATAACCGTATCTTGCAAACACAGGCAGGATATTACGCACCCGCTCCTGCATGATACCATTCGGAAAAAGCGCAGCCCTGGCGGTTGCCACCTTTGCCAGACTCTCATTACCAGAACGTTTGACTGCTGCAGCATATCTACGCTCAAGCCGATTTATGCGATGTTCAAACTGCCCTTTAAAACCTGTAACTGCGATATTGAGCCCGGCACCACCGATCTCGACGTTCTCAACAAGCCCGGTTGCCTTAGCCACAGATTCGCGAAGAATATGAATCGCAGATTTTACTGAATCTGGCAGCTCACTTCTGGCAATCTTCCCTTCTACGGCATGCGGATCCTGAAAATCGTCCACACCAATGTTCAATTCACTCAGAATCTCCTGGACATCCGGCTCTATTAACATGCCCGACCAACGTGGAACGACACGAGGAGATGGCAGCTCTAGTGCTTCGGCTATCGCAGTGACCTGTGCAAAGTATGCGTACTCCGCAGGTCCCCCGATATAAGTAATAGTCGGGAGTATAGAACGCTCCACTATTGGCCGTAACAGAACATTGGGACTCAACATATCGTCGGCAACATCACCCGAAGCCTTGCATGCAAGCTTGATAGGGATCCGCTTACGTTCCCCACTCGTACTGTCGAAGACAAGAGAGAGGTTTGGCACAGGACGAACCTGAACCTTGTACTCACCAGTTGAGTCGATAGCCTTAGTCCGTTCTGCAAGAGATTCCTGAACTGAAGTGGCACGTTGTAAAGCCATTCGTAACACCGGTGAACCAGCCTCTCTAACAGCTGGATGCGCAGCATCCAGAACTGATATACCGAGCGGTTCCAGCATTGAGCGTAAAAGCTTAACGTAGGCACTTCCAACCGTTTCCTCGGTCGTATAGCTGGCTTTTACAGCATTCAGAGGTCCGCTTTCCATGGCCGACCCTGCGGATGCTGCAAATATCGAATATTGTTTCGATATCTCTCCAAGTGGGTACTGAGCCATTGAAACGCCAGTCAGTGGCTTGGTTAGAGATGCAGTTGCCGAAGAAATATCTGATATACCGTCACCATCGACCAGATCAGGAATTGATCCCGTTAAAAGGGTATCTCCATCGCCCACTGACATCGAAAGATCGATAACATCAGCTCCCTGAACTACGGTGGTATGATTTGCCTCTACGAAGTCGGAATCATCTGTAGCGGCCCAAAAGATGGGAGCGGTTGGAATACCTGTTGCCTTCTCTATCTCATCGGCGAGTGCAAGAGCGGTGAGAGCCTTTGACAATGTGTACATTGGCCCACCAAAGAGGCCTGGCTGCTGACCTGTTGTTACAACAAGACCGTTAGCCTCATACACTTTATTTATTCTTTTGTGGGCAGCGCTAGCATCGTCGTTGAACAGCGCAGGAGCCAACTTATCCAGCCACTTGTTATCCGTAAATTGAGTACGGATCTCTTCTCCAATCTTCGTCCAACTATCTGAATCCTTGGGTACCTGCTCATACCATTCCTTTGGCACAGTACCCGAAAGAGCTGCGCGAGTGAGAGCTCCGCCACCGAACTCCCGTGTTATCACTCTGACATCCATATTCATTGACCTGGTCATGATCTAAAATCTATAGTCTTTCCGCAAACAGGATCACGCGCTTTGAACCCCTGGAGTAAGGGGCGCCATCATAGCTCCCGAATTGGGCAATAACCTTAAAGTTATTGTTTTCAAGAAGTGTAGTAAGATCCTCTGGCGTGAACAATCTCACACGCTCTAAATATATCGATGGCTCACTATGCGCATCCGCTACGCGCGAAACAGTTATACGTTTTTCTACATATCTCTGATCGGCGGTAATCGTCCTATCCTGTGTTATAACCAACCCATCCCTATCAACCTGGTCATAAGGTACCAGAGTATCGATAACCTGATGCGGGTTGAGATAATCAATTACAAATTTTCCGGCGGGCTTTATTACTCGGGCTAACTCTTTAACGACTCGCACATTTTCGGCATCTGAATCAAAATATCCGAAACTTGTGAACAGGTTTACCGCCAGATCAAATGAACTGTCAGCAAAGGGTAACACTCGCATGTCACCTCTCACATAGCTTCCACCAGGCCGCTTTTCAATGGCAACAGACAGCATCGACATAGACAGATCCAGACCAACTGTCCAACCACATGCACTGAGCTCGCGAGAATGACGACCGGTACCACAGGCAAGGTCTAAAGTACGCTCAAAAGAACCGCCCAGATTTGCCCGAATCAGGTTTACAACCTGTTTTGCCTCTTCCTCATCACGATGCGGATACAGAGAGAGATACTCCTCACCAAACCAGTCCTTAAACCATTCCGTCATTTGTGGTAAGGCTCCCCACGTAAAATTGTACCTGCTCTATATAGCTGTTCGGCTAATATTAGCCGGGCTAATTCGTGAGTAAGAGTCCATGGTGCAACGGACAGTTTCACTCTCGCACTGTTTAAAACTTCATCAGATAATCCGTGGGCTCCGCCAATCAAAAAAGCCGCGCTTTGAGCCGAATCTCTACGATCCTGCAACCATTTAGCGAACTTCTCGGACGACATCGAAATACCGTTGGGATCACAAGCCACTATATGATGTGGATCTATCCCCTGACACCCTGCGAGCAATCTCTCGCCTTCACGCTGCTTAACAACAGCGGGTGTTACACTGTTACTACCGCGCTCCTCACGCACTTCTACGATTTGAAGTGGCCAGTATCGTGCGGCTCTTGTTTCATAATCTTCAATTACATTGGCGAGGGCGCCCGCTTTGGGGCGCCCTACCAAAACAAACTTAACTACCACTTACTGCAGTTATGCGTAGATGCCGCGTAAGCGATGTACAGTCGCGACTCTGCTAATTGAAAGCATATACGCAGCTGTTCTCATATTTACATTGTGCATCTTCGAGAGATTCAGGACAGCAGCGAAGCTGTTCTTCATGATTTCAGTCAATCTGCTGTTGACTGTTTCTAAATCCCAGAAATAACCACCGCGATTCTGAACCCACTCAAAGTAGGAAACAGTTACACCACCAGCGTTAGCGAGGATGTCAGGGATAATAAATACGCCCTTTTCATCCAATATCGCATCGGCCTTATCCGTGGTTGGACCATTTGCGCCTTCGCAAAGGATCTTTGCTCTGACTTTCTCAGCAATACGCGATGTGATAACGTTTTCCATCGCAGCAGGCAATAGAAGGTCGACATCGGCTGTGAGTAGCTCCTCAGAGGTGATGATATCACCCTGTGTATAACCGAGGAGGGTACGGTTCTTCTGAACGTGATCGATCGCGTTAGCGATATCAAAACCGTTTGCGTTGTAGAGAGATACATCCTTATCGCCGATAGCAACAATTTTGCACCCTTCTTCAGCCAACAGCTTGGCAGCTGTAGAACCGACATTTCCGAAGCCCTGTACAGCCACAGTGGCTCCCTTCATTGGGAGACCAAGGTGCTCAAAGGCCTGAATGCTGACAATGGTACAGCCGCGTCCTGTAGCTTCACGGCGACCTAAGGAACCACCCATTTCAACTGGCTTTCCGGTTACAACCGCAGTGGTTGTATGGCCAACATGCATTGAATAGGTGTCCATCAACCAGGCCATAACACGTTCGTTTGTGTTTACGTCTGGAGCTGGGACGTCTGAATCAGGACCTAAAGTCTGAATAATACCGGTCGTATAACGACGAGTCAGTCTTTCAAGTTCCGTAACGCTCAGCTTGCTTGGATCGCAAAGCACGCCGCCCTTTCCGCCACCAAATGGGACGTTTACAACTGCACACTTCCATGTCATCCAGGCTGCAAGTGCCTTAACCTCTTCGAGGGTTACACCCATATCGAATCGGATACCACCCTTGGCTGGGCCACGAGAAGTGTTGTAAAGAACGCGGTGTCCCGTAAAGACTTCTACTTCACCGTTATCCATTGTTACGGGACATGAAACGGTAACTATCTTCTCCGGATTTCGGAGAATCTTGTAGATTCCTGGCTCTAAATCGAGAAGCTCAGCAGCTCTATCGAAGCGGGACATAACAGCTTCGAATGGATCATCTTCATTTAGAAAAGGATCTTTATCAGGCCGAACGATCTTATTCGTCGGCAAACGTAGGTCGGTAACCATGGTTACGCTAGGGTTCACCCAATGTAAAAATGTTGGACGTCACTGCTTCAATCAATCCATTGCTTGGGATCAACTTTACAGCTTGAGAAACATACCACAAACGCGGATTATTGGCAGCCCATTGCCCCTTGAGCTTCACTGCATCCTTCAGTGTAGTCACTATTAAATCGAAACCGCGCCCTTTCTCGAGTATTTTGGCTACATCATTTGGAGTGTATTTGTGATGATCCGGAAAGGTCGCCGCCGATACATCCGCGCCAAGTGCTTTAAGTTGCTGGATAAAGCTTTCCGGATCTCCAATCCCAGAGACCGCAAGCACCTTTTTCCCTGTCAAATCCCCTAACATCATTTTAGTGATGGCATGAGATCCGATATGCGATTGATCGGGCTGATTCCTGTCCGCTTCAACCGCATTGACGACAGCAGTCGCACCACCCGAATCAACCGCAACCAGATGGGTGATCTCCAGTTTAGCCCTATAGATTGGGATTTCCCCATTATCGGACTCCTGCTTACGACCAATCTTCTTCCTGCCAACAATCTCCTTAAGTTCCGCATCAACCCACATCACGTCAGAGTCACTTGCGCGTTTTTGAGTTATAACAATTGCACTTGCACGTCTTAGCGAACTCGGCATTTCACGATACGGACCAGCAGGAAGCACCCAATGTGCCGGACCCGCCGCCTTCCATTGCTCTGCGCTAATCAAAACTATATCGAAGTGACGCTCCGCCCTGCGATGCTGGAATGCATCATCGAGCACAACAACCTGAGCACCACCATCTTTTGCTTTTTTAATTCCAGCAACACGATCAGGATCAGTTATTACCTGAGCCGATGGGTTAAGGTGTCGGTGTACCAATGGTTCGTCATCACCATATCCGCGCATAACTACTGCGGTATTTAAACCCTTTGCCACTAAATTTTCGACGAGATAAGCTGTTACAGGTGTCTTTCCTGTACCGCCAACAGTGATATTGCCCACGCTTACCGTAAATACATCCGACTTATAAACTTTCTCAATCTTACGATCATAAAGCACTCTGCGCAGCGCGACAACACAGCTGAACAGTGCACTAAAAGGAGCGAGCGCCAGGCGAACTATAGTCGCAGTTAAACCTTTGCCATACCAGATGTTTTCGACGGTCATTGTGCCGCCTATCGTGCAAGTCTTGCGCTAGCTTTTTTTGAGACCATCTGCATGGCAGACTCCAAAAGCTCGGTGTTATCTGCTGCGGCTCTCGAATCTTCAGCCTCAACAACCAGTGGATCGCCATAAGCGACAACAACCTTGGCGAATGGTTTTGGGATAATAAATCTGTCCCAGCTTTTAAGCACCCATGCCCTATCTGCATGTGCACTTAACGGCACAATGGGAGCACCAGATCTAAAGCTGACAATCATTGCACCAGGCGCAACCGAATGGAATGGTCCCCGTGGTCCATCGGGAGTTATAGCAACGTCATCACCATTGGAAAGCGATGTATTCATGGAGATCAAAGCTCTTGCAGCTCCGCGCGAAGTAGAGCCTCTTACGGTTTTCATACCGAGCTTCTCAGCGATCCTTGCAATCAATTCGCCATCTCTGTGTTCGCTAATCAGAATCGCAACACCCTGATTGCGATGTTGATACAAAAGCGGAAGCATTTCACCATGCCACAGAGCAACTATCGTCACTTCACCTTTTTTTCGCCGATCACTCCAGTGATGGTAATCCAATGTTGTAATACGCCATGTCTTTGCGAGCGCCTTAATTATGTAAGGACCAACCGCAATAGCGAATCGTTGAATCGGCTTTAACTTCTTCATCTATTCAGTTATCAGTCGCGACAACCGACGCAACCATATTGGCAACACGCTTTGCAGCACCGGGCTGACCTAGTTTGCTTCTAACAACTCGAAGTTCGTCTATCATATTGTTGCGATACACTTCGTCGTTCATGAGACGCTCAATCTCATCAGCCAGTAGCTGGGGTTGCAACATGTCCTGGATAAACTCTTTGACAATCCCCTTCCCTGCAACAACATTAACGAGACCAATATATGGGATCTTGACCAGACGCTTCGCAATTGCATAAGAGATTGATCCTGTGCGATACCCTAAAACCATAGGACACTCGGATATTGCTGTTTCCAATGTTGTAGTGCCGCTCTTGCACACAGCTGCATCTGCAGCACGCAGAACATCGAAGGAAGCTCCATATATAATTGGGAATGGAGATTCCTTTGCCATGAGGTCAACAGTTGGAGCACCGCTAACTATGATCTTCAACGATGGATCTCTACGCTGAAGCTCTTTCCCAGTTGCAATAAAGTCATCCCAATGAAGGGATATTTCCTGTGCACGACTTCCTGGGAACAAAGCAACTATTTTTTCTGTCTCCGAAATCCCAAGTCGCTTACGTGCTTCACTCTTTGAGGGGAGATCAATAGCTCGATCCAACAGAGGATGTCCAACAAAAGTTGCGTCTATCCCATGCTTTCTCAGAAGTGGCTCTTCGAATGGAAGTATAGGTGCCGCCTTGTCAATGATCTTCGCTAGCTTAGGAAGCCGCCCAGCTCCCCATGCCCAGACTTGGGGCGTAACGTAATAGACAACCGGAATCCCAAACTCTTTCGCGGCTCTTCCGACCTTCATGTTAAAACCGGGATAGTCGATCAGAACAACAGCTGCAACATTTCCCGTTGCCATACGGGCTTTGAGAGTTTTTAAAAGTGCAGCATGCTTGGGGATGTGCTTAAGAACTTCAACAAATCCCATAACAGCGAGATCTTTATAGTGTGATAAGATCTCAACACCCGCATCCTTCATCTTGTCGCCACCGACGCCAACCATCTTCCATCTGACATCAGCACCTGACGCTATGCCAGCCAATGCAGCACCAAGCTCCTTTGCGACCCCACTAGCATGAAGGTCGCCAGATGCTTCAGCTGCGACAAACAGGATTTCGCGTTTATCGGCCACGGCCTTATGCGCGCAACGATGTGATATTGCGTTCTATATCTGCAACAATACGTAACGCAACCTGAAGTGCTCTTCGGCCATCTTCTCCGCTAACAACTAATGGAGCCTTGCCGGTAATTGCAGCTTCAAAGCTTTCGAATTCCAACCGCAAAGGTTCGCCCTCTGGCGATTCGAGTGCGACTCTTTCAACAAAATCAGAGAGATCGGGTGTTCCGCTCATCACTTTAGATAGATCGGGCGGTCCCTTCAGCTTAAAGAACTCACCACCGCCGGTGCCTAAATCCAGAGACAGGTATCCACTTGGTTGAAATATCCGAATCTTACGAACTCTGTCACGTGATATTCTGCTCGCTGTAATATTTGCGACAGCTCCCGAGGAAAATGTCAGACGCGCATTTGCTATATCGACCATAGGAGTTAACACGGGCACGCCAACCGCCGTAATATCTGCTGCATCAGCTCCAACAAGAGTCAGGATAAGATCGATATCGTGAATCATAAGGTCCAGCACAACGGCTACATCCGAGCCGCGAATAGAGAAAGGAGCAAGCCTATCGCTCTCTATGAACCTTGGATTTTTGACGTATGGAAGCGCTGCGCGTACAGCCCTGTTAAATCTTTCAACATGGCCGGTCTGAATTAACGCGCCGGTCGAATTGGCTATAGCCAGCAGTTCATCGGCTTGTTCTAACGTGGTTGTAATTGGTTTCTCAATTAAAACATGCTTGCCGCGTTTCAATGCAGCAGAGGCGACGTCAAAGTGTGCCGGTGTCGGAACAACTATAGTTACAGCGTCCACATCGTTCAGAAGGCTCTCGACACTGTCATAAGCCCTAGCACCCAACTCAGTTGAAACCTGCGTTGCTCTCTCCTTGCGCTCATCAAAAAAACCGATGAACTCAAACTGAGTCATTTCACGCAGAATCCTGACGTGGTGATAGCCTAAGCTACCAGCTCCGATTACCCCAATTCTGGGACGCTTGTTTGTCATACAATATGTTTCAGATTATGTACAGATTCGTAGCAGTCTGTGTAGTTATGCAACCACATCAACTTGCTGCGATTTAGGTAACAATCCATGCAAGGACCTAATCAACAGGTCCAACGCCTAGATCGCTACGCCACGCTCACTTGCTTCAAGAAAGCGAATAAGCTCCTTCACCTCATTGACCAGCTCAACTTCTGCTTTTGCGCGTTCGATTGCCTGGCTGACATTCAAACCGGATCTAAAGAATAGCCTGTAAGCCCTCTTTAACTCGCGTATCACATCATCAGAAAATCCGGACCGCTGCAGACCTACGCTGTTTAACCCATAGAGCTTCATTGGATTCCCAACAGCTTTAATAAAGGGCGGAACATCCTTTGAGACTCTTGAACAGCCACCTATGAATGAGTGGCGACCAATCTTGGTAAACTGGTGTATAGCAACCAGTCCTGAGATAATCGCTTTATCTTCAACGGTGATATGGCCGGCGAGCTGAGCCGAGTTTGAGATGATCACCCCATTGCCGATGTGGCAGTCATGCGCGAGGTGCACATACGACATGATGAAGCAACCCTGGCCCACGTAAGTCCTGTTGGAATGCGATGTACCACGGTTGATCGTGACATATTCACGCAGAACCGTATTGTCGCCAATCTCAACAGTTGTGACTTCGCCTCTGAACTTAAGGTCTTGCGGATCGCCACCCAGCACGCTTCCGATACCAATCTTAACGTTTTTACCAAGAATAACATTACGCTCAAGTGTGGCACGTGCCGAAATAACACAGCCGTCACCTAGAACGCAATTCTCGCCAATGATAACAAATGGACCTACTTCAACCGACTCACCAAGTTTGGCGGAGGGATGAATTATAGCAGTTGGATGTATGTTTGGGCTCATCGATCTCTAATCATCGCCGCCATATCTGCTTCGGCAGCGATCTCTCCGTCAACCTTTGCTACACCGCGCATCTTGCAAACGGTGCCTCTGATCTGTACGACTTCCAGTTCGAAACGAAGCTGATCACCTGGCGTGACCGGCTTACGCCAACGAACGTTATCAAGGCTGATAAAATACACGACCTTGTTTTCCGGTTCGTCAACCGTTCCCATCATCAGCATTCCACCAACCTGTGCCATAGCCTCAATTATGAGAACTCCAGGCATGATAGGATGTCCAGGAAAGTGTCCCTGAAAGAAAGGTTCGTTAATCGTAACGTTCTTTATACCAACAATCTTGTTGTCGCCAAACTCGATAATTCTATCTACAAGTAAGAACGGATAACGGTGTGGTAAGACCTTCATAATCTGGTCTATGTTCATCTTATCAGTCATAGTATTCCTCGTTTGGTTTGCCATGCGAACAATCTCCTTAACCAGGGTAACTGTTCCGCGATGACTAGGCTTAACAGCCACAACTTTAGCAAGTACTCTAGCACCCGATAGTGCTAGATCACCGACACAATCCATTGCCTTGTGTCGAACAAATTCATCGTGCCAGCGCAGTTCATTCTCGACCACGCCGGCCTCATCTAAAACAACTGCGTTCTGTGTACTCGCACCTTTGATAAGGCCTTTTGAACGCAACCCCTCAACCTCGTGAATAAACCCAAAGGTTCTGGCGCGAGACAGTTCGCGGATATACGATTCAGTAGTTACAGAGTACTCTCCAGACTGCTTGCCAATAATTGGATGCGGAAACTCAACAGTAACATCCAGAGACAGCTCGTCCGCCGGAAAAGCTTCGTATACAGATGCTCCATCTATAATACGAATTGGTTCGCTGAGCCGTATATACTTAGGCTCCCCTGCAATTTCGACAACACCTGCATTCTGTAACACTTCAACAAATGGAGCGGATGAACCATCTGCAATCGGCGGTTCCGGACCATCCATCTCAATCAGGATATCGTCTATGTTAAGCCCGGCCACAGCCGATAAAACATGCTCAACAGTATGGATCGCAGCAGAACCATAACCAATCTGTGTGCGGCGCTCGGAAGCTGTGACCTGATCTACATACGCCGGGATAACCGGTTGCCCATCAATATCGATGCGCTTGAATGAGATACCAGAACCGCTTTCCGCCGGCAAAAACCGTAGGTTGCACTGTTCGCCTAAATGGAGACCAACACCAGATATACCAGCAGGATTTGCGATGGTCTTGCGACTCACTTTTCTTGACTCTCTAATAACTTTTCTAGTTTGCGGATCATATTCGGCAGCTTAAAGAGAGCTCCCGATGCGCGTAGTGATTCGCGGTGTGGGCGAGCTGGATAGCCTGACCAGGTCTCACCTGCAGGTATGTCGCCAAAGACACCAGCCTGAGCTGCGAGCCGTGCGCCATCGCCAATATCAACGTGTCCGCTGACGCCCACCTGGCCGGCCAGAATAACACCATCGCCAAGATGTGTTGACCCGGCAACACCGACCTGGGCCATGAGCAGGCAGAGCTTACCGATCTTAACATTGTGAGCGATATGTACAAGATTGTCTATCTTTGTACCGGCACCGATCACCGTGTCGTCAATACTGCCACGATCGATTGTAGAATTCACACCAATTTCAACATCGTCTTCAACAATGCATTTTCCGACATGCGGAATTTTATTGTGTGCCCCATCTTTGAAAACGTATCCAAACCCGTCACTACCTAACCTGACGCCGGAGTTAATAATGCAGCGCTTACCTATGACTGCACCTGGATACAATGTGACATGAGAACAGATGCGTGAATTGTCACCAATTATTACACCGTCTCCAATAACAACAAAATCTTCAATACGTACACCTTCACCAATCTTGACATCCTTTCCTATCACAGCTGTCGATGAAATTCCCGCCGGCATCGACGCAATGTCATATAAATGAGGAAGCAGTGAAAGTACTGCATCATGAGGTTTGCTCACGACTATGATCGCCGCAATATCTCCAACACTAACAGAGTCGGACAATGTGGGATCAACCAACAAAACCCCAGCTTTTGACTGAGGTAGTAAGGACAAATATTTTGGTGACGCCAGGAAGCTGACATGCGTTGGCCCCGCTCTATTGAGCGGGGCCAAGCTTTCTACAATAGTTTCGGCTTCGCCTTTCAGCTCGCCGTTTACTAATTCAGCAATGGCGCGTGCTGTTAACAACGCCATAGCTCGTGTCCTTATCTGGGACGGGAAACGCCAGAAGGGCGAGCGGCTGGTCCAGCAGGAGCTGGTGCAGCTGCAGTCTTCTTAGGTATTCCGAGTTCCTTCAAGCGTGCAATAACCTGATCTGTAAGATTTAATGTGGAATCAGCAGATACGATTGCCTGTGATGCAACGTCGAAGATGTAAGACATACCGTTCTTGGCACGAATTTCATCTAAAACCGTGGATACATGCTTCATTAGCGGAGCAGACAAAGCAGCTTCTTTTTCCTGAAGTTCAGCCTGACGCTCCTGGCTCTTTTTCTCGATATCAGCCTTGAACGACTGTAAACCACCAGCGCGCTTAGCAGCTGTTGCGCTGTCTAATGTTTGAACTTCCTTGTCAAACTGTTCCGCAAGCTTGTACAGTGAATCCTGCAACTTCTGCATTTCAGCGCGAACTTTACCTAATTCCTTATCGAATTCGGCCTCGGCCTCTGCACGACCTGGAGCATCTTCCATGATCTTGCGGGAGTCTACATACCCAATTTTTGTCTGTGAAATGGCAGGCTGAGCCACCGCGAACGAAGCAACTGCGCCGACAACACAAAGTTTTAATAAGCTATTCATCTTATGTAATTGTTAAAAAATTTGTCCAAGCTTAAAGTGTACACGCCAGCCAGGATTCTTCCTGCCATTAGCGTCAACCCGATCGAGACCATAGGCTAGATCCAATCCAAGTGGACCTAGAGGGCTCATTGTAGAACCGCCGATTCCGACACTACGGAAGAGTCGTGTAGGGTCGAATTCGCGAGGCCGATTCCAAAGATTTCCTCCCTCAAAGAATGTATTGAAGTAAAGCATGTGATTTACGCGGAACCCTAACTCAGCAGTTCCAACGAAGAATGCGTTACCAAAGGCATTCGCATCCACTCGCTCGTTGTCATCACACATCCCAGGGTTGTAGCCTCTTGGGGTGACCGAGAACTCGCAATAACCTCTAAGTGGCTCACCATATTGTACACCACCAAGAGAAAATGATTGCGACGAGAAGAATGGACCAGGATTTCCTAAAACAGCTCCGGCTCTAAGCGACAATCCCAAAAGGAATGTGAGCGGCTGAGAACCAGGTGCGTTTGAACCGATATACGCCAGAGGAGCGTAGGTCTTCAACTCTGTAGTGTAACGTTGGAAACTCGCTGTACCACCAAGAGGACCACCGTTAAACTGGGCTGTAACAGACTGCATACTACCCTGAATTGGGAACATACCCCCAACACGAGTATCACGCTGGAATGTTAAACCTAAAGTTGATCTAAAGCAATTTGTACAACTGGTCTGGAGACTCCCTAAAAGCGTCCCTGTGTTGTCTTCATACTTTACAGCCTCTCCACCATATGACAGGAAGAGTCTGGAATAAAACGACTTTGGAACGGGGAGACCAATCTGCAGCTGTCCACCAATACGGCGACTCTGTCCGAGGTCAGCAATCTGATATCTGGATCTAACGTGATAAGCAGTGACGCTACCAGAGATATTCGACATGCGAATATTTGGATCCTGATACGTCATGCTAAAATCATTCTGATACTTACCAAACTGCCATTGCAGCTGAGCACGCTTGCACTTACCAAACAGGTTGGGCTGATCAAGACCAATAAATCCACCAAGCCCTGTCCCCTCACCCATCGAGGCACCGAAGTTCACGTTACCAGTGCGCTTTTCGCTGACTTTGAAGACGATATTAACATCACCATTACTGTCTGGCTGAACCGAAGGCTCGTCCATTGGCTGATTAAAGAAATTCATACCAGCCAGGTTCTGGTAACTACGAATCAGATACTCACGTCTGAACACGTCACCTGGCAGCATAACAATCTGCTGTCTGATGCACGACTCGGATGTAAAATCATTTCCGATGATGTCAACGCGATTGATGAGCGCGGGATTACCTTCTCTAATTTCCCATCGCAGATTCACCTTGCGGGTAGTATCCTCCGAAGCAACTCTCTCTTCTACAGGCTGAATTTCCGCGTATATATACCCCTCATCATGGTAAGCTTCGCGAATCTTGTCAGTTGCCTGTTCCCAGGCGGCCTCATCGAACGTTCCCTTGGGGTTTTTATGAGTTCTGCGGAGCAGGTTTAGTGCAGTCTTTGTAAGAGAGCCACCTCCCGCGCCAGAACCACCGTCAAATGGATAGTATCTGCGGAGCTCTTCCGTCCTGAAGCGCCTATTTCCAAGGATCTCAAAGGAACCAACTGTATAACGTGGACCCTCGCGAACATCAAGCTGAATTTCACCTTTACCGCGCTCGCGATTAACGATCATGGTGTCCGACAAAATCTGGAAGTCGATATAGCCGCGTGAACCGAACAGCTTCGGAATTCTCTCAGTTAAATCAGCTGCATAGGTCGTTTCATCAAACTCACCCTTTTTATACCACAAGAATCCTTCCGGGCGAGTCTTCATTGCTCCTAATACAGCGGAAGTCGGTACAGACCTGTTTCCACGTAAAGTGAAGCCCGATATCGCCATGCGATTCCCCTCGTCAATATCAAAGACGAGCGATAACTCACCGTTCGAAACTGAAGAATCCACCTTTACACGCATCAGATAGTACCCTTTGCTGTGATAAAGCGAATCCAGTCTATCGAGTGCGCGTGATACCAGAGACGGATCTAATGGAGTTCCAACCGGAAGATCTGTACGTTCTCTAATGTCCTTGCTGGCTATCTTCGAGACGCCTTTAACCTCGGAATTCACGAGCAGCGGACGTTCAGCCACTTCGATTACCATCGACGTCTTAGACGACTTTTCATCCACATTACAGACGATTTTCACATCTTCAAAATCACCGGTGGAAAAAAGTGCCTTAATGGCTCGCTCAATGAGCTGAGCATTGAGCTCGTTCTGTGCGGCAAGTCCCGAGGTACCAACGATTTTCGCGGTTCCAACTCGGTAATTCCCAGTAACCGTTATGGTGTCTGGGAATGCGCAGGCACCTGCGCCGCCGTCATTATCCTGTGCGTATAAAGGGAAGCTGGCCAACCCGAGCGCAAAAGGCAGGGCCAGCAGCTTCCTCATAAATTTATGCATCCGCAAATATACAATACCTAAGGCTAACACGCACATACCGCGGGCAAGATTGATTTAATCTTGCCCGCGGTATCAGGTAATTTTACGGATAGAGATCGGCTAAGCATTAGCCTTGGAGGGAGCCCTAAATTCCAGCCTCTCCCCACCATCGGCCAAATCAACTTCAATCTCGTCACCCTTGCTAAATTCGCCCATCAGGATCTTCTCAGAGAGAGGATCTTCAATATGGCGCTGAATCGAGCGCTTCAACGGACGGGCACCGAATTTCTCGTCATATCCATGCTTGACCAGGAACTCTGCAGCCTCGTCTGTTAAGGTGAGCGTTAGCTCCTCTTCTGCCAGACGTTTCTGAACATCCTTCAGCAACACACCAACAATCTGCTTGATGTGATCCTGTGTTAGAGGATGGAAGACGATAACATCGTCCAGCCTGTTCAGGAACTCTGGGTTAAAGGTGTGAGACATCTCATCCTTGACTTTCTGAACGATGCGGTCGAATGATTCGGCCGAAGCATCGACAGTGAACCCTAACGAACGATTACGTGTGATATCACGCGCTCCAACGTTAGATGTCATGATAATAACAGTGTTTTTGAAGTCGATCACCCGACCATAGTTGTCGGTGAGATGACCGTCATCCAGAACCTGCAGGAGGATATTGAAGACGTCAGGATGAGCCTTCTCAATCTCGTCGAGCAGAATCACACTATAAGGTTTACGTCTGACAGCCTTGGTGAGCGTACCAGAATCTTCGTAACCCACATAACCTGGAGGGGCACCAATCAATCTGGACACAGAGAACTTCTCCATGTACTCACTCATATCGACGCGAATTAAAGCGCTCGGATCGGCAAACAGGAACTTGGCCAACGATCTTGCCAACTCTGTTTTACCAACACCTGTTGGGCCAGAGAATACGAAAGAACCGATAGGTCTACGCGGATCTTTGAGCCCCGCTCTGCTTCTGCGAATGGATCTGGCGATAGCCTTAATTGCTTCATCCTGTCCAATAACAGACTGATGCAGCTCCTCTTCCATACGCAGGAGGCGTGATGTTTCGGCTTCCTGTAAACGTGTAACAGGAATACCTGTCCAACGGCTTACGATGAAAGAGATTTCTTCCTCGCCCAACACCGGACGGTGAGACTGACGATGCTGCTCCCACTCTTCCTGTGCTTTGCGAATATCGCCTTGCAGCTCGCGCTCTTTATCTCTTAAAGAGGCTGCCTTCTCGAAGTTCTGCTCGCGAACGGCTTCTTCCTTCTTGTTGTTAACGCCTTCTAACTCTGCCTTGAGATTTGCTACCTCGGGCGGAGGCGACTGTGTTGCAAGACGTGCACGCGCACCAGCTTCATCGATCACGTCAATAGCCTTATCCGGCAAGAAACGATCGGTGATATAACGCTCCGACATCTTTGCAGCTGCAAGCAGCGTAGAGTCAGGAATCGTAACTTTGTGGTGCTCTTCGTATTTAGGTCTCAATCCCTTAAGGATATGAACCGTATCTTCTACTGAAGGTGGATCAACAAGAACTGTCTGGAAACGTCGCTCCAGTGCACCATCCTTTTCGATGTACTTGCGGTACTCGTTTAAGGTCGATGCACCTACACACTGAAGTTCTCCACGGGCAAGTGCAGGCTTCAACATATTGCTGGCGTCGATTGCGCCTTCTGCGGCGCCAGCGCCAACCAGCGTATGAAGCTCGTCGATAAACAGGATCACATTTTTGTTCTGTGCGATCTCGTTCATAACGGCTTTCAGCCTTTCCTCAAACTGACCGCGATATTTGGTGCCAGCGATAACAGCGGCCATATCCAGCGAAAGGACTCTGTTGTCCTTAAGCGAATCCGGGCACTCACCGTTGGCAATAAGCGTAGCCAGACCTTCCACAATGGCAGTTTTACCCACACCAGGCTCACCAATCAGAACAGGGTTGTTCTTTTTGCGTCTGGTCAGGATTTCCATCATGCGCTCGATCTCTTTTGCGCGTCCTACCGTTGGGTCCAGCTGACCTTCAGCCGCCAAAGTGGTAAGATCTCGGCAAAAATGATCCAGAGCCGGAGTTTTAGATTTTTTCTCAGCCTTGGAAGCAGCACCAGCAGCCGGTGTAGGCTGGCCTGGTGTCTGGGAAGCGGACATTCCGCTCTGTGGCATCTCGGTGCCAAGCAGGCGTAATGTCTCCTTACGAGCTTCGTCTAGAGTGATTCCAACATCGGTCAGGACCTGAGCAGCAATCCCTTTTTCCTCTCTGAGAAGGCCTAAAAGTAGATGCTCGGTTCCGACGTAAGAGTGATTGAGCTCACGGGCCTCGCTCATTGCAAGCTCGAGGACCTTTTTGGCTCGGGAAGTATAGGGGAGGTCTGGACCGGTTGCAGTTGCCGCCTTCCCTTTCTTTACGGTTTCTTCAACCTTCTGCTGGATGTCGTCCAGGTCGATACTCAAGTTCTGAAGTACAGCCGCAGCAACGCCCTCTCCTTCACGAATCAATCCGAGAAGGATATGCTCAGTGCCAACGTACTCATGGTGCAGACGTGCGGCTTCTTCCCGCGCCATCGCAAGAACTTTTCGAACCCGCTCAGTAAAATTATAACCGTTCATTCGCCTCTCCTTCTAGAGTCTCTCGTACGAATGCGGCACGGACCACGTTCGCCTCATCTCCCACCAAGTTGCGGCCTTCCCTCTTCGCCAAGTGTGCGATCTGGCTAAAGATTAGCAGCTTGTTTAGAGTATATACACTCATATTACTAATGAGTTTCAGCCCTACGGCCAATCGCACACCACTTAAAAAATTCATGGTTTCGTCAGCCGCCAAACTGCGCGCATATCGCAGTGTGCCATATGCACGCCACAACTTGTCTTCTATAATATAGCCAGCATCTCGTATGAGAACATGGCGTGCTTGCATCTCCTTTTCAACAACATGCCGCACAACACTTTCCAAGTACTCGACCAGTTCAAATTCCGAACGACCGAGAGTTGTCTGATTGGAAATCTGAAAGAAATTTCCGACCACTTCACTTCCCTCACCATATAAGCCACGATAGGTGAGTCCCACCTGTTGCAAACCCGCCAATACGCGTCCTATCTCTTTCGTTAAAACAAGCGCAGGAAGATGGATTAAGACAGATGCTCTCAGACCAGTTCCTACGTTAGTTGGGCACGCCGTCAGATAACCAAATTCCGGATGGTAGCTAAACGGCACAATCTGACCAAGCTGACTGTCGATTGTACGTGCTTTATCAAACGCACTACCAACATTCAAACCAGGTGTGATTGCCTGAATTCGGAGATGATCTTCCTCATTTATCATCACAGAATGCCCATCACCAACAAGCACAGCAGCTCCGACTTTTGCAGACCCGCCATTCACTGTCTGAGATAGCTCTTTGCTAACTACATGCCGTTCGTGCAACATCTGACGGTCTTGTAGTGACAACTCGTCGACTCTTATCAGTTGGCCATTAGATTCTGCATCTAATCTGTCAAAAGCATCGCCAATTTGTGAAAGAATCTGCAATCTCTCAGTTTCACGGCAACGTATACCAAAAGCGTAGCCATCAACGTTTCGTGCAATTCTAACTCTGGTTGAAAGGACGATATCGCTATGCTCGCCCTGGCCATCCAACCAGGCGACCCCACCACGTGGCAAGGAGCCAATGTCAAAGGTCATTTCTCGAGCGCTCTGAGCTGATCTCTTAATGTTGCCGCCAATTCGAACTCCTCCGCTGAAATAGCACGCTGCAATCTCTGCTTTAGCTGCTCTCTGGTACCAACACTCAACATCTGTTCATGACTTGGACCGTCATAGCTCGATCCCACATGGCGCGAATTGCCGTGAACTCTCCGTAACAGGTCGCGAAGCGGCTTTTCGAAGGTCACATAACACTGCGCACACCCAACCCTTCCAGACTTCCGAAAGTCACTAATTGAAGAACCACAAAAGGTGCATTTGGTAAGATCGCCTTGCAGATCTTCCAACTGACTGTGTACCGATTGAAGCATGCCACTAAGGTCAGGAGTTCCAGAATTGAGAACTGCGTTCACCCCTTTTGCGGCTGCACAATCCTCACATAGCCGTATATGCCTGACCCCATCCCCCACAATCTCGGTGAGGGTCAGAACGACTTCATTTTCATTACAAACGTCACATAACATAGCGGCCTACGGCTTTTGCAAATTGCCCTTGACCAATTGATACACCAGATCTGCCCGATCGGCCAGTCCGCTATTATGCGTAACCACGACCATTGATACTCCAGACTCCCTTACGACCTCCGCCAGGAGGTCGTGCAGGATCTCCCCATTCTCCTGATCCAGATTTCCGGACGGTTCGTCGGCGAGGACCACGCGTGGAGACACGGCCAGGGCGCGCGCCACGGCGGCCCGCTGCTGCTCTCCGCCACTCAGCTCGCCAGGGCGGTGAGTCAGCCTCTCCCCCAGACCGAGTCGCTCCAGAAGCTGCCTGGCGCGTTTCTCGGCCTCATCCCGTCTCTTACCCGCGATTCGCATGGGAAGAATCACATTTTCGAGGGCCGAAAACTCCTGAAGAAGGTGATGGAACTGAAACACAAAACCAATATTGCGATTTCTGATGGCTGCAATCTGAGCATCAGATCTATCGGACAGAGCAACTCCTCCTATACGTACGACACCCGTAGTTGGACTGTCGAGCCCTCCCAGAAGGTGCAACAATGTGCTCTTTCCTGATCCGCTCTGCCCCATCACAGCCACTAGCTGGCCACGACCGACAGAGAGATCAACATTATGTAAGATATGAAGCGGTTTTCCGTCACCACCAACATATGTTTTTGACACACCAGCAGCTTCGATAACCGATTCCGAAGCTGGAGCAGCTTCGTCTGGACTATACTGGATTTTATCCATCATGTGTCCGACCTGATGGCATCCACTGGGTACATACGTGCCGCCTGTATCGCAGGATAAATCGTTGCAATTGCAGAGATTGCCATGCTAGCCAAAACGATCAATACGACGTCGCCAGCATTTAACAACACAGGTAGATGATCGATGAAATAAACCTGAGGATCGAGTCGAACCAGCTTATATGTGCCCAACGCGATCGAAATACCCAGACCGATCACAAGCCCGATTCCTGTTCCAACTGCACCTATAACCAGACCCTGATAAAAGAAGATGTTTCTTATGGATTTGGCCGGAAGCCCCATCGTCTTCAGGATACCTATCTCGCGAGTCTTGTTTGTTACAACCATTGTCAATGTGCTTACAATATTAAAAGCAGCAACAATAACAATGAGCAACAGAATCACTCCCATCCCCAGCTTTTCCAGTTTAAGAGCCTGAAACAGAGAGCGATTTTGTTCCTGCCAATCTACACTTCTAAATGGAAATCCAAGGGAATCTGTAAGCTCCTTTGCTAACGCAGCAGCAGTCCATCTGTTTGTGGACTTCACCTCAAGTCCTGTGACAGCCGGCGTTATACCGGCGAACTCCTGCGCACTCCCCAGGTTCATGTATACATAAGCATTATCATACTCATACATACCGCTTTCAAATATTCCGGTTACTTCGTGAGGATAAACACGAGGAACAAATCCACCGGTTATAACATTTTCCTGCGCACCAACTACAGAGATAAGGTTGATTGTATCTCCGGGCCAGGCATTGAACCTTTCAGCCAACAACTTACCAAGCACAACACCATTGCGTTCTCCGTCGCTACTGCGAAAGGTGAAATCCCCTTCTATCGCGTGTTCACGTATGGTGGTAACATTTTGCGCTTTTTTCGTTATCAGAGAGATATCGGAAGAGCTATCCGAAGTGCCTCCGGCAACTTGCTCCAAAGAATCTGCGACTATGCCAACTACATAAACACCGCTGGCATAACCACGGTTTGCGTTCATCCCACCTTCTGTCTGAACAAAAGGATCAGCTGCAACGACACCAGGTATCCTGCGCACCTTCTGCAATGCAAACTCCCACCCGTCCATCTTCAGATCGTCGCCATATGTCAACACACGAATATCCGGACTACCAACCAGGATCTTCTCTCGAAGATCCCGTTGCAATCCATTCATAACACCGATGATGACAATAAGCGCACTCACTCCAACTACTATCCCACATATGGCAATAGTGCTGATGAAGGACAGTAGCTTTGAACCCCGCCTGCTACGTAAGTACCGCCACGCTATCTCTAGCTGAAGACGGATCATTCGGGGCGAAGAGTTGGGAAGAGTATGACGTCGCGAATATTAAGGGTGCCAGTGAGATACATAATAAGGCGATCCATACCGATACCCACACCACCCGTAGGAGGCATACCATATTCCATCGCGCGCAGGAAGTCTTCATCAACTCCAGTTGCTTCATCGTCGCCAGCGGCCTTTAAGCGGGCCTGAGCCTCCAATCTGTTTCTCTGATCGATTGGGTCGTTCAGCTCACTAAAAGCATTCGCGAGCTCTTTGCCCTTCGCGAAAAGCTCGAAGCGTTCTGTCAATAAAGGATTGCCACGCTTTGGCTTTGCCAGTGGCGACAGCTCAACAGGATAATCAATAACAAAGGTAGGTGCGTCTATCTTTGATTCAACCAGAGCCTGGAACATCTCATCCAGCAATTTAGGACGGCTAAGTGTATCGACATTTTCAACACCGATCTTCCTGGCGCGCTCCTTCAGCCCGGCGTCATCCAGAGAGTATATATCTTCCCCAAGACCGGCATTTAGAGATGGCACCCATTCTATCTTTGCAAATGGAGCTTTAATCTCTGGTACAACCTTATCCATTCCAGGAACAGCACGGATGGCGTCTGCAGCAGTCGAGATTAACTTCTCCGTAATATCCATCATCGTATTGTAGTCAGCGTACGATTGATAGAATTCAAGCATAGTAAACTCAGGATTGTGAGTTCTATCAATGCCTTCGTTCCTGAAATCGTGTCCGATTTCATAAACCTTTTCAAGACCACCCACAATCAATCTCTTTAGATACAGCTCGTCTGCAATTCGCAGATATAGCTGCATGTCCAAAGCGTTATGGTGTGTAACGAATGGACGAGCTGCTGCACCTCCGTACTGCGGCTGCAATACTGGCGTTTCAACTTCAAGATATCCCCGATTATCCAGGAAAGTTCTGATAGCGGAGATCATCCTGGAACGCGCAATAAACAGATTGCGAACTTCAGGGTGAACTGCAAGATCTGCATAACGCTGACGATATCTCTGCTCAGGATCGGAGAAACCCATATAGCGAGTTACCGTTCCATCTTCTGCAATCTCTTCCTTACCATATGGCAGAGGCCTCAGTGATTTAGCGAGAATCTTTACCGATGAAACCTTGATTGTCGGTTCACCGGTCCTGGTACGGAAGACCGGGCCTTCTATGCCAACGACATCACCAATATCGATAAACGACAGCTCTGCAAATTTTTCATCGCCAAGTGCATCTTTGCGAAAATACAGCTGAACTCTACCCGAAGAATCTGCCAAATGAGCAAACGCGGTTTTGCCGTGCCCTCTCCATCCCACGATTCTCCCAGCAACGCTGGCAACCGCGCCTTCCTCTTCCGATCCAGCTTCTGGTGCGAGCGCGAGAGCCTCGGTCGCTGAATGAGTCTGGTTGTAGGAATATGCAAATGGTTCAACACCGGCTTCTATCATCGCATTTAGCTTATCGCGACGGGCCTGCATTACGAAGTTAAGATCTTCTGTTACGTTTGTATTGTTATCAGACACTTTTGAACTCTTTATAAATACTTTTTTAAGTTTCTAATTAGCCAGCCGCTTGTTCAGCTTGCATTTTCAGGAAGGCTTCAATAAAAGGATCTATCGCGCCATCCATGACCTTCTGAACATCAGCAATTTTCAGTTCGGTTCTTAAATCATTCACCATAGTATATGGTTGAAAGACATAACTTCTAATCTGATTGCCCCAGCTCACCGATGTTTTAGCTGAATCGAGCTTGGCCTTTTCAGCTTCACGCCGCTCTATCTCAGCCTGATAAAGCTTGTTCTTGAGCATCTTCATTGCTGTAGCTTTATTTTTGAACTGCGAGCGTTCCTGCTGCGAAGCAGTTACAATTCCCGATGGAATGTGTGTAATACGAACAGCGGAGCTCGTTTTGTTAACGTGCTGTCCGCCAGCACCAGAAGCACGATATACGTCTATTCTGAGATCTTCTTCGTTAATATCGATGTTTATTTCATCGTTTACTACAGCATAAACGAAGACCGATGCAAAGCTGGTATGACGTCTTGCGTTAGAATCAAAAGGAGAGATTCTGACTAACCTATGGACACCGCTTTCAGGGCGGAGGAAACCATATGCATATTCCCCTCTTATCTCGAGGACAGCCCCTTTGATACCAGCTTCTTCGCCCTCGCTTTCGTCCAGAACTTCCACCTGAAAACCGCGGCGTTCAGCCCAGCGAACATACATTCTCATCAACATCTGGGCCCAATCCTGAGCCTCCGTTCCGCCGGCGCCCGCGCTTATTTCTATCTGAGCATCACGATAATCGTCATCACCGCGCAACAGAGAGCGGAGTTCGAACTGCGACATATCCTCATCGATCTTATTGAGATCGTTGTCCAATTCAGTGAGCATGTCCGCATCGGGAGAGTCCTCAAGTAGCTCCTCCAATTCAACGGCACTTGTTATACGCGCGAGCAGTTCATCGTGAGGTTCAATCCATCCCTTTAGGATCTTTACATCTTTAACAACAGTTTGTGCAGACTCCTGATCGTTCCAAAACGATTCACCAGTCATTCTGCCTTCGAGTTCAGCTAAGCGCTCGCGTTTGTTATCAATGTCAAAGATACCTCCGGAGCTCTGCAATACGCTCTTGGGCCTTGTCTAATAATCTTGTGCGTTCGTAATCCAACATCTTTGGGATAGATTCAGTGTTTGAAATAGCTTCAGTTACTGGTTTGGCCTTTTATATCCGAGGTACGGATTGTTCGGCTTTCTGCGTGGCGCTTCGTGAGCTTCAGTTGATTCTTTATCTGATGATTCTCTATCTGAATTTGCTCTGAGTGGATCCGGATTTTCGGAATTTAACGAGCCACTATTCAACGAATCTGACTCTGATGAACCCACATCCAATGACCTGGTGTTTGAGGGTATCGACGTGCGTAACTCATCTTCCAGCAACTGGGAGTTCCGCAGGTAAGAATCGGATCCATTCGAATCGGATATCTCCTCAGTGCCGCTTTCGCTTGGGAAATCGAAGGCCTCATCCAGCTCACCCTTCTTCCTTGGCACTGTAATCACAGCATAACAGACTGAGCAGCTAGCCCTAGTATCCGCATCCGGAAGCTTCTCCGGATCCAGCTCAAAGGTTGTAAAACATCCAGGGCATGTAACGCTAATTTCAGGCATATTTCGCCTCAGTACTGTTGAAGAGGGAAGCTATTTTCTGGGTGATGACTCAGCTTTCAAGATAACTCCCAATCTCCCCTACTACCAATTATATCTGAGGGAAAAATGAGTTGGTGGCTTCTCACCGGAGGCAGATAACCCCCCAAACGTCCTTGCGAGGTCAAAACTCACCCGCCCGGTTCTAATTCCAAATCCTACCGCCGCTCCAGATCCGTATACCTTGTCGAAAACATATCCACTTCTTACAAATATCCAGTCTTCCACTATTACTTCAGCTCCCAAACGAGCACCGATGCTGTCCATCTTTGGGGTCCCCACAATCGACGCTGATGTACTCAACTTCACCAGGTCGGTGTATCGGGAAAGAGACGTAACATCGTATTTAGCGCCCAGATCCAGGCGGGCTGGCCTGGCCCCATCCCCACCAATACCCAGATGCCTTAAAGCCATTCCAAATGTCAGTGGCACAGAATCACCCATAGAAACTATAGCGCCTATATCAGCTCCTGCTTCCCCGGAAGCTCCTGTTGGAAGATCAGTACATAACCCCGAGCAGCTGACACGTGCCTGAGCATGCTTTGCAGTGACACCAATACTTACAAATCTCGTAACCTGAGATGCGATAGACATCGAATATCCGATATCCATCGTAGAAATCCTTCCCTGAGGCTGCCCATACTCATCTGTAGACGTCTGAGAGCCTAAATCCAAAAGGTTGAGTGATATTCCAATTGTAGCAAACTTCTTAAACGGAATCACAGCTCCCATGGCATTCCCCTGACCAACTATTGTCTGAGAATGATGCAGTGCAAGCTCAGGCTTCTTCGCTCCAACAATACCCGCAGGATTCCACCATAACTGCTCAGATCCTCCGCGTTCAGCTACATTTGCCTCGCCTTTACCTACTGCCTTTGCGCCTATCGGGAGAAGTAAAAAGAGCGCTTCACCGCCAGTTTGAGCTGGCAGTAGCGCCAACGGTGTCATGGTCATCAACACCCAGATAGCTCCCAATAAAAATCGGGACTGTCTCCTATGCGGCTTCCTTCCAGCATTCGTGTAACGGCTCATATAACAGTTCATACAAATGCTGAAATATTTATTGAGTTCAGCAGAGCTATTTATCCAGCTTTTCTGCTTCGTCAACAAGCATTATAGGAATGCCGTCTCTAACGGGGAACTTGAGTTGATCAACTTCGCAGACAAGTCCAGATTCGTCTTGCAACAACTTTAAGTCACCCTTACAGACTGGACACACCAGAATTTCAAGTAGTTGAGGTGCTAATGCCATAATAAATTGCTCATTAAGTGTAGCTAGTGGCACGAGTGGCCATCATTCAGAAACCAATACGAACTTCTTTTATAAAGATCGCTAAGGAAACAGATATATCAAAGTTCTGGAGGGAGATTGTACCCTAATCTCTTCAGAGCCGCAGCATCCTTACGCCAGTTCTTCATGACCTTTACCCAGAGTTCAAGATAGACCTTTTCACCAACCAAGCGCTCTATCTTTGCCCTGGCAGCTGTCCCGATGTCACGAATTTTCTTTCCCTTCTCACCTATAATAATCTTCTTCTGACTATCCCGCTCAACATATAGAACGGCTCGAATAAGAATTGGAGACTGGTTTTCCTTAAACTCTTCTATCTCGCATGCCAAACTATAGGGAACTTCTTCATTTAACTGCTCCAACGCAGTTTCACGTATAAACTCAGAGACGAAAAACCGCATTGACTGCGTGCTGATGTCATCTTCCGGATACAGGAAAGGGCTTTCAGGGAGTTCTTTCTCTACACGCTCTATCAGTTCAACAACGCCTTCTCCGTTTATTGCTGAAATAAGCATAGAGTTGGGAACCGATTCCTGTAACGTCCTGGCCGTGGAAGCTGGAATCAGATCAACTTTATTCAACACGGTGATTATTCTGGTTTTACCAGACACACTAACACCAGCAATCTCAGAAAGATCTGGAGGAATGCCTTCACGTGCATCCACCATATACAGAATTACATCAGCGTCCTTGAGAGCTGCAACGGCGCTGTGCTTCATCGCCGTCTGAAGCGCATATGTAGGATCTAAAAGCCCTGGCGTATCCAGTATAACCATCTGAGATGATTCAGTAGAACGAATACCCACAATCTTATCTCTGGTAGACTGTGGTTTATCGCTCGTAATACTGAGCTTTGTTCCTATTATTCTATTTAAAAGAGTTGACTTGCCAGCATTCGGCTTGCCAACAACTGTAACTATTCCAGCGGTTGTTTTCATATGATAGTAATATAAACGCCTAAAGGCCGTCCCTGATTGTGATTAGGGTCGGCCTTTTAGCTTTGCCTGACAGGCTGTGTGGTATCTGACCAGCTATGATCAAGCCTATAACCTGATGAGCTGATAGCTGATAAACTAATACCAAAGAAGCTTATTAACCTGATAATTTCTTAAGCCTGTAAGCCTATAAACACATATAGCCTGGACCGTCATTTAAGACAGCCCAGGCTATATGATTGATATAAGGTGCCGGCGACGGCCTACTCTCCCGCGACCTCACGGTCGGAGTACC
>JBEBRK010000020.1:0-40463 GCA_040394885.1 Gemmatimonas phototrophica
GAACTATCCTTCTTGCCAAGCTCTCTAGCGGTATCCCCAGGCTCTGTATCGAGCAGCATAAAAACGCGCTCCGAGCTAGCCATTGCGGTCTGAAGAGTGTTGTACTTCTCCGACAAATCCTGCAGCGGCTGGAAAAAACGTCTCACCAACTGAAGAAAGGCAGCAACCGTACCCACAGTAACTGATGCCCAGCCTACTCTGGCGGCACCGGCAACAAGCAGAGTGGCCAGAGCAATTGAGGTCAGGATTTCGACAATTGGAAAATAAAGCGCGTATACGTTTATCGACTTAAGGTGTGCATCCAGATGCGCCTTATTGAACTCATCGAACTTCTTGGATTCTTCTACCTGTCTGCCAAATAACTGAACTACTTTTACTCCGCTGACTCGCTCCTGTAAAAACGAATTTATCCTTGCGAGACGCGTGCGAATATCTCTATATGAACTTCTTACATGTGTACGGAACAGATAAGACACATACACAACGAATGGAATCACAGCAAAGGATGCGAGCGCAAGTTGCCAATCTGCAATCAACATCGCAATGCTAATTGCCAACAGTGTAAACAAATCACCTAACCCTGCGATAACTCCAGATGTAAACAACTCATTGAGAGCTTCAACGTCTGATGTTACACGAGTAATCAAACGACCAGATGGATTTTTATCGAAATAAGGAATTGGGAGGCGCTGCAAATGCGAGAATATGGATTCTCTTAAATCGCGCATAACACGCTGACCGAGCAATGAAGTAAACCATGTCTGTCCGTATTCAGCGGCAAACTGGCTCACCATGGCCACGGCATAAGCAACTACAGCAACCTTGATGATCTCGAAGTTCTTTGCAGGCAGCGCAACATCAATTACGTACTGAGTTAGAAATGGGCCGACAAGTTGCAACAATCCTTGAATGAGCAACAAAAGAACAGCAATAACGACTATCCCTTTATATGGATAGACGTAAGAGAGCAACCGTCTCATCAGACGGCCGTCATATGCTTTACCTAGAGCATCTTCTTCATGGAAAGAACTCGAAAGAGCCATACGGTCGAAATCTAATGGTATAATGGTTGCTTTAATAATCGGGCGAGTCTGGTTTTTAACATTTATCTCGCTCTCTGCGAACGGAGTTGAATTATGGGTATTCTCGCATGGATCGTCCTCGGGCTAATCGCCGGAGCGATCGCGAAGGCAATCATGCCTGGCAATGACCCGGGCGGAATTGTCGTTACGATGATCATTGGTATTATCGGAGCATTCATCGGTGGGTGGATCGGCTCAGCTATTACCGGCACCGGTCTGGAGGGATTCTCTCTGTGGAGTCTACTTTTGGCCGTCGTAGGAGCCTTACTGCTTCTCTGGATCTATCGCATGGCAACCAGAGGAAAAGGCGGAACGGTCTAGATAGCTTAGATCTATTCTCCCCCTAAATAATCAAGAAACTTCGAAAAACCTCCTTCGGTACCGGCCAAATCTGTCCAAATCGGGCACAGAAGCCGACACCGGGGGAGGTTTTTCAATTACGGTGTTTGTTCGTGCCCGTGTTATCTTTATTAGGTGAAAGACAGGATTCGCATTGTAGGGGCGAGGCAACACAACCTTAAAGGATTTGACCTCGAGATCCCACGTAGGGCATATACCGTAATCACAGGCCCCTCGGGTTCTGGGAAGTCTTCCTTAGCGTTTGATACAATATATGCCGAGGGACAACGGCGATATGTAGAGTCGCTCTCGGCCTACGCAAGACAGTTCCTGGAGCGCATGGAAAAGCCGGATGTTGAGCTGATCGAAGGATTATCTCCAGCTGTCGCAATTGAACAGAAGAATCCCACCAAGACATCTCGATCTACAGTGGGTACAGCTACTGAGGTTTATGATTTCCTTCGGCTGCTATGGGCCAGAATAGGCAAGACCATCTGTCCAAAATGTGGCCGTGAACTGAAGCCGGATACGGTTCAGTCAGTCACAGACACTGTACTCAAGTTGCCTGCCGGAACCAGATTTTCAGTTGGCTTTCCTCTTCACGCATCAGCCAAGGTTACACACGAAGTAATCGTTGAAAACCTACAGGCACAGGGGTTCATCAGAGTAAGCGTTAACGGCGTAATTAAAACTCTGGATGAGCTTGATCCCAAAAAAGACAATCTTGCAAAATCCAAAGAAGTTCTGGTTATAGTGGATCGTCTGGTTGTTGGCCCTGACAGTTCGGGACGGTTAGCAGATGCCGTCGGAGTATGCTTTTCAGAAGGGGAAGGAGATGCAATAATTCTCCTGACCGAGAAGATAAAATCCCCGATAGATGATCATCTCACAGACCGTCTCAACTTTACTGAGCGATTTGAATGCCCTAACGACGGTACACGCGCACCCACCCCTACCCCGCAGCTATTTTCTTTTAACAACCCGCGCGGGGCATGTGATGAATGCAACGGTTTTGGAGCGACTCTCGAGTACGACGAATCCCTGATCATACCGTACCCAGACCGTTCATTGCGCGATGGAGCTTTAGATCCCTGGACAAAACCACGATATGACAACAAACGCCGTACTCTTGCTGAATTTGCCAAGAAGAACGGCATTCCAATGGATATTCCGTGGCATTCCCTTTCCAACTCTGACAAGGATCTGCTTTTAAATACAGAGGCAAAGCGCGGATATGTTGGCATATTTCCATTCCTGAAGGCACTGGAAGAAAAGAGATATAAACAGTATATCAGGGTATTCCTGAGACAGTATCAGGCTGCGCATGAATGCTCAAAGTGTCATGGCACCAAACTTCAGCCTCAGGCATTGGATGTTAAGGTAAATGGTTGTTCGATTGCTGAAGCGGCCGAGATGCCAGTTGATTCGCTTTACTATTGGCTGTCAGCATTAACTCTATCCAAGTTCGAACATGAGATTGCTGATACAATATTAAAAGAGGCGCGTTCGCGGGTTCAGTTCCTGTGTGACGTTGGACTTACCTATCTATCTCTCAATCGAGCTACCCGTACATTGTCTGGCGGTGAAGCGCAGAGAATCGGTCTTGCCAACTCACTCGGCTCTCAACTTGTAGATACTCTTTACGTTCTGGATGAACCATCTGTAGGGTTGCATCCGCGCGACATGGACAAGCTCCTCAAGCTGCTTAAGAGGCTTAAGGATACAGGTAACACGGTGCTTGTAGTTGAGCACGATCCAGCAGCCATGGAGATTGCCGACTATATGGTAGAACTTGGGCCTGGAAGTGGCGAACTTGGTGGACAGGTGGTGTTTGCGGGCCCAATATCCGAAGCGCACAAGAGTCCGCTAACAGGCCAATACCTTTCTGGTAAACGTAAAATTGAGCTCCCTGCTGCACGGCGAAAGGCGGGACCGCAATGGCTTAAGCTGAATGGTGCTCAAGAGAACAATCTCAACGGCGTAGATGTCAGATTTCCTATCGGAGCTCTCACCGTAGTTACTGGAGTTTCTGGTTCCGGAAAAAGTACGCTTATACACGACGTCCTCTATCACGCACTTGAAACACATCTGGCAGGAGAGCATTCTGCGAAGCGACATCTTGGAGAGGCTGTTGGTCACTACGAATCATTAACCGGTTTTGAGTATCTGGACGAAGTTGTACTTATCGATCAGAGCGCAATCGGGAAATCACCACGTTCGAATCCGGTTACCTATGTTAAGGCCTTCGACGATATCCGTAAGATATTTGCTGATACACCGCTAGCCCGTCAACGTAAGTATACACCGGGGACATTCAGCTTTAACGTTGCAGGGGGAAGGTGCGATAAATGCGAGGGCGCTGGCTATCTGGAAGTTGAGATGGTATTCATGGCAGACGTATTCATTCAATGCGATGAATGCGGTGGCCGCAGATTTAAGCAGGCAGTGTTGGAAGTTAAGGTAAACAATAAAAACATAGCAGAAGTTCTTGAGCTGACTGTAGATCAGGCAATCCGGTTTTTTCCACGTGAAGAAAAGATGGGCCAGGCGCTGTGGCAGCTTCAACAAGTTGGCCTGGGATACCTTACACTGGGACAGCCGGCCACTACACTTTCTGGAGGTGAAGCGCAGCGAGTTAAGATTGCCAGAGAGTTAGCATTAGCTGGTAAAAAAGGTGGCAAAAAACTCTATATAATGGATGAGCCTACGACTGGGCTTCATTTAGAGGACATACGCAAGCTTGCCCAGGTTATGGATAGGCTGGTTAACGCAGGCCACACTCTTATACTCATAGAACATAATCTAGACGTTATAAAGCTGGCCGACTGGATCGTAGATATGGGTCCAGATGGTGGAGTAAACGGCGGTAAGGTTGTAGCTACAGGGACTCCAGAGCAGGTAGCTGACAATAAAGAGTCCTATACAGGACAGTGGCTAAAACCCTTGTTAACCCCTTAACGTTACCCGTCCAACGAGATAACCAACTGCAAACCCAGCTACGGTAGCCATCCAACCCCAAAGAGGCACTGGAGCCATGCCAATTGCAGTTGGTACACTTAACAAAACTGCGAGTACCCAGGCTCCAAAGATAGCTCCGACAGTCAGTTCCGCTCGATTTATGCGAGCAGCATCGTTACGCAAAACGCCGTTATTCAAAACACCATTACGCGAGACACCAGACCCACGTGCGGCCCAATATCCTGGCAAAAACATGAGCAGACATCCCCACAACATCGACAGGTATATGTGTGCTGGAGTGATGTTGATATAAAACGGCAACACAGCATTCCATAACATAAAGGGATGCAGGTTGTATCCAATACTGCGCAGCTGATTAGTATCAGCTGCGGTAGAGCTTAACCAGATTGTATATCCGGACCGTCTTGCGGATTCAATCCGTTTATCAGAAAACCCATCATCAAATGAACCAGTAAGACTGAATGTAGGTTCTCTCAATCTTAAAGCGCTGGTAAGTGTTCTACTTCTGAATAAAAGATCACGGCCGTTCTGACCCAGCATCATGATCTCTTTTTGTGCTTCATCAAAGATCGCAGTAATTGGAGCGATATTCGAAGTTGAATCATGAACTCCAGCCGGGAAGGTCACCTCTGCATCTACAGATACCTCAGCGCTTCCAAACCTTCCCTTAAAATCATAAGCGTCGTCTATTCTACCGCGTGCGATCTCCCGGTCATTTATTACAACTTTCCTGACCATCCCAGGAAATCGATCCAGCCCCTCTAACACAGGACGAACCTGAGCCCACCAGCTATGCGATGTTACAGTCGGTTTTAAAAGCAGAGCACTCCCAGTAACCACTGATGCCCAAAGAACCAACGATGCAATATATAGAATTCTGGCCTGATTACGGCTAGGAACGATCCATAGCTTCCATGTCTTCGCAAGCAGAGCTCCGAACATACCACCTATCGAATTTGCCAGAACGTCACTTAATCCTGCATCCCTGTTGGCAACAACATCTACTTGCAGCAGCTCAATAGAGACGGTTGCAAGAATTGAAAATATCGCGGCTTTGCGCCAGCTCCCCGTAAATAGATACAGACCTATTCCAAAGGGAATAAACATTACAACGTTGAGCAGAAAGTCTACACCGCCATAAGTTCCGCATGCGATACATAACATGGGAACAGGACTTATTATAGGTTCACTATTGGGCGTTAAAGTAACTACGCCAATTATGAATCCAATAATTACGACTATGTACTTCCCGATCGTACGTGAATTCAACACAGCTATTTAAGCTCTATACCTAATATGTTTAACAGCTTTGCCTGAGATTGTGCGAGCTCGACACTACGTACAGACTTACCAACCCTGGCCTGGAGAAGCTCTGTTCTTCTACTTAGATATTCAGATGCAGTCAGAACACCATTTTCAAATTGAGAGCGAGCTTCCTTTTCTACCAGTTCACGAAGCTGAACAATTTCCTCATCCATTTTGAGGCTTTGAGTTATTTCATCAATAGTAGAGAACTCAATTTCACTTGCACGCGTTATAGCTCTCGAAAGAGCCAACTCTTCTGCGTCAACAAACTGTTGTTGCAAACGCACAACCTGCTTATCGCGTCCGGTAGCTCCCCAATTGAATGGCTTCCACTGAAACTGTACTCCTGCCAACCAGTAAGAGTCAAACTTGTCGTTAAGGAAGTTCAACCCAGGACGACCATAGCCAACACGACCAAAACCAAACAAACGCGGACGATCCTGCGATTCAATCAACCTTGCATCTTCCTGCAACTTTGAGCGCGACGCTGAGAACTGCTCAAATTCAGGGCGTGAGCGCAACGTACTTACCTCACTGCGAATAGCATCTACCGCACCACTCACAGACGGAGTCTGCAAAGTCACAGTTGAATCCAGAGAAGATCCCGTAAGTTCATTCAGTACAGCCAAAGCAGCCTTGCGAACAGACTCCAGTTTCAGCAATTCCTGCCGCAACTGCAAAACACCGACTTTTATAGTTGCTGGCTCACCAGCAGTGGATGCACCCTGGCGCACTCTTGACTCAGCTTCAGAGAGTCTGAGAAGAAGATCTTCAACCGCCAGCTCAACTTCCTGAATACGGTTCTGTATAACAACAGCATTAAAGTATGCCGTGTTTACTTCTTCTTTTAGGCGATAAAGATTAGTCTGAATTCCGGACTGAGCCTCAACCAGACGTGCCCGTTCCACATTGCTACGACGCCCCGCAGTAAAATCCAGAATCTTTTGCTGTATTCCAACATATGTATCGTAAGAATCCTTATCCTGTGAAATGGACACTGGGGCTCCACCTGGGCCAATACCAGGCAGTGTAGCACTGCTCGACTGATATTGCGCTTTCGCTTCCAGCATAAACTCGGGATACCATTCACTCCTGATATTCTTTAGCCGTAGCTGCGTCTGAAGATCCTGAATATTGCGCTGAGAAGTTCGCGGGTCGCGACGAACGGCGGCATCCTGCATCTCCTTTAAAGTTACCTGAGCATAAACAGGCGAAGAGAGCAGAGAGAGACCAGCAACAATAGCGGCGCCTGTTACAAAAGGCATCATCAACGATAAAAGCGCCGATCTAAACCTGCTGCAACCCCACCTGGCACCGAATGGCTGAGATATTTTGTATCTATTAAAGCTCAAAGAAATCAAGGACATATTCTGTGGACAACGCATAACGGGGAACCTCTCCTATGAAGTCCCCCGTAAAATATACTCTATACTCGCCCGAACTGAGGTTAACTGATTCTAGAGCTGGCCGCCCCCAAACGTCCTTTAACCTTTTCGATAGTGTCTGCGAAACGTTTCCGTATTGGCCCTCGTACCGTAGACGGCTGACGCCTGTCAGGAATATCCCATACGGCTGCCCGATAGGGCTTGATAGCAGTGGCTGCATAGTCCAGTACGTTTAAGACGTCCTGCTTCTCCAGAGGATGGAACGGCATAAACTGAAAGGGGTGATCTGCAACTAGCGCTTTAAAGGCAGATATCTGACTCCATTCGGCCGCGATCTTGGGCATCAGCTCCAGAGTCGTACGAAGCAGCTCCTGTAGACCAAGGTTCTCACCAAAAGAATATGCGAGGTACCTCTCCTCTATTAACTGCCAGAAGGTGGAAGTGGCTTCATTCGCATCCACGGCATTGTACTCAAGAGCTGTACAGATTAACCCCCAGAGCACATGCGCTTCACGCCCATCCAAACTGCGAGTTGGAGATTCCGGGGCATCCTCCCAATGCTTCAGGTATCCAGCATCCATCTTGTAGGCAGCCGGAAACCCGCTTCGCCACAACCTGAGATTCAACTCTGTCCATTCTCCCCAGAAGTGCCGTCTTGGATTGAACCCTCCGATATCCAGAAAAAGCTCCCTATATCCTGCCGCCAGCATCCCCTGGACCTGCATATAGCGAAGGCCCTCGTGATCTACGTGCGGTGAATTGGGGCGCGGCTTAAACGGCTCTCCATTGTCGGAATTAACCGACGGTATTCCAACCAACCCAATTGGAGAAGTTAACAGTGTGTGCTCGATCGCCGAAAAGACATTTCCATGTATAGTTACATCGTCATCTATAAAGCAGATGAGAGGAGATTTACTAAGAGTCAATTGAAGGTTTCTACCAGCAGCTATAGTTGGCTCCCTTCCATTAACGTGCACACTTACAGGTATACGTTCAGAAAAACTTGAAATTCTGGCTTCTACATCGAAAGAGCTTTCCGATGAGCGTGTATTATACACAACTAGTATTTCAGCGCCGCCTGGTGGAGGCGCTGCATTGATGGACTCAATTGTTCTCTTTAAATACTCTTCCCGAGATGGAAGGGTTAGCGCTGTAATAGTCCACCTAGGCCGACCAGCTCCATAATCTAAGTTCAAGCCTTCTTGCATATTGTACCTCTTCAAATTGAGTCTATCTGCGCTAATATCTCCTCTGCCATCTCTTCCCAACCAGCACAACCAACTCTTGTTAATAACACAACACCTGGAACAGCTGAAAGATCAGGAGAATGTTCAGTATCCGGGTTCCTAATTGCATAAGCCCTATCAACCGCCCGAAGTAGAGCGGAGTCATTAGACTCATTACCGATTCCAACGGTAAGAGCGACATGCTCTCCCCGATCCTTTAATGCAGCCAGATAAGAAAGCACCGCGCTTCCCTTATCGGCTCCTTTTACTACAGAGATCCATCTGCCACCGTAACCAACGGAACATCCTTCGGCTCGCAATGCGTCCAAAAACGCTTCAGCATTAGGAGATTGATACAGCGACGGATCGATCAGAACACTTACGCGACGATCACAGGAACGTTCGGCGTCTTCCAATGAGTAGCCAATCTTTTCAGACAGCTCTTCCGGAGTAAGATTCCGATGCAGAGATAGGGGGAGCTCAAATTGGGCAGCTATTCTACGTACGATCTCAAAAGTCTCCCCCAACGGAGCTGCAAGCCTCTGTACCGCCAAAAGTCCTGGCCCACCAATCTCCCAGTCCCAGGCATCCTCTGGCACGGACGGAAGAGGCGTATAACTGGCAACAACGCCCCCGTTTTCCGCGATACATTCGCCATAAACCCCCAATTTTTCCTGAAGGGCAAGGAGCTCCGACACTGTTCGGCTAGAAACCAGAACTATATCACACCGATCGAACGCCTGTTCCAACAGCTCTCTTTTAACGTCTATCTCAAATTTGTTGTTTAAAAGAGTTCCATCCACATCGGTAAAAATGACTACTCTTCCGCGAGTGGTAACCAAGCTGTCATCAATAGACTCTGCATCCTTCATTCTCAACCCTAATGTGAATGTGTCCAAAACCATCGTAGCATTTTAGTTAGGGGAATACTTTTATACACCGCATACACGGTTTCCTCCCCGCCACAGCGAGAAAGAAAAAGCATTAGATATGTAACAAACCTTGAGCACTAAACTAAATGCCCTCATCAGAAAATCGTCACGAATCGAGTGAGTCGCAAGGTTTCTGATGAATTATTTACTCATACAGGCGAGTAAATCGTCACATTCATTATCATATTATTTCGATTGACGACTTCCTTTCAACAACCTTTACGGCTTCAACGTGATCCGCAATTTCACCTAGTTCCTGATGAGCGTAAGAGAACAGATGAGAGGCAAGCTTTATAGTTTCTGCCGGCACCTCAAGCTCACTTGCAAGGTGTGCTGCGATTTTAGCGTCCTTATCCAACAACGCCAACCTGAAAGTATTTGGAAACGAACGATTTAATACACGTTCTGGAAACAAATTCATGGAAGCGTTTGAACGCCCGCTTGATGCGTTAATAACATCGAGTGCAATAGCGGGGTTAACACCAGCCCTTTTCAGTAGCGTCAGACCTTCAGCAGTAGACCATATATGCAGGGCAAGCAATGCATTGTTAACAGCCTTAAGGGCATCACCCGTACCGATATCGCCGCAGTGTACGATCTTAGTACCAAATGAACTCAGCACCGCACGTACTCGTTCAAGAACATCTGCACTGCCCCCACACATCACAGTAAGCTGCGCATTCTCAGCACCGACAACACCACCACTAACCGGAGCATCCATAAAATCAACTCCTAACGCATGCAGCTTTTCTGCAATACGTTTGGATGTTGTTGGATCACCAGATGTACAATCAACAACGATGGCACCACGCTTTAGTTGTGCAGCAGCGTTAAATGTACCGAACAGAACTTCTTCTACCTGATGAGAAGTTGGAAGGCACGTAATAAATACATCCGCGTGCGCAGCAGCTTCCTGTGGAGTTGCTGCTATAGCTGCCTTCAACGAGTGCTTTGAAATAAGCGCATCGGCCTTTTCGCGCGTGCGGTTCCAGATTATGGTTGGAAACAGCCTGGATACGTGGACGGCCATTGGCGCTCCGATCGCACCCAGTCCCAGGAAAGCCACCTTTAACGAATTGGAAGACTCCAACGCCATTGCTTCATCTGATGTACTTGCGATGTTCGACATATAATACAATTTAACACCTGGCTCAAAACCTCTCTTATCTGATGACCCATCCTTTTATTCAAACGACATTTTGCGGTCGGGACGCCGAACTTGGCAACCTGCTGGACCTGTGGAATATTATCAGGGATGGGGGGCCGCCTCAGATCGCTGTTCTGCTTGCGGAATCAGGATTGGGCAAGACACGACTTTCCCATGAGTTGTACCAGAGAATATCCGCGAGCCAGCAACCCGAAGCCGCTTACTGGCCTGCAACGCTAACAACCGAAGGCAACAACCTACAGGTAAATGCGGATCCCCAAGCCTGCGATCCGAGCAAACCCCTCCAATTCTTATGGTGGGGAATACGCCTGGTCGATCCTCTTTCCAGAAACTGCCTGGGAGCCGGTGTTTTATCGCATCATTTCGAGAATGATCTGACACCACATCTTGAAGCGAGCTATCGTACAGCACGAGGCAAAGAAAGAAAAGGTCAGGTTTTTGACATCGGCAAAGGGCTGCTTATTGATGTAGCAGCAGACTTTATTCCATTTGCAGGGTTGGCCAAAACCGTAGGGCAGGCTGCGTGGGACATAAAAAACGTCTATAAACAATCTAAAGAAGACGAAGAAGCAATAGATCTTACAATACTATCCCGTCAGAAAAGCAACACCCTCAACGAGCAGATAATGAGGGATTTAAATGAATTCTTTTCAACACACGGACGTATTCCGGTTGCAGTACTTATTGACGATGCACAGTTCTCTACGCATGATACCGGCATTGTAGCGTTTACTGAAACACTTATAAGAAACATTGCAGAACACGGATGGCCGATATTGCTTCTAATCAGCCATTGGGAGAAGGAATGGACACAGATTGCCGACGCGAACAGCCCTTCTCCCAACATTGCGTCTATCGTGAGAAAACACCAGGGATGGAATGGCACGACATTACCAACACACATCTTTAGACTCCAAAGGATATCAGATCTTTCTCCAATGCTTACAGCCCAACTTCCAGGTCTGAGCACTCCACAGTTGAACCAGATACTTCAGAGAGTTGATGGCAATCCCAGATTCCTGGACGAACTGATACGCCTTGCCAAAAGCCCACGCGGACGGGGATTCTTTCAGGAAAGGTCGTTGAACAATCCTCTAACGGATAAAGGGCTGGAAGAGCTACTGGAAAAAGGAGTTGCACTACACGACCTGATATCCGAACGGCTCGCAACAAGTCCCGAACTTATTCAGCAGGCCGTAGCACTGGCCAGCCTGCAAGGTGTAGAGTTTTTGACAGGCATTGTAGGTGGAACCGCCAACAGGCTTAATCTGGATGAAGCCCAGATTGATTCAGCTGTAGATGTTGCAGAATCCGAGCACGCATACATTGCTAAAGTCAACAATGAGATGAGCGCATTCGCTCAACGTATCTACTTTGAAGTTGCACAACAGCACCTACCATCCTGGTTTGACACAGATGAAGCAAACGAAGCATTGCGTAGCACAACCTGGGATATTCTGGAGAGCCACCAATATAGATCCTTTTCCTCTACGGAAGCAGTACGATTTTTCTCGTTAGTAGCAGGTTTGTTTGAAGATGATGACGACCCGCGCAATCAGTTTGCAGCAGCATTCGCACTTCACTCGCTCGCAAAAGCATCAGAAGCAAATCTTGATATATACGGAGTCTATTCAATTTCGCTGAGGTTAAACAGAATACTGAATAAACTGCCGGATTATCAGATGGATGGAGATTTAGAGTGGCTGCAAACAGTGTTGTTAGCGTGTACCAGAGTCGGAGATCAAACAGTGGCAATGAGTGCGCTAAACAGACTGCTATCTCTTACACACGCTACTTATCTGGATGATGCAAACGCATGGAGCGCCAGGATGTATGCACAAATGTTAGTTCACCTGGCAGACCACCACCATCAGAACGGAAATCATTCAGACAAGATAGACGCGTTGAGGCAAGCATCCGCAGCCATGACCGCAATTGATGCAACAGAGATAGATGCTGACTTTATGGAAGTACTGGACCAGATCGCATTAGGTACTTGGGAAGAGCAGCTAAGGCAAGGCAATGTTGACGGCGCCCTGGAAACAATTAACAGGAATGCTATTACAATACAAACCATGCGGCAGTTAGATAATGACAGCTCAAGATCACTGTACGCAGCCGCTCGCGCCCTGCTCTATAAAGGTGACGCAATGGCTTACAGGCGACAATACATCGAAGCAAATGAAGCACTTTTGGAAGGATTGGAAATAGCCCGTAATTTAAACAAGCACGGCACTACTTCTGATTCTCAGAGGATGCTTATAAACCTTCTAACAACAAGCGGGCTCGTGTGGTACAGACTCGGCAATCTTTTAAACGCATCCTCCTCGCTTCAGGAAGCCACAGACCTTGCTGAGATTCTATTTCAGGCAGCTGCAACACCGGACAATCGAGAACTTCTGGATCGGACTCAGAATTCCCTCGAAAAGATAAAACTTGAGATGAGCTAACTGGGACTTCTACGCCATTGAATACCCCTTTGCTATCTTAATAACATGTCGAAACCAAGCATTTTAATTGTGGGAGGAGGAATTACTGGCCTATCGGCCGCATTTCGCCTCGAAAACCTAATGGCCAAGTCAGGCAAGCAGGCCACAATCCATCTTATTGATGCTGCCCACAGAACTGGTGGAAAGCTGGTTTCCGAACAGATACAAGGGTTTATAGTGGATGCAGGCCCTGACATTTTCATGACTGGCAAGCCTGGAGTCGTACAGCTCTGCGCCGAATTGGGAATAACAGATCGCATAATTCCAACGAATCCTGCCCACCGGAAGACATACGTTCGAGAGAAGGACAGCTTTGTTCTTAAGCAGATAACTATGTATGATGGCGAACCACTTGCAACGCTAAAGGGCGGCATCCAGGATCTTGTGGATGCTACAAGGTCGGCGCTGAGTCAGACTCAGATCACTCTTGGAGCGGAAGTTACATCTATCTCTGCAGATGGCGGGCGGTATCGGGCACTTATAACCCGGAATGCCTCTCCTTCTACACCAGAATCGAACCACGGAGAGGCGATCAACCTTTCTTCTTCCTCGCAACACCCACATCTTTTAAAGCGCAACACTGAGGGGACAGACAGTTCGCCATACGAACTGGAGTTTGATGCGGTTATAATAACAACTCCTGCAAAAAATACTGCGGCTATTTTATCCGATATACTTCCGAATTCCAACCGCTATTTCACAGAAGTATCCTACACAAAAACAACAACTGTTTCTGCAGGGTTCAGGAGTGAGGATGTTATTAACAAACTCGATGGATATGGGTATATCATTAAAGATCCATCCAACGAAGGTGGTATTTCCGCATGTACCTGGTCTTCCAGCAAGATTGAAGGGAGAGCCCCTGAGGGCTATGTATTACTTCGTGCCTTCGTGCGCGGCAATCCTGAAAATGATGAAAGCATTTATAAATCTGTTTTAGAAGAATTTCGCAATGTACTGGGCGTAACGAACGACCCATTATTTATTAAGGCCTACCGTTGGCCAGAGGCCGTTCCGATTTACGGTGATGCACATTCTCAAAACATTGCGGAGCTTGATCTCGCACTTGAACCATCTCCCAACATTGTTGTGACTGGAAGCGCAGTTCAGGGGTCGGGAATACCAGATAGTATTAGCTGGGCATTTACTGCAGCCGAGGTGATCTGGAGTCAAACGGTAGAAAATCTAAAATCCATTAGACCGATCCATAAGAGCGACGCGTCATATGCGAAGCATTTTGCGCGGAAGTAGGTTCAGAATGTGTTGCCTATTATTTAACAACAACTAAGCGTGTGTATGCTGTGCCCTAGATTGCTACCCCTAGACTGCTATTAAGATAGCCAACCCAAACAAAATAACTGGTAAAAAAAATGCGCCCGTGAATTACACGGACGCATTTTTTACAATCAGAATAAGAATGTATTCTTAAACTTTTACCAACGATAGTGAGCGAATGCCTTGTTAGCTTCGGCCATACGGTGGGTATCATCCTTCTTCTTAATGGCATTTCCTTCACCCTTGCTTGCTGCAATAACTTCTGCTGCGAGCTTTTCGGCCATGGACTTTTCGTTTCTGGCGCGGGAGTAGAGGATCAACCAACGCATTGCAAGCGCAGTGCGGCGATCTGGACGAACTTCGACTGGAACCTGATATGTAGCACCACCAACGCGACGGCTCTTAACTTCAATTACCGGCTTGAGGTTGGAGAGGCACTGTTTGAAAACGGTAACACCGGACTGGCTGGTTCTTGCTTCTACAAGATCCATAGCCGAGTAGAAGATGCGTTCTGCAGTGCTCTTCTTGCCCTGGTACATTAGGACGTTAACAAACTTGGAAACGGTCTGGCTGTCGTAGCGTGAATCTGGTAGGATTACGCGCTTAACTGACTTTTTGCGACGGCTCATTTATTTCTTCCCCTTCTTGCCTGCGGCTGGTGCTGCGCCTGGTTTTGGACGCTTCGTGCCGTACTTGGAACGGCTGCGTGTGCGACCATTTACCCCTGAGGCATCCAAGGAACCACGAACGATGTGATAACGGACACCAGGAAGATCCTTAACACGACCACCACGGATCAGAACGATCGAGTGCTCCTGTAAGTTATGACCTTCACCTGGGATGTAAGCTGTAACTTCGAAGCCGTTTACGAGTCTTACACGAGCAACCTTACGGAGTGCTGAGTTAGGCTTCTTAGGTGTGGTTGTGTACACACGCGTGCAAACACCACGTTTCTGTGGGTTGGACTTAAGCGCGGGCGCCTTTTCAACCTTGGCCACATCTTTGCGGCCCTGGCGAACGAGCTGATTAATTGTCGGCATTACGATGGATCGACATGAATAAAAAATACGCCTCCGCCGGGGGACTCCCAGGAGGAGGCGCTATAGCCTGTATAAGTTAAGCTGACTTTCCTGCTAATTCAAGCCTTTGGGAAACACTCCCTGCTAAAACAACTGGACTGGAGCGTTCCCCTAAAATGGTGCACTGCGTCAGGGGAAGATATTAGAAGATCTCGAATGAGAATGGCTCACTGAGACGGAGCCGACCACTGTTCAATCGCTTTTTCAAGCTCGGCTTCAACCCAGGGATCCCAACGCATCCAAACCTGGCGTATAATGCCTTCCTTGTCGACGAGAGTCAAAAATGCACCATTTCTGATACGATATCTGTTCTCGTTTGGGTTCGGGTCTGCCTCCCTCCTGCCGTCCGGCAGCCTGTTGAACTCTGTATAGCTCAGACTAACACTGCCAAAAAACTTAAAGTCCTCGGCGAACTGTTTACGAAGGTGTCCTGCCTCCACCGAATGCTCCAACGGGCCCAGATTTTTATAATATCCGTTGGTTCCTGTGGTGGCCACCAGGTCCAGACGATCCTGATATTTTTTAGCGACCCTGTTTAGCCCAGGAACCACGGTTCGATACGGCCGACTAATCAACAACATCATCCTCCCCTGAACAGGGAAGATGGTGTCTCCAGGGGCCAGAACCCACTGGTCCGCCACAACCCGGGCTGCCTTGGAGCCATATCCGCGAAATACCGCCTGAAAGTTCCGAATATACCTGGACATATTAGGCAGTTCGCCAATATCCCGGCTGGCTCTGGACAGAACCGCCAGAGCTGCGGCTGAATCTCCAGTTCTCGCCCCTGCAACCTGAGCCAGATAGCGATACGCAGTTAAAATAGAAGACGAGTTAACTATTCTTTCATCCGAGGATATCTCCTTGCCAAGAGCAACTACGCGCTCGGAGGCCCCAGTCAGATTTGAAACATCACCTGCCATGCTGTAAAAACGTGCCAGCGCAGAATACGCAACGAGCCTTCCTACGGCACCATCTTCACCGGTGAGATTGTCGAGGTCGCCCAAAATTACCTTGGCACGATCCAGACGGTTCGGCTTGGCAAACAGATATGTCTGCAATATGCGACTCTGATATAATCCACGCTCTAACACGGGTAATGATTGCGCAGCAGCCAAAGCCTGGGCGGCCGCAACGTTCGCGCCCTTATCGTCTCCCGCTGCGAGGTAAACCGCAATAAGAGGGACTCTATCCCTAAACTGAACATCAGCAATGTTCAACTTGGCCAGACATTCCCTGGCAAGCGTAGCAGATGGCGTAAGGATAGTATCTGTCGGAACTGAGAACCTTAAAGAATCCTGCTTATCACGCCAATAGAAAGAGTTCGAGCGATACACTGCTTCGACACATGATCCAGGCCAGTAATAACGAAATCCGTCAGGATCTGGAACTCCTCCCTGGGCACTAAGACTATCGGTAAAACCAATTCCGGCAGTAGCGATTGCGAGTACCGCAGCACCGGCTCTTATAAAACCACGATTAAACTGCATCTGAAAGACTCGTGAAGTTAAAGTCGGCGACCTTCATTGAAGGTACAATTGTAGGATATGCAGCAAGCACTCTCTGCGCTGCGCCAATATGTTCAACATTGTTAAACGCAAACATCGGCGATTCTGCAAATCTAAAGTTTTTAACTGCGTGTGTTATCTTGCCGTTTTCAACCAGCCATAAGCCGTCTCTGGTTACACCACTCAACAATAAACTACTATTGTCTATTGTAATGATATTGCTAAGGCGGGTCACAATAAAACCACGACGTGTTCCGGCTATCATCTCATCCATCGTAGAGGTGCCGCCGTTTATCCTGTAAGAATAGGCATTTGGTAGAGAGTCTCCATGACCTAGCTGAGAAAGCGCATACAATCTGCTGTATGCAAGCTCCTTTAAAACACCATTCTCAACCCACTTGATTGCACGGTATGGATATCCCTGATAATCCAGCGGAAGATAACCGGCTTCAGGATCGGAGGGATCCGAGCTGATTGTAATACGATCGTCAAACACTTTTAAACCAATCTTCGACTGCCCTGGCCGTAAAGTATACACCGTCTGAAAGTTCTCAGCCGAATAGCGATCCAGAGCATAAATAGCACGAACCATAAGGTCATGTACGGCCTGTGGCTCAAGGATTACAGTGTAACGACCTGGCTCTACAGCGCGAGGATCAGCTGACTTCAAACACTTTTCGAGGGCGATGTCACACAGCTTCTTTACATCGATGTTTTTCCAATCGTGAGAATCAACACCTGCCCATCCAGAACCTGTCCCTGCAGGGTTTCGTACCGTAATACTAAATTGAGCTACTGTCCCTGCATAGTAACCATTCATCCCCTGTGTATTATAAACAGCACGGGTTCTGGCACCGACCTGCAAGTAACCAGCGGCATACAGCTTTTCAGCTGCAATCGGCTCGACAGACAGGCGTGCGATATTTGATCGCTCAGTAGCATTTAAATCGTAAGTGGGACCGCTCCAGATTTCCGGGCTGACATACTGCTGCTCACCAGAGAAATCACTTGCATCCGGATTTTCGCTCCTGAATCCAATTGTTTTCTCGGCAGTCCGTAGCGCAACCTTTAATCCTTCATCGGTAAAGTTATTAGTACCGACAGACGCCGAAGCGCCACGTATAACCCGCTCAAGCTGCACAGTATGATTGGTTGTATCCCCTGCCGAAATCGGACGATTACGAGCCCACCTCAAATTTCCCGTCCAACTGGTCTGAATTAAAGCAGAAGTTTCGCCACCAGACGAAAGAGCAATTATTCGGTCATATAACCGCTTAGTGTCTTCTCTCGAATAGTATCTCTTTTCATCGGCCTGCCCCTGCCCATAGAGAGATTTCATCGAATCATTATCTAACATCCCTAAAACCCTACCTTATTGCTGTTAGTTGTACCTGCAACATCCACAACACGAATGTTCTTAAAGTGTGCAGCTACAGCTTCAACTGTATTTACAGAGTTCTGCACGGGCTGTCCCTTTTCACTAGTCACGCCACGAGAGCAGAGACTCGATTTCCCACCAATTGCCAGGAGATCTTTCCATAGCTCCGGCCCACGGAACCAATAGCCTCCGCCATGTACCACTTCGGCCAGCTTGCCCTTACGTATACGATACATAATTGCAGGCATACCCTGCCCATTCAGCTTCTGAAAATCTGTATTTGCCGTTCCACCTCGAACTGCAATACCATCTTCTACTCCGGCAACAAGATCCAGAAAACTTTTGTCTTCAGCACCAGGTTGCATCTTAACGTTTGGAGTCTGAACTATGGGTACAAACAATCCATCTTGAGCACCTGCACAACCATTTGATTGAGTAGGCAGCCCCTTACTATCATTCCAGCTTTTCATGTTATGCGCATGCTCACGCGTTGTCGAATAACCAACAACCTCGCCATTTCGCACTAAATCAAAATCACTTGGTTCAACACCATCATCATCCCACTTTACTGTAGCGGCTCCTAAAGCCTGAGAACGATTTGCAGTAATACTTAAAAACTTAGGACCAAACGGTTTACCAAGAACGTCTTCCAGTGGTGCTAGATAGCTGGTCCCACCGGCGTTTGCTTCGTAACCGATAGCCCTGTCAACTTCCAATGCCTGCGCAATTGTCTCGTTAACGATAGGAGCTAAAGCAAAACCATCCATCACAAGTTCATAACGCGATGGGATAATCGGCTCAGATTTCAGCATTCTGAGCGATTCTTCATATAATCTGGGAATCTGATCCAACAGCTTGGAGTCTTCAAAAATCTCGTAACCTGTGCCGGTTGGAGATACAAATTCAACAGGAAGTCCAGCATTTCTTCCCGTGAGGGGATCTCTTACTCCAACAGAGAAGCCAGATCGTCCGCCCAGAGTGTTATATGTAGTCTGTGTAAAGAAGGCCCCTTCGCTGGAGGCAAACACCTTTACCTGGCGCTCAAATTCGATAATGGAGGAAGCCCCGCCATGCCTGAAGGTAGCAGCGTAGGCTTCAGCAGATTTAATAAAATCCAGCTTTTCTTCTACGGAAACATCGAAAGGATCGCGTTTCACAGGCATTTTCCAGTTGCCTTTTGGGCTACCTTTTAAAGGCGAAAGCTCAATAGGTGAAACTCCAGCCCAGGCATTTCCTTTTGCCTGCCCAGCAGCCTCGGTACCAAGCTTCTCCATAGCAGCGATAGTCCAGTCCGCTCCAGATGTAAATCCCCATGCACCTGAAGCAAGAGCCCGTACACCAACAGCGATGCTTTCGTTCTCCATTGGAGGATTTGCATAATAGAACTGCTGTAGCCTTGTAACGGTTAATCTGACATCTGCATATGTCGCTCCTGCAGCCAACGCAGCATCTATCGCTTTAGTGGCAAGCTCACGAAGATCTGCCTCTGTTATTAAGTCCTGTACACTGACTCCACCAGCTTGACCCAAGCGTGGGAACATAGCGGTGCCAGCGAGGACAGTAAACGAGGCGGTTTTTATGAATTCTCTTCTTTTAGTCACAACGTTGTATTCCTTAATGGTGAAGCAAAAATTCCGCTACCTGATAGACACTTAATAGTACAGAAACTATACAAAAATGGTCCGGTAAAAATAAGGCTAGCCTCGGAATTTCCCTAAGCTAGCCCTTAATTTTTTGATCGCTCTAAGGTGCTGCGTCTCGACCCCTTTTATGCTGATTCCCATAACTTCAGCAATCTCTGCGTAATTCATATGATGGTGCCATCGTAATGTCACAACGGTTCTCTGACTTTCAGGAAGAGTGTTTAATTCACGATTAAATGCAACCAGCAACTCTTCCATGAGTACAGAGCTTTCGGCCGAACTATTGGGAGCGGCTCGATTGTCAACATGAGAGTCAAAATCACCATCGACAAACGACCGCCTGGAAAGCTTCTCTCGACGCAAGAAATTCATGGTATGATTCTTGGCCGTCGAATAAAGATAGGTCTTTACAGCTGAGTGATCTCGCAGATTCGATCGATTAATCCAGACACGATAAAATACCTCTTGCACGATTTCTTTTGCGATATCTGCTCTTGCGACATAATTGCCGACGAAGCTACAGAGTGCAGAATAATATCGATGGAAGATTCGCTCAAATGCACCTTCATCTCCTTGTTGTATCGCGGCGAAAAGATCTTCGTCCGCGATACTATCAAGTTTTGAACCAGAAGAGGATGCACTGTCGGCCTGAACCGCTTTCCTCAGCAAGGTGACTAACTACCGCTCAATTACGGTGATAGTGCCAACAAACGAGCTGCCTACTGCATTACTACGATACGTGAATTTTCCAGTATTCGGGAAGGTCACGATTGCTCCAATTGTGGTTGGAACAACAGGAATATCACCATCAATCACACCGGTAAGGTTATCAAACTTAATGTCTGCCGGCAGTGTAGGATTGTTATTTCTGAAGTTCACCTTACCATCTTTTAGAATGGTAAGATCGCCTTGTCCAATAGCAGACGGACTTGGGTTAAGCGATGTGGATACTCTTTGAATCAGAACTGTAGCGCTATCCGGCATTAAAGCTCTGAGATTGAGAGTGTCCTTGTATGTCTGCCCATATATATGAGCAGTTGATACAATCTGAGTGGAATATGGACCACGTGGAGAGATGTTCGTATTCCACCGGCTAAAACTATAATATTCTGCAGCCGGAGCTGAGGATTCATAGTAACCATGAATTGTCTTCGCCGTGGTTCCCACACGAACTGTATCGCCTGTGGAAGTAAACATCCTGAGCGGGAACGATGGAGTTCTATTCATCGGGGCCACCAAGGGTACGTTCAACGCCATCTCTACTGTCGAAAATACAGCCTTTGCTGTATCCACACCGACACGTATAGTATCAGCAACTTTCCAGCTTTTATCCAAAGCAGTTATAGTTACGTATACATATCGAAGTGTCGAATAGGTACTAGCAGTCAATCGCAGCTGATCGTCTACCTTTACCGATGTATCAGATGTTGCAAACTCAGCTGCTGGCAAGCCGGTTAAAACATCTCCTTTCACGTTGGTAACCTCATAGCTAAGCTGCACTGGAGTATTTACCATCGTAGTAATAGCATGATGATTTAAAGTCAGCTTCCAGGGAAGTTTATTGAGGTCCGCAGTGGGTGCAGTCGTTGACCCTTCCGTCCCACATGCAGCCGCCGTAAAAAATACGGCGGCTAACGCTGAGATACGCAATGTTTTCATTACAGTCTTACCTTTCGAAAATTCTCTAATCATATGATTATGCATCCCTGTTGATGCAACCAGTGTAGCTTGGGTTAATTGCATTTTCAGTGTAAGGAACTGGAATGTTTGTATCATCACCATAAGTACGGAATGGTTCAACAGATACAGGACCGGTTGGATATACCTGGTTCTGCGGAATGCCGTAGACACGAACCAATCTGCGTAGATCTGCTTGACGATTACCAGTGAAATACATCCAGTATGCTCTTTCATCATACAGCAACTTGATACGAGCATTCTTGTTTCCAGGATCGGTTAGTGGTCGTAATCCAACAACACCGCCTGTTCCTGCATTCCAAAGGGTATCCAGATAGAAAGTTGTATCTGTTCCGGAAACAACCGTATCTACCTTCGTTCCGGAGAACGAACCCGTCGTCCGCAATGTGTTAAGAATCGTTAACCAGGTATTGGTACCGGCGTTTATCGAAGCCTCGGCCTCAGTCAAACGAGCAACAACACCTTTGGTTACTACAAACTCTTGTGCAATGTGTGGACGGGAAGATGTTCCAAACCATGGGCTACCCGTTGGGAATAACCAAGCTGGTATCTTGTATACGGTAGAATAGCTTGTGTGCTGCGTTGGGTGCTTTACAAGCGGAATTCTTGGATCGCGTGAAGATGCAAACGGCAGTCCGTTAATCCCTTTACGATCTCCTACAGTACCGATTGTGTTCTCAGGGTTGGAAGTATTTGAACTCCAAACTGTAGCAATCATACTGGGAGAAACACCACTGGCGTTATACGGATTTTTAAAGACAAAGTCAGTAGGAACTGTCTGAACTGCTTCAGCAGCCTTTGCAAACTCCCCTCTATTCAGGAGAACCCTGCTCTTACCTACCATTGCCAGATACTTGTACTTTAAGCTGTCTTTAAAATATGGCATTGCGCTATCAAACTGTATTAACGCAAGCTTATAGACGCTATCCGAAGAAATACCCGGCAAATATTCGTATCCACCACCACCGAGATATTCTGATATAGGAATACCAGAGCAGTATATCTCAGCCAGCCACATTAACGACCAACCCTTAAGCGAATGGAGATGGCCAACTAAATCACGTGGTTGCTGCGGTGCATACTTAACCAAAGCATTGATACCATCAGAAGCCTGATTTCTTAAGAGATTCAGGTTTCTGAAGATGTTTTCCTGCATGACCCGACGATATGTCTGATCTTCAGGAATTCTGCGCGTGAAAAACTGATAAATCTCACTCGTCTGCGCATTGGGGAATGATGTAGCATCGGGAGTTACGCCGCTCATCATCTCATCTGTAAACATGCTGGTCATCCGGACAATACCTCCGTCCGTTGTATACTGACCTGCGAATACAAGTCGAAATGGCTGCACTGCTCCATAGAATAACGCTACCGCTGCTTCCTCAGTCTTCATGCCTTCCGGATCAATACGGCCAGGCTCACCATCGGTACTAACGAGGTTTTCAAGACTACATGCAGAAAGTCCCAACAGTGCCAGGGTGGCAAGTTGCGCGGCTCCGCGCAACTTTGCTCCCTGTCTCTTATTCCAAAACTTTAAGTTCTTTCCTATTGTCATTAGATCAATCCTGGCTGAACTAGAATGTTACGGAGAAACTGAATCCAAGCTCTCTTGGTCTCGCGAATGCAGCACCTGCTTCCATACCATTCAAGTTCACCTGAGTGGTATTGACGTTTGGATCTACACCAGAGTAGTTGCTCCAGATCGCAAGGTTATTTGCGTTCAAGCTGACACGAGCACTTGCAGCACGCATTCTCTTAACGAGATGCTGTGGAACCTGGAAGCTGATGCCTAAGGCTTCAAAGCGCAGTGTGTTTGTTGACTCAAAGAAACACCAGTCAGTAGCCCTTCTGTTACCATTTGCAACACTGGCAGCGTAACAGGCCTGTTCCTGTAATGAACCAACTCCCTGCCCTGCGAGAATGTTATCCTTCTGCGACTTATTAAAGGCGTTGAATTGTGTCTGTCCTCGTGTATAGAGGAAGTTTGCGTTGATCATCAGCTTGTTATTAAGCAGTCCAATCGTATGATTGATCCCGCCCGAGAACTTAGGCTGTGGTGAACCAACATATACCAATGAATCTCCGACTCTGACTTCGTTAAGATCGATGTAACCATCACCGTTAACATCGGAGAATCCTAACAGCTCATAAGCAAATCGACTAAAGAGCGGATACCCCTCGACAACTAATGTCTGGTTACCTGTATACATATCGCCACTTGCATTTAAGCTGATAAACGAGACGACACCAGGATCACGCTTTGTAAGCTTGTTAGCAGCACGTGAAATGTTGGCATTTAGCTTATATGTAATGTTTGGATTATCTATAGCCAATGCATATCCGGATATTTCAAAACCTGAGTTGGATATGTGACCAACGTTTCTCTTGCTCTGATATGTTACGAATGCTCCGATAGAACCAGCAAGTGGAGATCCCTGAATAGCATCCTTTGTTTCCTTGCGGAATGCAGTGACATCAAGTCCGTACTTCTGGTTCAAAAAGTCTATTTCGAAACCACCTTCATACTCTTTTGTTCTTTCAGGACGAACCCAAAGATTACCAGGTCCGGTTAGCTGAGCATAAGTACCAGTTGCTGTAAGCGGCGAATCACCGTCATTTACGAAACCAGAAGACATTGAGTATGTTCTGACACGAGCATTGGAGGTTGGCATGATACCAGCCTGACCGTATGCAAAACGTACGCGGAAGACGTCAACAAAACTTCTGAATGATTCCGGGAAGAACGTTTCTTCAGAAACGATCCATGAACCATTCCACTTTGGATATTTTGGAATAACCTGATCACCCAAAGCACTACCATAGTCGGCCCGTAGACCAACAGTCAAGAATAACTTGTTACGGATGTTAACAGTTGGCTCATAGAACCATCCTGCTGTCGCGCGTGCATCACCAATATCCTGGATAGTTCCGACAGTATTAGCTGCATAGAACATCTGCCCAAGACGCAGCCCTGAAGCGTTACCATAGAGGTTCCACTTGTTGTTCTTTGAGTAATCCATACCGAAGCGCATATCGATTCTGGCAAAGTCAACCGGGCTACCAGCGCCACCACCAACCAAACGGATCGTTCTTACGTTATCGGATGCTCTCCCGGCATTTACATACCCGGTTACACCACGATCACTTGTTGATGTACAAAGAGGTGTACATGACCCGCGCGGGATGTAGAATACATCGTCATTCAGATTGAAATCCAATCCAAATGTTCCGGAACCATTTAATGCAATCCCTCTCCACTGTGGTCTAGCATTTACTACAGCTACACCTGTAAACTTTTTAACTTCCTGCGAACGAGTACCGTTCCAATCAGTCCATCCACCAACAGGTGCTATATCATTCGGTCCACGGACTTCAGAAAGTACACCTGTCATACCATTGTTCCCGGCACGCATATAAGACTGACCAAACGTCGCTTGGATCGAAAAGTCAGAGTTATCTGTCATGATACCGTTAATTCTGGCTGACGCGTTGTTTACATTCCTGGCGTTAGGGCGTACAATATCGTTGTCGAGTTTCTTTCCACCACGGGCATTTTCTATGTACTCGCGGTTAACATCTGGCAACTTTGCATTACCAAGCTGATTTGTACGATTAAGGCTTAACGAGAACTGAAGTTTTTCAACGCCGCCATCTACGTTAGCACCAAACGACTGTGTATAACCACGACCAAGCGGGCTAAATCTATCGTCTTGGAGCATATTGAATCCCAGGATATCGCCAGTTGGGATACAGGATCCGTTTGTAATGGATGTAAGATTACATGTCGGATTTATACCAGCATTACCAGTTGGATAATATCCGCTCAAACGCTGACCGTATGCATAGTTCTTACTCTGGATCAACTCACGGTGATCTGCACGTATAGTCCAGCGGGTTGGACCAGCTTTACCACGCTTTGTTTTGATAATGATTACACCGTTGGCCGCTTCACTTCCATAAAGAGTTGAAGCAGTAGGCCCTTTAAGAACTTCGATTGACTCGATCATGTTTGGATCGATATCATCGATTCTCTGCGCAAAGTCATTCATACCTGAGCTACCATACACACCTGCATATATGGTATTGGATTGCTGGGTACTTACATCATTGGAGATACGAACACCGTCAATGATGTATATAGGCTCGTTGTTTCCTTCGATACTTGTGTTACCACGAATACGAATTCTTGTTGGAGATCCTACACCACCAGAACCAGCAATAGCAGTGATACCGGGAACGTGTGTTGCCAACAACTGGGAAACAGATGAGACTGGTGTCGTTTTCATAATCTCAGCAACGTCTATTGTAGCAATTGACGTACCGACTTCCAGCTTTGCTCTTTCAGCAGCACCTGCGGTTACAACTTCTGTAAGAGATGTCGCCATAACAGGTAAGCGGATTTCTATACTTCCGACTTCCCCGGCAACAACCTTGACTTCCTGTCTAACAGTTGAGAACCCGATACGTCTTGCAATGACTTCGTATGTTCCGGCAGGAATGCCACGAAACACTACGCTTCCGTTATCGCCTGTTACCAGAGCACGGTTGGCAGCCTTCATTTCAAGAGATACACCGAGTAATCCTTTGTTGTTCGAAGCATCCTTTACAGTGATGCGAATACTACCGGTATCCTGTGCCGATTCCTTCCCGGTAGACCGACGAACAACTATTTCCCCGGGCGGCACTAAATATGCTTCAAACCCGGTTCCTTTTAACAATGTTGAGATAGCTTCTTTAAGCGACGAACCCTTCTTAGAAAAGGAGACACGCTTGTTATAGTTCTTAATATCGTCAGTATGTGAAACCTTCCCATCAACTGACTCTACAATAGTTTGTAGTGCGTCAACAAGATTAGAATTAACTACTGAGACATCAACTCGTCTGTCCAGTATATTTGCCGTCCGCTTTACATCTGTGCGACCTGTGGTCTTTTCAGATCCCGGTTGCGCTAGACTTGCAACAGGTTGGAGATACAAGCTATTATATGGCTCTTGTGCGTCTGCGGACGGAACCATCCCCAGCGCCAATGAAGCTGCAATAGCGGGTAACCCAAAGGGCAAGGACTTGAGCGTCTTCATCCTACTTTCTCCTTTGTACTAATGAGTTAACGTGCAACCAATCGAATTGTACTACCATCTTGCTCGATCTCCGCGTGGGTGAGTTTTGAAATTGAAATCATGATCGCATCTATATTTCTATTCTCCCACTCAGCAGTGATACGAGTGTCAAGAGAAATTGCCACATCGGTAATGATGTTTACGTTATAATGGCGTTCAATCGTTTTTATAACGTCACCCAGGGGACTTCCTTTAAAGACAAAATGGCGTTTAACCCATAAACTTGTGGACTCAACATCATCCTCTCTGATATCGCTGGATCCTTCTTGGGTTAACCATCCTATCTTGCCTTTGGAAAGCACCAAGGGAGGGACATTGTCATGAACCGATGTCATCATGACCTTCCCGTCCAACACCGCGACAACTGTTGTGTCGCTAAAATCCCGGATATTCAGAGTTGTGCCCAATACCCTGATCTGGGAATTCGGGGTCTTGACCATAAAGGCCACCCCGGGGTCGGGCGCTATCTCAAATAGCGCCTCGCCGTACAATTCTAGATTTCTACTAGTAGTACCAAAATCCGATGCGAGCTTTAACTTGCTCTGTGGTCCTAACGTCACAAAGGAGCCATCTTTTAGACGGATACTGGCCTGCTGACCTGCAAGGGTTGTCATTTCGTGCACAAACGAGCCATTGCTCTGGGGGGAGTGTTTTTCTGGCGTTGTATATACCAGAACACCTATGATTGCTGAAATGATCCCCAAACCTGAAAAAAGCCCTAGGCTTTTGTGTTTCGTTACAAATGAATGCTTTCCTATGGCCTTGGGATTTGCGCGAGGAAATTTTTGAGAAGATTCCGACACCAATCGGACATCCGAATATGATTCATGCGAGCTTATACGAATGCATAATTCTCTCCACGCCTGCTGAACCTCTTCATCTTTGGCTCTGGCCTGCGCCCCGCTACAGCTTTTCATTAGCTGGTAGGTCGTCCTTAGGGACTGATTATTTAGCACCTTGCCCATGACGTCGGAGCGTGTGTTTACATCCAGATCGCCAACAATAAGGCGATCCAACATGATCCAGCTCTCTTCGTCAGGTAAATGCCATGGGGGGGAGTTATCCTGCATATCCATAAGACACACTAGTTAAACAGACCCCTACAGATTTATAAATCTTTTTTATTCAGGATGGAAAATACGGGTTTAAAAAGGAAAGTGCCCCCCAAAAGTGTGGATATGATATCCAACTTTTGGGGGGCACTTCAAAAGACCCGGTCTTTATATGCTGCCCTTAGACCGTAACCTTACCCGCTCTACGTGCCTCTTCCTCGTCATCGGAAGCTAGAATCTCTTCTAGGGATGGCTCAACTGCCTCTTCCTGTACTACAGGGGCAACTGGCCCACCTTCAATATCCACTTCCTGATACCTATACATACCAGTACCAGCAGGGATGAGGTGTCCGATAATGATGTTTTCCTTGAGGCCCATGAGATCGTCCTTTGCACCACGAATTGCGGCGTCAGTAAGAACTCTTGTGGTCTCCTGGAAGCTTGCGGCCGAAACGAACGACTGCGTTGTTAGCGATGCTTTGGTAATACCAAGGAGGAGTGGTTCAGCGATAGCATGCTGAATCTTCTTCTTCTTGGCCTTATCGTTAACATCTCTGAACACCTGCTTATCGACGTTCTCTGCCTCTAAGAACTCAGTCTCACCTGGATCCAGAACCCGTACCTTCTGCAACATCTGACGAACGATAACACCGATGTGCTTATCGTTAATCTTTACACCCTGCAGACGGTAAACTTCCTGAACTTCGTTGAGCAGATATTCCTGTACGGCACGTGGACCACGAATTCTAAGAATATCATGTGGGTTAACAGGACCTTCACTTAATCTGTCACCCGCACGAACTCTATCACCCTCGTGAACACGTAAGTGTTTACCTGATGGTACTTCGTAAACCTGTGCTTCTGCATCGTCAACGATAACTGCGCCGTTTTCACGACGTGTTGGGGTAACGAAGATCTCGCGTTTACCACGCTTGATATCACCGAAACGAATGACACCATCAATCTCGGTAATTGTTGCAGGATCTTTTGGTTTACGTGCTTCGAAGAGCTCAGCAACACGTGGAAGACCACCGGTAATATCGCGGGTCTTATACGCTTCTCTACCGACCTTTGCTACGATAACACCTGGTGTGATCGCAACATCATCTTCGATTGTTAACTGTGCACCAACTGGAATGACGAAGTCACGAACACGCTGATCGACACCGTCAACAACCTGCCAGATTTCGATGTGCGGATGTAACTTCTTTTCACGATCTTCGATAACGACACGCTGACGGAGACCTGTTAATTCATCAAGCTCTTCGGAGACAGATTCTTCTTCGATAAGATCAACAAACTTTACACGACCACCAACGTCTGCAATGATTGGGTTTGTATATGGATCCCATGTAAAGAGGACCTGATCCTTCTTCACTTCGTCACCATCGTTAACCATCATCGTAGCGCCAAGAGGAACCTGCAGACGTGCACCGATACTGGCAGAGCTATCGTTACCTGTCTTAATAAAGATCTCTCCTTCGTATGAAGTAACGATCTTATTTCCTTCAACGCTCACAACAGTAATGAGTCGATCGCTGTATTCAATGAAACCAGCAACCTTCGTCTTACGTGCTGTTTGCTCAGCAATACGTGCGGCTGTACCACCGATGTGGAAGGTTCGTAGCGTAAGCTGCGTTCCTGGCTCACCGATAGACTGAGCTGCGATAATACCGACGGCCTCACCCTTATCAACCAATGCCATGGTTGCAAGGTTACGACCGTAACACATCTGGCAGAGACCACGCTTTGCTTCGCAGGTCAGGACAGAGCGGATAGTTACAGATTCAATACCAGCTTCTTCGATATGCTGTGCATCTTCTTCATCGATCAACTGACCGACTTCAACTAATACAACTGGATTGCCCTTTTCGTCACGAGCATGTGGGTCAAGAATAGGCTTTGCGGCCACGTTCCCAACGATACGCTCTGCCAATGGCTCAATGATATCCTCGCCTTCCTTGAGGGCGCTGATTTCATGACCCTTTGTAGTTCCGCAATCTTCTTCAGCGATCGTGACATCCTGCGCCACGTCAACAAGTCGACGTGTCAGGTAACCAGCGTCAGCAGTCTTAAGCGCCGTATCGGCAAGACCCTTACGTGCACCGTGCGTAGAGATGAAGTATTCGAGAACTGAAAGTCCTTCACGGAAGTTGGACTTAATCGGGCTTTCAATAATTTCACCGATACCACCAGTGAGCTTCTTCTGAGGCTTGGCCATAAGACCACGCATACCAGCGAGCTGACGGATCTGATCGCGCGAACCTCTCGCGCCAGAATCGAACATCATGTACACTGGATTGAAGCCAGACTTGTCATCCCGCATGGACTTAACCATCGCGTCAGCGATGTCGTTGTTAGCGTGTGTCCATGTATCGATAACTTTATTGTAACGCTCACCGTTGGTGATGTTACCAGTCTGATATGCTCTGTGGAATCGTTCTACTCTTGCATCTGCTTCACCCAAAAGCTTTTCCTTATCATCTGGGATGTGCAGATCTTCAATACCAATGGATACACCACCACGGGTTGCATTCTGGAATCCGAAATCTTTCAAACGGTCAAGGAAAGCAACTGTAGCAGCCAAACCGGCCTTGCGATAAGACTGGAAGACGAGCTCACCAAGAGCCTTCTTCTTCATGTCGCGATTCTGGAATGGCATTTCAGGTGGCAGTATCGCACTGAAGAGGATACGACCAGCTGTTGTAGTGATCCAGCGCTCACCATCCAGATCCTTCAGGAAGTACTGAACTGGTGTGCTGTACTTAACTCTTCCCTGCGCCATTGCCATTTCAACTTCACTGACAGACTTGAAGATCTTGTCTGGCTTTGAAGATGTATCAAAGTCGTTAGCTGCCTTTGTAGCAAAGTAGCAACCAAGAACGATGTCCTGCGAAGGCTCTGCAACCGGTCTACCATCCGAAGGCTTCAGAATGTTGTTGGAAGACAACATCAAGACTCTCGACTCTAACTGAGCTTCGAATGAAAGTGGAACGTGAACAGCCATCTGGTCACCATCGAAGTCAGCGTTAAACGCTGCGCAGACGAGTGGGTGAATACGGATAGCCTTACCTTCAACCAACACAGGTTCAAACGCCTGAATACCAAGGCGGTGCAGTGTTGGTGCACGGTTCAAGAGAACTGGGTGATCGCGAATAATCTCTTCGAGAATTTCATAAACCTCTGGAGATTCGCGTTCAACGATCTTCTTTGCACGCTTGACTGTTTCAGCAATTCCCTTCTCCACAAGCTTGTGGATGATGAACGGCTTGAACAATTCGAGCGCCATTGCCTTAGGCAATCCGCACTGGTGGAGCTTTAGCTCAGGACCAACGACGATAACCGAACGACCAGAGTAGTCAACACGCTTACCGAGCAGGTTCTGACGGAAACGTCCCTGCTTACCCTTGAGCATATCGGAAAGCGACTTTAACGGACGCTTGCCTCTGCCACGGATTGCCTTTGAACGACGTCCGTTATCAAACAACGCATCAACCGCTTCCTGAAGCATACGCTTTTCGTTACGCAGAATTACTTCCGGTGCACGGTGAGCGATGAGCTTAACAAGACGGTTGTTACGATTAATTACACGACGATATAGATCGTTTAGATCGGATGTAGCAAAGCGACCGCCATCCAATGGTACCAGCGGACGAAGATCTGGTGGAATGACTGGAACAACGTCCATAATCATCCATTCAGCCTTGTTTCTCGACTCGCCACTATCACCGGAGTTACGGAATGCATCAACAATCTTCAGACGCTTTAACATCTGCTTTTTGCGATGCTGCGAATTTTCGGTCAATAAGGCTTCGCGCAGCTGAGCTGCAACCTTATCAACGTCAATTCGGCGGAGGAGCTCTCTAACAGCTGGAGCACCGATATCAGCCAAGAACGCTGTATCGTTATCTGCCTTCGCCTTCTGCTTAAGCGTAAGATATTCGTCTTCATCTAACAGTTGATTTGGACGAACATCCTGATCGCCTGGATCGATAACTACGTAATTGGAGTAGTAAACAACCTTTTCCAGATCACGCAGCGTCAGATCGACAAGGTTACCCATCGGAGATGGGAGAGTCTTGAAGAACCAGATGTGAGCAACTGGGACAGCAAGTTCGATGTGTCCCATTCTCTCACGTCTGACACGGCTGAGAGTAACTTCAACGCCGCAACGATCGCAGATTACTCCGCGATAGCGAATGCGCTTGTACTTACCGCAGTGACATTCCCAATCCTTAACCGGACCAAAGATTCTTTCGCAGAACAGACCATCTTTTTCTGGCTTGAAAGAACGATAGTTGATCGTTTCAGGCTTTAAAACTTCTCCCCAGGACCACCAGCTACGGAGTCCGGCCATTTCCAGCCGCTCACGTTCCTTTATATCCTTAGGACCGCGCATCTCTTCAGGTGACGCGATGCGCACCTGAATGAAATCGAATGCAGATGCGCGTAGTTCTCGCGAATTTCTAAAATCGATCATAATTCTTCTCCGGTCCCGTTATCCTCGTTAACGGAAGGAACAGCATTAGAAGCGTTCAGTTTTGCAACATGACCTGAATCGTTTGCTCCCATCCGGACGTAAATACCCAACGCCTTCAACTCTTGGACCAGCACGTTGAAGGATTCTGGCGTGCCAGGTTCTGGCAGGTTCTGCCCCTTAACAATCGCCTCGTACACCTTGCTACGTCCGTTTACGTCATCGGACTTAACAGTTAGAATTTCCTGCAATGTGTGTGATGCACCATAAGCTTCAAGTGCCCACACTTCCATTTCTCCAAATCTCTGACCACCGAACTGAGCCTTACCTGCAAGCGGCTGCTGAGTAACGAGAGAATATGGACCAATGCTTCTTGCGTGAATCTTGTCATCGACCAGGTGCGAGAGCTTGAGCATGTAGATCTCACCAACCGTTACGGCTGATTCGAATCGCTCACCTGTTCTACCATCGCGTAGCCAGACCTTACCACCAGAGGTAATGCCTGACAGACGAAGCATCTCTTCTGCTGCCGCATCAAGATCGTAATCTGCACCTTCAATCACTGAGGCTAATACTGGCAGCTCTTGCTCGCGTAAAAGCGAAGCACCATCTGCTTTCAACCTTGCGTCGATCTCTGGTAGATATGTACGCCACGCCTGAATTTCTTCATCGGTGTACACTTCAACTTCGATCTCGGCACCATCTTCAGTTGGTTCGAGGTTTTTATATGGTGAGGTAATTGTTGCGTTGGAGTGGAACTCGCGCTCAAAGTGCAACTCTGCAATCTGACGAGCGACCAACTCCTTAGCGGCCCCTTCAATATACGCCTTAACCTTGTCACCAAGCTTCTTTGACTCTGCAGACAGTTCTAATGTCTTGAAATCATTAAAGTTTGCATCAACAAGCAACTCAACACGCGGAGCATCGCCAATCTTTGGCTGAATGTCACGAATGAGAGATTTGATTTCACGATCTGAGATATCCAGTGGCGGAGTCTTAAGATCAAGCGCAGCATGGGTCCAGGACAGTCCGGAAAGTTTCAACAACAGTCCTATTTCACGCTCATTGGCACCTTGGAAAACAGGTGTCTTTGAATAGAAGCCAAGCAGTCTTGCAGCCCACCCAAGGTGAGTTTCAAGGATCTGTCCGACGTTCATACGGCTAGGTACGCCGAGTGGGTTCAGAATGATGTCAACCGGCCTTCCGTCTGGCAGGAATGGCATGTCTTCTTCAGGGACGATACGAGCAACGATACCCTTGTTACCGTGACGTCCAGCCATCTTATCACCAACCGAGATCTTACGCTTCTCTGCTAAGTAAACCTTAACGAGCTGTATAACACCTGGTGGAAGTTCGTCTGGCTGCAAAACTCTATCAATACGCTCTTCTGCCTTTTCTTCGATATCAGCCTTTTCGTTGTTGGCATAATCGATGATCCCACGAACTTTCTCATTAACTCCACGGTTTTCAACGCGGAATGTCTTGAGATCAAGCTGTGCAAACTTGAGATCGGCAAGCATGTCGGCAGTAAGAACTGTACCTTGTGGAATTGCTTCCTCAACAGTTCCCGACTTCAATGCGAGAGCGACTGTCTGACCTTCTAACAACGCAGCGAGTTCGGCATCACGAACCTCGTTAACACGAATCTTTTCCAGGCCTTCGAGTCTACGAATTTCACCGATTCTCTCACCGCGGTCCTTTTCAACAACCTGGTCTTCTACGCGTGAGAAGATCTTGACGTCGATAACAACGCCTTCCATACCTGGCGGTACTTTCAGCGAAGAATCCTTAACGTCTTTAGCCTTTTCACCGAAGATTGCGGTTAACAACTTCTCTTCAGGAGAGAGTTCTGTTTCACCCTTTGGTGTAATCTTACCGACAAGAATGTCGCCTGGGATTACGTGAGCACCGATACGCACGATACCACGCTCATCAAGATCTGACAGCGCTTCTTCTGCAACGTTCGGAATTTCACGGGTAATTTCTTCCTGTCCACGCTTTGTGTCGCGAACATGAAGCTCCAGTTCCTGAATGTGGATCGACGAATAAACGTCTTCCTTAACGAGACGCTCGCTTAATACGATAGCATCTTCGAAGTTGTGTCCGTACCAAGGCACGAATGCAACGGTAACGTTTGAGCCAAGAGCAAGTTGACCCATTTCGGTAGATGCACCGTCAGCGATCACTTCACCAGCTGCCACCTGCTGCCCACGTCTTACCAGAGGGCGCTGATTGATAGAGGTGTCCTGGTTTGTACGCCAGTACTTCTTAAGTCTGTAACGATCGTGCTGAGTTAAACGCGCAAGTGGCCGATTATCGACGTTCTCGTGTGCTTCATCAGCATCAATAACAATTTCATCGGCTGTAACACTTGAAACGATACCGGCTCTCCTTGCTAAAACAACAGATCCGGAATCGCGAGCAACCTTCTCTTCCAGACCAGTTCCAACTAGTGGAGTGCGTGGATTGAGGAGAGGTACAGCCTGACGTTGCATGTTCGAACCCATAAGAGCGCGGTTAGCATCGTCATGTTCAAGGAACGGAATGAGCGCAGCAGCGATAGAAACGAGCTGTTCCGGAGCAACGTCCATGTACTCGATTCTGTCCGGTGCAACTAATGGGAAGTCGCCACCCTGACGACAGAGCACGAACTCATCAACGAATGTTCCGTCTGGGTTCAATACTGAGTTAGCCTGAGCGATTGTTGCGCCTTCTTCTCTATTTGCATCCAACCATGTCAGCTCATTCTTCACAACTCCGTCAACAACTGTACGGTATGGTGTTTCGATAAAGCCGAGGTCGTTAACACGCGCATATGTTGCAAGCGATGTGATAAGACCGATGTTTGGACCTTCTGGAGTTTCAATCGGACACATACGTCCGTACTGCGAGTAGTGGACGTCACGGACTTCGAAGCCGGCGCGTTCACGTGTAAGACCACCAGGTCCCAGGGCGCTGAGCCTACGCTTGTGCGTAAGTTCTGCTAATGGGTTGGTCTGATCCATAAACTGTGAGAGCTGCGAAGATCCAAAGAATGCCTGGATTACAGCGCTTACAGTTCTTGCATTTACGAGGTCATCAAGTGAGATCTTTTCAGGATCTGTATTAATGGACATGCGCTCCTTGACGAGGCGTGCCATTCTTGAAAGACCAACAGAGAACTGATTTGCAATCAACTCACCAACAGAACGAATACGTCTGTTACCGAGATGATCGATATCATCCACATCACCACGACCTTCGTGGAGTTCAACCAGGTAGCGGATAATTGCGATGAAGTCTTCCTTGGTAAGAACTGTCTCACCGGATGGACGACCTGTATGCAGTCTCTGATTAATTTTGTAACGTCCAACTCGACCCAAGTCATAACGCTTAGGAGAGAAGAACAATCTATTTAATGCGTCACGTGCGCTTTCTCTGTTAGGAGCATCACCCGGACGGAGTAACGAATAAATCTGCTTTAATGCAGCTGATTCACCTGCTTCTTCTGGTGTAGCATCAGCTGGGATGCCCATCTTCTTACGATCTTCTGGCGCCATCTTGGCCGGATCAGTAGGATCTTTAAGAAGTGTATTCCTGATTAGCATGGACTCCGCACGTCCGGATGGCATCAGCATATGAACCTTTGTGATACCCTTCGAACGCAGCTTCTTGATCAGAGCCTCATCAACGCCATCGCCTGTTTCGGCATAAAGTTCACCGGTTTCAGGGTCTACGACATCGAGGGACAGAACTCGCAGTGTGGCACGCTCACCGCGATCAATGGCATCAAGCTCATCACGCAGATCAACGAGTGTGTAAGAAGCGAAGACCTTTACAGTCTTGATGTTGAGGCGCTGCAAACGAGCGTACACTTCTTCAGTCAGCTCGTCGCCTTCCTTAACGATCAATTCAGACTCATCGCGCTCGCGTTGAGCCCTCGCCTTCTTGGTCTTTAGCTTAGGAGCGTCTGGATCCGGATCTTCACCGGCGAGAATAATATCCTCGGCGACGATAGCTCCGATAGCCTCACGCAAATCAGTACGGCTTTCGCGTTTCTTGGAGAGATCGAGATCTCTAACCGCGAAAAACAATCTTAGAATATCTGAATTAGAACCATAACCAAGAGCTCTTAAAAGGGCCGTGGCTGGGAACTTCTTCTTTTTATCTATGTGAACGTAGATAACGTCATGAATATCTACCGTAAACTCAACCCATGATCCCCTAAAAGGAATAATACGGGCAGAGATCAATCTCTGTCCGTTTGGATGGGTTGCTTCTTCAAACACTACACCTGGTGACCTGTGCAACTGGCTGACGATTACTCGTTCTGCTCCGTTGATAACAAAGGTGCCAAGCTGTGTGAGAAGCGGCAGTTCACCGAGATACACTTCTTTCTCGATGATATTCTTAGGGCGTTTACCTTCAGTAGCTTCTTCAAAAATGACCAACTGGAGCGTCGCTTTCAGCGGCGCACTGTAGGTCATGTCGCGTTCAATGCACTCCGCGACGGAATATTTCGGCTCACCAATGGTGTAGCTTTTAAAGTCCAACGAGAAGTTCTCGTGGACATCACTTATAGGAAAGAGGTCTTTGAAGACTCGCTCAAGACCGAGATCTTCTCTACCATGTTCAGCGGCGTCGCGTTGCAATAGAGCTTGAAACGCCTGCACTTGAATGTCAAGGAGGTGGGGCATCCCCATCCCCTCGCTTAGCTTCGCGAACGATATTTGTTTCAGCAATTCCGGCATACAGTCACCTATTGGGCACAGGCGCAAATAACTCCGCCCCGGTCATTCTTTAAAGAATCCAGGTTGGAGCAAAAGCGGGGGATACTGCGCTGGTACCCCCACCTATGAGAGTACCAGCACAATATTGTAGAACTACAACTACTCCATCACGTAGGATGGTTACTTAACCTCGATAACTGCACCTTGCTCTTCGAGCTTGGCCTTGATTGAGGCTGCTTCGTCCTTCGAGACGCCGGCCTTGATGGTGCCTGGGGCGCCATCAACTAAGTCCTTCGCTTCCTTGAGGCCTAAACCTGTGAGTTCGCGAACAACTTTGATGACCTGAATCTTTTTGGCGCCAGCATCCTTGAGGTTGACTGAGAATTCAGTCTGCTCTTCGGCTGCTGGAGCTGCTGCGCCACCTGCTGCTGGAGCTGCTGCTGCTGGAGCTGCAGAGATGGTGACGTTGAACTTTTCCTTGAAGGCTTCGACGAGTTCGGAAAGTTCGAGGACAGTCATGTTCCCGATCGCTTCGAGGATTTCGTCCTTGCTTAAAGTAGCGTTAGCCATTGTGATCTATTCTCCTTAGTGTTTGCCTACGCGCATAAAGCGCTTCGTGCGTGTTTATGCGCTTTCGCGCGAGGTTTTGAGGGCCTCAACAGCCCCAACAAACATTGTTAACATGCCGTTCATAGCGCCAGCAAAAGCGGCCATCGGTGACATGAACCCGGCACCGAGTTCAGCCAATAGCTGATCACGGCTTGGTAGCGATGCAAGTCGCTTGATCTGGGCTGAATCAATCGCCTGGCCGTCGAGCATCCCACCCTTTACGGTTGGGCGCTGTTCGTTTTCCTTAGCGAAGTCAGTTAAGACCTTAGCTGCGGCAACTGGATCGGAGCTGACAACTAAGCCAGTTGGTCCGACAAGTCTCTCACCAGCTAAACCGCTCTCGTTAACCGCCCTTAATGCGAGTGTGTTCTTGATAACAACATACTCAACACCTTCGCGGCTAAAACGGCGGCGAAGTTCGGTCATACGCTTTACGCTCAGACCGCTAAAGTCGGTGTAATAGAGTGCAGAAGCACCTTTAATCTTTGTGGAGAGCTCTGTTACGAGTTCTTCCTTCTTAGTCCTTTTCATCGTCATCGAACGTTACCGGTATGGGGTTGTATCGATAGCGACGCCAGGACCCATGCTGCTTGAAATTGCAACATTGCGGACGTACACACCCTTAGCTGCTGCTGGCTTGGATCTAAGAATCTGATCCATGAAAGCGGCGAAGTTAGTCTGCAAGTCTTCGGTAGCAAATGAGACCTTACCGATTGCGGCGTGGACATTACCACCCTTATCGACGCGGAACTCGATTTTACCAGCCTTAACTTCCTGGACTGCCTTTGCTACATCAAATGTGACTGTGCCGGCCTTTGGATTTGGCATAAGGCCACGCGGACCTAAGACCCTACCAAGTGCACCGAGCTGGCCCATCTGATCTGGGGTCGCAATGAGCACGTCAAAATCAAGCCAGTTGTCCTTGATCTTGGCGAGATACTCAGTACCGACAAAATCAGCACCAGCTGCTTCTGCTTCACGAGCTTTTTCACCGGCAGCGATAACCAACACGCGAACCGCTTTACCGGTTCCTGCTGGCAATACAACTGTTCCGCGAACAAGCTGATCAGCATGTCTTGGGTCAACCCCAAGCTTTACAGCAACTTCGACTGACTCGTCGAACTTAGCAAACGCTACGGACTTAACGAGCTCAAGAGCCTTAACTGGCTCATATTTTAAGTTTGCATCAACTGCCTTGGAGGCGTTGATGAATTTTTTTCCGTGTTTACGCATTAGTCGCGCACCTCGAGTCCCATCGAACGAGCAGCACCGGCGATCATCGCCATAGCTGATTCGATAGATTCGCAGTTGAGATCGGGGAGCTTTAACTCCGCAATCTTGCGCACCTGCGCCTTAGTCACAGATCCCACTTTCGTACGGTTTGGCGCTCCGGAGCCCTTTTCAATCCCAGCTTCCCTCTTCAACAAGAACGCCGCAGGCGGAGTCTTTGTGATGAAGGTGAAGGATTTATCCGCATAGATCGTGATCTCGACAGGAAGAATAGCATCCTGGCCCTGTGTACGAGCGTTAAACTCTTTACAGAAACCCATGATGTTAATTCCCTGTGGACCGAGAGCCGTTCCAACGGGAGGCGCCGGGTTCGCCTTACCTGCAGGGATCTGCAGCTTTACGAATCCGGTGACCTTTTTTGCCATCTAATAACCTCATGTTTCGGACAGGGTAGCAACATTCGCAGATACCCCATCGTAACTCCCACGGTTGTTTTAGCGTCGTCGTGGTATCAGACGTTTACTGCTAAACCAAAACAAAAAGTTTTGGCTGTGTATGTGGTAAAAGGTTCATCAAATTTTTGAGTAAAAACTCAAGCTTTCGAAGAACCTGGTAACCACAAACTCTATTCTACTGCCTTAAACCCTAATAACCTTTCAACTGCAGGTAATCGAGTTCAACAGTAGTCGGCCTCCCGAACAGGGAAACCGAAACACGGACCTTACCCTTGTCAGGAATGATCTCCTCGACCGTACCGTTAAAGTCGGTAAACGGCCCTTCCGTGATCGAAACTGCCTGACCAACCAGAAAAGGGATCTCTTCTACAACAGCATCAGGATCGTGATCATCCGATAGACCCAATAGGCGGTTGACCTCATCTGTACGCAACGGATGCGGATCGCGATCCTTGCCTACAAACTTGATAACACCTTGAATGCCGTTGATAGTATGAATGGTTTCCTGATTCAGGATCATCTCGACAAGCACATAACTGGGATAGATCTTACGCTCTACGTTAACCTTTTTCCCGTTCTTGATCTCAACGACTTCCTGAGTAGGGACAATAACTCTACGGATCAGGCGTTCTTCCGGCGGAGTTGGATCGTTATCGATCTTCCGCTGAATGAGCATCCTGACCTTATTTTCGTGCCCCGCTGTGGTTTGAATCGCGTAAAAACGGAATTCCATCTTTACTATCGCCCAGTGAAGAGCGATGGAATCAGACGCACAAATACAGACTGCATGAACACGTCAATCAGAGCGATGATCGCACCAATGAGTAGTACGAAGATAATAATTCTGATCGTCGAATCCTTCAGCGTTTGCTGATCAGGCCAAACAACCTTAACCATCTCGGCCTTAACGTCATTTAAATACGCTAAAACCTTGTTGCCTTGGGTTGGTTTGGTGACGTCAGTAGCCATTTACTTCGTTTCCTTGTGCAGCGTATGACTGTTGCAGCGAGGGCAATACTTCTTCCACTCCACGCGCTCTGGGTGGAGTCTCTTGTTCTTATCTGTGAAGTAATTGCGGTTCTTGCAGTCACTGCAAGCCAAAATAATTTTATCGCGTGGCATAAGACAAATTTAATGAGGTGAGGCAACCCCCACCTAAAGTTTGCTTTTAATCCCTTCAGATCAAAAACAGTAAACTAACAACTATAGAAACAAAACTAGGGCGGAGGGGTTACCTCCGCCCATTTGGAACAATTAGGCGAGGATTTTAGAAACCACACCAGCACCGACTGTGCGTCCACCTTCGCGGATAGCGAAGCGGAGGCCTTCGT
>JBEBRK010000021.1:0-38553 GCA_040394885.1 Gemmatimonas phototrophica
CAGAGTCACTTGTATCAACTGCAATTCTTCCGCCGTGAGATTTAACAATTCCGTCCGATATGGCTAATCCAAGCCCTGTTCCCTTCTCCGCATCCTTAGTGGTGAAGAATGGATTGAAGATCTCCTTTCGAATCGCAGGATCGATCCCAGGACCGGTATCTGAAACATATATGTATACATGAGCGTCGGTTTTGTATGTACCAACCTTCAACTGACGCTCACCGCTCCAGTCCTGCATAGCCTGCTCTGCATTGTTAATCAGATTAAGCAAAACCTGCTGGATCTGAAAATGGTCCATCCAAACCGACGGTATGCTTTCGTCCAGAGACGTGAGAACAACTATGTTAAGGCCAACAAGAGCGTATCTGCGCAGGGCAAGCGTATCTTCTACTACTTTATTTACACTTGCATATGTGCGTTGAGAGCGATGCTGCCTGGAGAATGTAAGTACGTTGCTGACAATCTTCGCAGCTCTGCGGGCTTCGCTGAGAATGGTCTCCAGAGATTGAATATCATCTTCAGGGAGACTGCTGCTCGAAAGCATTAACTGAGCATATGCAATTACAGCAGATAGGGGATTATTAAGCTCGTGAGCAACACCACCTACCAGCTGACCTATAGCTTCCAGCTTCTGTGCCTGCTTGGCCCTGACAAGTGCCTGCCGAGCGAGGAACGACTCGGTAACATCCTGAACCGCTGCAACGAGAGCGCAGCACTCACCCTTGGGATGATCTGCAACAGGATAAGCTCTATCCAGTGTGACCAGCACCGCGCGACGCTCTCCATCCGGCCGATATACAGTTGCAACAAACCTGTTATCATCGATGTTGCTACCAGATGAGTGCAGCGCACGCTCCACCAGAACTTTGCTATTCTCGACAGATGTCTCCAGAATTGCCCAAAGGGGTCGGCCTATTAAACCATTCTCTTCTCCCACAAGATCTAAAGCCGAAGAGTTGAAATAGGTAATTTCACCCAGTTGATTCACGAAGAAAATCGCATCACTGGTTATCGAAACACCAACTCTGTATCCATCTTTGGCAATGTCTGTCATCGGATTGTCATCGGATAGATCTCTGTGAGACTGAATGACCCGTTATTGGGCCCTAGCACAAGCCAAGCATCACAATTTACACAGCATTGAAGCGACATACTAGAAGCGCCAGGTCTTAAACAGATCAAGGCCGAACTGAGGCGGGGTCTGCTGGACGCTTCTTGAACCACCGGCAACCGACCTGGAACATGTCAGTTCACTCGACCCTGGCTCCAGACCGAAGAGGAACCTGTAGCGCGCATTTAGCCTGTACTCTAGCCTGAATCCTAAATTGTTGGCAAAGTTCTCTGCACAAAGACCTGTGCTCAAATTAAGGAACACATTCTTTTTAAGCTGTTTACCAAAAATTGCTCGTGTATTCAGCAGGTTATACAATGTTGGATTATCGATACGGGCCTGATTCTCGTCCTGAGCGCCAGGCGTCTGAATCTCCACAACATCGAACACCGATCGGGGAATTGCACTGGTTAACACATTTCCAGCGCTTCTGATAACAACGGCTGTGAGCTGATTTACGTATGTACGCGTTGTGTAGTCCAATGCAAATGCAGGTTCACCAGTTATCAGATAGCTGAGAAGGTCAGACTGAGTTAGCGGAAGATTATCTGCGCTGGACAGTGTCAGGCTTGGAGTAGCCAGCGTTCCTCCGATATTTGCTCTGATACGAATGTCCTGTTGAGTTACGCTCTGTTGTGGTTTGCGAACAGTATTTACTGCCGTAATGTTTAACGTTGGCTCGAGGCTGTTACTACCATAAAATCTTATTGTACCGCTCTCAACTTCAAACGTCGGCTGAATTAACGGCACCACATTTAACCGGTATGTTCCCCTCACAGCCTGCAGTTCACCCTGAAGGGTAAACGGCTCTTTTGTGTCACCAATTGCACTTCCGTGCAATACGGTAAGGGAGCCACCCAATTTTATATTTGCCTCCGAAGACCGCAACCACACTTCATCTCCAATAACCACATCCACATTTTCAAGTCTGAGATTTCGAATAAAGCTGCTGCGTTCACTCAGAGCCTGCTGCTCGACATTGCTCCCTGCGGTATCTATCAAGTCCGCAAGTTCAGGATCGTTAAGATCAACGACTCTCTTTTTAACGACATCCGGGATGTAGATAGTACCACGCACCACTGAAAAACCACCTCTGACAACCGCCCGACTGAGAGAACCGGTCAAACGAATTGGCTGCTCTGTAGAAATATCCAATGTTGCAAGACCGCGCTTGTCTATAGCTCTCAAATTGGTTGCAACTGCCTGAATCGAGAACGATGGGTCGCTCATCCCAGAATCGAGCGCAATGGTCCCAACAACAGATAGCATCCCCTTTCGATCCTTGTCAGTTTCCGCAGTCAGTTCACTAATTCGTACGGTATCGCCATCAAATGATATGTATGACTTTACCTTTTCATAGCTGACCCCAGTTGCAGGAACAAACACCGATCCCTTGTCGATCCTGATCGCTCCAACAGCTTTAGGATCTTTTGGCGTGCCGTGCAAATCTATAGCAGCTTCTATTGTTCCCTTTGTAGCCCTGATACTGGGGAGCAGGAGCTCCAATACAGCAAGCTCAAGTGGCGCCGTTCTAAGAGCACCGGAAAGTGAATCCTCCGCAAAGTGGAAGTTACGAAGCGCAATCGAGCCACCTGTACGGCGCCCAAGCATCAACGAATCCACTGTTATCCTGTTATTGGAAATCACAACTGCGGTGGGGGCTGACAACAGATAAGTGTTGGCACTATCCACCATCAACTCAGCAGATGTAAAGGTTATAGCTGTTGAAGAATCCAGCAGATCCACATCTCCGATACCTTCTGCAGTTACCCGATTGCTACGCGCAACTTTTATTCGGAATGAGCCTTTATTCTTTCCAAAGATCTGGAGTGAGGCAACCATATTACTAAATACTTCACTTCCATTTTCGACAGAATTGACAACTCCTGAGCTCGCAGTAGCATAACCAGATGGACGATGCAGTACGTTATCAATAGAAAAATCGACATCCGCAACCGATGCACTGTACCCTGCGAACTTTCCCTTATCAACGGTTATGCGACCATCAACATCAACAGAGTCCAGAGCTCCACTTACAGTACCGACCACATTTACTGCACCATCAACATCTGGAGATGTTCTGTTAAAATCCTTTAGAACCTTGGCCAATGATTGAGCAGATGCCGAATAGTTGAGTTTGCCATCCAGACCATACAACATGGCTACAGATCCCACCGCTGAGATTGTGGCATTGTCGCTATTCAAAGCGAGCGTATCGAAAACTGCATAGCCGTTTGAAAGCCGTATGCGAGCAATAGATGGTGCAACATCGGCAGATCCCAGTTTAGATCTGTTGATATCAACGTTGACCTTACCAAACATGTTGAGGATGGTATCACCAACCGCGTCTACCGTATAATTGCCGTTTAGACTTGAAGTTGGAAACTTCTCACCCCCTACGACGCCTTTCAGATTGAATCCGTTAAAGACCCCACTCCCTTTATAACCCAGGAGAGGGAGCGCCATGTCCGTGCTGCCCGAATATGTAAACGCTCCGTCCTTACCAGCCAGTTCAATATTCAGATCAAGATTTGGAAGTTCACCAGAGACGGTTATCGGACCCGCATATTTTCCCTTTAGCGGTATCAGCGGATACGATTCTCGGATAGTTCCTAACGCAAGCGAATCGGCATCCAACGCTACTTCATATCTGAAGTATTGCTCTCCCCATGTAATACGACCATTACCAGTAACACGCGATGTTTCCATCTCTTTGTAATGATGGAATAATTCTGCGTTACTGAAACGCACGTCCAGCCACGAAGAATCCAACACTGCTCGACCAGATACCGTCCCTTTCAGAACAGCAAAGTCTTTGTTTACATACTGCAAGGTTCTTAAATCAAGCGTCGACAGCTCGAGATTTAACCCCTTAAACTCAGTAAAAGCAGGGTCGAAGATATTCAGCATACCGTCTGCCCGGCCGCTCGCCACAGCGCCCGGTACGTTGGCATCAGCGAAAGTCAGATCGGCCATCTCAACTTTGAATCTCGCGAGATTTCCACCCGAAGCTTTAATCTTACCGGTTAGATCTCCCTGCCAGTCTAAAGGAAACGGCCCCCGATTCAGCCTTCGTAACAGATCGAAGTTAACCGGCATGAGGTCGAGATTAACATTTCGTACAGCGAGGGTATCGGCGCCAAGCTCAAAGGTCATAGCTCCGAGCAGATGAGAGCGCTCGCTACGAACATCCATATCAGAAACGATGTACTGCATAAGATGCAGATTCGACGGATTATTCCGAATTTGCAGCTTTGCACGTCCGCCTCCAGTTTCAGGCAGAGATGGATGAATCCAAGTAAAGTCCTGCAAAGCAAGGGAATCGCTATTGACTGTTATGTCGTATCTAATGGGAAGGCCGCTTCCCCAAACTATCTTCCCACTTCCCTTTCCGCTCGAATTAGGCAGTTCGAAACGACGTGCATCTATCCAGATCGAATCTCCCAGCTGCTTTACAGTTGCGTCGATATTGCTGAACGCAAATGGAGGATCATGCTCATAAGCGGTAAAGTCAGAAACTTCAAAGATTCGTTCAGCAGAATCAGGATTTGCAAGTCGCGCCCTGACTAATGTCCCGCTTGCCTTCTCCCACTTCCAGGTACGAGTGAAGTATTCGCCATCACGACGGATATCGATGTCGTCTCTGGCGAGTTCGTAATTTATTATGCTGTCACGAACTGCGCCTTTCGCCCACGCCTGCGGCCGCCAGGGAAGCGTCAGTATGAACGTGCCATCGTTGATCTTTGTAGACTCAATGAGAATATGATCGACCATATTCTCCTGTGTCTTGGTGATGTTCTTCTTCGCGTCTTTTCTGAAGATCTTCTTGAAGTTCCAGTCGCCATGTTCATACTGCTTTAAATGAACATATGGATGATGTACGCTGGATGCACGGATCTGAAGATTACGAGACCATATGTCCCGAAGGCTGTATTTGAGGGTAACTCTGCCAGTGCTCAGAAACAGTGAGTCATCAGGCCCCCGGATGGCAAGCGTATCTACAGTCACACCATTCAGGAACCCCTGACTTACCCTGCCGATATGAACCGAGCCATTAACCCGTTCCTTAAGTGTAGAGACCAGCATCGAACGGACCTTTTCATGACCAAAGTTCGTTTGCATAACTACAACAATTCCACCCATTGCCAATACAATGAGTAAAACCACTACAGCCAAGCTGCTAACGAAAAACTTTACCGGCCTTGCCACTATTTAGAACGCCTGTCCGATTGCCAGATTGAGAGTCAACTTACTTCTAAAGTTCTGTCTGTGTGTAGGAGTAAAGGTAGCTGGACAGCTCCCCTCTTGCTGAATCCATTCGCCACTAACCGGATCCTTCGACGCATTCAAAGTATTTGAAGGGCTCACGCAAGGAAGACCTCCGGTAAGCGCATTGGAACCCTCATAATAGATTGGACCAGAAACCTTCTTGTACGGATTGTATCCCAGTATGACTCGAACAGGACCAATAGGCGTGTGAGCTGAGGCCTGGACTCCAGGGGTGACCTTAAGATCGAAATTCTTGAACACAGAAGCATTTCCCCTGTTCCACACATCTCCGACATCCGTAAATAGTGCAAACTCCAGAACATTTGGCAGAAATGGTGTTCGGAACCGGTACTCAACATTAGCTACCACCATCGAGTTACCACCGACCGGGACTGCACGACGAAACTCCTCCGGATCTGTAGAGTTGAGCCGCAGATAGTAGTTGCCGGGGGAACTCGTAGAATCGACCTCAAAGCTGGATGTTGTGTACGCCACAGCTCCCAACTCATTCTGCCTGAATCCCCGAACGGAAGTGGGCCCACCGCCATACATACGTTCCTGAGGCGGAATAAAGTTTACGCTTGGTTTTAGATCTCTCCCTAAAACCATACCCGCTCTCAGATTTAGAGCTAAAACAGTTCTATCTGTAAGCCCTATGTACTTGGATATTTCACCTATAATGGTATTGAAGCGCAACGCAGAATCAGAAAGCACCCACGGAGAGGCATGCCTGAATTCCAGCTTGCCAATACTCCCCTTAGTTGGAGATGTTGGATGGTTGGCCTTATTGCGGCTTAATGCAACACTAAGAACACCAAGACGTTGATTCGTCTGAACCCTGTCCCTGTCTTCTTTTGTACAGATATTAAATACTGCACAGAAAAGTGAAGGTTGAGCTTCGGTGCGACCATAGTCCATACTATACGCAAACGTTAGAGGAGATTTACTCCCCCGACGCCAGACCAGCGATGCGATTCCACCAATCGACGTAGTTCTTACGTATGCGTTGTACTCGCTTACCCGCTGCGTATATGCTGTAATAGTTGGAACGGTTCTGAGCCCGAAGAAAACCGGCTGTCTCCACGTAGCACCCAGATAATAGTTAAGCCGGTCACTGTACGGATCGTTTTTAGCCTGAGGACACAGCCCTGACGCACCGTCCAACGGACGCCCCACCCCTATCTTTGAAACCCGTGCTCTAAGCTCCAGTCTCCTGGCCCGCTGAAGAAAGTTGTAGTTATCCAACTCTCCCGTAGCACGAAAACAGTCCAACGTACCATATCCTACACCAAGCCGGGCAGAGTGCATCATATTCTCCACCAGAGCAACAGATAATGGAGCTATTGAATCGCCATTCTCTTTCCGGCCCCCGGCGCTATCCAACCCGATCCCAACATGCCAGAAAGCATCGGTTTCGTAAAGTGACCGCTGTGCAGAAAGCAGATTCTGTTCGCGGTAAATACCACCCGAATCCAGACCAACTATACTCTTTATGACCTTATCGCTAATCTGTCTTGTCCGCCCCTGAGCAGGTTCAACACTGATCTTTACGTCACCGATTCGTGTGAGCGGTCCAGTCGATATGAAGATTGTATCGTAGGCATATCGTTGAACTCCCTGGAGACGCTTCTTGGGACTATTCAGAGTACTACCGTCTTCGTCAGTATCAACCAGACTATCTATCGGATTATCGGCCGAGCCATTTCCTCCGACAGCTGAACTGTCTATCCTACTCACCCCAGTTACGAAGTATGAGTTTCGCGCCGATACGCTCGGATAGCCGCGATTCCGCAATCTTCTTGTAATTGTGTCCATCACTTCCTCAATCCTGAGGCGATCGAACCTATCTCCATCTTTAAGCGGAAGCGATGAGACGAGCGCACTTCGCCCATTCACCGAGTCCAACCCGGCAATATGAAGGGTAGAAAGGAGGATTGGATTACCTTCCCATATCATTACCCTGACTTTCACCTTGGTGGGAGAGATGCTGTCGGTCCTGATCGAGACATCCACCTCAGGAAAGCCCCTCTTCCTATAGAGAAGAATGAGGCGCAAGCGATCATTTTTGAGCTCTTCTGCATCGAGGCAGCGCTTCGCCGAAAATGGCAGGTTGAACGTACGACGTCCCCACGACGATGGCGTCGTGACAATTACACTGGTGAGCTCGGCATCGCTGAAAGTCTTATTGCCTTCAAATACGAGCCCACGAACCTCGATCTGCCCCCTGTCGCAACTAAAGTCCTGCGCTAACAATGCCCCGGTTGGAGCGGCCAAAGCACAGCCGAGAGCTATCGCGGCATTAAAAAATGCATTATTCACCCTACTCACAAAATTTGCAGACTAGTTTGATGCTAGATTTATAGCCCACGCAGTTATAGCTAAACACAGTATGAAGTTAACTCCTCTATATATGAAAAGTCGGCTGGTAATGCTGCTAAACGCCGGACTCTTTTTTACAGTTTTAGGCACATCAGTTATCAGCTGCGGTGGAAACGACAACCAGCGAACAGACACGCTTGTAGACTCTCGAGACGCCTACGATCCCCGTTCTCTCGATCCGGCCCTGTCGACCGACGTTCCAACCGGGAGAGCCGTTACCTACATCTTTGACGGACTAACAAGATTCACGGAAGAGGCAGAAGTCTTACCAAATCTAGCGGAATCGTGGGAGATTTCTGCAGATGGATTAACGTATACTTTCAAACTTAAAACGGGTGTTTTGTTCCACGATGGCACCCCATTCACCGCCAGGAGCGTAGAAACTTCATTTGAAAGGGTTTTAGATCCAAAAACTCTAGGTGGAAGGGGTTGGCCGCTATATCCCGTACGAGGAGCCAAAGAGTTCGCAAACGGAAAATCTGACAGGATCGCGGGACTCAAAATTATGAACGACTCGATCCTGCAACTCACCCTTGTCGAGCCTTTCGCTATCTTCCCCAAGATGTTAGCCATGCCGGCCACGTTTATCACCCCAGTGCACGCCTCTGGTGATTCACTGAATTTTGGTGAACACCCGATTGGAACCGGCCCCTGGAAGTTCGTAGAGTGGAGACACGATGACTACATAAAGTTTGCCCGGAACGATAGATATCACGGCGACATCCCTCTCGTTGACACACTGATCGCGAGAATAATCCCCGAACAGAGTTCAGCGGTAGCCGAGTTTGAGAGCGGCAGAGTCGACATAGTCCCGATACCGGCTCAGGAAACCCGCAGCTGGGAGGCGCGTACAGATGCAGCCACACTTCTCCAGTCCTCACCGTCGCTCCGTCTCATGTATGCAGCGATCAACACCACTCGCGGACCGCTTAAAGACGCTCGTGTGAGAAGAGCTATCAATCATGCGATCGACATAGACATGCTGCTCAATCGTCTGATGGGTGGACGTGGTGCAAGAGCTAACGGAGTTATCCCCTCGACACTGACCGGCTACAATTCAAAACGCCCTGTTTACAAGTACGATACAACTCTCGCAAAGCGGCTGTTAAATGAAGCAGGGTATCCAAACGGAGTAGATATCGAGCTGTGGTGTTCACAGGGCGAACCAATGCCGCGTATGGCACAGACAATTCAGGCATATCTCGCACTGGTAAATATCAGAGTGAAGATAGTTCAGCGCGACGCGTCGTCGATGCGCGAAGCCGCACGCAACGGCGCCACAGACATTGCCCTTAAAGACTGGTTCGCAGACTATCCCGATGCGGAGGCATTCCTGTATCCTCTGCTGCACTCGAGTAACTTTGGAGTTGGTGGAAATGTTTCTTTCTACAGCAATTCACAGGTCGACTCTCTCATCAATTCAGCACGAAGGCAGCAGGACGAAGCCAAAAGAGCGGAACTATATGAGGTTGCAGACTCCATCTCCTTTTATGATGCTCCAATGATCTATCTGTTCTTCTACAAAGAGGTCTTTGCTGTGCAACCGTGGCTGAAAGGATACAAAGTACCATCCATCTTTAACGGCCAACGCTGGAACACTGTAGGAATAAGCCGTTGAATCAATTCATATTAAGACGGTTACTCCTTGCAATTCCGACACTCATCGGTGTATTGGTCGTAACATTTTTGCTATTGTATGTAGCTCCAGGAGATCCGGTTCAGGAGATGGTTGGCGAACGTGCAGATTCCGCCACTATTGCACAACTTCGCGCTGAACTCAAACTCGACGAGCCGGTTTATAAACAGTTCTTTCATTATGCTGGCGCTGTACTAACCGGAGATCTGGGCAAGTCATACATAACACGCAGGCCAATTGTTGCAGACATAATAGAACGATTCCCAAAGACTCTTTTGTTAGCAGGAACGTCTATGCTGCTGGCAGCAATTATCGGGATCTCGATTGGTGTTATCAGCGCTCAACGCCCCGGTGGGATATTTGACAGAACCGCACTAGGACTGTCGTATCTTGGAATCTCCTTCCCTGTCTATTGGGTCGGTCTTTTACTGATAGTGCTGTTTGCCATAAATCTTAAGTGGCTTCCGCCATCTGGTTATGGCACCCTAAGTCATCTCATCCTGCCAGCATTGGCATTAGGCTCGCGTTCGATAGCCTTTCTGGCAAGGGTCACACGATCTGCAATGCTGGAAGTTCTGGGGAGTGATTACATTCGCACAGCCAGAGCAAAGGGGTTAAGCGAAACCAGCGTGATATTCAAACATGGGCTGCGTAACGCACTGATACCAGTTATAACTGTGCTTGGCCTGGACTTCGGATATTATCTGACGGGAAGCATTCTAACCGAAACAATATTCAGCTGGCCGGGGATCGGGAGATACGTGGTAAACGCTATATCCAGACGGGATCTACCCGCCATTCAAGGAAGTATTTTGTTTTTAAGCACTGTGTTCGTGCTGGTGAATCTTATAACAGACATTCTGTATGCCAAGGCAGATAAACGGGTGAGTTTATAAGCTGCCAAATCATGCAAACGCTTTCAAAACTGTAATCGGCATATCTGCCTAAACACAACGGGTATGACATAGTGGATTACCACCCTCTGTCATACCCGTTTCGTTTTTAAATCCAACTAAACTAATCGTCAGTCTGCCCGAATATAGCCAGGTTCGAGCTATGCCCAGGATTTACCTTCTTATCAGGATAGATCATATGGACCGCCTGGTTAACAGCAGTCGCTGCATCTGCAAACCCAGTTGCAATCAGCTTTAACTTGCCAGGATAGGTACACACGTCACCTGCTGCATAGATCCCTTTGCGGCCAGTCTCCATCAGACTGTTAACCACGATCTCATCCTTTTCGAGGTTCATCCCCCACTCTTTAAGGGCGCCCAGGTTGCTGACGAACCCAAGCATCGGAAGAATCACATCGCAGTCGATCTCCCTCGTCGTCTTTTCCTTGACGTCACGAATGGTAACCCTGGCAAACTTATCATCATCTCCATGAATGTCAGCCAGCTCATGGAATGTATGAAGATTGGTTTTGCCCGCCCCAACAGCCTTCATTACATCGTCGATCGTAGCGGCGTGTGCGCGGAAACGATCGCTACGGTGAATCAGCGTCAGAGATTCCACTCGAGGGCTTAACTGATGAGCCCAGTCGAACGCTGAGTCTCCACCACCAATAATGAGCACGCGTTTTCCGTCGAACGCACTGGGATCTAAAACTCTGTCGTATATCCCCTTACCGTACCAGGGCTCAGCCACCTTTTGCGGGAGCTTCCGAGGTGAAAAAGCTCCAATACCGGCTGCAATAATCACCGCCCGGGTTGGGAATCTGTCTGTCGCTGTCACCAGCACGAAATGATCTTCCTTTTCTTCCAGATCGATAACATGCTGATTGAGGTGTATCTGGCCATCGAACTGATTGGCCTGGGTTTCGAGTGATTTTACGAGATCCTTAGCTAAAACTTTAGGAAATCCCGCCACATCGAATATATGTTTCTCTGGATACAGTGCGACCAGCTGCCCACCCACCTCTGGGAGAGCATCTAAAACCTGAGCGCTCGCTCCACGCATTCCGGCGTAAAAGAGAGCAAACAGGCCGGTCGGGCCGGCACCCAATATTGTTAAATCTTTGATCTCGTGTTCCATACAGCCAAATTTATCAGATGACATTCAAGATATACACAAAAACTGGAGATAAAGGTACAACCGGGCTTTTTGGTGGTGGTCGAGTCTCCAAAGATGATATCCGGGTTGACGCTTATGGCGAGGTTGACGAGCTGAACTCTTCCATTGGGCTCGCGATGTCCCTCGGGGCAAGCCCAAGGATAGACAGCGTTCTGGCCCCCATCCAGCACGATCTTTTTGCAATTGGAGCAATTCTGGCGACTCCAGATCTTGAAAAGATGCAGCAGCAGCTTAAAAAAGCCAACCTGGGAGATTCCCGTATATCCGAGCTGGAAGGTGAAATAGACAGATGCGACGAGGAGCTCGAACCGCTCAAAGCCTTCATTATGCCCGGCGGGACTCCAAAAGCCTCAGCGCTTCACGTGGCGAGGACTGTTTGCAGACGTGCAGAACGCCGGGTAATTCACCTTTCCAAATCTGCGGATTTTCCGAGCGTTATCGTTGTGTACCTGAATAGACTTTCAGATCTGCTGTTCTCACTTGCCAGAGTTGCCAATAAGGATGTTGGTCAGACAGAAACTAAGTGGTAGAGTTGGCCATTAGCCACATACATACCACTCTCTCTCGTCGTTTGGCAATCCATGAATAAATAGCAATAGCCGTAAATAACAGCAGCCCATTAATAGCAGTCAATCAATAAACGAAAAGACATGCCAACAATTACAGAGTTAGTGACTCATCTCATCAAACTGAAAGACTACGAAATAGTCGTCGGAGATGGACTTCTTTCTAAAGTAGCTGAGATCGCAATCCAAAAAGCTCCCGCTCATAAGTATGCAATTATCTCAGATTCGACAGTCGCAGAACTTTATGGGAAAACCGTACTTTCTCAATTTGATCACCTTGGAGATTCAAAGGCGGAGCTGTTTACATTCCCAGCAGGCGAGAGTCACAAGACACGCGACACCTGGGCATCACTTACAGACCAGCTATTAAACAATGGTTATGGCAGAGACTCTGCTATTATAGCTTTAGGTGGCGGAGTAGTTGGTGATATGGCCGGATTCGTTGCCGCCACCTACATGCGCGGAATTTCATTCGTACAGGTTCCTACGACTCTGCTCGCAATGATCGATGCTTCTATCGGAGGAAAAACAGGAGTCGATACAACAGCCGGGAAAAACCTGGTCGGTGCATTTCATCAGCCACGCGCTGTTATCGTTGATCCCGATACATTAAAATCGCTTCCATCCATTGAGATTCAATCTGGGCTCGCGGAAGCTGTAAAACATGGAGCGATTGCAGATGAAAATTATTTCGATTCGCTTGTTCAGGTCGGCATTCAGGTAAACAATGCGCGTTCTGCTTCCAGTTCTCATCAATCAGGTTCAGACTCAAAAGAGCTGAACCCTTTCGACCTGATCGACACTGATACCATCTCCAGAATTATTGCACGAAGCATAGAGATAAAAGCCGAAGTCGTGGAACAGGATGAGCGCGAAGCCGGAATCAGAAAGATTCTAAACTTTGGTCACACGGTCGGTCACGCAGTTGAACTTCTGAGCAATTTTGCATTGCCTCACGGGTACGCCATTTCGATCGGAATGTGTCTGGAAAGTGCTGTCGCAGAACAGCTTGACCTTGCTGCCACCGGAACCACACAGAAAATCTCAGACCTGCTCGCACAGCTTGGCCTTCCAACCGTTCGCCCTGCTGGCCCAACACCATCTGAAATCATCTCATTAATGGTGGGAGACAAAAAATCACGAGCCGGAAAAATTGAGTATTCAGTTCCTTCCAAAATTGGTTCTATGGCCAATCCTGAAGGGGGTTATGCAGTAAGATTAGCCGACAACACAATGCTCAAAGCACTAGAGATTACCCATCTCACCCCCTGAATTTTGCAATTTTTACTGTGTCGAAGGAATTGTGGCACGAAATGTGGCTGTTGACCTGTAGCCAAGTTATGATTATCCTGCCCGCTTATACTACTACGGAGCGTCCATGTGACAGCTGTCGCAAGTCGAAGGAAAAGCCGGGCATTAAACCGCTCAGAACCTTCTACCGCATTCGATCAGTATCTGCAAGACATACAGAAACTCCCTCTTATCAGCGACATTGAAGAGGAGAAACGTCTCGCGCGCCTTGCTCGCTCGGGGGATGTTGAAGCTGCGGATCTACTTGTCACTTCAAACCTGAGATTTGTCATATCTTACGTTAAGAAGTATCAAGGACACGGATTGGATTTGAGCGAGTTAGTTGCGATCGGGAATGAAGGACTTCTAAAAGCTATTCGTAAGTTTGACCCGGATCAGGGTGTAAAGTTTATCTCATACGCGGTTTGGTGGGTTAGACAGGCAGTACTGAAAGCTCTCGCCGAACAGACCAGATCGGTTCGCATTCCATTAAATCAGAACTCGCACCTTATCAGGCTTTCCAGAGCTGAGACAGTGCTGTCTCAGGTTCTGAAACGCGATCCGACGGACAATGAGATCGGTCGACTCCTGGATGAAACACCGGAATCGGTCAGGGATGTTCGCAAAATGGCATCCAGTGAAGTATCTCTGGATGCACCCGTAGACAGAACCGACCGGGAAGCCTCGTCGCTGGGAGAGCGGTTTGCAGGTCTCGACGCATTCGAGATTGAAGACAACACGGACTTCAAACTCATGCGAGAGCAGATAGAAAGCGCATTTCGCAAATATCTCACTCCGCGCGAACGTAAAATTCTGTATCTCTATTATGGGCTTGGACAGGACTCAGAAGCCATGACACTGGAAAAGATCGGCTGCTTAATGGGGGTAACCCGTGAACGGATCAGACAGATCAGAGAGCGCGCTTTTGAGAAGCTACGCCAGTCACCTGACGGACGAGCACTTTCAGGGTTCTGGGGAACAGCCTGAGCTCGAACCAGCACCCAACTGGCTGTTGTTGAGAGGAGCCAGGTTCTGGCCTGAAAGCTCAGAGCTCTGATCGCCCACCAACAGCCTTTTGTACGTTACAACCATAACGTGCTGTCGCCCTTAAATCAGTTCAGCAATGTAGATTGCATGTATGCATTCGATATTGCTTTTCAACAGATCTTCAAGGACCAGAATCCGCTTTAGCGGGGCTAAGGCCATTGAGACCATAAATGGCCTCGTCACAAACGACCTGATCCCGCTAACGGCCAACCAGGGATGCTATGCATGCATCCTCACAGCAAAAAGCAAGATTCTGGCTGATGTCAGAATCTTCAAGATCTCACCGGAAGAACTGTTTATGGATGCGGCCCCGGAGTGCGGAGCCGGGCTGCCAGACTTCTTCAAAAAGTATGTCAATCCCCGACTTGCCAAGTTTGAGGATGTATCGGCCGCCACGGGCCATATAACGATCGCTGCCGAAATCCCACCTGGCGCTAATGAAGCAAAAGAGCTCATCGAAATACTGACTCAGGGATCGACCGGCACAGACACGCCTGCTAATACGTCCTCTTCACTTGGGGACACACTCCTGTCGCTACCACAGTATTCCCATATAGAGACTGAACTCTGGGGCATCAAGGCAATGCTTGTTAGAACCCCGGAACTCGGCCCCACGACTATGGCCTTCGACCTCATTACCAGCCTGGAAACCCTCCCTGATCTCATCTCGAGGTTGAGTACAGCAGGAGCAAAAACAGCTGACGAAAATGAGTGGGAAAGGCGTCGGATCCAGGTTGGCTGGCCGAAATGGGGAGTGGATATGGATGACAACACGTTCCCGCAGGAAGCCAACATGATCGAGCTGAACGCAATCTCGTTTACCAAGGGATGTTATATCGGGCAGGAGACAGTCGCACGAATCCATTATCGTGGCCATGTTAACAAGTTTTTGCGCTTAGTTGAGATTCAGTCAGCTGACAGTAAACACATCTCTCTTCCGGCACCCGTTTTTTCGGCTGAAGGAAAAGAAGTGGGTACAATAACCAGCATCGCAGGAGATACTGGCATTGCCATGATAAGGCGTGAAATAGAAGATGGTGCTGAACTTACCTCTGGGGCTTCCCAGCAATCAGAAAAACCGCTGTCGGATCTTGAAGGCTCAACAGGCTCGAGTCCTCTCCCCTCAGCAGTACCATACAAAATAAGAGTTAAAAAAACAGCTCAGGGCTTGGCCTAAACCAAACCCTGAGCTGAAATATCAAACACTCCGTTTTTTAAGCAGCGAACCACTTAGAAAACGGAGACAGATTACATCTTGTGAGCTGTATCTGTTGTGTCGTGTGCGACGACTGAATCAACAACAACGTTGCTGTCTTCTGTCATTGTTGTTGCTGGTGTAACAACTTCGGTGGTCTCTTCAACGGCTGCGTTTTCAGAGGGACCACAGGCTGCAACTAGTAGCACGGCGGCTAACATTGCAAAGCGCTTCATGTGTATCTCCTTCAGGTTTCTAGTAAGATGAGGTAAAATCAACTTAGCCACGTTTAATGGCGCGGGGTCGAATTTACCCTTGCAGAAGATGATGTCAAGAGGTCAAAAATGAAAGGGGGTACCCAAAGAATTCTTGCGATATAGAACGAGCACTCGACATGGCACGATCATTCCATCCCAAACCGTCATGGATACTATGAGAATCTCCACATGCCAGTAATAACGATTTCCAGGCTTTTTGGCTCTGGAGGATCGGAAGTAGCCCGAATCGTCGCCCATAAGCTGGGCTGGGACCTCCTGGACAACGCCGTAGTGGACGCTGTGGCCGAGCGAACAGGGCTCTCTCCAGCGGAGGTCGCCGAACGCGAAGAAAGGCTGCCATCGATGGCTGAGCGCATCATTGAGGCCCTCATGATGGGCACTGAAGAGATTATGTCTCCAATCGCCAGCGCCAAACTCCCACCCTCGGACGAGCGGCTATTGGAGGTTACCAGAAAGATTCTCGATGAAGCGGCCAACCGTGGCTCGGTTGTGATTGTAGGCCGAGGGGCCCAGGAGATGCTTGGATCCCGCGACGATATTATGAGTGTCTTCTGTCACGCCTCCATGGAACATCTGGTGAACCATTCAATGCGACGAGAAGGACTGTCTAAGGAAGATGCAACCAAAAAGGTAGAAGAGACCAACAAGCAGCGTTCTGAATGGGTTAAGGCCCACTGGGGACGGGAATGGACCTACCCAGGCAACTATGATATCTGCGTTAATACTGGGACTTATGGGATAGCAGGTAGCGCTGAGATTATCGAGGATGTAGCGAGACGGTGGTTGGATGGGCTGCCTGGGATGGGCTAATCGCTAATTGCGAACTGGGAGTCGTGAATTGTGAGTTTTAGCTTCTAATTGCTAGCGAAGTTCATCAGGTCTTGGTGGGTATACACGAACCCGAATCAGTAACAAGAACTCAGCTGTTTACGCAATCGTCTTATTAGAAGTCAAAGATTGTGCAACACCTGCATCCCACTCTTTTAACATCCTGGAAGCCACTTCCTTAAACTCAGGACGGACCATAGCATATGATTCAACTTCTGCTCGCGTATCCGCAACAGCATCTGAAATACGTGAAAATATCTCACCAATATCTTTTATACCAATCTGCATTTTCTCGTTTCCGAACCGAGTCAATCTTTTTGCAGATGGCCAATGAGTGCTACCAGCCAGGGTTAGCGCCAGCCTATCCTGTGGGATATATGCAGTAGTAGTTACAATGTCATAAACTGGAGCAAGGCTTACATCGCCATTGACGGAGCTATATAAAATTCCAAAGTTTTTCAGATGTGCATCGCCATTTCTCAGCACAAAGTTCAACACAATAAGCGTAAATAGGTTTTTCATATCGTCATTGTACTTGGCCGACGACACAGCAAAATCACTAAACCTTTTCACTATAGATGATTCATAACTGCCTCTATACTTATCTTTGGTTGATCTGCCATTCAGAACGCAAAAATCTTCAAATCCTAAGTATTTCCCTTCTTCTGTTATATCAAACCGTTCAACAACCAGAGCATCACCATTTGCAGTTAACTGAAAGTTTGGCACTTCCAGGGCACACCTTCTGGCCACACTTAAACAGAAATATTCGTTAGCTGCCAGTTCAGGATATTCAAACCTATCCCACAGTTTAACAATGTGTGTTGCTCCTCTAAAGCTCTGAGACTGCCGTGTGCTTTTATCTTTTGATAGCTTTCCAGAAGCTTGTATATCCCGAATCAACACCTTCGGCTGTATGCCACTCACTCCAGAGTACTGCGCAAACTTGTCGAGCAAGTAACGCATGAGATCACCATCCCTACGCTCAGAAAGGATGTTATCTACTGACTGAAAAGGAACTTCGTCGGTCAGGTTACCAGTAACTCCACTATATCGCACTCTTCCCATTTGAGATCTTCCAACAACCGCAAGCAGATCAAGATCGCTAAAAGCTCCAGCCGCCTTTGCGAATCTTAATCTTAGCTGCTCCCTAAGCACCCCTTCTGGAAGATTCATTTCAAAGATCGGAGCTATTCCATTTTGCCAGTTCCAGGAAGCGAGGCGCACAGGCATAGTAACAGATACTGCCCTGTCCACATCCAAACCGGGTGTATAGGCAAAAACACTTCCTCCGTCTCTGCTCGACTCCAGAAGTCCAGAACCAACTCCATCTGCCCATACCTTAATCATCAATCATCCCTCTCATTTTCCAGCATAAGGTCCTCAAGCGTAGGCCTTTGAAAGTTGTAAGGACCGATCTTCAACTCCAGGCTCAAGGCCCTTAGGATCCTGTTGAGCTTATTAAAGCCCAGCTCGGCCAAACGACCATTTTCCAGACTTTCCACAGTAGCACGACTCACACTTGCCCGCTTTGCCAGCTCTGCTTGCGTAAGAGCTTTTGCTCGCCGAGCTTTGGATATCTCAAGCCCCAATATATCTAGAGAAAGCATTACGCTTAATATATTAGGCAATTTGGTTTATATCAAGCATTATACATAGTATATTAAGCAAATATTATATATTTACGATTAGTACCTAATATACCAAGCAAATATGATCTTTTTTACCATAATTGCATAAAATACTATGCATTTAGGCGAATTATGATGATTGGACAGATAGCCTCACAATCCTACCTGAAACTCCTCACATGATGTATCAGATCTTCCTCTACTCGTACTTCGACCACCTTATCAGCAACCACGTTAATCGACCTGCCAAACTTCTGAACTCGCCCCTTTACAACTAAAAACGGAGCAAACTTTACAGCTTCCCGATACTTCTCGACCAGAGCCGGCGCAACAACAACGTTGAATAATCCGCGCTCATCCTCTAACAAAAGGAAAGTCGTCCCATTAGCGCTCTGTGGCCGCTGACGAATAGTGACAAGCCCACCAATGACGATTGAAGTACCATGAGCTGACCGTTTTAACCCAGCACTATCAACAGCCCCCAGTTTATAAAGACGGTCTCTTAAATGCTCTACTGGGTGCCCATCTATACAGATACCAGTAGAGTAGTAATCCATATAGATACGTTCGCTACGAGTTAATGGACGGGGATTATAACCATCAGAGCCATATGTTGGAGCAAACGGCATTCGATCTCCCGCTGCACGCAAAGCTTCCCAGGCAGCTTTACGGCGATCTGCCTCCCACACACTAAAAGCTCCCGACTTGGCTATCTGCAACACTTCGCTCTTTTTCAAATTTCCTCTTTGAACGACATCGGCAATTGATGTATATGGAGCTAACGAACGGAGGCGCACGATACGCTCAATGGTTTCTGCTTTCACTCCCCGCAAAAACTTCAACCCTACCTGTAGCCTTGGCTTACTACCATCATCTTCAAATACAGTTTTACACAAGACATCTCCATCGCTAATACATGGAGGGAGAACAACTACACCGTGCTTTATTGCATCATGAATAAGGGTAGATACAGGATAGAACCCTATTGGCTGGGAGTTTAACAATCCAACATAAAACTCTGTTGGATAATGACACTTTAAATAGGTGGTTGCATAAGCGATATAAGCAAAACTCCATGCATGTGATTCAGGGAATCCATAATTGGAAAACGTTGAGAGATCTTTTATTATCTGCTCTGCCATTTCGATCGTAACGGGTGGCTGCAATGGATTGTTCAACATCTCCAGCTTTAGCTGTTCAAGAGCGATCCTTAAACGCTCTTGGTTTTTACGATTCCCCATTGAACGACGAAGCCTATCGGTATCTGCCTGTGAAATATTTCCCAACGCAGATGCAATCGCCATTGCCTGTTCCTGAAAGATGGGTATACCATATGTTCTTTTAAGAATAGGTTCCAGCTTTGGGTGAATATAGGATACCGGCTCTCTTCCCTGCCTTCTTCCTACATATGGCTTTATAAAGTCACCCTGAATAGGACCAGGGCGCACCAGAGCTATCTGCACAACAAGGTCATACATCTCTTCAGGCTTGGTATGAACAAGCGAAGATATCTGCGCTCTGCTTTCTATCTGAAAAGTACCTAGAGTATCACCGTTCCGGATCATCTCGAAAGTCTGCGGATCGTCTTGCGGAAGGTTATAAAGTTCCAGAGTCTGACCAGTACGATGTTTCACTTCGTTGAAAGCATGCTTAACCATAGCAAGCGCACCCAACCCTAAAAAATCAAACTTAGGGACGCCTATTGTATCCAGATCATCTTTATCAAACTGTATTATAGTACGCCCCATTGAAGTAGACTCAACAGGCAAATACTCGCTCAATGAAAGATCAGATAGAACAAAGCCGCCCACATGCGTAGATCTCAGTCTCGGAAGATCATTAAAACCATCCATCGCACGTAAAAGCGCGCGTCCTCTACTACTATTCAGCTCTAAACCAAACTGTTCTGCCAACCCATGTTGCAGAGCAGCAGCACCACCAGCAGGATCGTAACGATGCATTCTCTTTGAAAGTTTGGATGCGAGATCAACTGGATAACCCAGTGCACGCATACTATCCAACAATGCATTTGGGGCACCATATGTCTGCACTATACATGTAATAGCTGCACCAACACGTTTGTATTTTTCATAGATATAGTTTAGCACCTCCTCACGCTTATCATGTTCTATATCAAGATCAATATCAGGTGCTTCGGTTGCTGCGTTTTGTGCAGTTCCTGGCACACGTACATCCGAGAGAAATCTCTCGAACATGAGATGATGTGCGATAGGATCAACCGCTGTAATTTCCAGGCAGTATGCAACTGCAGAACTTGCAGCGCTTCCACGCCCCTGACATAAAACACGCAGTTCTTCTCGCGCATGACGAACTGCATCCCACATAACCAAAAAGAATCCAGCAAATCCTAACTTGTTTATAACTTTCAGCTCTTTCTCAAGCTGTTCTCTTTGTTTGGAGCTTACAGAGCCCCATCTTTTGCGCGCACCTGCATATACCTGAGTGCGTAGAAACTGAGATTCACTATCTAAAGAATAATCTAGTGAATTATGTAAAGGCGAATCATTTAACAGATTATTCGAGCCTGCTGACACACAGTTCTTAACATCAAACTTAGGCAATGGGGGCCTCAACCAGCTCAGTTCAAACTCGCAACTATCTGCAATTATAGCGGATTCATAAATACCCTTAGGGTTGTGCTGCCACGCCTCAAACATATCTTCTGGAGAACGCAGCTTCCACATCCCATTTGGATGCAACACACCAGCATGTTCCGCTTCATCCAATGTCATCTTATTACGGAGCGCAATTAAAATATCGTGCACCAACCTGCTATTGTCATCTATATAACGTGGGGAGTTGGTAACAACCCAACGTAATCCCATGTCCTCAGCTATATGTACTAGCTTACCGGATACTGCGCGCTCAATACCACCTGTGAGGTGATCCTCAACCTGAACTATGAGGTTATCACCAAAATATTCGCTCCATACTTGCAGCAGTTGATTTACATCAGATACCCGATCTTCCACCAGTGCGTTATTAATCTTCCCTGCACCACCACCAGTTAATACATATAATCCTTTACACCGCTCGCGCAGGTCATCAAATGTTATACCTGGCCTGCCACGTCTAGAGAGTTGTTGTGTTACCGGTAACCAACCATCTAGATGACCCACACGAGAACGAGTTATTAGAGAGGATAAATTGCGGCAACCCTCCTGATTTTTAACCAGTAAAACGACTGGATAACCATCAACGTTCAGCTCGGCGCCAACTACCAGGCGTAAATCAAGGCCATCAGCTTCTATTTTAGCTTTAGCCTTAGCTATTCCGCCAAAATCAGAAGCATCTGTTATACCTATACTTCTATACCCAAGAGCATGGGCATGACTAACCAACTGCTCGGGTGTTACAGCCCCATCGCCAAAGGAGAAAGCGGTTCTTGCGGTGAGTTCGGCGTACATAATATGTTCGGGATAACGTAAAGCTATCCCGAATAAACACCGAAATCAAGGCAACACCGTCTCTACAAAATTTGTGATTAATCTTTATTGAAGCGATACCATTTAGTCAGAGGATCAAGGATCTCTTTTGCCTTAACAGCAGCACCCTTCTCCACATTAAGAGAACTGATAACTTTGCCACCTGGTGCAATAACCAGAATCGCCTTTCTGGTAATCCTATCGGTGCCTAAAACATCCATCGATATTGCAGTTCTGTAATCAGCTTCAAGATCTTCACGACGGTTATCAACTGGAGGCATCTTAAAAAATTCTGTTTCGTAAACTATGATATTCGCCGGCAGCTTAAAATAGTCATGCCATATATCATTAATTAATTGAGCTTCCTTTTCTGGATCAGTTATTAGAAGATTAGCTACCAGCCCTCTTGTAGGTGTAACAACAGTTACATCCACATCACCCTTATACTCTTCTGATATATACCTTATCAGCTCGTATTCACTCCAGCAGTTACCTGCGTTAATCATTCGAAGCCCCAGGAGCGTTCGTGCAACGCCAGTTTCTTCACGACATACATTCTCCAATAAAAACACAACCGTCGGCTTAGAAAAGCTTGATAAATCGGCACCGGCTTCCTTGGGAAAGTTAAACTTCCCCTCTAACTTGACCATCTGCCTACCTATCGGCGCCCTTAACTCCTTGATCGAATCAAGACCAGCAAGCTTATTGTTCACCAACAAAGATCTAAAGTACGATTCGGCACCGCCATTCTCCAACGAATCCAAACTTTCTTTAAACCTGATGTATGATAATGCATTTTTATAAGCATCTCTTATCACAATCAATTCAACTGCTGGAACTTCGGAACCTACAGCTAACACACCAGAGCTATCAATAAAACTTACCAGCTTGCCAAACTCCTTTGTAGCTAAAGCTCTATCATAATTCCAGATTTGCGCTGCTCTAGCTGTGCTGGCACTAACTCGACTCTGAATTATCTTAAGCTTAGTGATGTCGTCAACAGGACGGCTAAATATCACTGCTTCAAAGAGCGAATCAAACAGCTTCTGCTGTATTGGATGTCGCTCTACAATTAATGGAGCAATATTCGCAAAAAATATATTGCGCAGTATTCCAGATGCCATAGAGTCATTTGGGACACTTGCAACCATTCTATCTATTGATCTGAAAAATTTATCATAATCACCACCCTGCCAGAATGAGAGCGCAGCAAAACGGAAGTCGCTGGACTCCCAGCTTTTTTCAGGCTTAACTAATACATCCTCTGGTGAAAATTTGTCGGTACAGGCCCGCACTCTCTTCATGATCTCTGGATTTACAGTATCACCAGGAGGCTGCTTTGAAAGTAGATCATCACGAACATGAGATGAGTCCCGCTTTTGCGCCTTCTGCTCTGTTAGCCTCCAATACAGGGAACTACAATGCTCAATGATTTTGTACATGTCACTCTTTTCGATTCCATCTTTAGGAACCTTAAAACCGGACTGCGCAGCAACATCAGCAACAGAGACCAGATGACCTGCTATAAAAATCGCTGATAAAAGTATCGATTTCTTCATTATATTGCATCGATAGTAGAAGCAAAAGAGAAGTCTTTTACTTTAAGTGGAGGAACTATATATAAAGGGGCAAAATTCTGAGGCCCCATCATCAGAGAGAACTCAGGAATACCTGTAAGCATAGGATTGAAAGAAAAAACCTTTGTAGGAGTACCCAGCTGCTCCAGGTTATTCAGGATAAACAGAGGTGATTCCAGAGTTCTAAAGTTTCGAATTGCATGCTTTATCCTGCCATTTTCAATCAACCACAACCCATCTCTGGTAAGCCCTGTAGCCATCATGCTTCCTTTATGCGAAATACTGATATCAGAAAAGCGGGAAACAAGTATACCACGCTCAGTAGTGGATATCATATCTTCAATAGAAGAATTCCCTCCACTCATTCTAAATGATGCGCGATGTTCGTTGTGATCTTCTACTCCCAAACGATTTACAGCATAATCTTCACCGTAAGCAAGAGATGTGAGAACCCCGTCTTTTACCCATGTTACAGGGCGCATCCCCACCTTTCCAGGCATAAACCCTAACACACCAAGTTCCGGATCACTCGGGTCGTGCCATACGTTCACCCGCTCATCGAATACCTTTAGACCGAGCTTGGTTCTCAACAGTCCAGTTGCTTCATCATAGCCAAGCGCAAACGGACCCGAAGCTTCTGTCTCAGGCGATGTACGGTTCATATTGCCCCAATCAGCGAACAAAAGATTCCCAACCAATGTCGCTACAGCCTGCGGTTCGAGGATGGTAGTGTATCTACCAGGCTCTATTCGAACAGGTTTCATAGAGGCTATGCACTTATCAAATGCTTTTGTAGCAATCGCTTCTTCATCTATTTTATCAAAGTCAATCTCACTCTTTCCTGCCCAGCCGGATCCCTGACCTGCTGGGTTACGAGCTGTAATCGAACATTGCCCTCTCGAAAACCTGTTGTAATCTTTATCGACAACTTGTGTGGATTGATTGTATGCATAATACGCAGATGCCCCGATAGTACAATCTATATATCCAGCCGAATACAGAGATAATTCTTCAGCTTTAGCACAACTAAGCTGTACGATCTTACCAGAATCCAAAAAGCTGTAGTTAGCAGAAGCATCGCTCCAGACAATTGCAGGAGCATCGACCTTTTTGGGTATTGGAAGTGGAAATTCACCAGGGTTTTGATCGTTTCTGGTAAGCATCGCTCTCCACTCTACATATTCCACCATATTTTTTAGCGATTCATCATCCAACTGATTAGTAAACATATGACCGTAACCACCGTCGATTGTCACATTTAGCATAATCAGATATTCAAAACGATTGGAACATACGCCAATTCTATTGCGCGCCCAACGAGTAGAACCCTGCCATACTGCTATCAGACTCACCCAGTATTCACCCTTATCTGAGCATAAATCCACGACCTTGTCCAGGATAGCAAACATCTCATCTTTGGACATTAGTTTTTGTTCATTAAGATCTATTGGCATTACTTTCTCGTTGTATCGATAACTGTTGCGTCTTTAAACATTGCTGGCGGCGAAGTAACAGAAAAGAAGGATTCGCGTATTGGTTCGCCCTTGTTACTAGAAATTCCTATCTTTTTAGAGCTCTCAACAGATCCCATCTTTGTAATATTATTCCAGAATTCTGTTGATCTGAATAACACACCACCACCAAAAACTTTGTTAGTAATACGCCCCTTCCTGACCTCGAACATCGTTCCAGTCAGCACCCCACTCATGAGCTGGAAGTCTAAGCCAATCCCCCCTCTTTTAAACAACATACCCTTTTCAATAGAGGAAACCAGGCTATCCAATGCCCCAGATCCTTGCTCACTGCTGACAACCATATTTCCTGGAGATATCAGAGGAACATGGTTAGCCTCAACCCCAGTGAATGACCCCAACGCCACTTTGGACTCGTCATTAAGTACAGGCGCAAGCTCCCGATCAGAAAATACTGCATTGAGAATTCCTTTTTTTACCAACGTACCACTAGTAACAGGAGTTCCTTCATCATCCCACTTGACTGTGGCGACAGAGCCAGCTTCGTCCCTGTTCCAATCTACATTAACCATGGAAGCAGCTACCCTTAAAGATCCAACCTGTGCGACAGGATCATCTATATAACTAGTTCCGCTACTATTGGATTCAAGGCCAAGTATTCTATCCAGTTCAAACGCATTGCCTATGGTTCCTGCGGTCAAGGATGCCATCCCTTCCGAATCAACAACTATTTCAAATCGGCCTATATCTACAGGAACAATCGGGATCTGCGCCTCCTCAAGTGCTTCTTCATAACCTGCATGCAATAAACCATAAATATCCTGATCCAGGAACAACTCTAACCCTTTTCCAGCAGGAGTTAAGGTATCAACCATATAAGATGCCCCATTGGCAACATTAAGGAGGAAACCCATCTTCCCACTCGTGCGATATGTCCGCTGATATGTACGCGATCCATTGCTGGCACCAAACCAGGAATCCAACCTCACGAATTCCATTACTAATGAATACCTATCGGTACCTTGAAATCGTTGAAGGTAGTAATATGCTCCCTTTAAGTAATCGACATACTCAAATGGGTTTCTGTCAAATGGGTCTTCCTTAATTGGCATTGTCCAGCTTCCCGAAGATCCATTTTTGACAAAGCTATCAATCTCTACATTCCTGTCCGGTCCTTGGGAGTTACCCTTCGCCTGTTGATAAGAGGCAGTTACAAGTTTTAGAACTTCCGCATCAGTCAGAATTGGGGAGCATGAAAATCCCCAATATCCTTTTACTAACGTTCTTATACCAACAACGATTTTTTCCTTCGGCTGATACCCATTGAATGGATTTACTGACATCTCCTGTTTATGTGTCAGTCTTATATCACAGTACTCTGCACCAAGCTCCTTAGCCTTGGTTAAGGCTATTTCCCTTAACCGCTCCATGCGCTCTGACAGGACAAAAACGTTAGATGTAAACAGATCGCTGGCTCGTACATTCTTATTTGACATGCTGGCTGCGGTGAGATGTCCCGGCATGCCAATCATCCCTGCGGCAGCAACCATTCCAGACTGCTTTACAAAACTACGACGAGAAACCATTATCTGCTTACCTCTTTTATCTGAACCATATTATTGTTTCGTTTTGGCGTTGTTATGCCTGTAGCGAGATTTTTAATCTCCCAACTTATACTGTCTTTGACTGAAAGGACTCTCGTTCTTGTTTCACTTGGTGGAATAATCAGACTTCCGGTATCAGGAAGTACACCACCACAAAGCTTTTCAGCCGTGGGCCCTGAAAAATTAATTTGTATTGTATCTGGGGCTGGATTCATAATTGAAATAGCACCACAAGGCTGAACCATCACGCTCGATCCATCATAAAATACAGATCTAAGAGCGCTGGAATAACCCAACGAAATGCTTGATTCAGCAGGATACATCCCGGTAAATTCAGCGCTATCAACGTATCGCTCTCCATGTATCCATGCTTCAACGTGCAACAGCTGTTGCCCTAGCGCGCTGAAGTTCACCACCGCAGAGGTACCATTCCCAAGCGGAAAGGGAAATAGGGCATAATACTTATTATTACTATTCACCTTCTTAACACCAACCTCGAAAACACCTCCACTTTCAAGACCAGGTATATAATTACCGCTTTTATCCAATGCTCTTATATAGTACTTAGGTGCTGCAGTAAAGAGCATAGCGAATGATATGGTGCCGCCTCGCGCACTATCCAGAGGTTCGACTTGAACAGAACCAATGTCATATTTTACCTCACTCATATAGATCCATGCTGTATCTGCTCTTGCTGCGCCTTCAACCGCATAGTTGGCAATTATACCTTGAGGAAATGGAGACGGATCATAATCTCTTACTATCATCAAGCCAGTAGAGTCTACATCGAATACAGAAGTAACTCGGAGAGGTGTCCAGACAACCTTCTTGGGATCCACTGCAAAGGTGTCTCCTTCAATAGTCCTACCAAGAACAGGGATGTAAAAGGTATCCCCTTTTGCGATAAGAACTGATGAAAATGGAAGAAGAATGTCAAACAGATGCCCTTCTTCGGCAGTTTGATTCCCTTTCGGCGGATTAACGTCTTCGCACGCTGAAATAGATATAACTAATAGAGCTGCCACAATTAAACTGATCTTACTCAGCATATTATTGATTCGAATCATGGGAGGTAGTCCTCACACTTGGAATAGGAAGGGTTATTAGACATTTCAGCATCTCCTATGGCGAACACGTAGTTACTACCGTAATTCAGGATCTGACTCCCTTCTGCTCTCCCGGTTGGAAACACGGACTCCGGATGTCTATCATACTGCCGTATCATCCTTCTCAGATCACCGAGCCTTCTACCGGTCAGGTACATTACAAATGCACGTTCACGAAACAGAAGATCAACTCGACCGGCAGGTGTTCCTGGATCAACTGTATCTGCCAACTGTATACCAGAAAGATTTTTATATAGACGCCGCACCCTGTTAATCTTTTCCAGCCACAGGGCCGGTTCATTATTGTTCAAATGAGCTTCAGCTTCGATCAATCTGGCCTCCGCTCCATTTGCCTGAACAAGGAACCCATTTCCTGCACTAATCTTTAATGGTGCCGGAAACGCAACATACCCCGTCATACCTGGCAAGGTACGTACATTAATTCTGGAATCCTGTTCAGCTGGATTATCCGCCAGCCACTTCAGGCCATTCACACCTTTTTGATTCTTTACATAGCCTGCGGCTGAATCGTAACCAGCCGTCCAGAACTGAATCTGAGACGCAACACTCTGCAATGGATTAAATTCATATTTATATCCGGCCGAATCAGTATCGGCAACCGAAGATACTACGTCTGCTGCTTCACTATATCGACCAAGCGCACTAAGAGCTCTTGCCTTTCCAACCAGAAGTAGAGTACGAATTGGAACACTATCAACATTTAACTTTATCCCTTCATCGAACAACTGTATTGCTCTTGTATAAAAAGTATCTCTAGGATACCCCTTACCAGGGACAAAAACACCACCATACTGAGACTCCGACAAAGGAAGCCCTGAACAAAAGTTGTCTGCCATACCAATCTGCATGAATGCTTCTATAGCATAGGCATGTGCAAGTATATTGTTTTCCTTTCCTTCTGCATATTTCTTAAGAAGCGCAATACTCTGACTTGCTTGAATTCTGGCACTATGCGCCTCATCATAACCTGCATTCCAAAATACGCGGAATTCATTAACTACCGAAGTCGCAGGCATTCTTACGTCCTGGTCGATAGGATCCGTAGTCGGCCTGATTGACAGCTCATCCGTAAATCGAGCTACCATATTTGACTGTGACGACAGGTATGTCATGGCTTTTGCCACAGCACCCCTATAAACCATTTTCGCTCCTTCATGTGACTCTATGAGCTCTGGTTTGACATTGTCTCCCTGCTGATATCCATTGGTATCAACCAGATCGCTCAGAGAGCATCCTGATACAGACAACAGAAATGGAATCGTAAACAATACCGTTAATTTGCGCATCTCTTTGTATCTGTTAAAAGTCGAGTTTGAACTGTAGCGCATACTTTCTAGGAATAGGGATCACGTAACCATTATCTGATAACGCATTCCCTACCGGACTGGAGTTCACCAAAGGATCTCTTCCTTTATAGTCCGTCCAGAGGCCCAGGTTACTTCCCATCAATGACACACGGACCATTCTGGCGTGGAATCTGCCAAGCAATTGTCTGGGAATTGTATAGCTGATACTGGCGCTGTTTAACCTTATCTCGCTGGTTTCAAGAGGCACACCGGTATATAAGTACGCCAATGAAAACGCCTGTTCGTCCAACGTAGATGTCAGTGAGTTCAATCCCCAGTTATCTAAATAAGTAAGAGTTTGAACGTGTTTGCCTTTATATCCTACGTCTGCCGAAATAGAGATGGAGTTTTGCAGAAGTGATACAGTACCAAAATATGAAGATGTTAACTCAGGCATGGACCAACCCATATAAACGGTAGTATCTCCACGAAGTATTTCGTTGGAGGTTATAAAACCATCTCCGTTCATATCGTTATATCCTAGAACCGGACGCATCCATACGCTGGCAATCTGGTACCCTTCTTCCAGTCTGGCAGTAGAAAGGTTTGAAGACAGACTGGCATCTGCATTAAGCTTTTTGATGACATTATTGATGTTAGACATCGACATGCCAAGCTCAATAGAAACATTATCATTCTGAATTGGCCGCACACTAAGTGAGAACTCAGCGCTGGTGTTTGCAACACGCCCAATGTTCTCTTTCCTGGAGGTTGCAGGCAACCCACCAGAAGGAGGTAACACCCTTTGAACGATCGAGTTTCTTGTCTTCTTACTGGCAAGTGTATAGCTAAGGGTTAACCTGTCACTAAAACCGTATATATCAATACCACCCTCAAGCTCAACCGAACGCTCCGGAACCAGCTTGTTATTTCCGATAGTTTTCAAAAGCGCTGTCGGCTGTGAGACACCATCAAATGGATATCTTATATAGGTATATCCACCATCAATGTCTGCTATTTCCGGGTGAACAGCAGCATGCCCCATAGCTCCACGTAATCTTACAGTCGAAATCCAATTGTTTTTTGGGAAAAAACCTTCTTCCGAAACAACCCACGAAGTACTCAGTTTGGGGTATCTACCGGCATCTGCAACCTTGATTGCACTACCAACGTCCTGACGTACTCCAAGATCAAAGTACAGCCTGTTTAACAGCTTCACGCCGGTATTAATATACCAGCCTGCAGTCACAGACTTCATCCCGCTAGTGGATCCAAAGCCGGAGTTTATACTTGTAGATCCAAATGTAGCATTTGAAGCCAGAGAGTTATCGTCGATAATCCTGCTGCGTACATCTACACCAACACTAGGTTGAAAAGATATAAACTTATCAAGACGCGTGCTTGGCATAGCACCTACACTTAACCGCGAAGTATATATGTCCTCGTTTAACGAAGCTGACCTCAGTTGTGTCTCAGTGCCTACACATTGAGACTGAGCGCATGTCCTCTTATCAGTTTTGGAGCGATCATTTCTGGTAATTTTCTGCAATCCCAGCTGGGACTGAATACTCCACATTGGGGTTGGACGAAACGAACCTGATACAGCAGAAACTATATTCCAACTTTTTGTCCCTGCTTCCATCTCATCAATTTCTAGCATGTGAGCAACCTTATAATACTGCGTATCTATAGAACTTTTATCATAACGCATGCTCGTTCCATTCTGCCTGTTATCATCTACAGTCCCGTTCAGATTAAAGGTGAATTGGAGCAACGGAGTAGGATTAAAGCCAATAACTGAATTAAGTGATGTTTTATCCTTATATGATGGTTTTATCATATCCTCACCTAATGGCATATTCAGATTCTGCATTCTAATGCGATATGATGGCAGCGCTCTTTCAGATCCTAAAATTCCTTCTTTTACTGCGTTGAAGGAATATGTCATAGAGTTACTCCCTCCCCTTACAGAGAAGGCGTGTTTCTGCTCCCTGCCGGGTCCCTCTCCGTCACCTAATCCCCTCCTGGAATTCAAATTTATGATGCTATCCTGCACACAAAGGTTGGATGCGTAACGGTCAACATTACATTCAAATTCCTGGTTGCTCATAGGATAACGGCCATATACAACCCAGTTTCCATGCCTGGTAGTTGGCTGTGTATTCCAGTCACGGGAATATTGATAACCCCATTCAGCCTTGCCCGGCTTTCCCTTTTTTGTGGTGATAACTATTACGCCATTAGCAGCTTCCTGACCATACAGTGTTGCCGCTGATGGACCACGTATAACTTCGATACTTTCGATAGTTGTAGGATCAATTGCATCGATAGAACTGCTTGCGTAACGCTGTCTCGTAGCGGGATTATTACCTCCAGTTGTATTATCCGGGGTGGCCAATCCTGACCCTGTCTGATTCTGAATTCTCTCAGAAGACATATCGGATGAAATCCACACTCCATCTACAATAATCGCAGGGTCTGAGCTCTGAGACATACTTCCTATTCCACGCATCCTTATACGGGATGGCGCACCAGGCTCTCCGCTGGTAGGAGTAACCTGTACACCGGGAATATGTGCATAGCGCAGCATTTCGGAGACGCTTCTTGCAGGCGTTTTAGACAGCAGTTCATCTGCCTTTACCTTTACTATGTCATTACCAACTTCCAGTCTCTTTTGCTGTCCGACCGCTGTAGTGACAACTTCAGAGAGAACACTAGCTGAAGGAACCAATACAATGGAGATAGTTTTATCTTCGCCGTTACCAATAGTTACAGTCTGACTTTCGCTCTTATAACCGATAATCCTTGCATTAACAGTATACTTTCCGCCTGGCAACCTGGTTAGATAAAACAAACCATTCGCATCTGTCATATAACTCGCAGAGGTCCCAACAGCAGTAACCAAAGCTCCCGGAATACCTTTCCCTGTGGCAGAATCTATGATGCGTCCAGAGATAGCTCCCTTAACAGTTGTATCCTGACGATTATCTCCCTTTTCGGAACGAAGCATAACAGTTTCACCATCTGTCGCAATTTTCGCGGATAGTGAAGTACCTCTCAACACAGACCCAAGAGCTTCCATAAGAGGCTTCGAAGCTACGTTAACGCTCACACGTTTCTTTAACTCGTTATTGTCCAGCTTATAGACAAGCTTTACTCCAGCCTGCTTCGCTAATGCCTGTGCTATATAACCAATAGTACTGTCCTTTACCTGCAGAGAAACAAGTGCATTGGGAGAGCCTTTCACAGCCTTCTGACTATTTGGTTGGCCGGATTTATCCTGACTATTTGATTGACCAGGTTTATCCTGGCGCTTTGATTCACCATCCCTGGATTCTGAAGACACTAATCTCTGATCCCGGGAAGAACCTTTTGTCAGGCTTTCGTTTTGAGGCCCTATTTTTCCATTTCTGCTACTGTCTTTTACAGCTTGAGCAGACAGCAATGATGAATTGGACACACCCAACATCATTACTCCAGCTATAACAACGATGTTTCTAAAGCTGACTTCCATTTAAGGCTACTCCCGTGTGTATAACGTTAGCTTGTCTTGCTCCCTATCTACTTTCATATCGAAAGTCCATGCAAGCACTTCAGCCAGATCTGCTACCGAACCGGCTTTAAACTCACCGACAATTCTTTGCGATGCCAAACCATTACTGCCAATCTGAATATTTGCATTAAACCACCTATTCAACTGCGGTATAGCATCACGAAGAGTCAATCCGTCTATAACCAAGACACCTCTCTCAAATGCAAACATTGCGTCTTTTGTAGCGGCGACCCTTATGGATCCATCCTGTGCTACCACGCCTTCATATAATGGTGTTATAACAGTATTTGCGACCTCAACCTTTCCTTCTTTTACCGCTACCACTAACTCTTTGTCGTTTGCATAGCTTCGAACGACGAACCTGGTACCCAATACACGGGCGATCTGCCCGCCAGCTTTCACAACAAAAGGGGTTCCTTTGCTATGATTCACTGTGAACATAGCCTCTCCATCCAGTGAGATGGTTCTATTGCCAGCTGCGTAGTCTGCAGGAATTTCAATACGACTTGCGACGTTTAGAGTTACCGTACTTCCATCCGGAAGTGTAATTGTAGAGCGCTGTCCTGCCTGAGTAGAATAGACGGAGGCCAGGCGACCAAGCTCATTTTCCAGGCGATTCTCACCTAACTGCCACCCCAGCCCTAGTATGAGCATCAAAGATGCAACTGCTGAGACCAGCATCCATCGTGACATAAAAGCTTTACTAGCTCTTGGCTTGCCTGCGTTAAGCATCACAGACCTGGCTATTCGAGCTGCATCTGTTTGAGATAGATCATAGCGTTGTTCACTTTGTTTGTGCTCTGCAACCCACAGCTCTACCTGCTCTGCTTCACTGGCACTTGCAGAGTCGGACAGGTACTTCTCAAGCAGAGGCACGGGGAGCCGTGTCGGTTCAAAGCGCTCAACCCTATTGGGTTGTGACAACTGATCCTGGTTCATGTCTTATATACAATCCAGGTAGATAAAATCTTACGATTTTATTTTTGTCGCCCTAAAGCTCTCGTTTTAGCGACTCTTTGGCCCGTAACACAAGCTGAGTGGCCGCATTTGCGGTTATGCCGATGGCTTCTCCTATCTCTATATAAGAGAGCCCTTCTTCGAATCTCATCCTTATCACCACCTGAAAGCGCAAAGACAGTTTAGCCATAGCTGCCTCGTAACTTGCACTCGTAAGAACAGTTTCTTCGAGGTTGCGACCTTCCGGATAATCTCCCACTTCGTGATGCCTTTCACGCATCCTGGTGTGTTTTATCTCATTAAGACACAGATTCCTGACAATTTTGTACAGCAGTGCACGAACAGAAAGCTCGGGCGAGAGTTCTTCTCTGCCTTCCCAAAGTCTGACTAGAGCATTCTGAACCACGTCCTCAGCAGAATCTATCGAACCGAGGTAACTTTTGGCCATAAATGTCAGCGGTTCCCAGCAAACAGTGATGATTTCTTCCAAGGCACGAGGCTCCCCGTTCATCAGCTCTACTGTCAGCCTTTTCCAATCTATAGATGCAGCAGACGTAGCATGCCCGTCCACTGATTCACCACTGGAATCAATCTCGGAATCCGTTTCACGACCGGCATGCTCTATCTTACGAAAGATTGGATTATGCATCTTCATATGTAAGATGCATAATACGCAATGATTAGCTAGTCTGGGATTTTAAGAGGTGAGCAGATGATGGTATTAATCCCACCAACCCTGTAAATACCAGGTCTCACTACCAATATCCCTGTATATCCACACGAGCACCCCCGTATCGTTTACACATTTATAGTATTCGCGTGAGTATTTATCTCCCCACCAGCCACCATCAATAATATCAGGCCCTGCCGCATCTATCACTATGTGCTGACGCCCTGCATTCCAATATGAGCTTGGCATAAGACGACCATATTTATGTTCTGTATTTACAGATATTCTTACCGGCACTGGAAAGAGCTGTAGAGTAAGTGCGAGTGAATGGCTCTGTGCACCAACCACCTCACGACTGTTTTCAGTACTGCCAGCAACAAGATCGGATTCACTTACATGATTTAACGCTCTGTCACTGGCTTTACTTTTATTAACAAAGCGCTTTTCATACTCCATATTACCAGGGCTCAAGACATTCCATATAGTTCTACTATCTATCAATGGATGATTGGTGTTTTCCGGAGAAACAACAACATTTTCCATATCATCCATTATCTGACCTATTGCATCTTCTGCAGCTTTGGCTGTGATAAAACCAACATCAAAAAGATCGCCCTGCTTACTTGCCAACCCTGCAACCGAGCTGGCCTGTAATACAATACCGGTAACACCATCTGCCAACTGTATCTTTTCTATTGCGGCACGCAACAGTCTCATCCATACAGTCCTATTAGATGTTGCACGCGCCGCACGCACTATATGCTCATATGAAGTTCTATTATTTAACGAGAACTTCAGAAGCATAGATACAGCTCCCATTCCCTGTGCTTCCAAAGACTCACATACGTTACCACACAGAGCATTAATTATAAATATCAATCTCTCTGCACGCTTGATGGTATAGTCAGTCCAGTCATAGCCTGACTCGGGAAGAGACTGAGGTATTGGAGAAAATATTCTACGAGAGTCGTGAGCACGAGACAGTTGCCATATCTTTACACCAGATGAACCGAAACGCACTTCTACAGCTTCACGACTCAGCCCAGCTAACTCACCACACAATTCAATACCTGCACCATCCATTAAACTTTCAGTGACAGGGTCTGGATGTAAAACACTTATAGGAAATGAAGCAAGAAATCTCCTGTCATCACCCGTGGATACACGCGTGAATACATTCTGAGAATAACGAGCAGCAACTTCCGCAGCGACTGGTGTATCTGCTATTCCAATACATATTCGCAAATTACTTGCACTGCCAACTATAGCTTTAATGTCTTCAGCAGTTTTACGAGACGGCAATCCACGCACATCCACCCAAACCAGCTCATGCGCAGTAGAGATGCGAGGAACGACGTTAAGGAGTTGAGCCTGGATAGCGATGGAAGATTCATCTCGCCACGCTGGACTCCACAGACACATAAATGGCATTATATACCTACCTTCGCGCCACGCCTGTCAGGCACCGCATGATCGATTTCCATGCGAGGGTCCTGACTCATAAGCGGGAGAGTAATATTCCCCTTCCTGCTCCAGCCAAGCGACTCAACATTTACACGTATCTTTACAGATTCAACAAGAGCAGGCTCGCCTGATGGTCCACGCTTCCAGTTATAAAAATCCGGCTTTATAGAAGAAGCCACCTTAACACCAGCCATAGCGGTGTTGGATGCAACAGCAACAAATGCCGACATACCTTCATGCGTAGCGCGTGCAAGCTTTACATTTTCGGAACTACCAGGATCAGCACCAGTCAACACAACTAGCGAGAAAGCCCCCGAGCGGAGCAAAACATCCGCAGCACGCAGAGCTTCAACTCTAGTATTTGGTCTTATTAAAAAAGGACCATTAACTTGATTCAACAGACTCCATGAGATCCCGCTGATACTGCGCGCTGCGTCAATCCATATTACACGCCCGCCGCATAAAAACTGAGCATATGCAGCCGCCCGGAGTACTGCCGTAGCTCCTCCCAAAGGCGCCCAAACAGAAAGCCTCCCTTTAGGAAAACCCCTATGAGGGAGAATCTGATCCAACATCACAATTCCACTACTAACAACATCTCCGTCACGTCGGGGAACTGGCGTGGCATTAGGGTAATGTTTATTCAGAATGGACCGTAAGTCCTGCGGACTTAGGTTAGTAATGTCTTTTAGAGCAACTGCAACGGCTGACATTAGTCTTGCTCGAACGGATGTTTCGGATAAGGAGAGGGGTTACAGATTAGAATATACCGAATAAACACCGAAAACAAGCCGTAAAAACCGAAAAAAGATGACGCCCTATACCACCCTTTCACCGATGACGCCCTTTCACTTATGAAGCCTATACCCTTATAACGCCCTATACCCTTGACGCTCTATACCCTTGACGCTCTATACTCCCCTCAACTCCGGATGCCTGATAAATGTCCAGATTCCGGTCAACAACATTACAATAGCACCGACCGCTATCGCCTTATCTACTGAAACGATTTTAGCAAATCCACCCAGCAATAAAGCACCGATAGGCATAAATCCTATGTAAACAAACACATATGCAGAGACAACTCGCCCTCGCAATTCATCTGGAGCGATGGATTGCAACAATCCATTTGCAAGAGCTGTGTTTAATATCATTACAAAACCAATCAACAAAGTTATAACAGATGCAATTACAGGTGAGCGGGTAGCACAAAAAGCTAGCAGTGTTATCGCAAACAATATTGCAGAAACAGAATATAGTTGACCACGTTTGAATTTCTGTCCTAATGCTGCGAGTGAAAGAGCACCAATTAACGCGCCAATACCAACACATGTCAGTAAAAATCCATACCCTGCGGCACCAGTATTTAGAACATCTCTAGCCATCACCGGCATCAACACCATAAATGGCATACCAAATATAGAAAATACAGCAACCATTTTAATTAAAGTATAAACGTTTGGTGTATTTCGAATATACTGAAGCCCTTCTTTTAATCCCTCCAGTGGTGATTTGGTTGCTATCACTGGCTCCCAGGCTGGAAGCTTCATTAGGAGTAATCCTATAAGGACAGCCAAGTAGCTAATGGCATTTAGAGCAAAGCACCATGCAATACCCAAAGTTCCAATTATCAATGCTGCAACAGAAGGACCAATAATACGTGCCAGATTGAATCCACTGGAGTTTAATGCAATAGCTTCTACAAGGTCATCACTACCAACAAGATCTACTATAAAACTCTGTCTGGTTGGTGTTTCGAATGCGGTGACTATACCGTTTATCATGGCAAGCCCTAACAACCACCATACATTTACATGACCGCTAAAAACTACAAACCACAATATTACGGCCTGGACTAAAAGTATAACCTGCCCACCAATTATCACCTTGAACTTATTATATCTATCCGCAACGACACCTGCGTACAACGTCAACAGAAGAACAGGAAGAGACTGCGCCGCGCTTACGGCCCCAACTATAAATGCATTATTAGATAACTCAAGCGCCAACCACCCCTGAGCAACGTTTTGCATCCATGTACCTATCAACGATAGAGTCTGTCCACTCCAGAATAATCTGAAGTTTCTATGTTTTATCAGAGGGCGAAATGGATTATTGGCTGAAGAAGGCACACAGAGAAGATATCCAACTTGCATGCCGCAGCGATACAGCCCTAGTCGACAACTCCAAGTACTGGTAATTTCTCAGTTGGGTTATCTTCAAACATTCGTCTAGCGATAGATACACACTCTTTAATCTGGAACATTCACATGCCTACACGTAAAGCTACCGCGTCCTGGAAAGGACCGTTCCGCGATGGTTCAGGGTCTTTCCAAGGGGAAAGCGGAGCCATTAACGCCACCTATTCAGTTGGATCACGTTTCGCAGCTGATGGCGGCTCCAACCCGGAAGAGCTGTTGGCAGCCTCCCTGGCCTCCTGCTTCTCGATGGCGCTCAGCGGAAATCTCGAAAGAAACGGGACACCTGCAACCCGCGTTGACACTGAAGTAGCCTGCACCATCGATAAGGACGGAGACGGATTCTCCATCACCAAGATGGAAATGATCACAAAAGTTATTGCTGCTGGTATTGATGACGCGAAGTTCCAGGAGATCGCAACAGCTACAAAATCCGGCTGCCCAATCTCCAAGGTTCTGGCCAATAATGTCGAGATGACCCTCGATGCATCGCTCGTTGCAAGCCTCCCAGATGGCGGGTCCGATGAAAACATGACCGCTTCAAACAACAGAGGCGGTGGCACCTTCCCAAATATCAGGGTTTAAAGGGAAACAGGGTCCGGAAAGATAGGATCCGAAAAGATAAGGTTCTGAAAATAAGTCCTAAAAACAGCGACTAAAAACAGGGCCTAAAGTAAGCCCAGAAGGACAGATCTAAAAAAAGGTGGGTGAGTCATCTAGGACTCACCCACCTTTTTCTATAAACAGCACCTTTCCTAATTAAGTGCTGCAGTCATCCAGTATGCCATGATACATGATGACAAGTCAGCCAGACTTGTAGCTCTACCTGGCAGTAAAGTCAGTTTCGCTTGTAACAGCTCTACAAGCACGAGCCATCAACTCCGCTGCACGATCCA
>JBEBRK010000022.1:0-37699 GCA_040394885.1 Gemmatimonas phototrophica
GCCCGACTGGAAGCGGAAAGACATTGGCAGTTCTCGGTGGGCCACTGATTGAAGCTCTTGATGAGGCGGTTCATGAGAAAAAGAACTCAATCAAGCTGCTCTGGATCACGCCGCTCCGCGCACTCGCATCAGATACCACAAAAGCAATTCGGCACCTTGTAGACGACCTTGGCCTGGACTGGGCGATCGTGCAGAGAACCGGCGATTCCACCAGTCGCGAACGCCGATTGGTAAGGAAGGGGAAAGCAGAAATAGTCGTTATAACTCCTGAATCTCTAGCTCTCTTGTTAACCTATCCTGAGTCGAGAGATACTTTCGCTGGCGTTAGATGTATAGTTGTTGATGAGTGGCATGAACTGATGTCAAACAAGCGCGGTGTCTTATTGCAGTTAACTCTCTCCAGGCTGTGTGAATTTGCTGTCAGAGCAAAAATTTGGGGAATATCAGCAACTATAGGAGATCCTGTTCTTGCAGCCAGAGCATTAATACCTAATGGGGATAAACCTGTTCTTGTAGAGGTAAGACCACGGAAAGGAATTAAGATAGAGACTCTGATCCCCAAGTCTGACAAACGGCTCCCCTGGTCCGGCCACCTTGGTTTGTCACAGTTGGATAGTGTCTACGATCGTATCATGGATGCACAAACCACATTATTGTTTACGAATACGCGCGCGCAGGCTGAATTGTGGTTTAAGGCTTTGCAATCAATATGGCAGGATGGGCTGCACAATATCGCTTTACACCACGGCTCTTTAGATCCGGAGCTGCGCAGATCTGCTGAGCTTGGTTTAAAAGATGGAACAATCCGTTGTGTTGTAGCTACATCCAGTTTGGATCTTGGAGTCGACTTCCCAACTGTGGAACAGGTAATTCAGATAGGAAGTCCCAAAGGTATCTCACGACTGATTCAGCGTGCGGGACGTTCCCGTCATCGACCGGGTGAGGTGGGCAATGTTATATGTGTCCCAACACAAGCGTTGGACGTCCTGGAATATGCAGCTGCAAGAGAAGCCATTAAGCAGAAAAGGATAGAATCTCCTTTGATATTACATGAGTGTTGGGACGTGCTAGCCCAACATTGTGTTTCAATAGCACTTTCGGAAGGATTGGAGCCGGTATCGACGTTTAATACAGTAAAAAAAACGCTGTCTTATTCCAACATCACTCAGGAGCAGTTTAATAGCGTAATTGATTTTCTTGTTCGAGGAGGGAGCTCGTTAGAAAAGTATCCGGATTATCACAGGCTGGATCGGGCAGAAGACGGTCGGCTATATGTTACGTCGCGACGCATTGCGATGCGCCATCGTATGTCTATTGGTACCATAGCTTCAGACGGCTCCATGCTAGTAAAGATGCTACGGGGCGGGCATCTGGGAAGTATCGAAGAAAATTTTATTTCCAGAATCAAAGCCGGTGAACGGTTTACATTTGCCGGTAGAACGCTCGAACTGGTTCGGACCGATCGAATGGTTGTTTACGTTCGTAATGCAAAAAAAATTGATGGTGCTGTTCCTACGTGGCAGGGAGGGCGTATGCCCTTGTCGAATACATTGGCATCTGAGATTCAAAGCATTTTGGGTGAAGTAAAAGTTGGAAATAGGGCCATCACTTCCAGTAAGGAAATGCGCTTTTTATCTGGTATTCTCAAACTCCAGGGTTCTGTCTCGGATTTGCCGTCATCTGATATCCTGTTGATAGAGCACTGTACGACCAGACGCGGATTCCATGTTTTTTTCTACCCGTTTGCCGGTCGTTCGGCACACGAAGGTATGGCCGCCCTATTTGCTCTTAGATGGGGAAGGGAGCACCCTAACACCTTCTCCTATGCGCTTAATGACTACGGATTTATGCTTACTTTAGATCTGCCTCAACCTGTCACCCAATCGCTCCTCGGCACGCTTTTAGAAGGGAATAACCTCATGCAAGATCTGATCGAATCTGTAAACTTATCCGAGCTGAGCAGAAGGCACTTTCGTGAGATAGCGCGGGTGGCTGGGCTCATCGCTCCGTCTTTGCCGGGGAGACTCGCCCGTTCAATGCGACAGATCCAGGCGACATCAGGGCTGATATACGATGTTTTTAAGAGATATGATCCAGATCACATTCTGTTGAAGCAGGCAAAGGCGGAAGTAATTGAATATGAACTGGAGCTTCCCAGAATTGCAGAATCGTTAAGAGATATTAAGTCGAGGGAATTGAAGATTGTAAGCCTGCAGAGATTATCACCATTTTCGTTCTCGTTGTGGGCTGATGGTTTGAGGGGACAGTTAAGCAACGAACTCTGGCAGGTGCGGATTGCACGTGCGGCAGAAAGGATTGAGAGGGCTTATGCTCGTCGACCGTAAAGAAGTAATGTTCGGCGGCCTTGGCGCGGGAATCTCTATGAATGGACAGGAGATGTTTTTGATGCATCAGAGAGCTGTGTTTATTCCGTCCAGGCGCCTTCTTCTTATTGCAGACCTGCATCTGGGTAAACCTGATAGTTTGCGCCTTTCCGGTATCGCAACTCCTGCAGGAAGCAGCGAGTCAGATCTAAAAAGGCTTAGTGACCTCCTGGAGATAACTGGCGCAAATCAGCTGGTAATTCTGGGTGACATGCTGCACGGGCCCAATAAGGGCCGCGAGTGGACAAGTAGATGGAGTCAGCTTGTCGACAGACATCCGTCGCTTTCAATAGTTCTAGTTCTCGGAAACCACGACAGGAGTGTGCACGCAGATAGTCTTGGGGTTCGAGCGGTTCCGGAGCCTCTCATAATAGATTCGCTACGCTTGGGTCACGATCTGAAGTCTTTACGGACAATTACGGGACTGGAGCAATCGTATGTAAACTTTGGAGGCCATGTTCACCCCGTAGTAAAGATTCCTGGGATCAGAAAAAGGCTGCCATCGTTCGTGTTATCAAAGTCCAGCGTTCTGCTGCCAGCTTTTTCAGAGTTTACGGGAGGGCAGCTGGTAAATAGGCACTCGGGACGAGTTTTTGTCTGCTGTCCGGAAGGGCTGGTAGAGCTACCTAATGTTCGTTGAATCGAGTTGTATCTATTGAAACTCGTTTGAACATATCCTTAACTTCAGGTCTCTTTGCAACACTATAGGGACTGATTGGAACAATCTCCGCACCTTCTTCATCTGCCTCCTTGCGGATATCGGCAAGCGCAAAGACAAATGTATAGTTTGGCTCCTGACCCATTCTAAGGTCCGTCAGAATAATGTGCGTATCAGTTTTGTCCATTGAGTAGAAGCCGCGTGTAAACCATTCCATTCTGTCTGCGTACCAGTCGCCTTTCCACTCATTTATAATGGCAGCACCCCTGTTAAAGGTATTGAACCTGATTGGGCTATCTGGCTTTAAAAACGAAAAGAAACCCTCAGAATATGCAGTATCATTAACGGCGATTATACGCCAGCCGATAATATTCAGCGGTGTAGGTGTTACGAGAACCTTATCGTTGTTGCTAATACCCATAACGCTTGCCTGGGAGTTCAACTCTTTATATGCCAGATTTCGTACATATGACTGGCCGAGTACGCCTAATCCCAGGTAAGCAGTCGACATTGCAATCGCAATATTATTTGCTCTGAGCGAATCGCGCCGAATTGCAAACACTAATCCTACTATCAATGGAACGGTGTATAGAGGATCTAAAATGAAAATACTTCCAACAGCAAAGGGATAGTTGGTGAAGGGCAGGCCGAGTTGAGTGCCATACACAGTCATTGTGTCCAGAATCGGGTGCGTGACAAGTGCAACCCACATCGCCAATATCCATCTCAACGCAATATTGCGCTGCCGAAACATAGCAGCGAAGATATATCCAACTATTGGGGCAGCGAGTGTCAGATAAAAAGCGGAGTGCGTCTCCGCGCGATGCATCGTCATGTTTCTAATTGCATCGCCATGCCTTATAAAAACATCTAGATCAGGAAGCGTTCCAGCGATTGCTCCCGCGAGCGCAGCTTTACTGATCGAGGTCCTACGCCCCATGACTGCGACGCTTACTGCTGCCCCGAGCGCGATCTGTGTAATAGAATCCATTAATTCTAGTAAGAGGTCTCTCCAATTCTAACAAGCATAGCGTCGCGCGAGAACCGCCAATTCGTCTCCAGGGCAGCTACAGCGGCATCCATATTCCCAGCTTCCAACTGCTTTATTACAGCGGCGTGCTGCGAAACCGACATTGCTACCAGCGAGGCATCTATCATATATAGATGCTCATAACGCATAATTGCATGCTTGAGATTCTTAATAAGTGCAAGCAGTCTCTGGTTGGGACATCGGCCTAAAAGTGTTTCGTGCCACAGGTTATCGATCGCAATACACTCATTCGAGTTTCCAGCCGCTTTGGAAAAAGCCTGATTCAGTCGTTTGAGCTCATTCACATTTGCAGCCGCGAATGGTCCCAGTGAGCGTAGCGCCAGGACCTCCAGGCTCTCCAATATGGGAAACGATTCTCTAACCTCGCGCGCCGAAAGCTGAGAAACCGAAAAGCCTTTAGCCAGGTCATTCTTTACAAACCCGTCGCGTTCAAGATAGAATAGCGCCTCTCTTACTGGGGTACGGCTAACGCCAAGCTCTTCCGCCAATTTAGATTCGGTGAGCTTTGCGCCTGGCTCCAACTCTCCACTGATAATCTTGTTAAGCAAGGTCTGCATGACCTCTTCTCTCAGCGGCGTTTTTGTTGAAGAGGCATCATCAGAAATCTCGGAATCGTTGCCGAATGAAATAGTTTCTAAGTCTAGCATTTACGATTTGTTAGAGAATTTGTTGACTATGTAGATACCGACAAGCACAAAGCTGCCCCCGATTATCTGCCCCATTGATATCGTTTCTCCCAGTAACGGAACCGCTATTAAAGCAGTTAGCGGCGCCTGAACTAATAGACTGATGGAAGTAATAGTTGCTGGCAGATGGCCTAGCGCGTACGTAATCGCCAGATAACCACCAACCTGGGCTACAATTCCCAGGAATAAAAGAGAACCCCACGTTTTTGCTGAAAATCCAAGTAGTGGCACTCCTAGTACGAGCGCAATCAAAAACAGCGCAACCGCACTTGAGACAACCGTAATCATCACAAGAGTTACCGTATCCAGCTTTTCTCTGGCCTTAGATACAACCATGAGATATCCTGCGTAACAAACCGCCGAAAGAACCGCAAACAGATCACCGAATCCCAAGTGAGGGTTTGCGAGGATGTCTTCGCCGATGATGATAACCGAGCCGACACTTGCTATGGACAATCCTATCCAGAAAGAGCTGGCCGGACGGTTTTTAAATATCAGCCATGTAGCGAGTGCGACCATAATAGGAGCGTTATTCCCAAGCAGCGTAGCGTTTGCTGCGGAGGTCATAAGGATACTGGTATTGTAGAGCGCCAGATCTGCCGCGAACATTATTCCAGCCAGCACGGCAAAAAATATCGTTCGCTTGTCGAGCCCTTTCAGGATCCCGACAGGGCTCTTTCCCTTAATGCGTGTTCGTATGGCCCACATCGGTGTTAGCACTAGCGAAGCTATCAAAGCCCGGTAAAAAGCCGATGTCGCTCCAGGCACAGCTGTCCATTTAACAAAAATTGCAGACCAGGATACAAACAAAACGCCAAGCCCTAATGCCATGTAGGCTTTGGTCGTATATGAAAATCTCTCCCCGTAAATCGTCGGCTTTGCCGCAGGGAGTTCTAATTCTGGGGTGGTTGGGAGGGTAAAAACCGGGTACTGAGAAGTTATCATAGCCGCACTACGAATAATGTGTATACCAAATATAAGAATTGTATACAATTTTTATCAAGTTGTGTTCCAAAAAATTTCGACTAGTCGTTGAGGGCCTCCAAATTGCTCAGTGATATGGTGGTTGGGTGCTCAACCCCCCGTTATTTGAACTGCTCATTATCGGTCCGATTCAACTTTGTGATCTAAAATCATGGAAATGGGTCACCTTCCTCATGTTGTGATAATTGGTGGCGGCTTCGGCGGACTTAGTACTGCCAGGAGATTGAAAGACGCTAATGTCCGTATCACGCTTGTTGATAAAACCAACCATCATCTGTTCCAGCCTCTTTTGTACCAGGTTGCAATGGCATCTCTTGCTCCCTCCGATATTATTGTACCCATTCGATTTTTGTTGCGAGATCAGAAGAATGTAAAGATTGTCCTCGGTGAGGTGACAGATATACGAGTAGATGGAAGGGAAGTAATTGTCGATTCCCTGTCTGAGCCTCTAAGCTATGACTTTCTGGTTGTTGCAGCCGGAGCCCGTCACTCATATTTTGCTAACCCTGAATGGGAGGTAGATGCCCCTGGACTCAAAGCTATCGAAGATGCAATTGAGATCAGGAGCCGTTTTTTAACTGCGTTTGAGAAAGCTGAAATTGCCGAAACCGCTGAAGAAAGACAGGCGTGGATGACGTTCGTAATTGTAGGAGCTGGCCCGACCGGGGTGGAGCTTGCCGGGATTATGCAGGATATTGCTCGCCACGCATTAAGGAGGGATTTCAGAAATATCGATACGAGAGATACGCGTGTGGTTCTCGTTGAAGGAGGCGATCGAGTTTTATCTTCATTCCCTGAAAGCCTGTCCGATCGCGCAAAAAAAGATCTGTCAAAGTTTCTGGTAGAGGTTCGCCTTGGTGAGAGAGTAACTGGAGTTGATGAAGGCGGTGTTAATCTGGGAGATGAACGCATCGAAGCCAGAACGATAATCTGGGCTGCCGGTAATCGTGCTTCGCCACTGGGAGATATGCTGGGTGCTCCGCTTACAAAGTCAGGTCAGGTTAAGGTAAGTAGAGATCTTTCTATCCCAGATCACCCGGAAGTATTTGTTGTTGGCGATCTCGCATCGGCGATTCAGAAAAATGGTGTACCTGCGCCAGGAGTTGCGCAGGTTGCTATGCAAGGGGGGCGTGTAGCTGCCAAAAATATTACCGCTTCTATCGCGGGGCGGAAGCGAAAGGATTTTAACTACCTGAACAAAGGAGATCTAGCTACGATCGGCCGTGCCACTGCTATTGCAAGTTTATTTGGAGGAAAGATAAAGCTTGCAGGGTTTACAGCCTGGTTTATGTGGCTTTTTGTACACATCATGTATCTGGCCGGATTCAGGAATCGCCTGAGTGTGCTGATTCAATGGGGTTATGCGTATTTTACTTATCAGCGTGGTGTCAGGCTGATCGCAGCTTATCATATAGATCTTGCAAATAGGCAGTCAGATTCTGAAGCAACACACTTTAACAGACAATCAGATTCTGAAGCAACGCACTCTAACAGACAATCAGATTCGGAAGCTGCGCTCTCTAATCGCAAAGCCTGATATCAGCTCGCCAGTGGGTGCCATTTGTAACTGGTTCACCGATCAAAACATTTACACTGCGGTTCTTGAACAGCGGAGCCGCAGTTACAACCGTGTGATACTCCCCGTTTTCTCCACAGGGATCCAGTCCCATTTTCGATAATTCCTGACCGAATGCAACATTTACTTCGCGGCCAATATATTCCTGGCCCAGCTTACTCGCCTCAGTAACAACTACAATGGCTGAGATATCGGTCGACTCTATCTCTTTAACCACCTCAGCCGTATCTATTCCCCATAATGGAAACACAGGCTTTATACCCTGTGGTGGACAGAGCTGCTCATACCAGATACGATGCGCATCCACAGCCATGTCGCCCAAGATCAGATGCTCTATACCCATCTGCTTGATCCGAATCAAAGCACTTTCAAAGACACTAGTATAACTATCCCATGTTGCACTAAAAGTCAGCAGCTCGCACCCCAGTTCATTTGCATGTTGTTCCAAAACAGCCATCGGAACTCCATTTGATCTGGAGATCTTTCCATCTTCAGTCATCATTGTAATCAGCAACCTGGGTTCGAACCCATTGTTTGCCGCCTTGTGTAGAGCCAGGCAAGAATCTTTACCGCCGCTCCATGAACAGGCAGCTGGTAGTTTGGCAGACAGAGACGATGTATTAGACATTTTCCTTCAGGTTCTTTGGATTGTACGCGAGAATGTTTGAGTATATCCCTCGGGCGCAGAATGATCGGTAACGTTAAACTCTGGCCCTATACATACAAAAAGGTTCGGGCTTATAAAACCCGAACCGTGATTGAGATACTTATTCTATTAGCAGAAAGTCTAAAACTGCAGAAAGCCTAAAACTACAAGCCTAAGACTACAGAACGTTTAAAACTTTGACTGCACGAAAAATTTAGACACCCTTTTCTTTTAACAGCTCCAGGAATTCCTTGGGATCCTTTAGCTGCAACAGACGCTCAGGAACATCAGACTCCTTGCTGAACTGGGCAATTTTACCGAGAACAGGCAGGTACTGGTTCGAAACTTCGAGAGGCGGAGCCACAATCAAAAAGAAAAAGTAGACGGGTTTACCATCTATCGATTTGAAATCGACCCCTTCAGACTTTCGTCCGAATGCAACTCTCAGCTGGTTTACAACCAGAGACCGGCAGTGAGGGATCGCGATTCCGCGCCCAATACCAGTCGATCCCAGGTTCTCCCGCCTCTTGAGCATCTTGAACAGCATCGCTTCCGACTTTTCGTCGAGTTTAAGGAGCGAGATGAGCTCATTGAGAATGTCATCTTTCTCAGTTGATTCCAGCTCTAATTTGATTGCGTCTTCGGAGAAAAAATCTCTTAATTCCATAGGTGCTCGTACAGGCGAAACGTTGTTGATTGTCCAAGGTAGTGTAGAGTATGTTCCCTGTCAATCGAAATCCATTGCAGAGCCTTATTCCGCAGGTTAGCTTGAGCAGTATCCTATGAAAAGCACCAAAACCTTTCCTTTCCAGATAGCTAACAAGCTGCCTTTGTACCTGGCCCCTATGGCAGGTGTGTCTGAATCACCGTTCAGGCGGGTCTGCGCACGTTTTGGGGCGGATGTGGTTGTCACGGAGTTTCTGTCCGCTGAGGCAATTCGTAGGGAGAATCCAGCCACCCTGGCCAAGCTCCGATTTGGAGCTGATGAACGGCCAATCGGTGTTCAGATATTCGGTTCGGATCCAAACGCTATGGGTGAGGCCGCTGCCCTGGTGACAGACGTATTCCAGCCAGAGTTCATCGATATCAACTTTGGCTGCCCGGTAAAGAAGGTAGTCAAGCGAAATGGCGGTTCCGGATGTCTTAAGGATTTGGGACTGGTAGAGAGCGTTATCAAGAAAGTTTCGTCCAGCACCCATCTTCCTGTGACAGTGAAGATTCGTAGTGGCTGGAGCGAAGAGATGAGAGATCCGGTTACAATAGCTTTGCGCTGTCAGGACGCTGGTGCAAAAGTTCTGGCGTTACATCCCCGTACTCGCTCTCAGATGTATTCAGGGCAGGCAAACTGGGATGAGATAGCGGCAGTTGTGGAAGCCCTTGATATCCCTGTGCTCGGTAATGGCGATATCAAAACAGCAGAAGATGCTTTGAGGATGTACCAGCACACTAAGTGCGACGGTATCATGATTGCGCGCGGTTCCTTCGGACAGCCGTGGATCTTCGATCAGACCAGAGATCTGTTAGAAGGGAAACCTATGCGCGAACCCCCGCCTGTCGAAGAACGTCTCGCCCTTGCCCTTGAGCACGCGCGTATGGCTGAATCTTTCGAACACGATCCTCGTGGTGCCGCTATCGAGTTTCGCAAGCACCTAGGTTGGTATGTAAAGGGGTTGCCAGGATCGGCCGAGCTTCGAAAGAAGCTGTATGCAGTTGACGCAGTAGATCAGATAGAAGCGATCTTCAATGAGTACTTGGAATCTCGAGAGGAGCGTCTGGCCGCTCGAGTGTAACCCAGTCGTGGGCCCAGTTTGTAATTGCTTCAAGAGCTATCTGGAGTGCCAGACCCTTCTCAGTTAATCGGTATTCTATCCTTACTGGAGTATCAGGGATCACACTTCGCGTCAAAATTCCCTGAGATTCCAGCTCATGAAGGCGCTCCGTAAGCATCCTGTCCGTGATATCGGGAATTGACTCACGTAGCTCAGAAAATCTGGTATTTCCCTTGAACAGTGCGAAAAGCACCGCTCCTGTCCACCGCCGCCCAATTAATTCTATAGCGTAATGGAACTGTGGGCAGATTTCTGATTTATCTTGTTTCATATCCATATATCTTACCCCCAATCAGCGATTTGCCGCCAGTGATTCCTTTAATTTCAGGCACTTACTTAAATATAGTGGATTGCGTGGATTGTATGGATTGCATGGTTGGCGAGATGCAAAGTAACACCCCAAAGTAACAGTCCATAACATCCCAATAGTAGCGGCACCGCTTGCTAACAGTTCACATAAATATTCTTTATTTCTATAGATCCTTTGTCGCTCATCGGTGTATATTTATAACGAAGGGGGCGACCGGCTTCGACGGGGTTTGTGAAGCTGTGGCCGCGTGCCGAGGTCTAGATCCTCGTAAAAAAGCTGGAAAAAAATCATAACTGCCAACAACGAATTGGCCCTGGCTGCGTAACCTAGCTTTTTAGCAGGTTTTAGCACCATGCTTGGCGTGAAGCGCTCCTGACGCGTCTACCAAGTATCGCAAACTCGGGATAGCTGATCGAGCTGGTCTTGATCGTTCGGCAAAACTTTAAAGACCTTTTCCACACGTAGTTGTCTCGCCGAGCGGCGGGTGGAGAACTTCATCGGTGAGATACGCACGTAGACGCTGTAGTGAATCATGTCTCGGACCGGGGTTCGAATCCCCGCGCCTCCACTTTAGCAGCTCCACCCGATGTAAATCGGGTGGGGCTGTTTCGTTATAACAGATGATCGTCGCACTCGGTTTTTATTGACTTTCAATGTGTTTAATACGAACTTCGCAAAGGGTCAAAAACTATTTGTCTTACAGATGAGAGTGATCCTGAGCTTGTAAGAAGAAAAGTTGTCAAACATGCGGTAGTCGCGCGTTTTCTTTAAGTATGAGCCTACATTCTCGATTGAGGGAAGATTCTATTTCCGATAGCGACGTGTCACTAGTCGAGGCTCTAAAGGCGGGCAACAGTAAGGCGTTTGATTCCGTATACCGCCGATATGCCCCCATGCTTGCAGACATCGCATATGGGCTCACTGGGTCGCGCGAAGCGGCGGATGACACCGTACAGGATTTATTTCTTCGTATATGGCAGGGACGTACCACTCTTCCAGTCACTTCGACGGCAGATTTAAAATTCTATCTAATACGCTCTCTGCGTAATCGTCTTGTAAGTGAACATCGGCATTCAAGTGTTGTTGAACGCGAGCAGAGGCTTGCCCTAGTAGGCGGTCAGCGTATGGCCATGGGAAGCCCGGCCCCCGGCGCCGACGATAAAGTCCTTGTGAATGAATTGGATAAAGCCTTTTCGAAGGCTATCTCCGGGATGCCACCGAGAATGCGTCTCGCTTTAATACTCCGTACTGGTCAGCAGCTTACGAATAGGCAGATCGCCGACGTTCTGGAAATAAGTGATATGGCTGCTGCCAAGCTGGTATCAAGGGCGCGCGAAATTCTGCGAGATGTCTGGGATAGACATCGTGAATAGAGGCTTTACGAACAATGGATTTTATGAATTCTGTCAAACATTTAACGTGCGTGCGTTTTCTTTAGTATGAGTTCCCCATCTCAACCTGTTGAACATCCCTCCTGGGATGATATTGATCTGTATCTTGCTGGTAGTGCTGATGCGGCTACGAGTCGCAGGATCAGCGAATACTTTGATAAGCATACGGAGATGGAAGGGCTGATTCGCAAGCATTTACAGCCGTCGTTTTCACAGTCGTCTTCCGACGTTATGTGGTCGACAGAAAACACGCTCGCGTCTTTGCATGAGAGGATGGAAGATGGAGCGAAGTTCCCTCATCGCTGGATAAGTTCCCGATTTGTCCGACTGGGGGTTTCAGGGGCGGTACTGGCGGTGATCGGAACAGGTCTCTGGATGCAAATTGACGAGATAAATACAGAGCATATCGAGGCCTCTTCGTTCGCGATGACTTATCAGACTCACAACGCTCAGCAAAGCACTATAGTGCTTAACGATGGGACACGAGTGGTTCTGAACGTAAAAAGTGCATTATATATCCCTGAAGGTTTTGGTCAGGAGATACGCACTGTAAAGCTGGAAGGAGAAGCATATTTCGAGGTAACGCATCACGGGAAGGCGCCTTTTATAGTGGAAACCGAACAGACACACAATCGCGTGTTAGGTACAGAGTTCGCGATCCGCGCATACCCCGGAGAAGAGGAGCGAGTATCTGTGCGTTCAGGCCGAATTGCTGTCAATAGTACAGTGGTAGGAAAGCAGGAGGTTGCGATGATTGACAGGGCCGGTCTGGTGAGAGTGGTAAAAGATGACGTCGAGAAAATGATAGGATTTTCCGAAGGGAAAATGATCTTACGGAATATCCCATTAAAACAGGCTCTCGTGGACCTGGAGCGCTGGTATGATGTGAGGATAGTGCTAGCTAATTCAGCTTTAGGAGAAACCCGAATAAATGCAACACTGTTTACAGGCACAATTGAAGATCTGGAAGAAATGTTACGACTCACATTTGATGTTCGTGTTGAGCGAGAATCCCGTTTGGTAACTGTGTATGCTGAGTAACTACATAGTGCATGGAATACCTACGTTAAGAAAACCCACCTTTATACGAGGCATCTGCATGAGGTTTCAGTACGCGAAAGTGCTCGCGCTTGTATTAGTTAGTTCCGGTATTGGAGTTTCCCAGGAACCGGAATCTCACCTTGGCAGGAACTTTACATCTTTATTACCAGGTGCAGGACAATCCGCCAGATCGATTTCCCTTGATGTAAAAGATGTCCACCTCTCTGAACTAATCCAGAAGATAGCGGATCAGGCAGGCCTCCAATTGAGCTGGTCGGGAAAGGTGGTTCTCGATCGGAAAGTATCACTAACATTAAAGAACGTTGATGTTCAGGAAGCACTAGGCCAGGCGCTTAGAGGGAGCGGTGCTAAAGCCTCTATATCATCTAATGGAAAGATGATAGTTATAGTTCCGGAGAAGCAGGATTCCATATCGAGACAAAGTCAGGCTACCGGAACAGTAAGAGGACGAGTAATAGATTCTGCGTCTAAGAACGGTGTCCCGGGAGTAGCCGTATCTGTACTGGGGACACGAGCAGCTGCTGTAACGAAATCGGACGGGACATTTTCTATTCCACAGGTTCCGTTGGGTAGACATACTCTGATTGCGCGATTGCTTGGTTATCGTTCCGGTGAAAGGGCTATTGTTCTGAATGAAAAATCACCGGATATAAACGTTACTTTCGCCGTAGTTGCCTCAGCCAGCAGGCTTTCCGAGGTCGTTACTACCGCTACGGGTCAGCAGCGACGATTGGAAGTGGGCAATGATATCGTAAAGATTAATGCACGGGAAATTATGGATAGGGCGCCAGTTAGAAGTGTATCGGATCTGATAAGACATGCACAGGTTCCCGGTGTTAACGTTCTTACAGCGAGTGGTGAGCCGGGAGCGCCAACCAGGATTCGGATGAGAGGAATTGGAAGTATTTCTCAGAGTACAGATCCGGCGATTATTGTAGATGGGATTTGGGTTAATTCGAAGATGTCGGACAGTTCTATTATTAACAGAGCATTTGGGGCTGGAGGTCAGAGCAGAGCTAACTACACACCGTCACCTATCGATAATATAGATCCTGCAACCATAGAAACAGTAGAGTTTATTCGGGGTCCCTCTGCAGCTAGTTTATACGGACACGAGGCAGCCAACGGTGTCATAGTTTTTACAACGAGGCGGGGATCCGACGGACAGGCTTCCTGGAGTTATTCATACTCACACGATTGGGATGCACAGGTCAGGGCAAAAAACGGTTACTGGGTTGGGTATGGCACCGATGTTTTTGGGAACTTTAATGATATTTGCACTATAAGAACCCACTACAACCTTGACTGTATTCAGGATAGTACAATTAACCTTAACAGGTTCGGGTTCCTCCTCGACGAATCCGGACCGGGCTCAATTGATATTCACCGTTTATCAGTGCGCGGTGGGAGCAATAAGATCACCTATAGTCTGTCGACCTCATATCAGGATAATATAGGTACCAGAAGGACTCCTCGTGTTGATATGATAAGGGCCAGGTTGCTTAATATTTCCTTGCCTTCCGAACTGAGATATCCGGGCCGCAAAAAAGATCTATCCTTATCTTCAGCTTTTGGGTTCACACCTAATCGAATTCTCAATATAGATCTTACGGTTAACGCAAATAACTCTAATCTACGACAAGGTGAAATAGAGTTTAGTGGTGACGGATTGGGATCCATTGATACTATGGCTGTTCTGAATAGAGGTAAAGGGCTAACTATAAGTACCGGTGGTTCAGACGCTTTCCACGTATCCTCGGGAATCTCCGTGAACTTACGACCAGACAGCTGGTGGAATATGGGCGGCTCAGTAGGTGCCGACATTACCGAAAGGAGGGATCATGGGCGCAACGATTTCCGTGATTGCGATATGGGAGTATGTGAGCCGTTGGAGGATGTTGCTGGAGCACCCAGGTTAAGACTGAGACAAGGTTCTGGTTCCACTAAAGTACTTACAGGAAGAACATTTGCGGGTGGTAAGATATCTACGCCATTTGATAGATTCGTGTCATTTACACCATCTATTCATCTTGATATCCGGCGAAACATGGACAGGCAGGTTCTGTTAAATCTGAGTGAAGTTCCCTTTGGCGCGGAGCAGGGGAGCGGCAACGGAAACGGATCTATGACCGCAAACGACGTTATTACTGCAGGTTATGCTGTTACAACTGGCATAAATGTTATGGACAAGATGTACTTTGACATAGGTTTTAGACAGGATGCAGGTAGTGTCATAAAACGAAATTCTAGCAGCAGTTATCCAAGACTTTCTACATCATGGGTTGTATCAGAAGAAGGTTTTTTCCCGAAGAACAGGTTGATTGAGGTGTTGGTGCTAAGAGGGGCGTTTGGATATGCCGCTGTGCACCCGGAAGAGGCTGATGTCAATGGTGGATATCGCTATAGACGAGCCATTATCAATGATGAAATTATATGGGTTGGGGAACTGGGAAGTGTTGGTAATAACAAACTGGTTCCTGAACGAAGCTTTGAGTTTGAAGGTGGATTTGATGTGTATCTGCCTGGAGACCGGGCAGAATTGATTTTTAACTTTGTTAATAAGTACTTGCGTAATGCTATTATTGACAGATCTTTACCTCCCTCTTCCGGTCTACCCACAACAGGAAGAAAAGAGAATATATCGCGTGTTCAGAACAGGAGTATCGAAGTCACCTTAAACACCAGTCTCATTGATAATGACCTAATGCTATTGAGGATCGGGGGTAGTATGGCGACTGTCAATAATGTTATTCGCAGACTTGGTAACAATGCTATTGTAAACAGCAATACATCAAGAGATCGTCTGGTTGAAGGATATCAGATAGGAAGTGTATGGGATCTTCCTGTCCTCGGATACGGTGATGTAAATGGAGATGGATATATCGCCCAAAACGAATTGATTCTCGGGGATACCACCGTTTACAAGGGATGGAACACCCCCAAGTTTACTGCCGCTTATACTGGTGAGATCTCTCTCCTTCAGCGGAATCTGACTTTCTCCTTTAGTCTTTCGCAGCAGGGACCTCATGTTCAATACGCTACTTTCAGAGACAACTATGGTGAAGTAGTTGTCGGTGCCCCTTTACCACTCCAGGCGCTCTCTGTTGCAAGCAGGGTCAGGGCTCAAAGAAGTGGGGGTACTGCGATGAACGTGTCGGAGTTACGTCTTAATACCGTGTCTGTCAGTTACAACCTTCCAAAAAGCTTCTCCCAAAGGCTGAACTCAAAGCTGATTGCCATATCTCTTCAGGGAAGTAATCTCGGCTTATGGACTAATTATTCAGGACGGGATCCAATGGTTAATTCAACGCCGGTCGGTAACCTGATATCCGATGACGGATATGTACTGCCGATCCCACGAAAGTTTGCTTTTAACGTTAGAGTGGAGCTCTAGTATTATATGATTAAACTTCGTTCGATTATCGGAGCCTGTATCGGGAGTCCGCTCGTCCTGCTCGCTGCATGTAATCTGAATAGTATTACGGACTCGGCAAACAGCATTGATGGTGAACTTATTACACCTGATGTAATTGAGTCCAAAGAAGGGGCGCGCTGGGTATATCTTGGTGCTGTAGCCAGGTTCAATGATTTCTTTGGCAGAAACACAATGGGTGTTGCAAGGTTCACGGATGAGGTTTCCGTATTACCTGATAAATTTCAAGATGCAAATGATGCCAGGATTAATAATATACGCCCGGAAGAAGAATCGTATTATGTCGCTGGAGATATCTTAACAAGGGGGCAATCAACAAAGGTGCAGCTCCAGCAGGCCACCCAACTGATAGATAAGTATTATGGTTCATCCGGCAGTGCAATGAAGGTGCATTCACAGGCACTACTTGGACTGTTCTATATAATAATTGCAGATAACTACTGTTCTGGTATTGCTATTTCAGAATCAAATTATGGAGGTGAGTTCATACCAGGACCTGCTCTTTCCAGAGACAGTCTGTATATGCGGGCAGTGGCCTCTGCTGATAACGGTCTGTCCATCAATATAGATAGCGTTCCCTTGAATAACCTGTTAAAAGGCGTTAAAGCCAGGGCTCTCAACAATTTAGGACGTTACAAGGAAGCTGCAGAAGCGATTGCGGACGTGCCGGATGCTTTCTCCCTTGGGGAGATCTTTTCTTTTTCCGAAATTCGTGCAGAGGGGGTTGGATACCAACCCCTTGTACCAATAGCGATCGACAAATATCATATTCTTAACAGTAAAGGGCTTAATGGTGTTATATGGGTGGCAGACAGTAGTGCTCACCAGGATATGAGAATTCCCGTTAGGACAAATGCAGCTGGTAATTATATCTATCCCCTGCAACCGGAATATTTCTCGGCAAAGAAAATGATAGCCTTCTTCAGTGGCGCTGAGGCGAGGCTGATTGAAGCGGAGTATCATTTGCAGGAAGGAAATATCCCTCAGTTTATTGAAAAGATAAACTCGGTTAGAAGATTGTATAAGCAGCGTTCCGGATCCACTCTGCCGGACATAGTGGATCCAGGTAATCATAACAGTCGGGTGGATCTGCTTTTCAAAGAAAGAGCCTATACGCTATATCTAACCGGGCGCCGTATAGCAGATATGCGCAGGCTTACCAGTCACTATGGCAGAGAACCCGAAACAGTATGGCCCACCGGTAAATCAGAAGGAGCGCAATTCATAATGTACGGGAGTAACTATTTTTTCGTTCCGGAAGTACAGGGAAATGGCTCAGAAGCAAATCTCAATCCTAACTATAACAGATGTGAGAATTATGATATCTAAGAAAATTTTTACATTTGCAGGAGCTGCAGCTCTGGCAGCTTCACTCGGATGTATGGATATTAGTCCCCCTGTAAGAACCGAATCATCGGACGACAAGCTTCTGCATAGTATTCATCTTCCCTTTGAAAAAGCTGTATATGGTGTTGGAGATACTGATTCAATAGTCGTATTTGGAACCCTCGTAACTGGGGATACAACTAATATTGACCCATCCAAAATAAAATGGCGTTTATCTCCAGCAACATCAGCATTACAAATAGATACCATCACAGGAGTAATAAGGGCGATCCAAAGTAATGCAACGACTCTGACAGGTGAAGGACTTACTCTTCATGCGTCTTACACGATGGGGGAAACAACCAGGACAACCTATGCCCGTATCTATATAACCAGCCACACGTACAATATACAGAAGTTCCAAGCGAAATCGTTGGATAGTGCAAGGGGTGGAGCATTAAGCAATTCCTATATTTTACTTAGTATATTCCGTGGCCAAATCCTGGATGTTTCTCAGGCGGATCTGGACGTCAGAGATGACAATGAGAATGTTCCTTTACAGTTCAATCCCCTTGACCATGTCGCTTATTTTCTAGCCGACGCCAAAACCGGGATGCGATTTGGGTCGCAAAAGATAGCTTTCCTCAATCCCCCCCCTCCTGCATATCCTCCAGGGTTGTACATTTTTGCTAATGCGCCCGCTGGAGATTACTGGATAGGAATGGAAGCATATATGTACGGCAAACACTTTAAAGACAGCATTCGTTTTACTCAGATGTCTTCCGCTGAGATCTATTTTGCTGTTACAAATGCTAGTGGAGCGCCATCTGTAACAGCAAGTGCTACTATTGCGCAGCCCTGTGCTGTCGTCCTGATAAGCAACGCATCGAGCGATACTATATCTATCGAAATGCCACCTTCTGATTTTGAGTGCAGTGGTGGGATACCTGCACCAAGTGGAAGGATTGTTGTTCCACCAGGGAGCGTGTTCACTGCAGTCAGAGCTCGGTCACTAGGCTATGCAGATGGCTCAACTGCAGAATGGAAAGCCTTTCTCGGCAGCTCTTCCCAGAGAGAGATCGCTAAAGGGAGTATCAGATCTAAGTTAGGAAAGTAGAAAGGAGACTTGGGTTTGGTCACCTATATGCGCATTACCATTATTACCCTACTATGATAAACTTAAACAGACGTAAATTTTTGGGCTACGGTAGTGCCACAGTAGCCGGTAGCCTTATAGAGGCGCCAGGCCTTAAGGCATTAGGGTTTGTCCATCCTGATGGCAAGGGATATTCGCACATTGAAGACGAGAAGGTCAGGAAGCTTTCAAAGATAGCTGTCGATGCAGCGATGTCAGCGGGTGCTACCTATGTAGATGTGCGCCTTACCTATACAAAGGATTTCACGCTGGGGTCCGCTGGTATGGTCCCGGGTAGGAGTGAGTCGATAGGTATCGGCATCAGATCATTATCTGGTGGATATTGGGGGTTCTCGTCTAGTCCTGTATGGAATGAGTCAGAGGCTGCCAGGCTGGGTAAGTCAGCAACAGCTAACGCGATAGCGAATAAGTCTAAAGCTGTCCCTCCCATTGAGTTATCCGGCCTTCCTGATGCAGCTGGCGGTAGCTGGGTTATGCCGGTTCAGATCGACCCGTTTGAGATACCTCATGAAGAGATAGTTGACTATATAGGAGGTATGAGGCTCTTTATTAGCCGGCTCGAGAAGGTACTTACTCCAACTATCGGTATAAGTTTCTCATCGCAGGCTCAGGAGAAGTACTTCTTTAGCTCCAATAATCAGTATATCTACCAAAAGCTTTATAACACGTCAGGAAGAATCGTCTTTAGAGTCGCTGACCAGGTTGGAAGTAGTCTCGTTGATATTGATTCATTAACGCCAGCTGGAGTTGGAGCTGAGCTGATAAAGAATAGCTCGATTCGCGACTACATTAAGGTGCATCATCAGGAAGCCTTACAGGAAATGCAGCTCGGAGCTCTTCCTGTGGATGTAGGTCGTTATCAGGTTCTTCTTAACAGAAGCCTTGTTGCTAGCCTCGCAAGTCAGAGCATAGGTCTATCAACTGAACTGGACAGGGCTTTAGGTTTCGAGGCCAACGCAAGCGGCACTAGTTTTATCAACTCTCCTGAAGAGATGCTCGGCACACTAAGTCTTGCTTCGCCTTTAATAAATATCTCAGCCTCGCGCTCAGATGCGGGCTCAGTTAGCAGGGTAGAATGGGATGATGAAGGAGTAAGGCCAATCTCTATTGATGTGATAAAAGAGGGGAAGCTAGTTGGACTACAGGCTCCCCGGGAAGGCTATTCATGGATGAAGGAGTATCATGCGAAAAGGAATACTAATTTTGCTCCAACAGGCAGCGTAAACTCAGCGTCGGGGATTAACTCGCCTCTGGTCTTTTCATCTGATCTAAAGATTGAAGCTGATGATAAGAATGCAAAATCAATTGATGATTTGCGTGCAGATATAAAAGACGGGCTTGAGTTTAAGGTTGGAGATGTGTCGATGGATTTCCAACTCTCTACAGGTTTAGGCATAGGCGGATCAGTGTTCAAGATTCAGAATGGAAGACGAGTAGCCCGTGTAATTAACGCTGGCTCGATATTCAGGACATCAAACTTATGGAAAAGCGTCATGGAGTTAGGCGGCAGTAAGGAGGTCTTACGGTTCGGCTTCCCTCTTAATAAAGGAGAGCCTGCCCAGACGTGCTATCACAGCGTATATGCTCCGCACATGGTTGTAAAGGAGATGGATGTTATCGATATAACGAGGAAAGCATAGATGGACGATACAGTAAAGATCCTTAATACGAAGGCAGTTCAGGCGGTAATTGATCAGGTTAAGGATATGGTAAGAAGGCCAGGCTCTACCGATGTGAGCGTATTTGGTTGGTGGGGGATGGGGCAGAGATGGGCTCGAAACAAGGCTACCTTAACGAGTGATCAGCGTGATGTGAGAGTGCTTATACGTCATCAGGTCGAAGGACCGGTCTCAGTTGTGACCAATCAGATTGATAGCGATTCAATAGCCGCTGCGTGCAGGATGCTTGGATCTTATCTGGATAGAGTATCTCCTAAGGAGACTTTTATCGACATGATGCAGGAGCCGGTTACGCATAATGCGCCGGGGGCTGAGGTGTGGAGCGATGCTACGTTTAACCGTCAGGCTTTGCAGAACGCAGAGGTAGTTGGGTCAGTAACTGATGACGCTCAGGCAAAGGGCTTTTTAGCTAGTGGTTATATGGAGAACGCTGCTTCATCTGTGGTCAAGTATAACAGAGACCCATGGGGCAGGGAGTTTACTACATCGGGCCAGATTACTCAGGCTCACTGCTCCATGACAATTAGAGAAGCTAAAGGAAACGGGTCGGGCTGGGCCGGTGGATCTGCATTTGATATAAATAGACTGGATGCATCAAAGATCGCCGCTCAGGCTTTAGAGAAGTGCACTCTTTCACTTAACCCTGTCAGGATCGAGCCGGGCAGATATCAGACTATCCTTGAGCCACAGGCTTCCAGCTTCTTCTTTAGTGATATTGTAGCTGGTCTGCAGCGCAGCTCTCCTGAAGGTTCCGGTGGCGGTCAGTTATATCTGGAAACTGACATGGCAGTAAATCGGCACCGCAGCAAGCTGGGTCTAAGGATAGTTGATGAGCGTATAACCATTAGTCACGATCCAACTGATCCGGTGGTTGGAACGCATGCTGAGCCCGGGTTTGAGGCTGTAAATCTTATTGAGAACGGCGTATTAAAGAACATGTGGGTCACGTATGAGGATTCGTTAAAGGAACTGGTACAGAAGAGCTTTATCGGGATCAGGTCATCTTTCCGGGTTCAAGGGACTGAGACTAAAGTAGAAGAGATGATATCTACGGTAAAGCGCGGGCTACTTGTAACGAGGATTTCTAATCCGGTATCGGTAGGGATGCTTTATACCGGTACTACAAGAGACGGATTATGGCTAATCGAAAACGGGAAGCTGACTAAGGCGGTGAGGAACTTCAGGTGGACTGAATCTCCGTGGTTTGTTCTTAACAACGTTGAAGAGCTAGGACAGGCTATTCCTGTCTTTACCCCGGCCGATATAAGGAGAAGTCTTGAACGAAGCTATTCATCTTCATTGACATCAATTGTAGCTCCATGGATAAAGATCAACGATTTCAGTTTCACTTCAACTGTGGACGCGATATGATGAAGAATTTTATGCGTATTTCTTTAACTTTAGTACTACTATTTGCTAGTACTGAATCCATTGGAGCCCAGGTCCGGTTTGATGTTCCTGAACGAGTTCCAGATTATAAGTCATATACCTATCTTGAAGATTGTTTAGCTGCAGTTGGCAGGATATCGTATATCCAGAAGAATAGTGTCAAGGTCGTCGATACCTTTTCATCGCAGCGGAAGAAAAAATATCATAACCCTATTCCACAGGCTGTTAAGGATACAGGCAGGATATGTTCAGACAGGTGGACACTGGACTCTGTTGAGACAAAGTTTATTACCCACTGGACAGAGGATCTGATGGCGCTTGGCCGAACCGCTGACGTTAAAGATGTGTATAAGCGGTATATCGACTCTATTCCTGCTGAAGAGAGACTTAAGGCCAGAGGGCATGTAAGGGATCTTTATAGCAGGTATTTAGATGATGAGTTGCTTTCTGATTATCTCGTATATTGGCTTGAATATCATAACGAGATACCTGCAGACTCTATTCCCTGGAAGTTTACCTCGTTGCTTTCTAAGATCATAACCTGGGTACAGTTATGGGAGCCTGGTCGTGCGGACTCAGCTCTGAACGAATACATCAGCTACGTAAATTCCATACCGGTAGAAAAACGTACGTCCCCTTTTATCTCTTACATGGCTGAAAGGTTCTTTCCTACTGCTATCGTCGTAAAAGAGCCAGAGATATTGCAAAAGCTTACTGAGTCTACCACTGGTTATTCAGAGTACTTAAAAGATCTCTGGAAAAAGATAGGTCATGGTGAAGAGTTGATTTTACCAATCGATAGTGCCGCCCCAACTCTGTTAGGTAACTGGATGTTTGCGCCTAAAGTAGAGGGAGATGGCAAGCTTACTGCTCAAAAACTTTCGGATAACTCACTAGTTCGTCCGGCAAAAGGAAAGGTTAATCTCATTACGTTTATTGAAGGCGGGTGTCACAACTCTTCTCCAAGAGCCACTGGCCCTGGCGCGCTGGAGCGGCAGAATGCACAGATTGAAGGTCAGTTTGATCCCGGTAATATCTGCGCCCGCACCGTTGCTGCTATTAACCGCATTAAACACACGCACCCTGATCTTGAAGTAACTGTTGTAACTAAAACTTTTGGATCGTTTGGTAATGTGCTTTCTACTTCGCCGGAAGATGAAGCGGAAGTTCTTGCCAAGTATTATATCGAAAACTATGGTATGAACGCCCACGTAGTAGTAGCTGAGACAGAGCACTTCAGGCTGCCAGGATTAGATCAACGGCGAATTGATATAGCAACGGAAAACGAGGATAACTACCATATAGCGGGCAGGCGTAACGCTGGACATGTTAACGTTGTTTTAGTCGATCAGGACGGTAAGATCTTCTACTCTGGAATCATTGTGTTGGGAGATGAAGAAAATGTTGCCCGTAACTTAGTTGGGGCGGCTCTGAGAAGAAGTCAGACCAAAGCGGCGCAGCAGTAATAACCGATGATGCATCAAGTTTCTAAAAAACTAATGGTATTTGCTCTTCTTGGACCAGCGGCTCTCTTAGCCGCTGGCGGCATAGTGGGCAAGAACTACCATGAAAGTAAGACAGATCAGCGTTCTGAGCCGCAATACTTTCATTCTTCTAAAGAAGAGCTTAGCGCCAAAAAGACTACTGCTCTATCTGACTCCATCGCCGCTGACACAGTTATTCCTTCGATCTATTCCGAAGACCTGCGTTACGGAATGGATACAACAGTATTACCGTGCAAGGACTTTTATGAGTACGTTAACGGTAGCTGGCGAAAGGAAGTAAAGTTCCCACCCAGCACCCCAGCAAACCGTACGTTCTGGAATAACTTCTACGACTCACCGGGCCGCACATACGCCCGGTTAACGGAAATGATGGAGGAAGCGCGCAAGTCATATGTGACCTCCTCTGATCCAATTGTTCGATTGGTGGGGACCTTCTATCAGAGCTGTCTCGTGGCAGACTCACTAGAAATCTCGCTCGCCTCTATGTCAACACGCAAACGCAAGGGCGCTAAACCGGTAAAAGACTCGACTCGCGAAGAGCTATGTATCTCAAGATCTCGCAAATACCTAGGTGGCGCTGTAGGCGAGATGTTCGCTCACAACCTCGAGAAAAGCAAAAGCTTCGACAGAATGCGGCACATGCTCGCATCCATTAAAGCCGAGGTCAGGACCCTTATTGCCAATCACCAGCTCATGAGTGAAGCTGACAAACAGGTTGCGGTGAACAGTCTGGATAAGCTGTACCTGAGGGTTGGTATCTCCGATAAGGCAACTGATTATGCAGGGTTGGAACTGACTCCTACAGATTATTTTAAAAACAAGGAGACAATCGCAAACTTTAATACTGTTCGATCGGTTAATCTCATTGGCAGCGATATGCGCGAGCTGTGGAAGATGAGTTCGTTCACTGCAAACGCATTCTACAGCGCTGCTGAACATGCAATCGAAGTTCCACCAGCAATGTTCATCCCTCCATTCTTCGAACCTGAACGCGATGATGCCTTAAGCTATGCAGCTTCTGGTGTAATTATCGGGCATGAAATATTTCACTCTCTTGCGGCTCAGTTGGTTACGTCAGAGAACTCAGAAATGTTAGCACAAATTGACAGCTTCAAAGCTCTGAACTCGCGATTAGGTACGGTAGATGGATGGAATACCGATGGCAACAGGACTTACAACGAAGATATTGCTGATTTGGGGGGCATGAAAGCGGCTTATGGAGCATGGAAAAAGAATAGTAAGGATAGGAAAGAAAATACACGAATAGACGGTTTTACACCGGATCAACGGTTTTTTATCGCCTATGGGCGCTTATGGAGAGGGAAGTGGAATCCGGCGGTAGCACCTAATGGAGATGTACATGCGGCTTTTTTTGCAAGAATCAATGGGATTGTAAAGCAGATGCCTGAGTTTGCGGCGGCGTTTGGGTGTAAGGAAGGGGATAAGATGGTACTTCAAAAATCTCAACTGTCAAAGCTTTGGTAATGATCTGTTGTAACTGTAGTACGGTGATATATTTGCAATAATGTAATCCGGAATACCAAGGATGATAGAATCTGATAGAGACAGGATAATGTAGCGATAGAATTGCAAGTTGGCAGGATAAAAATGCGTCAGGAACGGCAAAGTGGTAGAGTGGACTAGTAGTAGAGAGAGAGAAGCAGGTTGCACCACTTTACCACTTTGCTGTTAGAATAGTTATATCTGGTAGGGCCCGATGGCCTTTCAGGCAGAGTTGATACAAACGTTATATCAACGACTGGAAGGTTAGCCCTAGCTGAAATGCCCCCAAATCCCCTGAGGGTATCCTAACCAGGTGGTTCAAGGTTCGATTTAAGGATAAAGTAAAGTCTAACCTGTTGGCAGCAAATGACTTACGAGAAGTCTACACCATTGCGAATCGAAATATAAAAGGGCGTTGGCTACCATTGTGATGGTCACCAGCGCCCTTTTTTGTTGAATAGTGGTAGTTGCCGTGGCAGTGCAACTGGAATTCTGGTTGCCAAATAGACAAGATCGACCACATAAGATCGTTGATTCCCTATATTCACATCCTCCCATGTGTGATACTTTTGTCGTCTGCTCGGTTTTTAAGCAGGTATCCCGATTTTTGGTAAACGATCTGAACCTTGCACTGGACCAATGGGTAGCAACGACGAAAGTAACCGCGATTTGATTTTCATAGAGCGGCTGAAAGGCGGAGATGCTCGCGCTCTTGATTCACTTCTGCGAATCTATTGGGTGAATCTTAATCGCTACGCCCGCACTCTCGTTAAATCTGAAGATCTAGCTCAGGATATAGTTCAGGACGTATTCCTCAGGCTATGGAAATACCGTGAATCAATCTCTCTGAACAGTGGTGTCAGCTTCTATCTCTATCGTATGACCCGAAATCAGGCCATGGCAACCCTCTCCTCCAGGAGAGCTGCTGTGGATAGAGAAGGGAGATGGATGAACGAATATCGAAATGTCCATAATGAGCTAAACACCGCTATAAATGTTCTGGCTGGAGAAGATATTTTGCGATATATAGAGACGTCCATAGAGCCACTTCCTCAAAGATGCAAGGAAATCTTCCTGCTCAGCTGGCAGCACAATATGACTTATTCCGATATAGCTGAAATGCTAGATATATCTGTAGCTACAGTACGAAATCAGATGAGTCGAGCGGTTAGGCATCTTGCTACAGTCGTCTCAATAACCGATTTAGATAGCGGAAAGGTGCAGATAAAGAAGTCCTCGCTTCCAATGTGATGTTTTTTTGAACGACTCGGTTTTATATACGTATGGAATACAATGATCTGTTTGGCTCAGGTGAAATAGCTGACTACCTGTCTGGCGAGAGAGACCCTGCCGGTTTGAGGAAGATAGCGGATATGATTGCAGCAGATCCGGCCTCGAGCGATCTGGTAGCTAAGCTGCAGCTCATAAAAAAAAGTCTTTCCAACCCCCCTATCGATCTTGAAGCGGAGCAAATGGATAATGGCCTTAAGCTGGTTGCCGCACGCTTGGCTTCTGAAGCTCATGAGTCAATGGAGGGCTCATTCAATCATCAAAGTCGTAGGACGTCAGCATGGTTAAAAGGTTGGAAAATCAATGGTTCGCCAACTGCCTTAATAGCTGCGGCTGCGATGGTCTTGCTACTTACTATCACAATTTCAGGTTTGCTGACTTCGGATGCAGAACCTATGCAACATATTACGAGGCAGGGAGCCAGTGCGGTTGTAAGATTGGTAGACGGAAGCTCTGTCACGCTTGGACCGTCGAGCAAGTTGAGCTACCGCACGCTCACAAACACTGGTGAACGTTCAGTATACCTTACTGGTGAAGCTTTCTTTGACGTCGCTTCCAACCCCTCTTCTCCGTTTGTTGTGTACACCAGCCACTCCGCAACACAAGTTCTGGGCACTCGCTTTTCCGTCCGGCAGTATGGCGAAGACTCCGTTGCACGGGTTGTAGTTGCTTCCGGTCGTGTTGCTCTAAGACCTCGTTCTGCAGCGTTAGGTACAGGTATTACACTTGGCAAAGGTGATCTTGCTGTGATCGATCGTAACGGCCTGTCTTCCATTTCTCATGACGTTTTGGTCGAGTCGTATACTGGATGGACTTCCGGTACGCTCACATTCAATAATACCTCACTGAGATCGGCCATCAGTGAAATAGAAAGATGGTATGATGTAAAGATCACAGTCTCTGATTCAAGTCTCCTATCAGCTCAGCTTAATGGCACTCTCTCTACTGGATCGGCAAACGAGGCTGTAGAACGAATTGCAGATGTCCTCAACCTGGAAATTTCCCGTTATGGTCAAACGATTACACTATCTCCTAGGAGAATTAAGTAGGTATATGTCACATATCACTAAAGTCCTCTTTGCGATCTTGCTTGTTACATCGCCGATTGGGGCGCAGACAGGCGGGGATGTAAATTCGCGCTTAATAACATTGAATATGAAGAACGTACCAGTAAGAGATGCTTTGGATTCCGTCCGGCGAAAGGCCAATGTCAAGCTATTGTATGGAGACAGAGTCGTTCCAGAAAATCACAAAGTCTCCTTGAAGGTCAAAGACGCTAGAGTTCAGGATGTTCTGAATACAATTCTTAAAAGAACTGGTGCTGTTTCAAGGGTTTCCCGGGACGGCCAGATAACCATAGTTCGAGACACGCTAAATCGCAGTTCATCAGGTAATAATCCTGTAACCGATGGGGCGGTAATAATCGGGAGAATTATTGAGGCTGGTCAAAAATCCCCTATACCTCAAGTAGTGATTTCGATTGAACTTCTGCGTATATCTGTGCAGTCTGATTCACGAGGGGTTTTCATGTTAAACAAAATCCCGGCCGGGACTCACCGTATTACAGTCCGAATGCTGGGCTACCAGACTCAGGTAAGCACTGTAGAAGTTTCGGGAGCCGATACTATAGGTCTGGATTTCGCACTGGTGCCTGTTGCCAATCACCTCACCGAAGTTGTAACAACAGGTTCAGGGGATCGACAGAGATACGAAGTTGGTAATTCCATCTCCACTATCAAAGCTGATTCAGTAGTGCAGAATTCGTTCGTGCCAACGTTGGCCGATCTTCTTGTTAATCGTGCGCCGGGCCTTCAGGTTGTTCATGGATCTGGGGCAGTGGGTTCCGCTAAACGCATCCGAATCCGTGGGATTCAGAGTATCATAGGATCTAATGATCCGATTGTTCTTATCGATGGATTCAGGATGAATAGCGGGGTGGGAGAATGTAGACCGGCATACAGCGGTATAGATGTCTCGTGTGCCGATAGAACATCCAGATTAGACGATCTGGATCCCGATATGATTGAATCTATTGACATTCTTAAAGGACCCGCGGCTTCGACCCTTTACGGAAGTGATGCAGCAAATGGCGTAATTGTTATCAGGACTAAACGTGGTCAGGCAGGGCCTGCAAGGATGAATGTTAGGGCGGATAACGGTTTTTCGAACTATCCATCGCAAAACTTTCCTGTTTTGACGAGGGCACTTGGATCCGCCGCACACGCAGCAGATTTTCTGCCATGTGGATTACTACAACTTGTTGAACCGAGATGTGGTTTTCAGGATACAGTAATACAGTTTGGAATGTTTAGGGACAAAAATACTGCATCTATTGCAAAAGGGAGAAATACCGGCATAAGTATGGATATATCGGGAGGGTACCCTACTCTCCAGTATTTTATTGCAGGGAGTTTCGACGATCGACTGGGCAATTCCAAAATGCCTAAAGTAAATCAGAATATTATCGAAAAGGCTAAAGGCGGGAATACGCTCGCGTCGAATCTGATTCGTCCAAATGCAGAAAAACGAAGTAATGCATCGATTCGTCTTAATAGTCAGGCAAGTTCTATTGCTGATTTTGCTTTTGGCGCAAATATTATGGCCCGAAAGCAAAGACGGGGGCCTAATGGAATGTCTGATGCCTTTTCATTTAGAACACCTGATGATACGATTACGTTATCGGAGGGATGGACTGATTTCTTCAAGGAGCGAAGCGAAAATATTCTTCACAGTGCGGTCAATGGCACTGTAAATATGAGGCCATTTTCAATTCTTATGTTAAAAGCCTCATATGGATTTGATTTTTCTTCAGCTGATGACAAGGAGCTTACTCGCAGAGACGCGTGCACTCCGTTCTGTCAGTATCAGTATGTAGCTGAGGGCGAAGTATTCGGAGGTCGGATCACTGAAACATCTCATACCTTTGATTTGGGATCCACTGTCAATATTCCTATTACCACCAACCTCTCTTCACGAACAGCATTTGGTGCGCAGTATGTAAGAACCAATCAAAGCGATTTGAATGGATATCAGGTAAACCTTGCATACGGACAGACTGAATTTCGACTTCCCAATCTTCCATCCGTATACAGTCCGATTAGAGCCAATTTTATAGATATGCGTACGGATGTTAAAGCCGTGTTCGGTGCCTATATAGATCAGAATTTTACGTTTGGCAATCGGCTGTTTATTGGTGGAGCTATCAGACAGGATGCTACTAGTGGATTAGGGCCACAAGGCGTTAAACCTGTTTATCCGAAGTTCAGTGTTTCCTGGCTACTGTCAGAAGAATCATTCTTTCCATGGAAGGATTTAGCCAGCTTTCGTTTGAGGTTTGCCTACGGTCACGCGGGTGTACAACCGCAGATGACAGAGAGACTCAGAACTTATAGAATATGGAATGATTTCATCAATTCATCCGGAGTTTATGAATCGAATGTGTATATAGAGGGGATAGGAAATCAAAGGATCAGGCCTGAAAGAACTGTGGAGAGTGAGTATGGTTTTGAAGTGGGGATTCTTAACGATCGTTTTATTCTTGATGTAACTCGATTTCGTAAAAATACTCGGGATGCTCTTGCTTCTCGTCCTATACCACTATCTTTGGGAGGTTCAACCTACGGAACGGTAAGAAGAGCCGAAAATATAGGCGATGTGAGAAACACTGGAACTGAAATCACATTGGGAGCAAAGGTGGTCGATATGTCCCTGTTGTCATGGCACTCCAATATAAGTTATGCATCGCGAAAGAATGTGCTTTTGAGACTTGATGAATCCATATTGGGAGATGTATTTGCAACTAATGGAATTATGGATTCTCGCATCGTTCCTGGATATCCGCTTTTTGGGAGGTGGGCACGACCCATTCTTGGATTTGCTGATGAAAACGGCGACGGTATTGTGAGTCACAAAGAGATAGTTCTTGGAGACAGTATGGTTTTCATGGGCCCCTCTCAGCCTCGTTTCGATATGTCAATAAATAATGGCTTTGGTCTTCTGAATGGCAGGTTCAGAGTTGATGCCAGCTTACAGTATCAGCACAGCATGATCCAGTACAATGAGTTTCTGGGGAAGAATTCACAGGCACTGGCATATAGTCAGATTTTGGGAGCTGGTACTCTTATGCAGCAGGCTTTTTCTGCGGCGTCCGTGCAAACCCGTCCGGGTGGAAGCACACACTATGGATTCATGGAAAAGGTTAACGTCCTTCGGTTTAACAATCTATCATTCACTGCCGTCTTTCCCCAGGAACTGATACGGGCTATGCGCCTGAGAGGAGGTTCTGTAGGATTGCTCGCAACTAATCTTGGTATGTGGACCAGTTATAGTGGGGTGGATCCAGAGACCAATACTCGTGCAGCTGATGGAAACGAAATAGTTGATGGTGGTGGATTACCTCAGCCTCGAACATGGACATTGCGACTGAGTCTTAACTTCTAAAAAATACACTTACCATTATAGAAAGATGAAAGCCAAATTAATTGAATCAGTCGGCTGCCTGCAGAGATCCCTTCGATTATGTATTAGGAACGTTGCACTTTTTGGTTCTATTGCAGCACTGAATCTTACAGGGTGTTCTCCTTCTGACCTTATAGATACAGATGTTCCTTCCGGAACCAACGATCCTAGAGCATACAACACTGCTGAAGGCGCTCTTTTACGTTATCGTGGACTTATTAGCTCTTTCAGGCAGGGAGTCAGTGGGGGAACCGGATCACAGCTTGGTTTTATACCTACCAGTAGTCTCATTTCTGATGAACTTATAGCTTCCCAGGCAAACTCTATAAACACTTCGGGTAGCGATGCCTCCAATATCGCCGTCGATTCCCGAAACCTCGATCCAGAATCAAGGGAAGGTGCGATTGTCCAGGTTACTGCGGGCGCCTGGATTGCACTGCACAAAGTAAGACTCGCTGCTATCGATGCCATCGGTGCTTTACATAGCTATGCACCGCAGTCTCCCCCCGATAGGATTGGACATGCATTTGCACTTTGGGGAATGTCTGAGGTGATGCTGGCTGAGTTATACTGTTCAGGAATCCCGTTAAGCCGTATCGAGTTTGGTGGCGGCGCTTACATAGCTTCAGGTAGTACGACCGAAGAGGTTTATAGCAGCGCATTAAAGCTATTCGATAGTGCACTTGTATATGCAACTGATAGTCTGGCATATCGACATCTTGCGATGGTGGGCAAAGGATGGGCTTTGCTCGGATTAAATCGATATGCCGAGGCAGCTGCAGCGGTTGCAGAAGTGCCTGTAGAGTTTGTTTATAACAATTCGCATGTGTCGGAAGGGAGTGGCTTGAACTTCACATACTATCAGCCTGATCGGCTTGTTAGCATTTCTGGTATAGTATCCGACAGGGAAGGTATTTTAGGCCTGCCATATATATCCGCAGCTGATCCTCGAATCGATTTGATTCAGCTTCCTTCAGATGCCAGTCTGCCTGGAGTGCCTGCATTTATGGTGAGAAAGTTTGTGCAGCCTGCTCCTGGTGCGGGACCTGTAACCGTCGCAAGTGGAATAGAAGCACGCCTTATTCGTGCGGAATATGAATTATCGCAAGGCGGTAGCGCATGGTTGAATACACTGAATGACTTGCGTTCGTCCGCAGGTATCGCAGGTCTGGATCCTTTAACTGATCCCGGTGTTGAGTCTCGTGTCGATACCCTTTTCAAGGAGCGCGCATTCTGGTTGTTTCTTACAGGTCGACGTCATGGCGATATGAGACGACTGGTAAGACAGTATGGAAAGCCTATTGGTAATGTATTTCCAAGAGGACCTTATACTGGTCACCGTTCTGGTGCATACGGGACAGCAGTTGTATTACCGGCTCCAATAACAGAACGCGATGTTAATACTTCCTACTCCGGTTGTTTTCACACTAACGCCTGATTAATCATGTGCATTTACAAAAGTATACCTATGGCAGTTTCCGTCAGGCATTTAAAGATATTCCTCGGTATTATGTTGTTGTTTATATCGAGTGGATGCGGTGATGATCCTGTTAATCCTGTACAGAATGATAACAGTGTGATATGGAGGGTCTCTATTAATCACAAGAGTATTGTTTTGGCTCAGGGGCAGACTCTGCAACTGATGGCAACACCGGTTGGAAAGAATGGTATAACCGTTGAAAGCGACGGACAAATAACCTGGACATCAAGTGACGTTATAAATCTGCCTGTGGACAGTAACGGTTTGCTGACTGCGGTTGGTCCTACTTCTGGCGCTGTCGTGGTGGCACGACTTTATGATCTAAAGAAAAACATAACCAGGTACGATACAGCTGCTGTAATTGTTACTTCTGATGTTCAACCTGTCTCCGACTTTGGATTTCTCGGTAATCCCAGTTCTTTGAATGTTGAGGCAAGTGGGTATAACACAATACCTGTTGGAGCAGAACTTGGTGGAAGTGTTGTAAACGTTCCTTTCAAATGGACGATTAAAGGTGTGACGGCTGCAGCTTTTACATCTCCTACGGGCATCATGATAATAGGCATGGAGATCGGAAGGCTGGATGCTTCGGCAAGCAGCTTTATCTATGGAACAGAGTATACAGATTCAATTATAATAAACTTTACGGCGCCCTCAGCGGCTCAATTTATGATTGTAGATCGTGGGACGATGCAGAGGTTGGTATCTACCAGCGGTGCTATCTTGCCTTCGTTTGGTGTTGCTGGCGACTACTGGTTCAGGCCATTGCACCTTACCATAAAGCGTGGTGGGCGCATCATGTGGATGAATTATTCCAACATGGCCAGCTTCGGACCCGATGCCAAAGTATTTCCTCCTGTTACAGTGAACTTTGATCGTATGGATGGGATAGTGCCTGCCGAACCGATTGTCGCAAAGCAGGTAACCGCAGGGGGCGCTCCGCAGGTGCGTGTCTTCAATGAGGCAGGGGTTTACCGCTGGAGTAGTCCTGACTCGAAGCAGACTGGCATCATCACCGTCATTCCCTGAGGCTTTCCAGTGTTATTTAGACGGGAGTTCATAAAGTCCTGTTCGCTTTCCTCCATGAGTCTGATGGCTCACCGATCAATCGCTGGTCGATCAACTGAGGAAACAGATGAATTGGCGGCGAAGGCAATCGATGCAGCAGTACAGGCAGGTGCATCGTATGCAGATGTAAGACTTACATTAACAAGAAGCCGGAATACTTATCAATCTTCTCCTCCTTCAGAAGCCGAAGCTGTTGCTGTTGGTGTAAGAGCCCTTGTCAATGGAGGATGGGGCTTTGCCTCGAGTGCGTACTGGACTACAGATGAAATGTCGCGGCTTGCACGATCCGCATGTGATCAGGCGCGATATAATCGCTGGGGATATCTTCCAGTACAAACCATGGATATCAGTTCTCTTTCCGGTGCTTCTTCCACTTCCTCCGATATTAAACATGTGAACAAGTCGCCGGAATGGAGTGCTCCCATTGTCCGTGATCCCTTTGAAGTAAGTCTGGAAGAACATATGGATTACGTTGGCTCCATAGCATCCTACATCCGGGAATATCGCGGTGCTTCACTCGGTTATAGTCCATTAAAATACCGAAAGCAGCACAAGACATTTGCGTCAACAAAAGGTTTTAAATATTCCCAAACCACCTATGAATCTCTCTGTGATGATTCGTTTATGGTTATCGGGGTAACTGATAGGTCAGCACCAATACCCTCCAGTATAAGATGGGTACCGGACATTTCTCCAAGCGGTGAAGGATATGAAGCACTTGCTTCCAGTTCCTTGCTGAAGAATCTGGATGAATACATAAATGATGCAAGGTCTGGATTATATGCTCAGCAGGTGTCATCCTCACGTTACGATGTTGTTTTTGATGCTTATGCAATGGCGCCAATCCTTGGATTGACTATAGGAATGGCAATGGATTTAGATAGGGCTCTTGGTATCGAAGCAAATGCTGGAGGGACAAGTTATCTGAGCCTCGAATCGGCGGGTATAGGAACCAGGGTAGGGAGCGATCTCCTGACAGTCACAGCCGATCGTACTTCATCAGGCGGTGTCTCATCCGTAAGATGGGATGATGACGGAATATCTGCTCGCAGCTTCAGGCTTGTGGATACTGGTCTGGTGACTGGCTATTCTGCAAATATCGAATATGCTGGAGCTGGCGGATTTACATCTTCGACTTCTGTTATATCACCGGACATCAACAGTATGCTGGGTTGCTGTGGAGCCAGTGATGCGAGCTTTATTCCAATGGTTTACACTCCGAATCTTACTCTACATCCGTCTTCGCAGAACACATCTATGGATGATCTTATTTCATCGGTTGACGACGGGGTACTGGTCAAGGGTGGTATATGTTTACCTGATCATCAATTGCTAGGTGTGCATGGCTTAGGTGAACTTGTATTCCGCATTCGTAAAGGAAAAATCGCAGAACGATTCGATATGGGAACGGGTTACATATTCAAAAGTACAGAATTCTGGAAAAAACTATCAGTACTTGGGGGGCAATCTACTGTCCGGAGAAAAGGTGTAAGATCCTCCAAAGGGCAGCCTGTTCAGAATATTTCTTTTTCTGTTACCGCACCGGCTGCAATAGTACGCGATATCGGCATAATCAATATGTTCCCGGTAATGCGAGCCAAAACTCAGTTGTAAATGAAATATGAAAGAACGTATGGATGTTAAAATAACTGATGGAGAGCTAAGGCATTTGGGTCGAACCCAGGTTGTCGAAATCTTTGATAAGATCCTCTCTTCCAGAAAAAGAGGAAGCAACATTACGGTACGGCTGGATAGTCTCTGGACTGCAAATATTAGATGGGCAGGGAATCGAGTTGTAAGCAGTGGCGATGTTCAGACACATACGGTTACCATAGAGACGGAATTAAATGGAGCAAAAGGACTGGCAACTACTAATCGTTTGGATGATAAATCTCTATCTCAGGCCGTCTATTCTGCATATGATAAAAGCCGGTTCGGAGGCGAGACTGTTTTCCCATGGTACCTGCCTTCCGAACAGAAATATCTGCAACCGGTGATCTGGAGTGACGACACATATTCTCTGGATTCCAGGGCACGTGCACAAGTAGCGCGGGAGATGATCGAAATTGCACTCTCTGCCGAAAATGGTTCAGCTGTTGGCGGTAAACGTCTTTCCGCTGGGTATCTGGAGGTAAAGGGTGGTGCTGCTTCCGTTATGAATTCAACGGGCTTGAATGCATTTGCAGATTTTACAAGAGCTGAATGCTCGGTGACTACGCGCACCATGGGTGAAGCTGGTATTGGATCAGGTTGGGCTGGCGTACTTAATTACGATTGGAAAAACATTAACTACTCAGACCTTGCACAGACATCGCGTTATAAGTGTCTGTCTTCGGTTAATCCGGTTGCAGTGGAGCCTGGTAGATACACTGCGATACTGGAACCTCAGGCTGTATATGATATAATCTCAAATGCAGTTGAAATGATGGATAGATATGGTGCTGAATCCATGCGGAATGCTTACGCATTAAAACCGGATCAGTCCCGTATAGGTCTGAGAGTTTTTGATCCATCCATCACCATTAAATCATCTCCTTTAATTAAAGGCGCGGAATATGTCCCATTTGATAACGATGGATATCCTCAGAGGGAAGTTACATGGGTGGAGAGTGGCTATCTGCGTCATCTGGGATATCCCCGTAGCTATGGAGTTCGTAACATCCATGATCCTCTTCCTCTTAACCATCCGCGCTCTTTTCTTATTGAAGGAGGGAGCACCTCTATAAAGCAGATGATTGAAGATACCCAGCGCGGCCTTCTCGTTACAAGATTCAGTGGAATACGTGTCCTGGATCAAAAAACCTTTATGTCCGCCGGCTATACGAGAGATGGGATATGGTTGGTTGAAAATGGAGAAATAAAATATCCGGTAAAAAATTTCAGGATTCTTGATTCGCCCATGTTTGTATTCAATAGTGTCTCCGCTTTATCTCCTGCAGTACCAGTATACGGCAAATACCCTGCTGTCGTTCCTGCTGCGCGTGTGGAAGACTTGAACTTTGCCTCTCTCGTTGATTCCGTTTAAAAATAATTTTAAGACAGATGATTCCAGCTTTCCTCCCATTCGTTCTTAGTATCCTGTCACTTTCGGATTTCACTACGGTAAATGAAGCTAGATGGGAATCTATCGATACTTCCTACGCCTCCTATTCGATTGCTGCCTGTGCGAGTGCGCTTCAACGTTCTTCCAACTTTGAGCGTCGAGCTTATGTAGATACCGCATCCCTCACTATAGTTAAGGATTCCTCAGGCTGGCGTAGCTCCGCGGATACTGTTCCGCTTCGTACCAGAGAGATTGCACAAAAATGTAGTCGGAACATCCTCATTGATACCATGAATACTGCAGAACTTCTTTCTGTTGTTCGGGTAATGCTTACGGCTGGGGACGATTCCTTAGCCTTTCGAGCAGCAATGAGGAGATGGGAAGCAGCTTCTGACAGCTCTTTCGAATATCGTTTGTACGTGGTTCAACTTCTTGTTGCCACCTTTATGGATTATCGATTCTTTCGTCCTTCGCTGGTAGAGCATATGCTGGATCTCATGATAGAGCAGGACCGTCAGGAGGTCCTTCAGGAAAGGATGAAATTCCACTCTCAAGCAGGGTTGTTTTACAGCAATCTGCTATTGGACTCTCTGGCCGAAAAGCATCTGACAAAAGCTCTCGAATACAGCGATATATTAAAAGAAGATTTCAAAAGTCAGAATGCCTATCTGATAGGATGGACATCTGTACATCTTGCGCAGATGGCTATTGATAGAGGGGATTCGATAGATGCAGTTCTAAAGATATTTAGTGTAGCAGAGAAAATCCCATCTTTGGCCAGCTCACTGTCCAATCTGAAAAACCGGATAAAGGTATTGGGTAGTTCTGCACCTCCAATTGAATATAGTGGGAGTGTAGCTCTGGATAGAAAAGTCAAATGGCCAGTTGATGGCATCCCTACTATTGTATTGAACGGCGTTGATCCGGTGGGGCTTGTAATAGCTGAAAGAATGAGAATGTTTGCAGAATGCAGTCTATACGACAAATCTGAAAAGTGCCGTAGTTATAGTCGAAAAAAAGGTGAGGTTGCGCAGGATACTCTGGATTTTCTTCTGCTCAGCTCTACAGATGGGGAATATCGAGGAGCTGTTTTAACCAGAGAGGAAGAAGTCACTCTGAGAATGTCCGATATGGTGGAGCGATTTGGGTATCGTGGTGGTTTTCTGTATAATGAATCAGTCTACGACACAATCCCAGACGGTCGACTGAGAAGGCGGGAGGGGATGCTTAATCCCTTATATTCTCCTTTTACGCTGGTAGATGGGAACGGAAAAATCGTCTATGTGTCTCTGTTCGGCGTGGATAACCGGAGTGAGCTACGCGCTCAAAGAGGAATCTCGAGGGTATTTCAGTCAAAAAGAGAATCACAATAAGAGGGATTACGGGAGTTTCGTTACATGCTTTCCAAGCATTCTATGATTTTAGAGATGGATCAGGAACATTGTTCATACGAAACAGGTAACAAAAAAGATTATAGGAAAAAGATTATTTTCATGAAGGTCGTATAGCTACAGCATTGTAACAAGTGCTTAACGAGTTTGTGGGAACGACACTTCCATTTCAACTGTAATCTTCATATACTTGTCGACCCGCTAATGATGTATCGACATATGTTGATCTAAGAGAGCAGGGTATTTCTTAAAGATGCGGCTTCGAAAGAAAGATCGTTCGAGCTACTTGCGTCTTTAGAAAAAATGCAGTATGTTGTAAGGCTGCCACCAACAAGGTGGCTGACTGAAGAACGCTGATTGAAAATTGAAGTTAAGATTGAAGATGTGCGAGGCGAACTTAA
>JBEBRK010000023.1:0-37514 GCA_040394885.1 Gemmatimonas phototrophica
TACCAAACATTATATATGGAGATATTCTGGAATAGATATCCGGAGTCATCCCCATCACGTCCTTTAATTCTGCCACCGAACCAAGTGGAGCGTTTGACGGAGTAACCAGGCGCCCTGCAGCGAGATAATCATCCCGTTCCGCTCCGCGCGCTTTTTTGTCATTATCAAAGTCTGTCCAGTCAGTAAGCGCCTGCGCCAACTGATCAGCAACTCCATAATCAACTCCAACTCCCTGAAGCAACCCGCGCCAGCGATCTTCAGTCATCATATATACACTGAGTAAAGCGCCGGCATCTTTCACATAGACTGTGTAACCTCCAAGGCCAGGGCCAAGGAACTGTGTTTCAGACAAAAGAGAATCAGCAAACTCGAGTGGATCCTCTGGATCGAGATTCGCGATATATCCAGAGCCAGGTGCACCGCCTGCGCTGGCCATCATACGTCCCAATCGAGACTGGACAGTAGCTATACCGGCATTTGCTGCTGCCGAGGCCTGACCACGTTCAGATATATTCATTGCGACCTGACGTCTATCTTTGGCCTGCAACGCTATCTCTAAACCAACAGCAGATATGGCAACGATCAGCCATAGTGTTGCTAAAAGAGCGAAACCACTCTCTGTTCTCCGGCGCAACATATTACATCGCCCCCAGCATACGTACTGTGATAGGGATGTGTAGCAGCGGAGTCAGCTGGGATTGATCATTTGCGATCAGATATATGCGCACGGCAACAGGACGGCCCATCGCAGTGACCCATTCGTTCGATGGTACCCATTCAGAAATCCCCTGAACCATACGCATAAAGTCTACCTTTATGCCTGTTACAGTACTATCCAGAACAACTACTATAGTGTCCTGCTGATCAGCTGTGAATGGTATAAACTTAGCTACCAGCCCCCGCTGGAACCTGGGATTATTTTCATTAATCTCGAGTAAAAGCTGTGTGATCCCCTTCCCTGTCGGATTATCGCCAGCGGTGATTATTCGAAGATTATCTCTGTATTGTCTGCGAGTTACATTCGGATCTGCTTCAGCAGCAGCATCGATAAGAGTAACATTGAGCGATGACTGTATCCATGTGGAAACGAGTCGCCTCACGACAGCACCGCGCGATGCGTCATCGACCATCTTTTCCATGTGGTGTTTCTGATCAACGACTGTAGCGAATGTTGCATACCCAGCTGCGACAGCGGCGCCCATTACAACGATTCCGATCATAAGCTCAAGCAGTGTCATACCACTGCGAACTCGCACAGCACTTTGCTGAACAATCCGTTGAGACAAGATCCGCCTGCACTTCATTATATTGTCCCCTCAGAGTTATTAGCCTCTGGAGGCATATATATACGGGTAGCTATTGTATAAGATCCACCCTGCCAGATGATACGTACCTGGACCGTGTTGAGGTATTCATCACCCATCACTGGAGTTGAGATAGCTTCCCACGAATACGCATTGAGAGGTGCCGGAAACTGGCCATGCGCGACACTATCCGGCAATGATTGTAGTTGATTTGCATTCAAAAGCTCAATCGCTGTCATGCGATCCTGAGCTAAACTTTCAACTTCTGCTATCCTTCGCGCCTTAGCCTCCCCACGGCTTTGCGCACCAACAGCCGTAAGTGTCGAAACTGCAACAAGCCCGACCAGCAGTAGAGATACCACGGCCTCAAACAATGTAAATCCGGACTGTCTATCTAGCGCGCGCAATTATAGCTCCAGTCCAAGGGTTAACTTTAATAAGTGTGCTTCCGGTAGTGGAAGACACCAGGAGTGAATCAGAAAGTGCATCGCCAGTAGGCAAAAACTTAAACATCACTCTCGCAGAATCACTCGTCATTCTTGCCGACACCGGCAGCTCCAGGACCCCCGATGCAACTAGAGTATCGATGTCCCGACCAGTTACCTGATAACGGGACGTCGGAAGATCTATTACAACACGGACAGGAGTGTTGCTTTTTATTGCCAACTTCTGTGCCGACTTGAGTAGCTGAACAATTGGCTTTGTTGTATCGTTGGTAGTACCGAGCAAACTGGACCTGAAAAAGCCCGGAATAACAACAGCCCCAACGATTCCCAGCAATAACATTACAACTACAATCTCGACCAGGGTAAAACCTGCTCGGCTTCTAAGTCGTAATGACGCTGGATCTAGCCTAGTTGAATGTGTATGCATCTTCGTCGAAGGGATCTCATTACTCAAACGAAGTTGCGTTGACACCGTAGATTGCCTGCAACAGAGACAGCGCAACAAGTGCAACAATAGATCCGAAGATCATAATCATTGCAGGCTCAGCAATCGTTGCAAGACGCTGTGCAGCTCGCTCCGTACGCTCCTCAAAGATATCTGCGGCCTTCTCAAGGAAATCTGTTAGACGACCAGCTTCTTCACCAACACCCACCAGCTGGGTAAGCAAAAGAGGAAAGAGTTCACTTTCTGCAATGGATTGCCGAAGCGAAACACCCTCTCTTACCCGCTGACGAATACGAACAGTATCATCCCTGGCGAGTGGATCAGTTAGCGAACCGATTGCATCGTCCAGTGCAGTCAAAAGCGGAGCACCACCATGAAGCAGCACACTCACAACTCGTGCAAACCTTGCAGCAATAGAGTTCTGTCTAAATGTTTTAAACCCAGGCAGAAGCAATGTCGCCTTTGAAACAAAGCGCTGCCCCTGTTCATTCCCTTTGACCCAACCGGCAAAGACAAACCCACCAACTGGTATAAGAGCAAGCACGTACCAGAACTGGCGCATGACATTCGACACCGATAAAAGTATTGCCGTAGATGTCGGAAGTGCTGCACCAGATCCCTGAAGCAACTCAACAAACTTTGGCAACACAAACATGAGCAGCACGACAACTGCGATACTACCAACGGTAGCAAGCAGCATCGGATATATCATGGAAGAAACGATTTTGGATCGTAACGCCGCGTCACGCTCCAGCTGAACAGCCAACCGTTTAAATGCCTGATCCAACTGACCGCTCTTCTCACCGGCTCTAACCAACCCTACATACAGAGCGGAAAAGAGATGCGGGTAAGCCTGCAAGGCGAGGGCAAGAGAATCACCTCTCTCAACCCTCGACTTAATGGTCTGCAAAACACCCTTCAACTCCGGGCCAGCCACGTTAATAGAAGCGCCCAGAGACTGCGCGAGCGGCATTCCAGCCGGTAAAAGGGCTGCCATCGCTCTCGTAACTTCGAGAACCTCCCGTTTCCTGCCTGGCTTAAAGCCACCGCCACCAGGAGTTTCCGATCTTTCTTGAACCTCGAGGACCATCAAACCCTGGCCCTCAAGCGTTCTGGCTAAAGCTGCCGCTGTGGCAGCTTCAGCGTTTCCACGCTTACGCTTCCCAACTAGATCGATAGCTTCATAAGCAAATGCTGGCACGAGTAGGTAGACGCTCTATAATAAGATTCGTTATTACCAGCTCACGACGTCGGCATTTTCGCCTTCGCCACCTGGCTGTCCATCCGCACCATAGGACATCAGGTCATATCCATTTGGATTGGCCTGACCTGGGCTGAGATATACATAAGGGCGCCCCCAAGGATCATTAGGAACTTCTTTTCTCAGGTAAGGTCCGCCCCAGTTTGTGGGGACTGGTTCGAAAGAAGGTGCAACCTGCAGTGCGCCGAGCCCCTGTTCTGTTGTTGGATACATGCCATTGTCCAGGCGATATGTATCAAGCGCAGAACCAATCATCTCAATCTGAGATTTGGCGGTTGTATCGCGTGCAGCTCCAACGTGCTTGAAGACGTTTGGAGCAACCATGGAGGCCAGAATCGCAATAACGACAATAACCACCAAGATCTCGATAAGGGTAAATCCGCGACGATTCTGAGATCTAGAATTTTTTGCGCGTCTTGAGTTAGCTAGCATTGTCATTGGGAATAGGTCTGTGGTCATTCTACTGTCTCAGACAAGGGTTAAACATGAAATGGTTTCGCTTTTAGGGATAATTTTCGCTAAAAGTGCCTGACAACTATAAGGTCTTCGATATTAGACGCTTATATTCACCAGATGTCTTATGAATTCTTAACCTTTGAAGTGGCTGACCGCATCGCCACCATTACAGTTAATCGTCCTGAGAAGCTTAACGCACTTAACGACGGAACCATAGCTGAACTCGGGGCTGCCATCGACGAGGCAAGGATGCGTCAGGACGTTGGCGGCGTGATATTGACCGGCGCCGGGAGAGCGTTTGTCGCTGGAGCAGACATATCCGGCATTGCTACGCAGACACCGTTTCTGGCTAAAGGACGCGCAAAAGCAGGTCAGGATGTCTTTAGAAGATTTGAGACTTCCCCAAAACCAACAATCGCAGCGGTTAATGGATTTGCTCTTGGCGGCGGATGTGAGCTTGCCATGGCATGTCACATTCGTATTGCTTCGGAACATGCCAAATTTGGCCAGCCAGAAGTAAAGCTCGGCATTCTCCCTGGTTATGGTGGCACACAGCGTCTCCCACGCCTGGTCGGCAAGGGGCGTGCGCTTCAGCTACTCATGACAGGTGAGATGATCGACGCCGAAGAAGCTTATCGTATAGGGCTTGTAAATCGAGTGGTGCACGCCGCCGAGCTGATCGGATCGGCTCAGATGATGTTGAAGCAGATTCTTGCAAATGGTCCGTTGGCTGTAGCACTCTGCATCGAAGCTGTGGATCGCGGAATGGAAACGTCTCTCGAAGCAGGGTTGAATCTTGAGGTGAACCATTTTGGGCTTCTTTCCTCAACCGAAGATATGAGAGAAGGAACCACTGCATTCCTGGAAAAGCGCACAGCCGATTTTAAGGGCAGATAAGGGGCTGCCCGCATGGCATGAGGTTACAAAGTTTATCGATACGAAACTTCCGTAATATCGAACATGCGGACCTGCAGATCCCACATGTTGGCTTTACCCTGGTTGGAGAAAATGGCCAGGGTAAAACCAATCTTCTGGAAGCCATTCACTACTTGCAGCTTTTGCGCTCCATGCGCGGGGTTAGAGACCAGGACATTATCATGTTCGACGCCCCCGCATTTCACATTGCAAGTACTATAGTAGGCGAAGACAGCAAAGATTCGCCGCAAACCGAGACGTCGGGACACCAATTATCTGCCGGGTTTGAACGCCGGGGCAAAAAGAAGAAGATCGTTATAGATGGTGTTGTCGTAAAAAAACTCAGCGATGCTTTTGGAACCCTTCCCTCAGTGGTTATCTCCCCCAAAGACACAGAGCTTATTGCCGGTTCTCCAGCTGAGAGACGTACATTTTTGGATATCCTGCTGTCGCTAACCGTACCTCAGTATCTCCAGACCTTACAACGCTATAAAGCGACTCTGGCCAGGAGAAACGCCGCGCTTAGGGCGGGAATGAATTCAAACGAAGGTACTTCTATAGAAGACTCCGTCAGGGCATGGGAACCTTCTCTCGCCCGACTTGGCGCGTCAATAATCCAGACTCGTTCGAGCTGGATCAGTCAAAACTCCACTGCGTTCACACAGCTCACTATCGGAATCGGCGAGCGTGAAACGGTAACACTGGACTATGCGACCCAGGCAAAAGGCGAGGATATTGAATCTGCCCTGTTAGAACTTTACGACGCCAATAGATATATAGATGGCAAGCTGGGAGTCACTCGCTGTGGACCACATCGGGACGATATGGTAGTTGCTATTGGTGGCCGCGACCTGCGAAGCTATGGGTCGGCCGGCCAGCAGCGAACAGCCGCAATTGCTTTACGGCTTTTAGAGTTTAGATCTTTGCAGGCAAGTCTCGCCACTCAGCCGTTACTACTTCTGGATGATCCATTTGCCGAGCTGGATGAACGGCGTTCATCCAATATTCTCAAGCTTCTCTCTGACAGTGATCTTGGACAGGTAATAATTGCAGTCCCCAGAGAAAGCGACGTCCCGAGAGAGTTCGACTCCCTCCCAAGGTGGTCCATTTCCAGCGGTGTTATCAGTGGTGCTATAGATTCCGTATCTAACTCGATACCAAATGGATAAACCACTTCGCTCCCCAGAGGCCATCGGCGACCTCGTCGCCGCATTCCTTAAAGAAAAAGGGCTGGAAGAAAGAGTAGCGCAGGCCGAGGTAATCCCTGGCTGGATTAAACTAGTGGGAAATAAAATTGCTGCAGTCACACAACCCCTTTTTGTTACCAGAGATGGGGTGTTGTTCGTTGCCGTTCAGAACCATGCATGGATGAGCGAATTGCAGTTAATGGAGCCGGACCTGTTGAAGGCGATCAATCAGATCGGCGATGGGACAAAGGTAAAGATCCGCCGATTAAGATTTCAGCTCCATCGCCCTGAATTGCCTGAAAGATAATTCGCAAAGCGTTGCAGTATAACGACTTACGCTCAAGGGCCTGTGTTGCATAACTGGCACCCAGTAGTTAGATTACAAAGTCTATCAACTATTACATATTCGGGATCTGTTCGGTTTCGAATTGCCAACCCATGGCAAAATAAATGGCCAAAGAAAAAACAACCCCAGCATACGATTCAGGGAATATTCAGGTCCTCAAGGGGCTTGAGGCTGTTCGCAAACGCCCTGGTATGTATATCGGGTCTACTTCCTCCCCCGGTCTCCATCACCTTGTTTATGAAGTCGTCGACAACTCGATCGACGAAGCGTTAGCAGGGCACGCAACCACTGTTGAAGTCACCATTCACGGTGACAATTCAATAACAGTTGTCGACGACGGTCGAGGGATACCGGTCGACATCCACCCTGTGGAAAACCTACCTGGTGTCGAGGTTGCAATGACCATTCTGCACGCCGGTGGTAAGTTCGACAAAGACAGCTATAAAGTATCGGGCGGTCTCCACGGCGTCGGTGTGTCTGTTGTAAACGCGCTTTCGGAACAGCTGAAGGTTTGGGTTCGTCGTGGCGGCAGCGTTCATTATATGGACTTTATGCGCGGCGATACCATTACCAAGCTTAAAGTCATCGAGTCAATTCCGCTAAACGATACAGGTACTACAGTCTGGTTTAAGCCGGACGCCATGATATTCTCGGAGTTAGTATACCGCTACGAGACTCTCGCCAATCGCCTGCGTGAACTTGCATACCTTAATAAAGGTGTAAAGATCACACTTAAAGACGAACGCGTCGGACAGGAGAAAAACGAAACCTTCCTCGCAGAAGGCGGATTACGTGAGATGATATATTATCTGAACTCACGTCAGAAACCAGTTCATAAAGAAGTTGTATACATCGATACCATCCGCGAGGATATCGGTATTGAATTGGCCTTCCAGTATCATGAAGGCTATAACGAGAACGTATTCTCGTTTGTAAACAACATCAACACTCACGAAGGTGGAACTCACCTAACGGGCTTTAAGTCCGGCCTTACACGCGTAATCAATCAGTATCTTCAAAAGAGCAACTACGCAAAGAAAGACAAAGAGGCCACTCTTTCAGGTGATGACGTTCGCGAAGGTTTAACAGCTGTTCTCTCCGTTAAGGTTCATGAACCGCAGTTTGAAGGACAGACCAAGACCAAACTCGGCAACTCCGAAGTCGAAGGTGCTGTAAAGTCTGTTATCAACGAACTGTTAAGCCGCTACCTGGAAGAAAATCCCAAGGTTGCAAACACTATCATCGACAAGTCTCTTTCCGCAGCACGTGCTCGTGAAGCCGCTAGAAAGGCAAGAGATCTTACTCGTAAAAAGAATGCCCTGGACGTTGCAAACCTCCCTGGCAAGCTCGCCGACTGCTCACTGAGCGATCCCAAGTTATGCGAGCTCTACCTCGTGGAAGGTGACTCCGCCGGCGGTAGTGCTAAACAGGGACGTAATCGTGCATTCCAGGCAATTTTGCCATTACGTGGTAAAATCATCAACGTAGAAAAGGCTCGTATCGATAAGGTGTTGTCAAACGAAGAAATTCGTACGATCATCACCGCTATCGGCACAGGCATTCGTGATGATTTCAAGCTTGAGAATAGCCGCTATCATAAAATCATTCTTATGGTGGACGCCGACGTTGACGGCGCTCACATAAGAACGCTTTTGCTGACGTTCCTGTTCAGGCAGATGCGCGAACTTATTGAGGCAGGCTATATCTATATTGCACAGCCACCTCTTTACAGAGTGTCGAAGGGCAAAGAGGAATATTATGCCTACGACGAAAAGGAACGAGAGGAAATATCTGCAAGATTTGGTGGCAGCGACGGTCGTGGCTCCATCTATATTCAGCGCTATAAAGGTCTTGGAGAGATGAATCCAGAGCAGCTCTGGAAGACTACAATGGATCCGGAAACGCGTACTCTACTTAGAGTTAGCATGGAAGACGCAGTATTAGCGGATCAGATATTCCAGACACTTATGGGCGACGATGTTGAGCCTAGAAGAGTCTTTATTGAAGACAACGCAAAATTCGTCAGCAATCTGGACGTTTAACAATTCTATCTGCTAGCTGTCGTGACACTGACAGCTAGCAGATTTGTTAAAAATTATGGCGAATCCTAAATGGTAAGGAAATTGCAATTAAATTGGTGATTACCCTTTACTGAGTACTGGATGTCTGAATCAGGAAAGTTGATCTTATTGGTCGAAGATAACGAGGATAATAGGATTGTATACTCGACCATTTTAAAGCATTTCGGATATGAGGTCGTGGAAGCGTTGAATGGCGAGGACGGTATTAATCAGGCCCGCACACTCATACCTGACCTTATCTTGATGGATATATCGATTCCAATCATTGATGGTTGGCAAGCCACACAAATTCTTAAAAAAGATCCTACAACTAAACGCATTCCAATTATTGCTCTAACGGCACACGCTCTCACCTCAGACAGAGAGAAGGCGCTGGAAGTGGGCTGTGACGGATATCTCGCCAAACCATGCGAACCACGAGCGGTAGTTGCCGAAGTTCAGAAATTCCTTGAAATGGAAGATGAGCAACGGTAAAACGATTCTCGTTGTTGATGATAATGAAGACAACGTAGAGATCCTTCGCGCACATTTATCGTCACGCGGATATATAGTCAGTATAGCAAGAGATGGTCGTACAGCGATAGACAGCATTTATTCATCACATCCAAATCTGGTACTTCTGGATGTGATGATGCCTATCATGACAGGCATTGAAGTTGTAGAACAGATCAAGGCTGATACGTCACTCCCATTTATCCCGATAATTCTTCAAACTGCACTCGACACGACGGACAATATAGTCGACGGCTTAAATTCGGGAGCCGATGACTACATCTCAAAGCCTATCAATCTTAGGGAACTGGATGCAAGAGTTCGCTCATTGCTCAGAATCAAAACTCTCCAGGATTCGTTAGCAGAAAGGGAAAGAGAGTTATCAGCTTTGAACGAAAAGCTTCTTATCACCTCCCAGGTTGACGGACTGACAAATATTGCAAACCGCAGACATCTCGACGAACGGCTTGTTGAGCTCTGGGAGCATTCTCTACGGTATAATGAAGATATCTCAATAGTGATGTGTGATATCGATCATTTCAAAAATGTGAACGATACACATGGCCATGTAGCAGGAGACGAAGTTCTTAAGAAGTTTGCCCATCTACTCAAGGCAACAGCGAGAGGGATAGACAAAATAGGGCGCTATGGAGGAGAAGAGTTCCTTATTGTACTGCCTGGAACGGGACTGGAAGCAGCGTTAACATTTGCGGAGAGGGTGCGCAAAGCTATAGAATCTCATACCTTTAGCTATGATGGAGGCACTCTGAATTGTACCGCAAGCATCGGGGTATCATCTTGGCCACATCAACCGTTACATGGACAGGACGCGCTGGTCAATGCTGCAGATAAAGCATTATATGCGGCAAAGAAGCTCGGACGTAACCGTGTTATAAGCTATGCCAGCAGAGAGTTCAATGAGTCCAGCTCCACAAAACAAAGCCAGCAAAACGCCTGAACTTGAAGTTATTGAGTTAACGACCAAGCTCAACAATGCTTCACACGAGTATTACATACTCGACAAGCCAACACTTAGCGATACAGAATACGACAAACTGTTCAGGCGACTTCAGGCTCTGGAAGAACTCCACCCCGAACTGCGCCAGCCGGACTCTCCTACCCTGCGAATTGGCACAGAGCCTCAGTCGCTTCTGGCAAAGCATACACATCTGCAGCCAATGCTATCGCTCGGAAATGCATTTGACGACAAAGAGCTTAAGGATTGGGAAGATCGCAACATCAGACTGCTGGGCGGATCTGCTCAACTTTCTTCGTCCGGCTATGTTACAGAGCTTAAAATTGACGGTGCAGCTGTAAGCATTACGTACGAGAATGGCTTGCTTGTACGCGGTTCGACGCGTGGAAACGGAACAATCGGGGAAGATATCACGCCCAATATAAGAACTGTAAGAGACGTACCACTTAGACTCAAAGGGAACTTTCCAACAGGTCAGATTGAAGTTCGCGGCGAAATCTACTTTCCGTTCGATCAGTTCGAAAAGATGAACAACGAAAGAGTAAAGGCAAGCGAACCCGTATTTGCAAACCCTCGAAACGCTGCCGCAGGAAGTCTAAGACAGTTGGATCCAAAGATTTCATCTTCGAGGCCTTTACGCTTTTATGGCTATTCAGCTGTAACAAAAGACGGAGATTCACTCCCATTTAAATCCCAGTGGGATCTTCTACAGGCATTGAGTTCATGGGGCATACCGACTGCACCTAATAAGCAGCTGTGTTACACCATGGATGAAGTGATTCAATGGTGTGCAGATACTGAACAAAAGCTGCGAGCTGAATTGAACTTTGCAATCGATGGCGGAGTGGTAAAGGTAAACTCTCTTTCACTTCAGTCTGAGCTTGGAGTAGTTGGGGGGCGCGATCCGCGATGGGCGATTGCACGTAAATTTGCGCCGGATATAGCTGAGACAAAGCTGCTGGCTATTGAGGTAAATGTTGGCCGCACAGGCCAGCTGAACCCATATGCAGTCCTGGAAGCGGTAGAGATAGGCGGAACCACCGTCCGGCTGGCTACACTTCACAATCAGGATATCATAAGAGAAAAGGACCTTCGTGTTGGAGATATTGTTCAGGTCAAAAGAGCCGGGGATGTAATTCCTCAGGTGATCGGTCCTGTGCCGGAGAAACGCGACGGTACTCAGAAACCCTGGTCTATGCCGTCAGTATGTCCCAAATGCGGAACCCCAGTAGTTAAAGATGCAGATCTGGTGGCCATTTACTGCCCTAATCTCGCCTGTGGTGGAAGACAGCTTGAAGCCATGGTCTACTTCGCCAGCCGCGGCGCAATGGACATCAGGGGGCTTTCATACGCTCGCATTGAGGCATTGCTTGCCAACAAGCTCATTAGCGACATCGGGGATATCTATTCCCTTACTAAAGAATCACTGCTTACGCTCGACGGATTCAAGGAAAAAAGTGCTCAAAATCTGTACGACGCAATTCAGGCCTCTAAAACACAACCATTAGCCCGGCTTATTACCGGACTTGGCATTCCGCATGTTGGAGAAATAGCCGCCAAGCTGCTGGCAAGACATTTTGGTTCCATGGAAGCGTTGCAGTCGGCAACTGTTGAACAGCTCGAAGGAGTCCGGGGCCTTGGAGGAGTTATCGCTCAATCTGTGAATCTGTTTTTCAACGATACATCTACCACAGCACTGTTGAACAAACTCAGCGCAGCCGGAGTTAACATGGTTGAGGCTGGAGCCGCTTCTTCAGGGGGCGCTTTAGCAGGTCAGACAGTAGTCATCACCGGTACACTTCCGACACTCAGTCGCCTGGCTGCAACTGAACTGATCGAATCTCACGGAGGACGAGTTACCAGCTCCGTATCAAAAGCGACTACATTTGTATTGGCAGGTGAAGAAGCAGGCAGTAAACTGGAAAAGGCTCAACAGCTGAACATCGAAGTGATCAACGAAGCAGATCTTTTCCAGCGAATCGGCAGTTAGCATCTCTTCTTTTCAAAGCATAATATTCAAAGCATGACAAAAGCACCATTAATTCATACCGCACCGGAAACACTACTAGCGCTTAGAGCCGCGCTAATGTCACGTGGCGACCTCGATACAGTGTTCGTATTGCGAGATGCTGGATATGCTGGAGGAGAAGGTGCTTTTGCAGCGTTTGAAGATTATGTACGTGACATTGCGCCTCTATTCAATCCACAATCGTTACCGTTAAGTAAGTTTTTCCAATACGCCTCTGAGTATTTCACCCAGTCGGGATGGGGAAGCTTCGTATTCAAAAACGAAGATGACGCATTCTGCCTTATTGAAATTGAGGACTGCTGGGAGGCTAACCCCGAGAATCAACCGGAGCCTGCCGGCTGCCACATGACCCTGGGCTATCTTGCAGCCTTCCTGGGTCACTTCGCAGATTATCCGATCTCGATTCTGGAAATTGAAGGGCCTTCTACCGGTAGCTCAAAATGCCAGCTTCTAGCAGGTAATACTCAGAGAATCGCCGAGTATTACAAGCAGCAGACCCAAGAGTCTTAGAGGATATGAGCGTAGTGGGGATTCAGCTTAAGCTCGCCATCAATCATAATCTCCCTATCCCATGGGAGTATAATGGCGCTTTCCGTAGCGATCCCGTGAAAATCAGGGGCAAAGGAGCCTCTCCGAAAGCAGACTGCTGTTCGAATCTCTTTAGCTCCAACGTGCTGCAATGCGGCAATGGTAAGCCTGAGAGTATCTCCCGAATTACAGGTTTCATCGACAATAAGAACCTTCTTGTCGCGAGCCTTGGCCGGCGCTCCTCCAAAGACACTTGGGGTGGAACGGACATTATCGGCCTGATACCTGCGACTGACAATCATAGAATGGAATTCTCGATCCAACATCGCGGCAACAACGGCGCCTGGCACGACTCCAGCCGTAGCCACCCCCACAATAATATCCGGATCGAAGCTTCTGGCGACTTTAAGGGCCAATCCACGGGCAAGTTCGCCAAAAAAAGGCCATTCAACGTTCAAAACGCCTTTACTGGGATCAAATGTTAGATTCTGGGGCATATTTCAAACTAGCCGCAAAGGCCGTGTTAGGATAGCTTCACAATATGTCGTTTTGGAGCCGATTAATAGGAGCGAGTTCAACGCCAAAGACCCCGCAAAAGGTAGACTATTTGCGGGAGGCTTTGGCTTTGGAGCGGCAAGGAGACTATGATGCAGCACTGACATCATATCGCCTGGCCCTTAGAGATCAGCCGTCAAATTTTAAAGTTCTTCAGAATATGGCGATCGCCTACACGAAGATGGGCCAGATCGATCAAGCGATAAAGTGCTATAAGGGAGCCTTGCAGCTCCAGCCCCAGCTTTCCGGGGCACACTATGGCATTGCATTTCTTCTCTTGAAGCGAGGAGAAACCGAGACCGCAGCTACACATTTAGCCGCATTCCTTTCGGATCCACCTACGGATCCTGATGCGGACCGGTGGCTTAGCCATGCACGCGACACTCTGAAGGCCATTCGACGAGCACAATCTGGGCTCGATCAAGACGAATCACCATCGGAGTTTCATTAATGGGCGCTGTCCTTTCGGTAGTTAGTCAAAAGGGTGGTGTTGGAAAAACAACAACTGCAGTTAACTTAGCCGCCGCTTTTGCAAGACGAGGGCTAAAAACACTTATTATAGATGTCGATCCACAGGGATCGGTAAGATATGGCGCAGGGCTCAAACGCGACCATCAGGTTGTGGGTTTTTCTGACTACCTTAACGGCAAGTCTTCTCTTAAAGACATAATTTTACCTACTGCACTACCATGGATGCGAGTCATCCTGGCCGGCACAGTTAGTGACGAAGCGGATCACTCCGCATATCAGGATTTAGTTGCAAATAGTGAGCTGCTACCTGAACTGCTGGACACAGCTCGCCAGCGCTGCAACATCGTAATTGTGGACACACCTCCAGGGCTCGGCTCTACCACACGCCGCGTTCTAAATGGAAGCCAGCATGTTGTTGTACCATTGCAGTGTGAACCACTGGCATTGCAGACAACTCCACAGATCCTTCGTTCCATTCAGGATATTGTAGAAACTAACGATGAGCTGACGCTGGACGGGATTCTGCTGACTATGCATGAACCTGGCAATCCAGCAAGTGACAGAGTTGTGAACTACGTTCACACCCATCTGCCAAGCAATATCGTTCTTAAACATGCAATCCCGCGCACTGTCGCAGCAGCTGAAGCATTTGCAGCAGGACATCCCGTTGTAACACGTACACCAGCCGATGCAGCAGCCCAGGCCTATGTCAACGTTGCAACGATACTGGCTGAACGGTTCGGTGCATAAACAAAGTATATGACTAGATGGAGATGGTTGAGCACGTTGATGCTTATAGGATCTGTATCGTGCAATAAGATCAATACAGATCCTTCGGTTGTAAGCTCGGTTGAGCTTTCTCCCCTTGGCTCGCCATCTATTGTAATTGGAGATTCACTTCGCGACACATCCGGAATATTAGCTGCAGTTAAAGCACGCGCTTACAATATTCAGGGTGATCTGCTTACCGACGCCCCAATCATATACCGTGTGCTGGACACTGGTGGCGTCATTTTAGACTCGATAACTGGGATCGCAACCGGAGTCAGTCTTTCCGGCCCAATCAGAGTCATAGCCGATGTGCGTGGTTTACAGACTCAGATCAGAACTCTATACGTAGTTCCCGAACCTGAAAACCTTGCAGCATTAAATGGAATCGATTCGGTCAAGTATCGGTTCACAGACAGAGAAGTTTTCACTCCACCTTTAAATGTGCAACTCTGGTCAGGAACCGGAGCAGACTCAGTTGCCATTCAAGCATATACAGTTAGCTACACTGTTATATCTGCGACCGATTCACTTGTCCAAATAGTAGGCGATAATGGATCAAAATCATTAATTGATACAACTGGCAGCGACGGGAGAGCCGGAAGGCGCCTCAAGGTGCGACTATTGCATCTATCAACACCCACCGATTCTGTAGTAGTGGAAGCATCTGTGAAGCATAGAGGCGTGCAGATATCAGGAAGCCCGGTTCGATTTGTAATACATATTCAGCCAGAAATTTAGGCATTAGCAGGTATAGCGTAGTCTTAACCTTCTCAAGGGAGAGATGTTAGATGCAAAGCGATTCGAAGGTTGTAAGCGGTGGACCAAGGCCAAATACGCCAGGCACACTAAACCAGCTCTTTTTTGATTCGGTAGAAAAATTTGATAAGCCGAACGCTCTGGAGTACAAGGTCAATGGCGCCTACAAACCAATCTCTCACAGAGAGCTGGCACTTCGTGTCAGGAACTTAGCGCGCGGACTCGAGGATCTTGGTGTTAAACGTGGTGCTAAAGCTGCGATACTATCCGAGAATCGCCCTGAGTGGGTAGTTGCCGACCTTGCATGCCTTACTGCCGGCATAGTAGACGTAACAGTGTATGCGACCCTGATACCGGAACAGATACAATACATACTGCACAACTCCGGAAGTGTTGCAGTATTTGTTTCAACACAGGTTCAGGCAGATAAAATCGCATCCATCAGAAACGAACTTCCAGATTTGAAGCATGTCATTTCGTTCGACAAGATCGAAAAAAATGTCGATTTCACAATCGATGCGCTTGAATCTAAAGGAGCCGAACTAACAACAGATGAATGGATTGCAGAGTATAAAAGAATAGCGTTAGATATAAAGCCGGACGACATCGCCACACTATTGTATACTTCCGGAACTACTGGCGATCCCAAAGGCGTAATGCTTACGCATGACAACATCTATTCAAACGTTACCGCCGCATGGGATGTTGTCGACTTTTATCCAACAGATGTTGCCCTCTGCTTCCTGCCATTGTCGCACATATTCGAGCGAATGGCAGGGTATTACCTCATGCTTGCAACAGGTTGTACAATCGCATACGCAGAGGCTATTGAAACAGTAGCCGCCGATCTAATGCAGGTTCGACCCACCATATTAGTTTCGAACCCACGCCTGTTTGAAAAGGTATATGCCAGAGTCCTTGAAACTGCGCGTGCCGGAGGTGGCTTAAAATACAGGATCTTCCTGTGGGCTCGCAATGTTGCAGAACAATGGGCAGATGCAAAGCTAAAAGGTGAGGCACCTGGCACAGCTCTGGACTTCAAATACAACCTGGCTCAAAAGTTAGTCTTTGGAAAGATCAAAGAACGTACAGGCGGTAGGCTGCGCTATTCAGTTTCTGGAGGCGCTCCACTGTCTCCTGAAATCAATAAATTCTTCTATGCAATTGGGCTGCTCGTACTGGAAGGATATGGACTGACAGAAACATCACCTGTCATAACGGTGAACACGCCGGATAAGCTAAGAATCGGCACAGTCGGTCACCCTTTGCGTGGAATAGAAGTTAAGATCGCTCAGGACGGCGAGATATTAACCCGTGGCCCGCACGTAATGAAGGGATACTACAACAACCCGACAGCTACAGCAGAGGCAATAGATTCAGAAGGCTGGTTTAAAACTGGTGATATTGGTGAGTTGAAAGACGGCTTCCTGACTATAACAGACAGAAAGAAAGATATCATCGTAACATCAGGCGGAAAAAACATCGCCCCACAACCAATAGAAGGCAAGATCAATCAGAATAAATTTGTATCCCAAGCTGTGGTAATAGGTGATAAGCGCCGGTTTCCATCTGTTCTGATAGTGCCTGAGTTTGATCAACTCGAAAAGTGGGCCCGATACAAAAAGATCGCCTGGAACTCACACGAAGATCTTATTAAAAACCCTGCTGTAATAGATAAGATAGACCGTGAAGTCTTTGCTACCGTCAAAGACCTGGCCCAGTACGAGCGACCAAAAACCATACTGATCGTAGAGCATGAGTTTTCGATTGAGCGCGGGACACTTACACCTTCCCTAAAGGTAAAACGGCGTATAGTGGAAGAGCAGTATAAGGAGGAGATCGAAAATATGTATGCTGCGGCGGTATCACATGATCCGCATCACAGTCATAGTTAATATGCGACCTGATTACCAGAATAAGATATTAATGTTATAAAGTATACATAAGTCAGCAGGATCATCTGTCGACTCATGTATATATGCACCTCGCGCATACTTATCTCAAAGCAAGCATCATAAAGGGACAGTCAGTTTGACTGTCCCTTTATGGTTATGATCCTAGTTTATACGGGGGATAATTGAGATTTCCCCATTTTCTTCTACTACTGCATATTTAATCTGAGATAAGCTCTCAAGCCCGTGCAGCCGGCGCGCCTCAGCCAGAATATCTTCTATATCTACACGTTCATTCCTCGCTCTATCCTCCAGCAGCTTACCGTCACGGAGGATAACTACTGGAAGGCCATCAAGAACCTTACCAACGTTAGAGAAGCGCTGCTTAACAAATGACAATCCAATATCCAGCCCTACAAGTGTGCATACAACTACAATTGCACCGGTAATAGACTGATCAGAACTGACCAGTGCCTGTTGTATTGCTTCACTAATTATAAGTAACAATACAAGATCAAAAGTTGTCGTTTCAGCCATAGTCCTTCTGCCCGAAACCCGAAAAATAATTACGAGAAAGACGTAAATGGCTGCGGCACTGAATACGCTATGCATAATCTTACTTTATGGGAGTACAAGTAGACCGAGCATAAACTCCTCGCCGCCTTCAAGCCCTATATTTCCTCGGTGGATCCCTATCTGAACAGGGCTACAGGCAATACGGATTGTAGACATTGACATCCCGCTATGCACTGGAAAATACCAGTATGTAATTTCACCATTCAATAAAACATGTGTCGGCATGGGTATAATAGAAACAGGGTGACACGATTCAATAAAAGCCTCATCAGCCCATACTCTGATTACTGTATCCCCACTGATAACAGCCGGGGACTTCACCCTTAGAGTCAAATTACTCGGGGCTCCGTTTCGCATAATATTATCGTAACGGATTTCAAGATTAGATCCCCTTAATGTGCGATCGCTCATTGGTCCCTGTCCTAATAAACCGACAGACGCACAAACCACTATCGCCATCATTACTATCCATCCGATATGCTGCGCACGCCACTCCATGCGTGCAAACGCTGGATCTTCTTCAATCTCTAACATTGTCAGCCCCGGACAAGTTGCCCTTGTTGCGATACATGGGCGGGGTGCAGACAGTGTGCCAGTTTTTAAAAGATTAGAGATTGACCGCTATCGACTCAACGTAATAAGCTCTCTATGCTTTTCGCCGATCCAGAAGTTATCATCTTTAGCCAACTGCGAAATCTGAGGTGGGACGGAAATACTCACCGGAGCAATCATACGCCCACCAGGAATAAGTATGCGAACAGCATCCTCAACCATAGCCTGACTGGCGTTCGCACTGTCTAATGCAACGCCTCCTACCGAACCCTGCGCCAGAGGTATTCTTTCACTTATACTCGAGAATAGAATACTAACGTCCTCGCTTTCCTTTACCGTCAGATCATTTACCATCTGATCATTAAATGAAGCCGTTACATCAAACGACCGACCATCTGGCAGGATTGGATTAATGGCAAAAACTTTTGTCGGAAGTATGTCTGTAAGCTGATTAGAAAACTCACTCCAACTGCCAAACAGAACAGCAGTGGATCGTTCTGAAATATTCAGAAAAGCCGCAACACCCATGGCTCCCACATCAGATACAACCTTTTGGAAGTCAGCATCTACTGGTTCAGCCGTTGTGCGATTCACCGATCCAACCCTTGTGCGATCCACCGATCCAACCGTCGTGCGATCTACCAATTCATCCATTGAGGCATCTACCAACCCAGCCGTTGCGGTATCTACCAACCCAGAAATTGCACCATCAACACCCTCAGAGCCTTGTGCTTTGTGGCCCGCCACATTCGATTCACCACTCTGGGTATTTACAAATATTGCGACTCCATTCTCAATCAAAAATTCGCGATGACAGAGATAGCACCCAAGTTTGCCTTTTTTTATAAATCGATCTGCTACATCGATAAAGGTTGCAATCAACCACGTCTCTTCGTGGGAGCTTGTGCAACGGAGACGCTCAATCTGTTCAATAAACATTTTTAGATATTCCGGAAAACCCTAAGCACCGTACAGCAATTACGAATGCGACAGCCGCAACTCATCTATATTGACTGATTGAGGCTGCAAAAGTGTATAGATAACAGCCTGAGCAACCGCATTCGGATTCATCATTGCTTCACGAGGAGGCAAGGAACGTCCTTGAGGGTTAGCCAACAGCTCATCCCACAGTTCGGTATCAGTCGCTGCAGGTGAGATCAATCCGACACGCACACCGCTTCCACGAGTTTCACTTCGCAATACATCTGTCATCGCCCGCAACCCAAATTTGGCAGCAGAATACGGACCGTTTTCATTCATCAAAAGACGATCAGCAATAGAGCCTATATTGATGATGTGGCCGCTGCCACGCTCCAGCATATCCGGAAGAAATTCACGAATTAAGCGAAAAGGAGAAACGAGATTTATATCCAGCGTACGAGAAAATGATTCCACAGATACACTTTTCAGCTCCTCTAATCCAAATACTCCAGCATTATTAACGATTATATCAGGGGCGCCTGTAAACTTATCCGACGGCTTCCCCTGTTCACCATTACCAAACCGCGCTCGTACTCCAGCCACCATCTTTTTTACACTATCCGGATCAGTCAGATCACACACAAAGCTATAGCATGCGCCTCCAACCGCATGTAACGACCGGATCATCTCTTCAACTTCGCTTAAGTGTTTCGCGCTTCTTGCAACCAGCGCAACTCTACCACCATTTGCAACTATTTGAGCCGCAATAGCAGCCCCAATACCACGAGAAGCGCCCGTAACCAGCGCGGTCTTCCCCGCTAACGTGTGATCTGCATTAACAGATAGAGCTGCGTCTACAGTCATGGAGTTGAGTTGTACGCCAGGCGTAAAAATTCGTCACGAGTCTTTGAATCGTCTTTAAATGTGCCTCGCAACGCAGATGTTACGGTCTTTGAATTCTGTTTCTGAACACCGCGCATCATCATGCATAGATGTGAGGCTTCGATGACAACTCCGACACCCTTTGGCTTAAGCACGTCGGTAAGAGCCTGCGCGATCTCTTCAGTCATACGCTCCTGGACCTGAAGCCTGCGCGCATATACATCAACAACTCTTGCAAGTTTGGAAAGCCCAACAATATGCCCATCTGGAATGTATGCAATGTGCGCCTTTCCAAAGAACGGGAGCATATGATGCTCGCACATGGAATACAGTTCTATGTCACGCACAATGATCATATTGCTGTGCCTATCGGTAAACATTGCATCACCGATAACATCCCGAGCAGTCTGTTTATAGCCCTGGGTTAACCATAACATCGACTTGGCAACGCGGCTCGGGGTTTTGACAAGCCCTTCGCGGGTTGGGTCTTCACCACAGAGCTCCAGCTCCTGACGAATAAGGGCTTCGTATCGCTCTAATAATTCAGGCGAAAGATTTAACTCTTTATCTTCCAGCATATTCAACGTAATTGTTATCTGTTTCCCACAGCACAAGCCTTACCAGCTTAGCGGGACGGATTGCAGGAGCGAGGATACTCCAGATTGCTACAATGAGATTTTCTGTAGTTGGAATTCGATCTTTCATGAAATCAACATCGAGGTTGAGGTTCTTATGATCTATCTTGTCTACAACCTCCTCCTCCACGATCTTTTTCAAAAAGCTGAGATCCAGCACATATCCGGTCTGAGGGTCAATTTCACCTTCTACCGAAACATCTAAAGTATAGTTGTGGCCGTGCCAGTTGGGATTATTGCACTTACCAAACAACCGCTGGTTCTCTTCATCGGAGAACTGCGGGTTATGCACCCTGTGCGCAGCATTGAACTTAAGTCGGCGTGTTACAGTAACCATCGCCATAATAAACTCATCCATAGTTAAAAAAACTCCGCCGTAGCCAAAGACTACGGCGGAGGCCGAAACGAAGAGGTTTTTTGAAGCCCAGTCGAAACAATGAGGACCTCACCCACACTTTCCGCCTTCCCCGCACTGGGGCATGGCGTCGGCACAGTTTGTTGATCCCGCCCGAAGGACTTATCGGCTCAAAAAGTAAGTTCCCCGCCTCGGCAAAAAACATCCTAATTGGTATATGTAAGCTATCGCTGGGATGTTAAGTGGTCAACAGATGCATCAGTCTAAGGGGTTTTAGCTGCGCCTCCCTAGTGACCTACAGTGATATTGGTTAAATCTCATATATGGATATCCAGCTAATAATCTCGATAGTTATGCTCGTAGGTTGGGCTCTGTGGACATACCTGGGTGATGCCCCAGGATGGGCGCATATCTTTTTAACCTTAGGCTTCTTCCTGTTGATATACAGGATAGTAGTAAGAGGCACCCCTGGGTTTCCAAAAGGCGGACACACCAGCTCATCCACAAAGAGCGCTTCGAAGAAAGGGAAATAACCCTTGTTTTCATTTACCGCCGACGAGGGGGGCATTCATGGCTCCCATAAAAGCATATCGGCGGTTGCGGATGTCCCGTCATCCAGCCCGGCTGAGCAGCCTGAGCTGAATAAAAACAGAAAGATGCATCGGATAGCAGTTACGGGGGCGGCCGGATTTGTCGGAAGCCACGTCTGCAGAGAGCTTACAGAAGCTGGCTGGAAAGTTCGCGCCCTGGTGAGAAGTACTGGCAAAGCGGCATCCAGGATTGGACACCTGCCGCTGGAACTTAAAGTCGGAGATCTCCAGAACCCTGAGTATCTGGAATCTGCGTTGGAAGGCGTGGACGTAGTGGTCCATCTGGCCGCTATCGCCATTGAGAAGGGCGGACAGACATATGAGAAGATCAACACCCAGGTTACACTCGATCTGATTCAGGCAGCGCAGCGGACCGGAGTGACACGCTTCATCCATATGTCGCAGAACGGATCCGACAGTAAGTCTCCCTATCGTTTTCTCAGATCAAAAGGACTGGCACAGGATGCAGTTGCTGAGTCATCCCTCAGATGGACCATTTTGCGGCCATCGGTGATCTTTGGACCGGAAGACGAATTTGTGAACGTTCTGGCCAAAATGGTCCGGCTTAGCCCCGTACTTTTTCCACTTCCTGGAGGAGGAAAAGCGAGGTTTCAGCCCATTAGTGTTCGCGATGTCGCCAAAGCGGTTCGGGTAGCTTTAGATCGGGATGAGACGATTGGAGGGATCTATGGGATTGGCGGACCAGCGATTCTTACGCTTCGTCAGATGACCGATAGGATACTGGCTGCAATGCAGGTCAAACGCGGAATTTTCGGTATTCCAGTTCCTGTTATGAAGCCGTTGCTTGGTGTTATGGAACACATTATACCGCATCCTCCCGTTACAAAAAGCCTGCTTGATCTTCTTAAAGTTGATAATGTGGTTAAGGACAATGCGATCACAACGGTGTTTGGAATTGATCCGATTCCGTTTGCGCAAGAAGAATTGCTATATCTCAAGTCGATTACAGCTTCTCGCGCCTTAAAGTCGCTGTTTGGGGATGGGGGTTGAGGTAGGCGGTAAACGGCATTATCTTAGTTGTCTATCTGCTGGAGCGGTGCAGTTGTTCGGAGCCGTTTTAGCGTGATCCCCAGTAGCTCAGTTGGTCAGAGCATTCGACTGTTAATCGAAGGGTCGTCAGTTCAAGTCTGACCTGGGGAGCTAAAAGCAAAAAGCGCTGAACGAGTTAGCTCGGTCGGCGCTTTTTGCGTTTGGGAGTGTGTGTTAGTTTGTGTAGCAGAATGATGTTGACGTTCGGTGGCCCATTTGCGCGGGTAGGGGTGGGTTACCCCCTGTCCAGTTTAGGGAGTTCGGCTTTTACCTCGGGCCTTGCGGATCAGATCGGCCAGTACATCTCCGCGAAGTGGTTTTGCAGGATCGGTTGGAAAGCGAAATACAAAATTGCTTCCTTTCACCTTTCCCGACACGTACTGTAGTTGCTCATTTAAATACAGCACAAAGTGCTCGTAAATCTGCTTGCACCATTCGCGCACGAACTGGTTGTGCAACCTTGCCATTCGAGCGAATGATCCCTCCTGCACGTCGTTTATGTGCATACGCTGGGACCTAGGTCACGCACATCGCATTCAACTCCGAAGAAGCTGGTTACGATGTCGAGAGTTTGGGTCATCAGCGGGATACCAATCAATGTTATACCCCCTCATAACGCCGCAACTAGAACAATAGTCTAACAATTTGAGAAAGAGTATCCCGGGTGGCCCTCCGTATTGAGCCACTACATAGTGTACCATACGGAGCCTGCTAACATCACGGCACTGCAACAATTTCGAACTCAGATAGCGAGACACTAGCAAAAGCCTATAAATAGACTCAATCAAGAGGATAGCTCGAATCAATCAGACCAGAGCTATTCCAATCGCTACAGTTGCTGCGTTCGGTGAGAAGAATGCTGATATTATTCTTTATTTATTTTCTTCTTTTGTATGGCGGCTTTTGGAGGAATAGATATGCTTTGAGCAAATACATTTTTTGGCATATACTTGATCGCTGCCTGCCTTATTTCCTCCTTTGAGAACTTCGTATCATGAATAGCCATGAATTCTTTAAGCGGAATATCGTACATATCGTATTCCTTTAGCCTATTGATCCACCAGTTGTTACTCTGAACGGCGTTCTCGGCTGAGCGACGAAGGCTGATGGCGGCCATTTCGAGTTCTTCGTCAGTGGGACCTTCGGTGCGCATTTCGTCCAGTGTTTTATGGATCTCCAACATGGACGTGTCTATGAGCTCGGGAGGGGTCGTAACCTGGATATTCATGGAATAGATCAGCCTTGGAATTCGAACTAGTCCGACAGGAGCGGATACTACATATGTAACCGCCATCTCCTCACGCAGTTTATTTCGGAGGCGCCGGCTCACAATCCATGATAAGGTTGAGAGACGTCTGCGTTCCATCAGAGACTCAACCGTGGAATCAGGAAAGGGGTTGGTAAAACTAATGCTCCCAACACCCTGTTCTGGCAATAGTCTTGGGTTTTCATCCCGCCCAACGGTTCGTTGCTTGCTCATTGAACTACGTGAGAAAGTATGTGGCTTTTCTCTCATGGCACGATTCGTGGACGGTAATGAGGCAATGTAGCTTTCAACAAATGGCATGATCTGCGCAACAGAGACTGCACCGACGACAATGAAAGTGAAGTCGCTGGCATCACCAAATCTATCTTTAAACACATGAAGTGCCTGATTATGATCGGCAAAAGGTATGCTGGCCAAGGACGGCGGTACAAGGCGCTTGTGACGTGTCACCTGAAAGACCGCGTTATCTTCTGGAGAGATATAAAATGAATTCATAATACCTGCTCTTGCCCACTCTTGTACCTCAACTGGATTTAATACTGGCTCTGTAAATTGTTGATGTAATAGCTGAAAGATTGATTCCAGCTTATGCGGCGAACCGGATGTAATGAACTCCTCTGAAAATGCGTTAAGACGCACTGAAAATTGATCTACTCCGAGGTTCCGCAGATAGCTCTTGAGTTCTTCATTTGTCTTATTGCCTATCCCACCAACCCCTGTGAGCATCATACCTGCATACCGTCCGGCAGTATAGAATATACTGTCAGCAAGCAGTGAGTGTCCGCCAGGACTGGTAGCGAGCAACACAAATCCGTCGGGATTAGAATGAGTTTCCTTATGGAGGACTCTCGCGCTATTTGATAGCTCCAATAGAGTTACACCTGAGGATGCATCAAAAGTAGTATTAACAATACTCCCTTTACCAGCCGGAGTTCGAGAACCTGACTCTACAGAGGATTTCGTTGCGGCATGAGCCATTGAATTATTGTTCAATAATTCAGAAGAGCCCAACGACAATTCGTCTGATGTGAGACTGCCAACAGAGTCCATTAGAGATAAAATTCTGGCATGAGTCGGCGGATGTGCCGCTGCAAACTGTGGGAGATTTACCGTTACAACTCGCTCGACTTCATTTCTCCATGATCCGGCAAATTTCTTTATATCATCTCCAGAAATTGCTGATAGAAGAGAACGTGTTAAGTCCAGTCTTTGGCGGGCACTTAAAAGCGCGCCTCTATCAGTCATGAAATGATTAACATAACTTGTGGCAATGGTACGTGATGGGAATGCGGCGGAAACATCAGCCGAGCGCTCTGCATTTTTTAACACCCTCGCTTTAAGATCAATCATCTGATCAGCGCCAATCCCGTTTTTTTGAAGATTTACAAGCTCAGACAATACCGTAGCAAAACTGAACTCAAGGCTATCTGGCGCTGCTATAACGGAAAGCTGATAACGTACACTCTGAAGCCTCATGAAACCACCATCGACACGCCGAATTGTGGCAAGAGCCAACGGCCGACGCTCAAGAGCTGCCATCCGGGTAAAGTGATCACCCAAATGTGAAAAGACAATTTGTTCAAGTATAGAATACTTCACACTCGAGTCTACATTAGCATCCACATCAAAAAGTGGCTTCCATTCGGCAACTATACTGGGAGCTATGTTTCCCTTAACTATGTGTACCATAGTTGTATCCTGCCTTTCAAATTCCACTTCTCTCCACGGACGTGGGTTGGAAGCCTTTTCTATACTTCCGAATCTTTTCTTGATTTCACGTTCCATATCTCGAACATCAAAATCACCAACCGCTATTATGGCCATGCGATTCGGCGTATACCAATCTTTATAATATCGTTCAAGAGTTACAGAGTCTGCTTTTCTCAGAAGGTCAGGGTCTCCAATTGACATGCGTCTGTTATACTTTGAATCGTTTCCAAAAATGCGCCGCAAGGCTTCATCTTGAAGACGCTGACTCAATGTATCCAGGAGCCGGCCTCTCCATTCGCCCAGAACAACTCCACGCTCATTAGCAACCTCATCCGGCTCGAAGGTAATCCCGCCGCCGGCCCAATCCTGAAGGATTTGGAGACCTTTGTGAAAGACCACGGAATCATCGGTGGGAATTGTCAGCTGGTAAACGGTTTCATCTAACGAAGTATACGCATTGAGATCGGCACCGAAATTCATGCCGGCATGTTCGATTAGATCGATCAGCGAATTACCAGGAAACGTTTTAGTTCCATTGAACGCCATGTGTTCAACGAAGTGTGCGTATCCAAGTTGATCGTCGTCTTCGTGGATGGATCCAGCCTTGACAGCCAGCCATAACATGGCTCGGTTATTAGGAGCCGTATTAGGCTTTATATAGTAGCGCATTCCATTTTCAAGAGTTCCTGTGATTAACTCGGGATCGGTTTGCGATTCTGACTGGATGGCTTGAAGACCGCCAGTAGGCGATGCGGCGACTATCATTACTGCGGCACAAAGCCGAAGAAAGGTTGCCGGCCTAATTACGGATATATTACCAATCATTTTTTATTCCTTTTTAACAATGCTTCTATCTTCCCTTCAATGTCCCTTTCTAACAAATACCGTTGGCTAGGCAATGGCGTATTATCAAGAAGAAGTGCTTTACCGTCCTGATCGATCAAAGTATAAGACCCTGGAAAAGCCATTCCCGATATCGAGATTTCCTCTGCAAGTCGGTCGTTCTCCGTCATCTCATCTATTCTACGTCGATCCAAAGAAGGCAATCGCCAGAACGGAGTTTCTTCAACAACAAGGAGTGCAGATATCCCATGGAACCGTAACCAAAGCGAATCAGCCAAGACTCCTTCTTCTTCTGGGGTAGGTGGTTCTAATGGCCCAAAATGACCTCGCGTCTTAAAGTTCAGAATCACATCAATGGCAGGAAATTTCTCTTTTAAACGATTTACATGAGAAACCACAATTGCTTCTCTTATCTCCCTGTAGCTACCGCTAGGTAGTCCAACAAAGAGAGTAACCTTGCCAGGTCTTGGGTAGTCAGAAATATTCTCACTTTGTGGATACCAGAATCTTGCATTTATATTTTCAATGGTAGATATAGTACTCTCCCATCCATCACTGTACAGATCAGGATATGCTTTTCTTGAAAGATCGTTGAAGATCTCTCTGTAACTCTCTGTATTATTACTCAAGGCATTCAGCAGAGAATCGCGATACCGAATATTGACAACTTGGCGAGCAAGTGTTCTAAACTGTCTCTTACTTGTCCCAGCAAGGGTATCAAAATTGATTCCCACCATTAGTTTCTGAGCTTTCTCATCCAGGTCTTTTATTAATTGCAAGTCACCCTGATCGTCAGCAATCATAAGAAGCGCTGTAAGCGTCGCTGCCCTTCTTTCTGCAGGCAGTAAAGAATCAACTGTAAAGAATTTGGCAATCCACGGACGTACTGCATCTAAATTCACGGGGCGTGACACAAACACACGCCTGATGGCTGTATCAACGACATTAGCGAAAGCATAAGTACTGTCAGGTGGAATTTGATTCAACCTGTCGTTAATTACTTTGTAAGTGTTTTCTTCTAGTCCGGATATACGATAAAGCAAACTGGATAGTACCCAATTGTGATCCTTAAAATTATCCTTACTCAGACACTTTGCTACCGCTGACCTTACTGTTTCGTGGTACGAAGAAGATGGCCCGAATGTCCGCCAATGTCGAGTACTTGGATGTTCATCAGAACGATTTTCGACACTGTCATTTACCCGTGTGGCCATAGCAAAGCACTTCTCCAGATACTGATATTCTGACACATCAAAATTTGAATTTGCCCATTGAAAGCGCGTCTGAGCGTATCCAGCTGCGGGAAGTGAAATCCCTGATAGGAACAACCCTATAAACAGGATAGCGTAAATAGGCTTAATCATCTTTGGCATCATATTTTTAGACCGCATCTACCATGCTGGTGAAAGAGAAGTCACGAGCTTTTATCATAGGGATAACCGCTCCACCAACTCCGGCATTACTGGGATCTTTTACCGGCCGGAAAGTTCGAACGGGGACACTCATTTCTTGAACCTGATTCAACAGAAATACGGGAGATTCTGTAAATCTCATATTTTTTACCGCTTTCGTTATCTTGCCGTTTTCTATTAACCACAGTCCATCACGAGTCAAACCTGTACATAGAGCGCTTGCCGCATCAATCAACATCAGGTTTGAGAAGCGAGTTACAAGCAGGCCTCTTTCAGTGCTACTGATCATTTCCTCTTTAGAAGTTTCTCCGCCGGACATATGTAATGCGAATCGATCCAGGGTTGCCAGATTATCATTCAAATCTTCAAGTGCATCATGTCTCAAGTTATTAAGGGACGTCAGAACTCCATTAGTAATCCACTTAACAGAGGTCATGCCGGGCTCTGGAAGAACTCCAAGCATCGGATCTGTTGGATCGTGCTGGATCGTAATACGTTCATCTATAACTTTGAGTCCCAACTTGGACCTCCCTTTTTGCAAAGCAAAATCGAAAAACAGCCACCATGGAGAACCAGGTCCAGTAGCCTCTGCACTTCTCCTGCTGAAATCCAACATATTCACCATAGAAAGAACAGCATCCGGCTCGAGGATTACTGTATATCTTCCCGGTTCAATGGCTACCGGATCAAGAGAAGCAATACATTTATCCATTGCCCGCTGCGCTATTGCATCGGCATCAATACTCGCCCAGTCATAGCTTGACAATCCAGCCCAACCTGAGCCAATGCCTTTCGGATGTCTAACTGTCAACGAGCACTGTGCCTGGGTAAAATCGTTGACTCTTATTGACTCGGATCCATAATCTAACATAGCTAAACGCCCCCCTCGCATTTCCATATAACCAGCTGAGATCATTCCTTCGGACTTGGCGGCATCACAAAGTACATGTATAAACTTTGCTCTCTCCTCAATATCTGAGTCGAACGTCTTATCACTCCAAATTGTTGTCTTTGGTTCCGGTAGATCTGGTGCGCTGAGTCCCAGGGATGGAAATGCAAAACTCTTCACCAGCTCATCTCTGTTCCTGTCAGCTTGTATTAAACTTTCCAGCGAAACATCGTCTGTCTGGTTAGTAGCCGCATCAGAGGCGAGATTAATATTACGTCTGGCTGTGACCAGCGTAACTGTATTTCGCCCCCACCTGATCTCGCCATTCCACCAGCTAAATATCCGAGCAGGAGCTCGACGCCCCTTCGGACGGCGTGCTGAGATAAGTCGTAAAACTCTCTCGCATTCCTCTACAGGAAGTAATCTGGGATTATCCATTATGCTTTTCTCCTATAGTCAATAATCGCCTGATTTCGGCAGATAACCGGGGGACATGTAATGCTGCTCGATGCCTCCTGTGAGGGCTCTCCCTTAGTCGATTGAAATGGAGTTCTTTGCAGCGAGCCAACCCCTCCGATATGCGATAAACTTTTCCATAATTCAGGTGCCCTAAACAGAACACCAGCAGAGGGGAGCATAGCTGTAATTTTGCCTTTCTTTATCTGAAAGCAGCCTGTCCCTGAAAATCCCATCCCATTGAGCTGCTGGAAGTCCATACCGAGAGACATCTGATTGAAAACAACACCATCCTCGATGTTTGCGATTAGTGAGTCCAGATCATCCTCGGAGTCACCAGGACGCATCTCCAGATTAGGAGTTCGGATCAGAGGGATGTTAAGTCCTTCTTCTGCATAGAGGCAGCCATTAGACCTTGTATCTGTTCCGACAGTGCCGTCTAATGATGAATAAGCAGCTGCCAACTCCCGATTCATCTGAAAAGATTGAACAATCCCTTTATCGACAATAGTAAATGGTGCGGGAGATACACCCTCATCGTCCCACTTAACTGTTGCAAGACCACCAGGCTCATTTCTATTTCCAGTAACTGTTAGCAGACCTCCCCCTAATGGGTAAGCACCTGTCATTTCTTCTGGCTCGTTTAAGTAACTTGTTCCACCGGCATTTGCCTCAAGACCGATGGCTCTATCCAGCTCAGAAGCGGAGCCAATAGTAGTACCAATAATCTGAGCTAAAACACCCGCACTGAATACAACATCATAACGCCCCACCTCTACCGGTTTCCTTGGCATAGTCGATACACCTTCCGCATGTATACGATCAATTTCATCACGGGCCTTTTGCTCGTCTACTATTTCAAAACCGATTCCAGCCGTATCCGAGAGAACCGAGCCTCCACCTATCCCACCTCTACCATCTGCCATCTGAAAGGACGCACTCACGCCAGATGTAAAGGTTCGCTGCGAAAAAAAACCATCCTCCGAGGAACCAAAGGATTTATCTGTAACGGTAGCAGCAAAGGACCACCCGAACCGTTGAACCAATGGCTTAGACGTTGCATAATTTGCTAATCCGTCAAACACGTCGCGTATCTGTGCTGGATGAAGAGAATACGGATCTATTGATATTGGAGTGGTCCATGTTCCATCAGGTACAACAGGTAATGGAGCCAAGACGGTGTCCTTGAACTTCCCATGCGCACCAGCTCGTGCAAGATGTACAGATTCTATGGCGAGCCTGATGACTTCGCCTCTGCTCCAGACTGGCCCGGAAGCAAATCCCCAATATCCATTTACTAAGGACCTGACCCCAATAGTGATTGCTTCGCGCTCTCCAAAGACAATAGGAGGAGAGCCATCCAATCGGTAACGACGATGCGTTATTCTTATATCAGCATATGAAGCTCCCGCTTTTTTTGCAGCATCTATACCCGACTGTATCAGTTTTTTTAAGCTAGGGTCCTCAGTGGACTCATATAACAGTTCTCCTGATTTTGCAAATACAGCAGCTGACGCCGATGAACGGATGAGGAATGAAGCTCCAATTCCTGCCGTGACAGATGCACTGTTTCTTATAAAATGTCTACGTGTATTAAGCATTTGTTCTATCGATTCCCTACAACTGTATATCGCAATTCATAAGGAAGTCTTTCGCCCGATTCAGAATCATGAACATATACGCTAACTATACCAACGGTAGAAGATCGTCTTACTCCCAACATTAGACTACTAATTCCATTTACATTACCGCCAATCCTAGATTGCCCAATAGGAGTAGATAGTGCCTCTTGCAATATAGCATTATCGACAGTAGCGCATCCATCGTCGTTAGCTAAGGAATCGCTAAACACCCAATCAATCGGCCCACGACCGAACATTGCATTTAATACGACAACAAAGGCACATGGCTGTATGTATAGTTTCTCATTAAATCCGCGACTGAGTGGTATAACTTCACCGGTTAAAAAGTTAGTAGAAAGTCCAAACCGACTTAGTGCTGCCGGGTATAGACCTTCAAATTCGACACTATCAAGCACTTTAACCCCAAACAGATTTACGGAGGATTTTACCCAAAACTTACCTATGTAACTAAGATTATTATTAATCTCGTATACGGGCTCGCCGTTTGGGCCGCCGGCACCTAAAAACTGCGCTTTTATTTGCGCTGGAACTTGAATAGGAATCTGACTTCCTCTCTGCGTAAGATCTCCATCCTCGTATAAATCAATTCTTACACGCGGCAGTCCCAGTATTGCATTAGCGCCTATTCTGTTACTATCAAGAACAACTATCTTTATAGAAGACGCCTCAATACGGTCTTGGGTTACGTATACAGATACAGTATCTATCATCGTAACAATATTGTGGGTGTAAGATGCAGTTATATGGACCGGCAGTACAGTTGCCATCCTTCCAATTAATCTTCCCAATGTATCTACGGATACCTGACCTGGATCAACACTTTTCCACACTATATTCGTGGGATCTATTTCTATAATCGATCCATCCATAGCGGTTGCAGTTAAGGTTAATGGTAGAGTATCTCCTTTCATCATCATTATTGCTTCAACTCCCACAGTCAAGCGGGAAAGAATATCACTCTCTGAAACTGGCTGCATTTGTGGCCCTTCAATATCAACACAAGCTGATGAGCCAAGCAAACCCGTCGCTATAATACTGAGAATCAATAAATATTTAATATGCATTATTATCATTCTTTAGGGATTTCTATTAATACAACCATCGTATTTGTAATTGTGCCTAACCTCATCAAAATCAGGAACGAAAACGTAGGCATCCCCATATAAATCCATTCCCGCTATTGCGGGTTGTCGTTCATATCTACCAACTGGGAATACAGCATAAGGGTGACGACCATATTGCCTAACAAGGCGTCTCATATCAGCGAGCCGATGTCCTTCAAGATAAAGCCAGTAAGCCCTCTCCCTAAACAACAGGTTTACTCTAGCGTCCACATCTCCAGGGTCTGTGGTATCGGACAACCCTACCGTTCTTCGAGCTTCATTAAGAGATTCCAACCAACGAGCATCGCCTTCACTTAAATAATATTCAGATTCAATTAGCTTGCCCTCTATCCAACGAGCCAAGGGAAAACTGCTAGCTCCTGTAAATTTGGTTTGTCGAACTGTATCTCGAAATTGAGTATTGCCACTCACTCTAACGGTAGTAACTGGCAATCTGGGATCTATTTTTGATGGGTCACTAAACCAGGCCAAACCATTAATCCCTTCTTGATTCAATATCTGAGAATCATAGTAGTCGTTATAACCTGCTAATCTTCTTCCTGCCCAGAATGCATTAGTAGGCATCGATGAAGAGGATCCAGGAGTGACCTGAGTTGTAAATGTCAATTCGAATTTATCTGACTGCGCAATAGAATTGACTGCCTTAAACGCCTCATCATATTTACCGAGTCCCAATAATGCACGAGCCTTACCAACTTTAGCCAAAATAGTGTAACGAGAGCTGTCGTGTTCAATCGCTAACGCTGAATCAAACAAACTAATAGAAGCTTTGAACATATCTGCCGTTGAAATAGAATGACCGTAGTCCAGAACTCCATCAATAGATACCTTAGTAAGAGGTATTCCTGAACAAAAGTTTTCAGCTAGCATTAAAATGCTATACCCCTCTAATGCATAACCTCCCGCTATAGTAAAATTTAGGGTAGGGTCAGCTAGCAAATTTGCAAGCTGTCTCGTCTGACTTGCAGCCACCCGGGCTCTTTGAAGCGATAAGTACCAATCCACCACTACTCCCTTATAACCGAGTCCATGAGACTCTTCATAACGACCTTCTATCAGAGTCCAGCTAATCGGAGGGACACCAGATGGTTGAGTGATTACAGTGATTTCGTCGGTAAAGATCCCTACATCCCTCGAAATATGATTTACAGAGGACTTAAGATGAACAAGAGAAGTATTAAATAAACCAAGCGCTCCATCTCGCGAACGAACAAATCCTTCGCTAAGAGTTTTCCCTGCTTCCGGGTCTTCTACATTTACCAGGCTATCAAGTGAGCATGCAGATAGCAAAAAAGGAATTACAAACAGGTACCGTAATTTATTCATAATTTACTCTTTAATATCCAAGCTGAAAATTAAGTACGTAAAGGCGAGGACTCGGAACCGTACGGCCATTATCAGATATGGATTCCGATATTAATAGTGACGAATTTACGCCCGGATCGCGCCCTTCGTAGTTGCTCCAAAGCCCTAGATTGCTACCCTGTAGAGAAATATTTAAGGATCTGGCTTTTAATTTTTTTAGAATAGTAACTGGCAAGTGGTATGTAATGCTTGCCGAACTCCATCTTAGATCTGAGACGAGCTTATATGTCTGACTGAGAGCCAGGGCTTGATCTAGGAGTGGAGCCTTTATATCATTTACAGCATAAGCTTCCTGGCCAGCTGGAAATGACTGTGCATACTGACTCTGATATGCAAGCCTGGCATCGAAAGAAAGACGCCTAAAGCTTAAATTAGCTCCGTAGCTAGCACGGTACCGTGGTTGACTCCAACCTACGTATGTAGGAGAGTCGGATACAATGACTTCGTGATCTTCCAGAAGACCGTTTCCATTAACATCACTAAATCCTAGAAGCTTCCGTGTCCAAAGAGCGGCCACAGGATACCCTGCAACGATTCTATTCAACTCATCCGAATTTCCAAATGGGGTAATAGAATTACCAACATTGGCTATCTGGTTATCACTCATTGTTAAGGAATAATTTAGAATTAGCGCAGTATTTCTAGTTTCAACAATTCTTGCGTCAGATGAAATTTCCAAATTTCTATTAATTACTCGTGCTATATTCTCCTTTCGTCCTGCTCCTATTGAATCCATACCGGCGGATGGTGGCAATACTCGTTTGATTATTGTATTTCTGTTCTCCCCGTGCGCATATGTTACTCGAAAGTTTACCCGTTCATATAAAACATCCGCATCGAATCCAATTTCAGCTTCTGTTGCTCGCTCGGGAGCAAGATCTCTATTACCGGGAGAGGCGGGCTTGGCTATTGGAATGAATCTCCCATTAACATATCCTAAGCCATCTACAAACCGACCTCGTATATCTTCAATACTAGGTTGAACCGCAGAATGCCCTAAAGCGGTACGAAAACGAAGAAGATTTATCCAATTATTTTCCTTCCAAAATGGCTCGTCGGAAATCAGCCATGAGCCCCCTATTTTGGGGTATTTAGTATCCACAGACGAGGGAATAGCACTACCAATATCCTTACGAACTCCTAAGTCAAAGTATATTCTTTGAAATAGTCCAATTGTTGAATTTATATACCAACCCGCTGTTGCATTATCCAAATGGAGATATGAATTGTTTATAAATTCTCCATCTACAATAGAACTGTAACCAGCAGGGATATTAGTTTTGTATATTGATGAATTACTTCTCTCTGTCCTTTTATAATCTCCTCCAATAGAAGGTTTAACGTCAATAATCCTGGAAAGAGAACCCAATGGAAGATGCATTGAGGCGCTCATTCTTAGAGTATATACACTACTACTCCCATATTTCTGAGTCTTTATTCCGGCAGTATCTGCGCAATTCATCGTTCCCAGGCACTTTGTCCGTCTTTCGAATAGATAGCTTTCGGAGCTAATTCTTTCTATACCACCATTTCCGTTTAAAATTAAACCTCTAATCGGTTCATATTTAATTACACTTCCTAATTGCGCTGTTACATTTGTACTGGGATTTTCAACTGCATAAATTCGATTCCGGTTTGCGAATAAACTACCGTTATTGGCGACAAAATCAATTGTGTCAATTGAATAATAATCACTTAGTCCTACCTGACCTCCGTGATAATCATTTCTATATGAGTTGTCTTTCAATTTGGATTGAATACCGGACAAATTCATACCTATAGTAAGATTATTACGTGGGTTCAGGTTATATGCTACAGCAATACTATTTCGCTCCAATCCGCTTGGTCGTGTAAATGCAGGATCTACCTTATAGCCTAAGATTCCATATCTAATTAAATCAACAGGAGCGGTTCTACGTACTCCTGTAGTTTTACTTTTACTTGCAGTGATAGAATATGTACTAGCATTGGAACCTCCATCAACCCGAATGGAAAACTTGTCGTTGATCTCTCCTCCTTCACGAGCTAGTAGAGGGTGATTAAGATCTGATACTATAACAGTATCTTGTATACAGAGAAATGTTCGTACATGAGGTAATCTACAGAAATCTTGCACACCGCTTAGAACTCTATACCCCCAACCTTTATATGAAAGCGGATGTTTCTGGTACGTCTGCCCCCAATCTCGGATATATCCAAGATTCCATCTTGTAACCCCGGGCCTACCTTTCTTAGTAGTAATTACTATTACTCCATTCGAGGCATCCTGCCCGTATAAAGTGGCAGCAGAAGGACCACGAATAAGCTCGACTGTCTCTATTGTAGCAGGATCTATTTCATCGATACGTGATGGCCTTCCAACAGAATTATCAATCCACATACCATCCAGGATTAAAACCGGATCATTAGATTGAGAAATACTGGAAATACCGCGCATCCTTATCTTGGACGGTGAACCAGGATCTCCGCCACCTCTCTGCACCAACACACCCGGAACCTGTGCCGCTTCCAGCAAATCACTTACGCTTCTTACCGGAGACCTCTCCATAATCTTTGCAGCATCTATTTTTACTATATCATTCGCTATTTCAACACGACGCTGCTGTCCTGTTGCAGTAGTTACGACTTCGTTAAGTGTGCGTGTAGAAGGAGACAATATAACAGTCGTTTGTGTGACTTTATTTCCATCAATCTCAAGGTTGACGTTCTGAGGCTTATAACCTAGCAACCTCACCGATATTATCTGTCTCCCAACCGATATCCTGGGCAATGAAAACGATCCGTCCGGCTTACTGAGAACTGATACGTTTTGTCCAACGAGTGTGATGGCGACTCCTTCAATCCCTTTTTGAGTCGCAGAGTCTATCACTCTTCCAACTATTTGACCTTGGCCTTTCTGTTCAGTCGTGTCTACCCTAGAGTTCCTATCTACTACAGCAGCATGGGCAGTTCCTACCATCTGAACTCTTAATCCGGTCCCATAAAGGACTTTTGCAAAAGCCTCGGAGGATGTAACGCTATCCATTGAGACTGTCACCACTTTTTTAGGTAATCCTGCGGTAGGATAAGTAAGTCTCAATCCAACCTTATTTGCTATGGTTTTTAAAGCCTGTTCTAGCGGTACCGCAGAAAAGTCCACAGATATTCTGATAAGCGCCGGATCCTTTTCCTGTCCCCTCTGACCCGTGGAAGAAACTATCATGTTTTCCGGGAAGTCCGGTGTCTGCCCTATTATCAGAGAAGACGGTAGAGCAATAATAGCCGCCAGAGTAATACGCAGGAAGGAAGATTTTATCATCTGCATGCTCTTACGATTGTTGTTAATCATTTTGCATATATGGTTACCAGGTTGCCATCCCGTTTGTACTCCATGTTAAGACTTAGCATCAAAATTTCCATAGCGGTAGAGAAATCGATATCCTCAAAGTGAGCTGTAACAAGACGTTGGGATAAGACGGAGTCCTTTATTTCAATCTCAACTCCGTACCACCTGCTTATATCCTGGGCCAACTGATGGAATGGTATGGAATCGAATATCAGTCTGTTTCTTGTCCAGCTTAATGCATTAATAACTGACTTATTGCTTGTTTCTACGATTGATCCGCCTGGACTTACACGAACAAGATCGCCTATCTCAAGAACAGAAGACTCACCGACTTTAACCCTTCCTTGCGCAACAGCGACTTGAACAACTGAATCAGAATCATACGCCCTAACTCCGAAGGTGGTACCTAGCACACGGGTATCTACTCCCTTGGCAGTAACCACAAACGGGCTTTTTTCATTGGATATCACTGTAAATACGGCTTCTCCATCAAGTTCGACTTTCCGCAACCCTTCTCCATAAGATTTCGGATAACGTAGAGATGTACCAGGAGCTAATTGAACCAAGCTGCCGTCGGGTAGGCGAACTTCACTTCTATGCCCAATTCCTGTAGACATTACTACCGGATCTGCTAGGTAATTCGGTTTTGAGAGATTACCAGTAAACCCAAATACTAGAAGTACAATCGCGGTTGTAATCGAGCTGAAAAGTGCCCAAAATACAGGACGACGTAAAGTATGTTTTGAAAAGTCGGGCGTGGGCCTGTTAGAGGTAGCCTGATCCTTTTCCCGACTGTTGCGCTTACTGACTCCGGCTGCTACAACTTGCGAGACACGGGAAGAAAGATCAATTTGGATGTTATCTACAGAAGTGATACCGGATCTGAGTACACTGAGAAGCTGATACTCCTCGGGATTATCGATGACCCATTGCTGAACAATTTCCTGCTCTCTAGGAGATAGCTCCCCAGCGAGGTAGCGCTCAAGCAGATTTGAATCGGAAAATGGA
>JBEBRK010000024.1:0-32553 GCA_040394885.1 Gemmatimonas phototrophica
AAGAATCCACCGAGCCCCCACCTGTTCATATACTGTTTGGACAACGAATCTGCTTCATCCCCAGGAGTTAACATAGCAGACGCCCCTACAAATCCATATGTTTGAGTTACAGTAGTGAACTCAACTTGCGGAAACTTCTTTTGCAATCTTGCCAATACAGATAAAACTTCTACGCAGTTTTCTCCTCCTGGCTTTCTTCCAATATCAACAGGACGGAAATTGTTACACCCATTAACAAACGATACAACACTTACTTTTCCAATAGATGGAATTTTATGCGGACGATCCATCTTCTTTAGTAAATTCCGGTCCTTACCTACATAAGGTTTATAGAACCAATATTCTGCATTTATTTCAGGCATCGGTATTTCTATAAACGAGCTATCAAAAGGCTTACTATCACCGTAAACAGTTAGATGAATCCCTCTCTGATAAGAAAGGTTAGCCTTTGGCCCAGCCCGAATGCTATCTGCGAATTTATTTAATGACGACAAAGTGTATGCCGTATGTAAAGTATTGGCCCACGCATTTTTCTGTTCATCTGAAAATCTGGAATAAACCGCAATCACACTGTCAAGAGATTCTGAGATCATTTGAGAATCATCTATTTTCATTCCTATTCCTCCATACATGGATGCCAGGAAAAAACGACGCACCAATGAATCTTCCGGTACAGTCTTACGCCCTAATTCATACAATTGCAATAGCTTTTCGACTTGGATTGGGCGGGAATCGATGAAATTGAAATACATTGACAAAAATGCGTCATGCTTAGCCGAATCCGGTGCCTCAACAAGGGTACGCATTTGCAGTTTCCATGCATCATCTATACGACCAGCTCTCAGAAGTGAGCGGGCCCATTTATAAACATTATTTTCTATGTTTATAATAGAGTCAATTGCGAACCTGTCGAAGCATCCCTTACCTAGCATCAACTGCTCAGGCGGATATGGCTTAAAAACTATCTTGGGATCATAAACTGCAGTGTCTTTCCAGAACTTTGCAGATTTAATATATGATTCATATTCTCGATCAAGAGCAACCAGACATTCTTCAATATGTCCGTATTTAGAGTAGGTAGGGACGGTATCCGGCCGCTCGAATCTTGTTTGGGCTTCAATAGTATTAGAAACACCAGATACAGCAACGAATGAAGCAAATAACAGGAATAAATAAAGTTCGACTTTTTTCATACTATATGGCATCCACAGTGGACGTGAAGCTAAAATCATTGATTTTGACAGCTGGAGCACTTATGCTGGCAATTGCATTATGGGATTGCCGGACCAGGATATGCCTGCTTATTACTGGATTAAAGACCGGGACTGACTCTCCTATCTGATTCAGATTATTAAATATGAACAGTGGAGATTCGGTAAATCTGAAATTTCTTACAGCCTTAGAAATCGCGCCATTCTGGATCAGCCATAGCCCGTCTCTAGTTAATCCAGTAAAAAGCATTGACGATGAATCAATTTTTTCCAATGATGAAAGTTTAGTAACGAGCAAACCCATCTTTGTAGAGGAGATCATCTCTTCCATAGAAGTGGATCCGCTTTCAACACGAAACGATTCTCGTAGCACCGACATACGGTCTTCAACCAGTTCATTTGAAGCGTGATAGCCGTCGTTGGTTAAAGTTGTGAGTATACCTTTATCTATGTAGTTTATTTTCTCTACTCCAGGATATGCCAGAGTTCCAATCCTTGGATCAAATGGATCGTGAGAGATCGAAATTCTTTCATCGACTATTTTCAATCCCAGTTTAGATCGATACCTCTGCAAAGCCTGATCAAATCCAAGGCGGTATGGCCCCCCATCCCCACGGGTAGAATTTTCTGGTGCATATCTACCCAGACTCGAGACCAATATCTGAAACATCGGAGCAGATGCGCCGGGCTCCAGGATCGTAGTGTACCTGCCCGGTTCGATACGAACGGGGTCAAGCGAAGCCTTACACTTCTCCAAAGCCTTTGAAGCTATATCGAGTTCATTCAGATGATCAATCTCATAACTGGATTCACCAGCCCAGCCAGATGCGGTTCCATTTTTTGTTCTTACCGTGGCAGAACACTGTGCCTGAGTTAACTTACCAAAGCGAATCGATTCGAAGCCCCACCTATCACGACTAAAGACAGTCACGCTGCCAGCATAAGATTCAAGATAGCCAGCAGATATAAAATCCCGCTTTACCGACTCCTTAGTTAACATAGAAACAAGCCCTGCGTTTTCCTTGGGATTACGATTATAAGTTTTATCGCTCCACACAGGCCCGGTATTTAATGCGTACTGTCTTGGGCTATACCCTGTTGGCGGTTCTCCAAGTTGCTGACTTGTACGAGCATAATAGTCTGCAATTCCAGCTACTCCCTTGATCGATTCTTCATCTATCTGATTAGTGGAGGCATGACCAAAGGATCCCAGGTTAGGATCGCGAGTAACACTAACCACGACATCACGATGATCAGAGGTCATCGTTGCCTTATTGCGCGCCCACCGTGAGGCTGAACTCCAAAAGCTCATTACTGATATTTCTACAAAAGCATCTGGTGCCATATGTTTAAGCGCCGAATCAACAATCCTTTTACCATCTGATTCGCTCAGCAACTTTACGGATAAGTTTTGTGATTTATTCATTCTTATGCCTTACGTGTTATGTCAACAAATGTCACATCGCGAACAACTGCAGGAACCGCCCTAACAGTGTGAAATGAATCCTGCTTGGGTTCGCCCTTGGATTGATTACAATCGACTTGTAACTCCATCTCCTTACCGCCGAACTCATTAATATTGCCCCAGATCTCACTACCTCTGAATATCACACCGGCATTGCTTAATCGGGCTACACGTTTCCCGTCTTTTATTTCGAACGCCTGACCTCGGGCAAAACCGGTGGACTGTTGAAAATCCAAAGATACTTCCGGTTGCTTCATCTCAATTCCCTTGTCAAGTTTTTTTCGAAGTTCGTCCATATTTTTTGCACCATCTGGATTCGGCTCGATAAAAAGATTGGGAGTGTGACTCATCGGAGCAGACATTGCAGTCTGGCTCAGTGCATATCCTTTTGATTCTATGGGCTTTCCGGCAGTGTTGTAATAATCCTTGATCCAATCAGCACCCTCTCTAGTGGTTTGCATATCGTTCAGAATTCCATTCTTTATGAGATGAGTAGATATCGGCTTCACTCCTTCGTCATCCCAACCAACAGTCGCCATCCCATACTCGTAGGAACGATCAGCGTATATGTTAATGTTTGGTGCTCCAATTTTAAGAGTTCCCAGCATCGAAACAGGATCGGTCACGTAGCTTGTACCAGATGCATTTGCCTCAAAACCCATGGCTCTATCTATCTCTGTAGCAAATCCAATGGTAGGACTGGCAATTTTTGCCATTCCATGCTGATCAATTATGGTATTATATCTCCCTACATCGATAGGCTTCAATGGCAGCTTCCAGCTTTCGATCAGAATATCGTATTCTTCCTGAATGTACTTCCTCATTGGTTTATCACGTATAACTTCGATACCACCAGGTGAAGACGTATACTGATCAACTTTAAACCTGCCGCCGTCTATCTGATTGGAATGCATAAATCCCAAATGTAAAACCGCTTGAGTACGATTGAATATCTGAGTCTGATAGTGCCCCTCTGATGATACAAATACGCGGTATTGTTTTTCAAAAGTCACACCATTAAATGAATTGCTGAAGTATTTAAGGTTATGGCAGAATTCTATTAAACCTCCCATTAAATCTTTTATCTCATCATAGTGCGTTTTAAATGGATCATCCTTAACTGGCATGATCCAATGGCCATTTTTATCTCCAGTAGTTTTACTAAGAGACATCTCTCGAGGACCATCAACTACATTTGCTTTTGCCTGATCAGTTGCGCTAACGCCTAGTCTAGCAGCTTCATCTAAATGCCAGATAGGACTCGACGCAAATCCCCAGTAACCGTCAACCAGAGACCTGATTCCAATCTCCATGGATTCCAAAAGATTTGGATTTGATCCACCGGTGTAAATGTGCTTGGTAAAGGTAATACGTGCGTCAGAATAAGATGCTCCATGTGAAATCGCGGAATCAACACCAGCCTGTGCAATTTCCTTAATTGCGGCGTCTTGAATATCAAATTCTGTACTGATAATACGGCCGTTGGAGTCTAATTTTGCTGGTTGAGCTGTAAGTGGAGCCCCTACCATACCGGCGCCAACAAGCGTGGCGCCGGATTTAATTACATTTCGTCGTGATAATATCATTGTTGATTATGGTTATTGATCAGGAGTTCTAAGGTCCATTCGGAAAGGTTCACCTACTAACTTCTTTGATCCGGATAACCTGATGCGCATATCCACAAGCCCAACATGACCTGATCTTCTTTGCATAATGTGAGTCGATCCAGTTGGAAGCGTGGGAACATTTAATAAATTTCCTCCAATTACATGTGTAATATCGGGAGGATATAAAAAGGCGTACAGTGGTGGAGCATCCGGATCACACTCTACTGCGGCGGATGAAGAGTCAGAGAATAGCAGATCGATAGGCTCTGGAATATTATACACAACTACCACAACATATCCACAAGGTTGTAATCGTGGTGGTATTATTGGGATGCCGGCATCATAGTAATATTGCCCTGAAATAGTATCATATGTTATTCTGATGCCTGTGTTTGAGGGATATAGTCCAGTCCATTCGAGGCTATCTGCGACTTCAGTTCCATATAAATTGCCTTTGACCTTTATATAAAAAGTACCTATGTATGCTGGCGTATTCCGTACCGTGAATATTGCATCTCCCAGGTCACCACCAGAGCCGGCATAATGCAAAGTCAATCCCGGCACAGTGGATTCAATGTGAATACGAGCTCCTTTAATCACTAACTCGTCATTATCATAAATATCAATTCTAACTCTTGGCTCAAAAAAGAAGCTTACAGCATCGATCTTATTACTATCCAATGCTACTAATCGGACTTCGGATGCGGAATAGGAGTTTGCAGTAATATAAAGCGGGATAGTATCAGCCCTTGTAACGCCATTATACTGTAGCTTTGCAATAATCTGAATTGGAGCAGTTACAACTTGCCGTGCCCTGATCATTCCGGATGCGTCAATAGTTGCATCAACTGGAGAAGAGGAAGACCATTGAATCATTGAAGGCGAAACTCCAGTTAACTCCACTCCATTGATCGAAAACAATCTAGTGCCAAGAGTTATGGAATCTCCTGATTTCATAATTACCGACTCGGTATTAATTACTACTCGTGTAAGCACATCTGATTCACTTACATGATTAATACGAGGGCCTTCGAAATCGGTGCACCCTATGGCTCCAAGAGTAAGCATTGAAACGATCTTACCCCTAAGAACAATTTTATTTAGCGCTGTATAATACTTTGACATTTATATTCTCAGAATTATGCGTTATAGTTTTCGCAGCCTTGATACTTATAGTTGTGCTGAGACTCAGAGCCAGTAGTAAATACAACTGCTTCTCCATAAAGGATATAATTGCCTTTAATGTTGTGATATGTACCTGTAGGAAACGTATTCTGTGGAGTTCTGTTGTACTGGCGTATTAAACGGCGTAAGTCACCATGACGCTGACCCAGCAGGAAGTTCCAATAAGCTCGCTCCTGAAATATCAGCTTAACTCGACTGTCTGGCGTGCCAGGATCTGAAAGTGCAGAAAGAGAGATAGTAGCTCGCAGATCGTTTAGCATATCCAGCCAGACTGTACCTCCTCTGTGATATGCCGCTTCTATTTGAATTAATCTGGCATCAATAGTTCTAGCTAAAGGCACATTAGCACTCCCCGTAGGGAATTTGTTCTGCCTGACCGGCGTGGTAAACACCACCGTCCCGCCTGTATTTTGAGTTGTCAATGGAACGCGTGGATCCTGAGTGGCAGGTGTGGAAGCCACCCATAATATCCCATTTACCCCTTCGAAATTACCCACCCCGACATTAGGAGCAACAGCCGGAGAGCTGGTTTTCGTCCAGAACTGCGCGCTGGCATTACTGCCTGGTGCGGTTCCCTGTGTGTAAGTAAGATTATACTGGAATCCATCAGGCACATCATTTACAACCTGACTTGCCATCTCGAATTCACCCAAATTCAGCAATGCTCTACCCTTGCCCACTCGTGCCAAGTTAATAAAATTCAAACTATCATGAGTTATTGAAAGGGCTGAATCAAACATTGCAATTGCCATATTAAAAGCATCTGTCGTAGAGACACCAGAAGACAGCTTTACATCCCCTTCAAATGGAACCTCGGAGATAGGAAAACCAGAACAGAGGGCTTCAGCAAGCAGCACGATAGAATATCCTTCGATAACATATGCATGTGCAATGAGAGGAAGTGCTGTAGAATCAGAATATGTACGCAGCAGATAACGGCTTTGACTTGCAGAAGTTCGCGCCTTATTAAGATCTAGATATGCATCTAAAGCCAATTGATACTGACCATCAAAAATTTCAAGAGACCTATTGTCGACTCTTGTTAGAGCTGTACCTGTTGTAATGCCACCGATATCGCGTAGCTCATCGCTTAACAATCCAGTGTTCAGACTGAGCGAGGAGTAACTCTGAGACAGGTTTTTAATTGCGGAATAATACACTCCCATCGCCCCCCTTTTTGACTTAACCAGATCACGAGCGATGTTCGATCCTACTTCGGGGTCGTCAACCTTTACAAGGCTATCCAGTGAACATGCAGCCATGCCCATTGAAACTACTAACATAAGAGAAACGTTCTTCATCAAGGATCTCATTGTCTTATTCGCGTAGCTTGATTGTGACATATAATTCGTTTCGAATTTATGAGTTGAGCTATTCAATTCTTGATTCATTAGAGACCCCAGCGTAACGTGAATACATATAATCTTGGTCGTGGTGTGGTGGCACCATCATCAGAGAGCCCTTCACCGTATAATAAGGAAGAGTTGACCCCCGGATCACGCCCAACATAACTTGTCCATAGGGCGAGATTACTCGCCTGCAGTGATAAGTTGACAGATCTCGCCTTAAATTTTGTTAACAACGAGGCAGGAAGAAAATACGAGATGCTTGCAGAATTCCATCTTAAGTCCGATATATTCCTCTTACCAATCAGAGAAGCCTTTGCAATTACCTGCTCGGAAAGAGATGCATCCTGGGATGCCAGACCATAGCTGTCTCTCGTAGATAAACTCTGCATATAGTTCCCCTGGTACGCAAATCGGGAATCAAGTGTAATTGAATTGTGTATCGTCCAGCTGAAGCCATACGAAGCTTTTATCCTTGGCTGACTCCAGCCTAGAAAAGCCATGGAATCGCTCTTTACCATCTCTTCATCAGAGATTAGCCCGTCCTGATTCGAATCTATATAGCCCATCACAACCTGCCCCCACACGCCTGCTAATGGGTATCCTTCCTGAACACGACTCACACTATTAGAGTGAAAGGGAGAGACGCCTTCGCCTAACCGACGGACTCTATTGTTGCTAAGGGTAAGGCTATAGTTAACCGTTAACTGATGCTCTCTCATCTCCAAAGCTTTAATAGTGGCTGCGAGTTCCAGATTAGCATTGAAAACACGAGCAATATTTTCTTTTCTGTTAGTTGTTCCCCCACCAATACTACCAATACCAATAGATGCGGGCAAAGTCCTATTAATCAATGAGTTCTTATTCTCGGACCTTGCATAAGTAACAATAAGGTTCACTCGATCATATATCAGATCCGCATCAAATCCAATCTCAATTTCGGTAGCTCTCTCAGGATTCAGTTTGGGATTTCCGGGTCGATCCTGATCGAATGAGTTAACGAATTGACCATTAACGTATGCATATCCATTGAGATATCTTCCATATATATCGGTCAGATCCGGCTGTACAGCGGAATGGCCAATTGCACCTCTCAATCGCAGCAGGCTCACTATGGAGTTTTGACGCCAGAAAGATTCGTCTGATACTAGCCATGAACTCCCCAGTTTAGGATACTTTGTGTTGCCTGAAGAGGTTATTGCACTTCCAATGTCCTGTCTGACACCGAGATCAAAATAGAGTCGCTGAAATACTCCAAAGGCACTATTGATATACCACCCTGCAGTGGCATTTGCCAACTTTGAATACGTGGCAGAACTATTTTCTCCGCCGACAATTCCAGATTCACCCGACGGTATTTCTCTCTGTTCGAATGTAAAGGAATTCTGATCAGTCTTCCTGTAGTCTCCACCGATTGATGGTCTGATAGACAGAAACTTATCCAAAGCTCCCAATTTCAATGAAGTAGATGCATTTATACGTGCTGTGTATATCGCCTTGTTATCCTGCTTCATTGTAGTAGTTACATCCTGAGCCGGGTTTGAACTTGCCCCGGTTCTCGTCTGCGATTGGGTTTTATTGTCAGTACCGTTAAATCGTTCTAAACCTAAAGTTGCATTAACTACATACGACGATGTTGGTCTCCAGTTCATATTCGAACCCATAACCACACTAGTTGATTTTACCGGATTCTTTGTACTCGTATAAGTCGACAACTCAATATCCGTTGTATCCAGAGACCATTGATTTATATACTGATAATCGGATCCAGAGAATCTCATCCCATATTGATTGTCCTTTAGATCTGACTGAGTACCGCTTACGTTAAATCCAATAGTAAGATTGTTTGAAGGATTAATAGTAAGAGAAGAACTCAAAGACTTCCGGGAAAGTGCACTTGGTTTAAGAAATATATTATCGATTGAATGTCCCAGGAGCCTTGCCCTAATCAGATCAACAGGAGAGTTCTGTCTGACACCGGTCTGATCCTGAAAATTTGCCGAGATGGCGTACTGAATAGAGTTTACGCCACCATCCAATTGAAGGACGAATCGATTATTTGTTTCGACCCCTTCTTGCGATAAAAGTTTGTTATTTGGGTCATAAACATCTACTGAATCCTGTGTGCATGTATACCGCAAAATATCTTCAATGTCACATCGCCTTGCTGTTAGCAGAGTTCGCGTCAACCCCTGCCCTATATACATCAGAGGCTTTTTACCGTATGTTTCCCCCCAATCGCGAGAATACTGCATGTTCCAGCGCGCCTTTCCTATATTTCCCTTCTTGCTTGTAATAACAATAATCCCATTAGAAGCATCCTGTCCGTACAGAGTAGCCGCGGAAGGCCCTCGCACAATCTCAATACTTTCAATGGTTGATGGATCGATATCATCTATCCTTGAAGGCTTTCCAAGTGATCCATCTATCCAGACACCGTCGAGGATAACTACAGGATCATTGGACTGAGAAATACTACTAATTCCACGTATTCTAATCTTGGTTGGCGAACCAGGATCGCCACTCTGCCTCTGAACCAAGACCCCGGGGACCTGTGCGGCCTCCAGAAGATCGCTTACACTACGAACAGGGGAACGCTGCATCACTGCCTCGGCATCTATCTTGGCAATGTCATGCGCAACTTCCACCCTTCTGCGTTGCCCGGTTGCTGTAGTTATAACTTCCGACAATGAAGTAGCTGTAGCAACAAAGCTGAAACTTACGTTCTGTCTCTCGCCATTGGAAACTGAGATATCCCTAGATACTGATCGATACCCCAACGCTTTTGCGCTGATAGTCTGCTTTCCCTCCGGAACATTATGCAATTCGAATATTCCATTCACGTCAGTCAGTTGATTTAATTTTAAACCAACAACAGTAATAGATACTCCACTAATTGGCTTTTTTGTTGCCGAATCGATTACTTTGCCAGAGATAGTACCACCTTTCTTTCCCGGGCTTTTTTCAGAGGTATCTTTAACAATTACTATCTTCTGGCCGCCGGATAAATACTGGGGCACAGCTCCACTACCATTAAGGACTTCCTGTATAGCGGCTTTGAGATCTACGTTCTTTAGTGCGACATCAATCTTCCCTGACAATAACTCCTGAGCATCACTCCAGCTGATCGACACACCACCCAGCTTTGCTAATCGACGAAGTGCATCAATACGGGGTATATCTTTGGCATCTAAGGTAATCTTTGCAGATTGAACATTATTTGACGTCTGTCTTCCTAACGAATGCCTTTCCAACCCCGTCGATTCTGTAGTTGAAAGAACAGGCCGTTGACCATTTAACAATGGAGCATACGTCAGTGCCATTACGCCAACTGTCACTACTGCTATTGGTTTTATCATGCGCTTATACTTTGGAGCCCGAGATCCTGGAATCATGTGCTAATACCTTATTTGGAAAAGGCTATGGTGAGCTTCTTCCCTGAAAGCGTCGCCTTCACAGGAAGTGTAAATTCTAATATTTCTATCAGGTCGGTAACCGAACCATTGGCAAGGTTCGCACTGAAGTGAAGTTGCTCTGCTGCTGAATCAGCAAACTGTATATCTATATTGTACCAGCGCGACAGATCCATTGCAGCGCTCTTTAGAGGCTTATAATCAATGGAGAGACTACCCGAGACAAAACTGAAGGAATTATCCAGATCGACGTTTCGCAGGACATTCACAGAGTCACGATTATAGATTCTGGCTATACTATTGGCTTCAAGCACTACACCTGCAACAGACACTTTACCGGATTGAACAGAGACTCGAACTTCTTCGGATGGATACGAACGAATTGCGAATTCAGTTCCTAGCACTTTAGTGGTTACATCTCCAGTTATTATCTCAAAATGATGTTTTGCAGAATGAGTAACGTTAAAATATGCTTCTCCCTTCAACTCGACGGTTCGATTGGAGAGGAAGTCTTCAGGAACCTTTAACTGGCTTTCCACATTTAGATCTACAGTTGTTCCGTCAGGCAGCTTGATAGTGGAACGTTCGCCTTTTGCTGTAGTTATAAGAGTTACAGTCGATTCATCTGTCTTCGAAACGTCAAAAGGACCAATAACGACTGCGGCAATAAAAGCAGCGGCTACTGCGAAGGAAATTGCAGTTGTACGCCAGATTGAACGACCCGACATAGACGAAGCAGCCGGCTGCTGAGGAACGACGCATGCTGTCGAGACAATATCCCGCACGAGAGATTCAGCATCGTATGGAGGGGGAGACGTGTCTGAGCTCTTGACAGCTGCTCTCAGACGCCTGATCTGCTCTCTCACCTCCGGTTGATGATCCAAGGCTGATAAAAATACACCAATCTCTGACGTAGAGAGTTCGTCAGCGAGGTAGCGATCTATCTGATCGTGCGCCAAAGGATCGTGTTTGAAATCAGGCATTCTACTTCTATAACCAGTGAAGGAAAAAAAAGGGGGTCATGGTACCCAAAAATATTTCTAATCTGATTATTTCCCGCTCACGATGTCTCAATCCGGCAAAAACGAATACGCCTGTAAAAACGAATACCCGCCTGCAAAACCTGATATTCTGCCTGCGAATCTAGTATTCTGCGTTAGACAAGATAGACTGAAGAGCGGATATTGACCGACTTAGTAACCGACGCGTGGCCCGTAAATCAATATTCAACACCTCGGCCACTTCCTGAACTGAAAGTCCCTGATAGTATCTTAAATGTATGGCCTGGCGCTGTCGGTCTGTGAGGAGTTCCAGGCTAGAACTTAAATCATTTATAAGCAAGCGGTCTGAGTCGTTTTCTGAGTCAGAATCCTCTGCTTCCCGTTGAATTCTGGTTTCAATCTTCTGCCTGTTTTTTTCGATCGATACGTGATTGATAGACCGATTGCGAACTGCCGTAAAAAGATATGCTGCTACGGAAGACTTTGGTGACCAGCCCTTTCCCTTGGCCCATACCCCGATAAACACGTTCTGTACTATATCATGAGCGCAATCATTCTGACCCGTAACTTTTATTGAGAAACGGAGCATAGGATCGAGATACTCTCTTACCATGGCAGTAAATATCGCTCGATCGCCTGTTCGTACTCCGTTGACATATTGCTCATCGGTGTACATGGTGCACCCCATAAAAACAAAAACCCCGAAAGTACATTTTGGTAAAAATGCATATCGGGGTCAGATTTGGGAAGTGGATCGTTTATATCTACCACGGGATCAGGACGCTTATAACCAGGGTCGGTCCCTATTGCCAGCTCAAGCCGTCTTTCATAACTACGAAGTCAGATGAAAGACGGCCTGAGTTATTTTAACACTGTCGTATTAAATGAGTCATAAACAATACTAATCCGAGTTAATCATTCTTTCGCTCGATAACAGCTTGTATCAATTTAATATCATCTTCCTCGAACTGGGGAGTCAGGAAGAGTCTGGCAACTATTCTGCCCTTGGTATCTATCAAAAGACCCATAGATGTTACATTATTTCCAAGATTCGGATCAACAGCATTTAAATCCGATCGATACTTCGGCTCATCATCTACCCGACGGTTATCCAAACCAGGAATTCGAATAAATTCAGCCTCCGCCACAGTAAAGAAGCCACCAAGTCCCAGACTATTCATATAATGTTTAGATAATGAATCTGCTTCAAGCTCAGGAGTTAACATAGCGGAAGCTCCCACAAAACCATATGTCTTTGTTACAGTGGTAAACTCGACTTCTGGAAACTTTTTCTGTAACCTTGCCAAAACAGAAATGAAAGGAACACACCCGTTTGGTCCCGGGTTACGTGCAACCGGTCCTAACCCACTGAATTCTCCATGACATCCATCTACAAACGATACGATACTTACTTTTCCCAATGCCGGAATTTTGTGCGGATGATCAATTTTCTTTAGAAGGTTAGAATCCTTGCCCACAGACGGCTTATAAAACCAGTATTCCGGGTTGATTTCTGGCATCTGTGCTTCAACAAAAAAATTGGAAAAGGACCGTCTATCACCATAAACTGCGGAGTGAACTTCGTGTTCATAAGCAAGATGAGCGTTTACTCCGGCTCGAACACTATCGGACCTTCGAGAAAGTGAAGCAAGACGATAAGTCTGATCATGGAGAGGAGCAAACCGATCCTTTAGTCGCTCAGGGAACTTCGCATATATAGCAATCATACTATCCAGGAACTGTAATGTTATTTGTGGATCAAGTATCGTCATTCCTAATGTTGCTTGCGAAAACTCCAATAAATATCGACGCTCCAGGGAATCCTCTGGAATGCTGTTACGCCCTAACTGATAGAGTTCCAGGACTCTCTCAACATTAATTGGCCTGGTATATATGGCACTCGTCATTGCGGCAGAAAATGCCTTTTGTTTAACAGAATCTGGTGCAGCGAGAAGCCTGCGCATGAGTAAGTTCCATGCCTCATCATTTCGACCTGTACGGTTAAGATATACGGCCCAGGTATCGACATGTTGATCTTCCACTGAATCGATTGAAAATCGATCAAAGCAGCCCTTTCCCAGCGCCAACTGTTCATCGGGATATGGCTTATAAGCTGTCCTGCGATCATAAACAGCGGTATCCTGCCAAAATCTTGTAGCTCGAATGTAAAACTGATACTGTCGTTCCAGAGATGCCATGCATTCATCAATATCTCTGTACTCGGAATAGGTCGGAACGGTATCTGGGCGTTGGAATTTCGTCTGGGCTTCAGCTGTATTCGAAACAGGGAATGTTAAAAAGCCAATCGAGACAAAACATATTTGTAAATATAATCTGATTTTTTTCATGCTATATTGCATCTACTGTAGATGTAAAACTAAAGTCATTGATCTTTACAGGCGGAACGCTGATACTCGCAATTGCATTCTGATTCTGATATAGTAATGTTTCCCTATCATTTATTGGATTAAACACTGGGACTGTCTCTCCAACTTGATCTACATTGTTAAATACAAATAACGGGGATTCTGTGATCCTGAAGTTTCTTACGGGTTTCGAAATTACTCCATTCTCTATCAACCACAATCCATCCCTTGTCAAACCTGTATAAAGCATTGACTGCGGGTCTAATGATTCCAAAGAGGAAATTCTAGAAACAAGTAAACCACGCTTGGTACTTGAAATCATCTCATCCATTGAGATCCCGCCTCCTTCAACCCGGAAAGATTTTCGCATTAGTGAGACATTGTCTTCTACCAGTTCGTTAGGGGCGTGATGATAATAGTTGGCAAGAGTTGTAAGAATTCCTTTATTTATATACTGAATTTTTTCCACCGCGGGATATGCTAGTGTTCCAAGTCGGGAATCAAACGGATCGTGAGAAATTGATATTCTATCATCCACAATTTTAAGACCCAACTTGGTTCTGATTCTATTTAAAGACTGATCATAACCCAGCGCATATGGACCGCGTCCCTGTTCAGCGGCAATTCTGCCAAGGCTTGAAACCAGCAGCTTGAACATTGATGCAGACGCGCTTGGCTCCAGGATCGCTGTATATCTGCCTGGTTCGATGCGAACTGGATCAAGTGATGCGATGCACTTCTCCAGAGCTTTTGACGCTATATCCAGTTCATTCAGATGATCAATCTCGTAACTGGATTCACCTGCCCATCCAGAGGCACTCCCGTTTTTTGCTCTAACCGTGACTGAGCATTGAGCCTGTGTTAACTTGCCGAATCTAGTCGATTCGAAACCCCATTTATCGCGGCCGAAAACAGTCAGGCTCCCGGCATAAGATTCCAGATAACCAGCGGATATAAAATCCCGCTTTATTGACTCCCGGGTCAAACTGGAAATCAGTTCGGAATTTTCTTTAGGATTTCGATTATAGGTTTTTTCGCTCCACACCGGACCGGTATTCAAAGCATATTGTCTTGGACTATATCCTGTCGACGGTTCTCCAAGCGGTTGATTTATCCGGGCGTAGTAATCTGTAATTTCAGCTATGCCTTTTAATGATTCTTCATCTATCTGATTGGTATGAGCCAAACCTGGGCGGCCGAGGCCGCGATTTCGCTCCACGCGAACTATAATATCGCGATGATCAGATGTCATCGTTGCCTTATTACGTGCCCATCTCGATCCAGAAGTCCAGAAGCTCATTACCGAGATATCTACGAAAGCATCGGGAGGCATATGCTTTAGTATCGATTTAACGATTCTTTGACCGTCCGATTCGCTAAGTAGTTTATCTGACAAGTTTTGTGATTTATTCATTATTTATGCCTTCCGATTAACATCAACGAATGTCACGTCACGAACAATTGCTGGAATCGATCTGACCGTATGAAACGAATCCTGCTGCGGTTCACCTTTATACTGATTCAGACCGATCTGTAATTCCAACTCTTTACCCCCGAACTCAGTAACATTTCCCCATAACTCTGCACTTCTAAATAGCACAGCAGCATTGGATATGCGGGCTGAACGTTTACCATCTTTTATTTCATATGCCTGGCCTCTGGCAAAACCCGTGGATTGCTGAAAGTCCAATGAAACGGCTGGTTGTTTTAGCTCTATTCCCCTGTCAAGTCTTTGCCTCATCTCATCCATATTTTTTGCACCGTCAGGATTCGGTTCAATAAACAAATTTGGAGTGTGGCTCATTGGTGCAAACATACCAGTTGGACTTAATGCATACCCCTTGGATTCAACTGGTATACCGGCCTGGGAATAATAATCTTTAATCCAACCGGATCCCTCTCTGGTAACCTGCATATCGTTCAGAATTCCATTTTTTATTAATTGGGTAGATACAGGTTTTACACCTTCATCATCCCATGCAACAGTTGCTATTCCATAGGGATAAGATCTGTCAGCATAAACGTTCAAATTAGGTGCTCCAACCTTAAAGACTCCTAACATTGAAACGGGATCCGCTATATAACTCGTACCAGATGAATTAGCCTCAAAACCCATAGCTCTGTCTACCTCTGTAGCAAAGCCAATTGAAGAACTCATAATTTTTGCCATTCCATTCTGATCGATTACCGTGTTAAACCGACCAACATCGACTGGTTTTATTGGAAGTTTCCAACTCTCAACCATCAGATCATATTCTTCCTGAATATATTTACGCATTGGTTTATCACGAATAACTTCGAGCCCACCAGGTGATGATGCGTATTGATCAACTTTAAACTGACCGCCGTCGATCCCATTGGAATGGGCGAATTTTAGTTCCAGATTCGCAAGAGTACGATTGATTATCTGAGTCTGATAATGCCCCTCGGACGATACAAATGCTCGATGCTGCTTTTCAAAACGAACATTATTATTCATGAAATTCATATACCGAAGGCGACGGCAAAAATTCTGCAATCCTTTAATTGCGTCATATATTTCATCATAATGCGTTTTAAATGCATCGTGCTTTACTGGCATAACCCAATGACCAGTTTTTTCCCCAGATGTTGCAGTGAGAGACATTTCACGCGGACCATCGACAACATTTGCTTTAGCCTGATCATAAGCACTAACGCCAAGCCTGGCGGCTTCATCTAAATGCCATACGGGACTTGATGCAAAGCCCCAGTATCCATCAACAAGAGCTCTAATTCCAATCTCCATCGATTCCGATAGAAAAGGAGTTTCAGAGGCCCATTGAATGTGCTTGGTGAAGGTTATACGCACATCAGAATAGGATGCACCTTGCGCCATTGCCGCATCAATACTCGCTTGTGCTATTTCCTTAATTACGGAGCTTTGAATATCAAAGTCCGAGCTTAATATCCGGCCATCAGAACCTATTTTAATGGGTTGAGCAGTCAATGGCGCTCCCACCATACCGGCGCCGATAAGAACGGCGCCGGATTTAACTACATTTCTTCGTGATATAGTCATGAACAGATTATGGTAATTGATCAGGAGTTCTAACGTCAAACTTTATACTTGGCCCTACTAGCGTTTTGGATCCAGACAGCCTTACTCTCATTTCTACAATTCCAACTCCACCAGACCTTCGCTGCATATATGGGAACGTTCCTGGAGGTGGAACAGGAATATTCAAAAGATTGCCACCAGTGATATTTTGAATCGTTGTGGAGATTATTGGTGGAAAATTCGGATCACAATCGATATTGCTACTCGTTGAATCAGAAAATATCAGATCTATCGGTTCTGGATTTCCCATAACCATGATCATCATGATTGTGCAGGGTTGTACCAACTGAGCAACACTTGGATTTATGGATCCAACCCGATATTCCCCCGAGTTGGCATCATATCCAATACTAAAGAGCATACTTGCAGTGTAAAGACCTGTAAACTCGACGCTATCAGATATTTCCGTCCCATATAAATTCCCCTTCACCTTTATATAAAACGGACCTATATGAGCGGGAGTATTCCTGACTGAGAATAATGCGTCCCCCAGACTTCCACCTGATCCGGCATAAGAGACATCTATACCGCGCACACTTGATTCAATATGAATACGAGCCCCCTTGATCACTAACTCATCATCATTATAGATGTCGATTCTAACTCGTGGAGACGCCATTGCCACTGCTCCAACCCTGGTACTATCAAGCGCAACTATACGAACTTTAGAGGCATTGTATGACGTTGCCGTTATATATAATGGTATTGTGTCCGCTTTGGTTGTGCCGTTGTATTCAAGCTTAGCAATAATTCTAACCGGAGCTGTTACCACACGTCGTGCCCTGACCTTACCAGTTGAGTCTACTGTTGCATCGACTGGAGAGGAAGACGACCATTGAATTAGTGAAACAGGAACACTGGTCAGCTCCGCACCATTTATTGAGAATAGTTTTGCATTTAACTGAATGGAATCACCCAACTTCATTATGACTGATTCCGTACCAATTACCACTCTCGTAAGAACGTCTGATTCACTAATACTCTTTATCTTTGGCCCTTCAAAATCGGTGCAACCAGTTATTGCCAAAACGAGAACTGACATTAGCCGACCAACGGACCCAAACACTTTTCGCATACTTTTATAGCGTGATATTATGATTCTCATATTTATGCATTAAAGTTTTCACAGCCTTCAAAGTGATGATTCCTCTCGTACTCTGAAAAATCGGGAGTGAATACAACAGCCTCCCCGTACAGAATAAAATTGCCTTTGATATTGTGATACGTACCAGTAGGAAAGGTGTTCTCAGGCAGTCTGTCATATAAGCGAATCAGGCGTCGTAAATCGCCATGCCGCTGCCCCAATAGAAAGTTCCAATACGCTCGCTCCTGAAATATCATATTTATTCTGGATTCAGGAGTACCAGGATCATCAAGTCCGGGAAGACCTATTGTGGCCCTCAGATTATTTAGAAGATCTAACCACGCTGTACCGCCATTATTATGATAAGCAGCTTCAACCTGAATGAGCCTCGCGTCGACTGTTCTAGCTAACGGTACAGTGGCATTGCCCGTCTGGAATTTATTCTGCCTTACTGGCGTAGCGAATCCTGTTACGCCTCCAACAGTCGCCGTTGTTAGTGGCACACGAGGATCCTGAACGGCAGGTGACGAACCAACCCATAATAGTCCGTTTATACCCTCAAAGTTGCCGACCCCCACCTCAAGTAAAACTGGTTGTGAGCTAGCGGTTGAAGTCCAGAACGCTTCACTGATGGTGCTGTTAGGAGCTGTAGCCTGTGTGTAAGTGAGATTGTAAGAAAATCCTGCTGGAACGTCGTTAACCGCTTCGTTAGCCAAATCGAATTTGCCCAGATTTATCAGCGCCCTGCCCTTCCCGACTCTAGCCAGATTTATAAAATTCAAGCTATCATGAGTCATTGAAAGGGCGGAATCAAACAGAGCAATTGCTCGATCGAATGCATCATCGGTTGATACCCCAGACGAATATTTCACAACGCCCTCAAAGGGAGCCTCAGACAGAGGAACTCCGGAGCATAATGCCTCGGCAAGTAATAAAATAGAATAGCCTTCAATTACATATGCGTGCGCAATAAATGGTATTGCGGTTGAATCCGAGTATGTGCGTAGGAGATATCGACTTTGACTTGCTGCATTTCTTGCAGCCTGAAGGGTCGAATATGCCGGTAATGGCAGATTTTTGTTTCCGAATTTATCAACTGTCAAATATCTGTTATCTACTGTAGCTCTTACACCTGCAGTTTGCGAAGAAATGTCCCGTAACTCATCGCTCAACAAGCCAGTATACAGGCCGAGAGACGAATAACTTCTCGATAGATTCTTGATGGAGGAATAGTATACCCCCATTGCTCCCTTCTTTGACTTAACTTCGTCGCGTGCAATGTTTGATCCAACTTCGGGGTCATCAACATTTACCAGTCTGTCAAGCGAGCACGCGTTTGCTCCAGCTATAAGGAGTAGTATCAGTGCTCCCTGTTTTATCAGAGCTTTCACAGTACTTCTCGAATGGTCGTATCCGAACATATGATTGTTTTCGAATGTTTCAGTTGAATTCGTCAATTTTCTATCCATTATAGGCCCCAACGAAATGTGAAGACATATAATCTTGGTCTTGGCGTCGTATTTCCGTTGTCTGATAGGAGTTCCCCACTCATTATGGAAGAATTCACTCCGGGATCACGTCCCATATAATTAGTCCAGATAGCAATGTTGCTTGCCTGGAGTGACACATTGACAGATCTTGCCTTGATTCTGGTTAACAGGGATGGCGGAAGAAAGTATGAAATACTGGCTGAATTCCATCTTAGATCCGAAACATTTCTTTTACCAATAAGATCGTGCACATTGATCACCGCCTGATCGGCAAGAGAAGCGTCCTTTGAGGCTGAGGCGTAAGTATTACCTATGGTCAGCGATTGCACGTAATTGCCCTGGTACGCAAATCGGGAGTCGAATGTGATAGAATTACGGATTGTCCAACTCACCCCATATGAAGCTTTTATTCTTGGTTGAGTCCATCCCAAAAATGCGGTAGAGTCACTTAATACCATCTCTTCATTGGAAAGCAATCCATCCTTGTCAACGTCTATATAACCCATAACAACCCGCGACCATACACCGGCCAGTGGATATCCCTCTTGAACCCGGCTAACGCTGCCATGGAAAAACGGTGAGACACCATCTCCCAGTCGTGTAACACGATTATTACTCAGTGTGAGATTATAGTTTACAGTTACATTATGATCGTGCGTTTCTACTGCCTTTACAATGGCAGCCAATTCCAGGTTTGCGTTGAGAACACGTGCAACGTTTTCCTTCCTGATGGAATTAAGTCCCATTCCCAGGGAACTAGGCAAATCTCTGTTAATCAGTGAATTTCTGTTCTGAGCTCTTGCATATGTGACAATCAGATTTACACGATTATACAGAACATCTGCATCAAATCCGAGTTCAATTTCTGTTGCTCTCTCAGGATTTAGTCTCGGATTACCAGGTCTATCCTGATCAACTGAGCTCACATATCGACCATTGATATAGGCATATCCGTTGACATATCTCCCATGAATATCTGTTAGATCCGGCTGTACCGCAGAGTGTCCTATTGCCCCACGTATACGGAATAGATTTACGAAGTTATTTTCAGGCCAAAACGATTCGTCGGACACCAACCAGGAACTACCCAATTTAGGATATCTGGTATTGTCAGAGGAAGTAATTGCACTACCAATATCCTGTCTGATTCCAAGATCGAAATAGAGTCTCTGAAACAACCCAAATGAACTGTTTATATACCATCCAGCCGTAGCATTTGCCAATTTATAGTATGAGGCGTCACTGTCTGCTCCACCAACAATACCAGATTGTCCAGGTGGAATTTTTCTTTGCTGGAAGGTAAATGAATTCTGATCAGTCTGTTTATAATCACCACCAATAGAGGGTCTAATTTCCAGATATCTACTCACTTTACCAAGATTCAGAGACGTCGATGCATTAATTCGTGCTGTATAAATCGACTTATTATCCTGTTTCATAGTATTTGTAGCATCATGAGAGATATTGTCTTCACGAATCTGAAGCTTATTATCAGTGCCATTAAAACGTTCTAGTCCAAACGTTCCGTTAATAACATAAGACGATGCTGGCCTCCAGTTAACATTGGATCCCATCACTACGGTTGTTGACTTAACTGGATTCTTGACACTAGTATAAGCTAACGACTGAATATTTATTGTATCCAGACTCCACGCCGAATGTGATCCGAACGTCATACTATAGCTGTTATCGGTCAGATCGGATTGAGTACCGTTGACATTTAGTGCGATAGACAGATTGTTTAATGGATTGAGTGTAAGAGATGAACTCAATGATTTACGAGAAAGTCTGCTCGGCCTGAGATAAATATCATCGATCGTATGACCTAAGCGTCTCGCTCGAATTAGGTCAACCGGCGCATTTTGCCTGACACCCGTCTGGTCCTGAAAGTTCGCCGAAATAGCGTACTGAATTGTATTTACACCGCCATCCAGTTGGAGGGAAAAACGGTTATTTGTTTCAGTGCCTTCTTTCGAAAGAAGCTTATGATTTGGATCGTATACATCGACTGAATCCTGAAAGCATCGATAGTATAGAATATCTATAACATTGCATTGCATTGGATTTGAGTTGGTACGTGCCCTACCCTGTCCAACGTATATCAGTGGCTTTTTAGCATATGTTTCGCCCCAATCTCGGGAATACTGTACATTCCAGCGTGGCTTACCAACGTTACCTTTTTTACTTGTAATAACGATGATACCGTTGGATGCATCCTGTCCATACAGTGTTGCAGCTGAAGGGCCTCGTACAATCTCAATACTCTCAATTGTCGACGGATCGATATCATCTATTCGGGATGGTTTCCCCATAGAACCATCAATCCAGACGCCATCGAGAATGACAACTGGATCATTAGTCTGCGAAATGCTACCAATACCACGTATTCTTATTCTGGAAGGAGAACCAGGATCGCCACTCTGCTTCTGAACAAGGATGCCAGGAACCTGTGCTGCTTCAAGTAAATCTGTTATACTACGAACCGGTGAGCGTTGCATCACGGCCTCAACATCTATCTTGGCGATATCGTGCGCTACCTCTACTCGCCGTTGAGCTCCAGTCGCAGTTGTGACTACTTCAGTTAACGACGTTGGCGCAGGTTTGAGTACAATTCTAACGGTCTCCACTCCACCCCGCTTTAATTCGACCTGCAGACTGTATGACACATACCCCAACAGTTTTGCATTTAGAACATATTTACCGGGAGAAATATTGAGTAATCTAAACGCACCATTCGCGTCGGTAGATGTATGACGTGAAAGTCCAGGGATTTGAATGTTAACATTAGCAACACCCTTTCCAGTTGCAGAATCAACTACAACGCCAACGACAGACGCACTATCGGTCACGACTGTCCCACCCGAATTTAGAGAGTTATTCGTGGTGGAACTAATCATGACTCCCAGACCATCTGCGGTTTTGTTAACCTGAAGCTTCGTGCCTTTTAGCGCAGTACGTATAGCATCTACAGCATCGACATTTCGAACATTCACACTTGTTCGTTTTTTAATATCAGCTAACCCGGAATTATAAACTACTTTCAGATTTGCCCGTCTACCAATCTCCTTAGCTATCCATTCAATGGTGCTATCGGAAACTGATAAAGACACCAGCTTTGAGGATTGATTGCCGGAGATAGGATTCTGGATTACAGAATTCTCTGGCATCACCTTTGCCGCTTGCGCGTTTACCGGGGAAGCAATACTACTCCCTAGCGCAATAATAACAGCACTAGCGACCAATTGGCTGTAATATTCCGGAACTGTTCTCTTTAACATCTAACTGAGTTACCTCTTTGATATAGTTACTTTGTTACCAGACACAGTGGCGCGCACACCAAATGTTCCTTCCATTACATCAACAAGATTTATGATCGATCTTGCTGAAAACTCTCCCGATATTCTATGTGTTTTTAACTCTGGATCTGCAAAATGGATAGTAACATCAAACCAGCGTTCAAGCTCTATTGCTGCAACAGCCAGTGTAACATCATCAAAGGATATTTCGCCGGAAGTAAAGGCAAAGGAGTTGGAGCCTGACAAGTCCGTCAACCCGGTTCTATCGGCTCTGACGCCCTTTGGTATCACAAGACGTTCGCCGGCTGAAACAACAATATTATCTACAGATACCTTACCATTGCGAACACTCACAGTAGCCTGAGAGTCATCTTCATAAGCTTTCACCGCGAACTCGGTTCCTAAAACCTGAGTAACAGAGTTATCTGTTACCACAGTAAAGGGTGCTTTACTATGATGAATAACTTCAAACATAGCCTCACCAGTCAGTCGAACGGTCCTGTTTCCGTTCATAAAATCGCCAGGAACTTCAAGTGTCGATGCCACGTTTAGAAGAACCCTGGAGCCGTCAGGAAGAGTTACGTGACTCTGCTTGCCGGCAGCAGTAGAATATGTAGAAAGTTGAGAAGCCAGGTTGTGACGAAGGTTTCCGGCTCCACTCCACCATCCCCCAAAAGCAATTAGTGCTGCTGCGGCAATACCGGCCACCCACCGATAATATTTCCGGCCTGAGATATAATTTGAAGTATTAGCACTTTTAATATTGAGGACAGCATCCGGATCAGACGCCGATACCTTAGCGTAAAGAGAATTCCAATCCGGCGCAGATACAATATCATCGCCCCTAAGAATTCCCTCTAGCCGAGGGGCTTTAGCTAGCAAAGACATGGCTAATCTAGCTTCTTCATCAGAAGCGCCGCCCGAAAGGTAGCGGTCAACCAGATCGGTTAGATCGGTGCCAGACAGTTGAGGATGCTTGTCCATATAACAAGGTTGCAGCTCGGAGCAATTATCTGACAGATTTTTTATTTTTTTCTTTAAGAACGCGACCGTAAGGAGCTAAGCTACTAACGTCATGTAGGCTTCGAAGTCGAGCAGATCACAAGTGTTATATAAGTCTTTCTAGGATCGGGGCTAAAGCCCGCTTTATCCTGCTAACGTATTGCATCGCAGCAGCCGGAGTAATACCCAAAACCTGAGCTATCTCGCCATAAGCCATCCCTTGGCTCCAGCGTAGATTCACGACCTGGCGTTGTACTTGAGGCAAATCGGCCAATGCCGCATGCACTGCTCTCTCCAGATCGTCAGCGATCACCTCATTATCAGTTGAGCCGCGAGCGATCTCCAGATCATGGATATCTGCGAATGATTGCGCCCTGGAAGCCTGATTACGCTCAGTTCTCAGGTGGTGGAGAGTTCTAAGGCGCACAGCACCAAATAGATATTTGCTCAACCCTTCGGCAGCTAGATTTGGCTCTCCGCGCCTATTCCACAAATTTATAAACACATCCTGAACGATGTCCTCAGCTGAATCCGCTGAAACCGTTATAGAGACAAATCGTTTGAGATGTAGCCCATAAGCGTCAAAAACTGCCCGGAACGCACCAATGTTCCCGGCAGCAATTCCAGCTAACCACTCACGCTGTATTTCATCTGAAATAGTCCGTGGAATTGACATGACTACCTAATAAGGTAGTCATGTGCGAGGTATTAGGCTATTAACCTATCTTCTAAACTTCCATCGACCAGGATCGACCCAGCATTAAAGCTGATAATATCGCAACGCCTGATCTCGCCCAAAGGAGAGATAATAAGAACTGTAAATCAAAAAAATGCGCTTTCCAATTCCGGAACCAATATCCAGCCTTGGAAAACGCACTAAATTTTTCAACTTTTTTATAGCCCAAGTTGTTTAAAGTGGGACTATCGGACAAATAACTACTTCGCCCGCTTAGTTATAATATCAAGAATCGGCTTCAAGCTCTTTTCAAGCCCTGTAGATAGAACACCTGTCTCTAAAATTGTTCCATCCGAATCTATCAGATAAGTAGTCTTATTTCTGAGTTCACCACCGCGGCGCTGGTGCATGAGATATGAATAATTTGCAGAGTTCTCATTAGGATGATCTATACGTCTGCGATCCAAACCCGGCAATCTGAAATTTTCGGTATTAGCTACAACCAGTCTTGCAGGTAACTTGTGATTTTCAAGCCAGAGCCACCTAAGTGAATCGGCTTCATCCTCTGGCGTTAATGGACCTAGCCAGCCTAGATAACCCAGAGTTTTTGTAACAATTGTTATATCCAGTTCGGGGTATCTTTTTGCAATACGGTGCAGAATTGTATAACCGTCTAGACACATGGTACGGTACGACTCACGCTCCTTACCGGGATTACCTATCGCCGGAGATTCTTCCCTACATCCACCATACAGAAATACGACCAAGGATACTTTTCCAGAAGTAGGATACGATACCGTTGACGGCGATGACGCTCCTGCAAGACTCACCGGACCATTCAAACGCTCACCATTACGCGAATATATAAACTCACCAACCAATGGCCTGGCTTTCTCGCCTATCATATTTATATGCTCTTTTGCCGGCCCGTCAGGTATGTCCTTCCATATAGAGCGCTTTAACATTGCATACGCCTGTCCGCTCACACGCAAACTATCCATTAATACATCTCTCTCAATGATATCCCGCGCTGCCGCTATGGAGCTAGAAGCATGTTTTTTCATAAATACGGAGTCCCGCGCCGAATTAGCAGAACTATCTATTATAGACAATATCTTATGAGCCCACACCCTGGCTGTAGCAGTATCTCCATTAGCTAACTCGTGACTGGCTTTCGAGAAATAGAGACTAACTCTATGTCCCAAAGAGGTTGGTTGGTTAGCACCTTCAAGGTAAAAATCGACAAGAGAACGCGCCAGTTCTGTTCGTCTTGGAAGCGCTTTGTGGTATTCGGATAAAACATTACTTATTGTTCTCGATAACAATTTGGAAGAATCCTGCGAATCCCAGGAAGATAAATCGATTTTGCGCTTTGCAATCGACTGGGCAGCTTTATCATTTCCAGCGCTCAAATACAGCCGTATCCAATAAGTGTAATTATCAAGATCAACACTGTCTGGATTAAACTTTGCTATACAGCGAGCAGTGAAATCCTGTGCTGCGACTGGAAGTGGTTTTAATTCCTCCCCCCCAACTAACTCTATAGTATCTGGCCAGTATGGCAACTTTAGTTCTTCAGATTTTGTTATTCTTCCTAAAGCTGTCATACAATCTTCCATAGTTACGTATTTCGAAACATCTGGAACTGTGTCACGAACTGCAAAACGAGTTTGAGCTCCTATTGTTTGCCCTATGGTACAGAGAGTTATACCAACAATGAAAGGCAACCGTGTAAGATTCTGCCGAATATTCTGAAAATTAACGAACCTGATCATATAGCATCAATCGTTGAGGTAAACGAGAAATCATTCACCTTAAGGGGAGGAACAATTACCTGAGAAAGTGCAAACTGAATGAAAAGAGGAGCAGCTTCCGGAATTGTGAACGGCTTATAAACCGGGGCAGGTACACCCAACTGATCCACATTATTTAATGCGAATAGCGGCGACTCACTGATTCTGAAATTCCTGACAGACTTTGAAATCTTTCCCTTTTCTATTAACCACAAGCCGTCTCGTGTAACACCTGTCATCAACAGGCTTCTTCTATCAACAACACGTAGTTTAGATAATCTGGAAACCAGAAGTCCTCGTTGAGTGCCAGCAATCATCTCATCAATAGAAGTATCACCCCCTTCCATACGAAGACTCATTCGACGCTCAACCTGACCATCTTCATTTAATTCCTTGATAGCATAACCCTTATCATAGGTCATACCGGTAAGTACTCCTTTGTCAATCCATGTAACTGGCCCGGTACCAGGGCCACCAAGGATTCCGAGCTCGGGGTCGTTTGGATCGTGCGAGATCGTAATGCGTTCGTCTACTATTTTTATCCCGATCTTCGATATATCACGCATAACGGATCTATCAAAACTCATAAAAAAGGGATTCTGCATTGAGGAGTTCTCCGCGCTACCACGACGTGCAGGATGAGAATCCCCAGATTCGAACATAGGGAGTATTAAATCTGCTACCGCTTGCGGCTCAAGTATCACCGTATATCTTCCCGGCTCGATCCTGACTGGATCGAGCGATGAAACGCACTTCTCAACTGCACGGGCAGCAATTGCAGCTTCATCAACTTTGCCAAGGTCGTACCTTGCCAACCCTGCCCACCCGGAAGCAGTGCCCATAGGGTGACGTACAGTTGCACTGCACTGAGCCTGTGTCATAGCAGAATACAGCTGATGCATTCTATCATGCACGTCTATAAAGCGCGACGCAACGGTCATCCCATGCGACTCTATATACCCAGCTGACAGTAACTGCTTTTCTTCGGCTAACGACGTAGCGTACTGAACAATCTTTGCACTTTCTTCAACCGTGCGGTTTATCGTTCGATCAGACCAGGTGGTTGCATTTGGCATCTTTCCCATTGGAGGTAATTCCAGAGGGATATCGGTAGAACGCTGATCTGCCACCTTTAGCGATGTGCGCTCAGCCATTCTGAGCACACCTTCAAGAGATGTATTATCAATCTGATTAGTGACTGCGGATCCACGTCCGCCGGCTATTTCGCAAAACACAACAACCATCACCTTTCGCCTATCGCTTGTCATACTCGCGCGATTCCTTGCCCAGCGCATATCGCTGCTCCAGGTGCTGGATACGTTAAACCTGTAACTCCCTTTGTGATTGCGAATCTCCTGTAAGTGAGAAAGGATACGCTCCGTATCTTCGCGGGACATCATACCATGGTCACTTGTAAGTGACTCAAGATTCATCTGTTTCATGAGTTATGCCTTTCTTAGGATATCGATAACTGTCGTCTCTTTAAGAACTACTGGCGCCCCAGTAACACTATGAAACGCACCTCTTTCGGGCTGGCCTTTAGATGTTCGCAGACCTATCCGTTTTGCACTGGCTTCACCTCCTATCGAGGTGACAGAACTCCATAATTCTGGTGTTCTGAAGATTATTGCAGCACCACCAATACGCGCTATTCTGGTTCCGTTTTTCACTTCGAATGCCTGTCCGTACAAGAGCCCTGAAATTTGCTGATGATCCATATCGGCACCACCTCGCTTAAATGCGATCCCCTTCTCAACTTTGCCTACTAATGAGTCAAATGAGTCAGATGCTGAACTGGGCTTGAGATGCAAGTTAGCGGAATGGGTTAATGGTTCGAAGCCCGAGTCCGGAGCGAACGAACATCCATATGATTGAACTGTTTTTTGTTGACGACTATATACATCCTTTAACACGGTTGCACCTTCGCGATCAGTCTGCATATCGTTAAGAACTCCATCCTTTACCAACGTGAAATTCTTAGGAGTTATACCTTCGTCATCCCATTTAACGGTTGCCGCACCCAAAGCTTCACTTCTATTTGCGGTTACGGTAAACTCAGGACTTCCGATCTTGAGGGTACCAATCATCTCTAACGGATCCACTACATAACTTGTTCCACCTGCATTGGCTTCGTATCCCAACGCACGATCCAATTCTGTTGCAACTCCAATAGTTTCACTTAGCAGAGATGTGACTGTATTTGCGTCGAGAACTGTTTCGTATCTTCCTACATCCACAGGAACGTGTGGAAGAGACATGTCTTCCTTGGTTTCTTCAACCAGTTGTCTTATCTGTTCTCTTATAGGCTGACCCCGAATATACTCGAACCCAGCACCGGCTGTAGTTGTAGTATCAAGCGAAACCATCGCTTGCATACCTTTATACTTAAGTTTAAATGGAAAATCTCCAGTTGTCTGATATATTCGCTGAGTTATATGGTGGCCTATGGTGGACACAAACAACTTATCCTGCTTTAGAAATTTTCCGCCCAAACCATTTGGTTCGAGAGCAAATGGCTCAGCGCCTGGTGGAATATTATTACCGAGATTCATCATATATATGGAGACGGCTCCAAAATAATCTGCAATCTCTTCTTCACTCATCTCAAAGGGATCGTCGATAATTGGCGTGGACCAATGACCAGTCAACTGCTGTTCATTTGTCGCAACCGGAGCAAGCTCTGTATATCTAGCCTTTCCAGATGTGTTTGCGCGTGCATTACGAATTGCAGCTGCAGCTAAACGGGCGGCTTCATCTTTGGACCAGATTGGACTGGATGCAAAACCCCAATATCCATCTACCAATACACGTATTCCCAAAGACATCGATTCACTGGGGGTCCCTCTAGTCTGGAATTCGTATAGATGATCAAGACGAGCATCGGCATATGTGGCTCCTGACGAGCGGGCGACATCGAGCCCGGCATCAGCGATAGCTTTAATGGCCGGGTCTTGAATCTCTGAGGCTGCATCCTGGCGCCTGTTTGCAGACGCCATAACCTGTCCAGGTATAGCTGTGCAAGCAGCTAATGTTGCTCCTGCCTGCACAAACGTTCTTCGTGAAAATGACATTTAAGGTTCTCTCGTTATTACAGTACCAGTTACTGAAGTCGATGGATTGCCTTTAACGCGCGCAGTCCATTTTACCGTGCCAGCAGGGAGCTTCCGTGAAAGAGTGGCATTCCTGGCAAGGCTATCGATATTACCGGTTGCATCTCCAGGTACGCATCCAGATACTTTACCAGGGTCATCAAATATTATTTCGACCGGCTGTAGCCTGTCGTTGCGGAATGTCATCGAACCACAGGGTTGAATGGTTTCAGTAAACCCGTTTGTAGCGCTTGTGATTTCCCCTGTGACACGATCCGGACTTAAGGTGACATACGTAGATGAAGGATACAATCCAAACATTTGAATGCTGTCACGTAGTAACGTTCCATAGACAATGGTTTCCGCTCTTAACCAGAAGGGACCCAGTTTCCGTACGTGAACCAGATACTGGCCCAGACCGAATAGAACTCCAGTAGGACCCATATAGCTAATCAGAACATCGTATGTACTAATACCAGGATCAACTGTAAGCGGCGCGCGAACCAAACCCAACGAATCTCCCGAAGCTGATCTGGCAATTACAGATACGCCACAGCAAGCTCCGCTCGCAGGTGCTGCAGTCCTGACACTATCACCTTGCGGACGAATTTGAATACTCGCTATTGGTTCCCGATTCTGCGTGATAATCAGGTAAGCTGAATCGGATCTTGTAATTCCGTCAGTAGTCCAGCTAACCCAAGGATACACGATGTCACCGCCTGATGCCTTTAACATCTGAATACGCCCGTTCTGGTCTGTTCGAAGCATTGACGCATCGCTTACTCCCCACCGTAGCTCACCAGGTGGAATCACGAGAGTGTCGCCACTAAGGGCGTAAGCAGTTGCTTTTAGATCGACTGAATCACCAACGGCTACCAAAGCAGATTCAATATCAATTTTTATATAACTAAACGTCTTGTCAGGAGGCAGGTTTGAAGGGAGCGGTCCTGATGGATCGGCACATCCAGCAAACATTCCCAATACAAGAATTGAAGCATAAGATATTATTTTCATTTTCTTTCTATGGCTTGAGATCATCACATCCGGAATAAAGAGGATTCCGCTCCTCTTCTGTGCTTATTGGACTGAACACGTAATTACTTTCATAGGAAGGAATTCGCCAGAGTGCACGAGTGTAAATGCCGCTTGGATAGACACTTAGTACATGACGATTGTATTGACGAACAAGGCGTCTCAAATCTCCTAACCGGCGGCCCTCGAGGAATAACCAGAATGCACGTTCGCGAAAAAGCAAATCAACTCTGGACTCAGCAGAACCAGGATCTGAAAGTGCGGGAAGACCTACCGTCGCCCTTGCAATGTTGATAGGAGCCAACCAATCTCCCGAAGGTGAGCTGGCCGGTTGCAATAGAGCCTCGGCTTCAATCATCCTGGCCTCTGCTCCTTTTGCTACGCTAAATATCACACTAGTTCCTCCAAACTTCAGTTGGCGGTGAGGAAATGCCGACAGTGGAACTCTGGGATCCTGAGTGGCGGGAGGGATCGCAATCCAGTCCAGACCGTTCTCACCTTCACCGTTTATGACTTCCCTGGTAGTATCAGTCGTGTTACCCATTGCCCAGAAGGGTGTACCACCTGTCAGATTACTGTACCGCACAGAATACTGATATGCAGTTTCAACTCCTTCTACCGCATCTTTGGCTTCACTGAACCGACCGAGATTTAGAAGAGCTCTCCCCTTCCCGATTTTAGCTACAGACGATACACGGATGCTATCACCTGCATAGGCTATAGATGTATCGAACAAAGAACTGGCAGTTTCAAACAGCTCGGCAGTAGACATCCCGCGTGTATACTGGAGAGCTCCATTCAAGGGAACTTGCGTCAGGGGAATTCCGGAACAATACATTTCGGCCAGATACAAGATGGATTGTCCCTGTATCGCATAGGACTCCGCTATAGCTGCCGAATCCTGACTGTTTCCGTATGTTTTTAACAGAGTAACAGCTTGCGAACCGGTTACTCTAGCGACATGAAAGTTAGTATAGCTGGGCGCCAACACCGTTCCAGGAATAAATTCGTTGGATCGTAGGCGAGCGTCCAATTGAGTGTGAGCTTGCTGATTGTTTGCAGTGAGCTCGTCGGTGAACACAGCCGTGGATACTGATGCATCCGTCAATGCCTTAACAAGTCCTACCATCGCGGCAGTTTTAACGCGCAGAGCGCCGTCTCTTGTTTTCACCAGAGAAGGATCGATGACCGTACCTTCGAGAGGCTCGCTTGAGTTTAGCAACCGATCTATCGCGCATCCTGATAACGACAATGTAGTAGCTGCCATCAGGGCTGAACCGGTGAAGATGCGGCGCCATGTGTTCCTATTCATAAAATTACTACGACTAACTGGTAAGCACATTTACTAGTACCTCACCCTGAATTGAAGGGAGTAATTTCTGGTTAGACCAATGGTATTGCCAGCATCAGATAGTCTCTCTCCAATTGGAGAAGAGTTAATGCCGGGGTCACGGCCACGATAGCTCGACCACAGACCAAGATTAGATCCTTGTAGAGAGATATGAATGCTCTGTGCACCCAGGCGACGCACATAATGAGCTGGGACGTTCATTGAGATACTTGCAGATTGAAAGCGCAGCTCTTTAACTGACTGCAGGTCACGATTATCGCCTGGCAGTTTGGTCACAATCTGATAAAGCATCTGTTCATCTCTAGGAACCGTGACATCCCAGTAGCTGCGTAACTCTGTCCAGCCAACCGTACGGTTCTGGGTAAACGAACCCTTATAGTCAATGAACGCGTTGAAGGTGAAGCTTCCCAGAAATCCAACCTCGATATTATGCCCCATTGTATAGCGCGGCATATTGGAACCCATATATGCAAGACTATCGGCAAAAACGATTTCTGTACCGTCCAGGTATCCATTTCCGTTTCTATCATGGAAACCTATAACTGGATAACTCCACAGTGCTCCAACCGGATAACCAGCAACGTACCGCTGCTCAAACGTTCCGAACGGAGACACTCCAGATCCGAGAGATTTTATCTCATTGACTGGGAAGGTAAAGTTGCTGGTAACTCTAACTCTAAAGTTATCTCGCTCGATCGGTCGCATAATTGCCTGAATCATTGTTGCTTGATTCACAACCTTGGCTATATTCTCCTGTCTGGTTCCCGTACCTGCCCCGGCAGAAGGAGCAAGCTGACGATTGATTAAGGTATTTGTATTCTGCTTGTGGGAATATGTCAGAGTGAGCATAAGCCGCTCGTCCAGCATGTCAGCATCGAAACCAACTTCGATCTCGGAACTACGCTCTGGCTGAAGGTATGGGTTTCCAACACCTTCAATTACAAAAGCCGGTTGGGTGGCGCCTGTAACGTTGACATTATTACGAACATACCTACCATATAGCTGACTAAGTTTTGGCTGCACCGACGCGTATCCAAATGCACCTCTCAAGCGCAGCGTGGACAGCC
>JBEBRK010000025.1:0-24390 GCA_040394885.1 Gemmatimonas phototrophica
TATTGAGCGCACTCGCGCGCTCGTATTTATCGTTGGGCCATACACCAAACACCTGCGCGAAATCTTCGATATGCACCGAGCCAGTTTCAGTGCGATCAAAACGCCGAATAGCAAACGCAGGGCCTTCCAACCGGCCCATGCCTTCGGGCAGCCCGTCGATTGTTTGAATATCTATGAGCTGCATCTCGGGGACATCCATGCCAAGCCGAGCGGCAAGGCTCATCATTGAGAATTCATTTTCTGGGACGCCGTCATAGCGTTGCGAAGGAAGCTTTACGATCCATGAACCACCAACTCCGTCCGCTGGAATGGTGAGCCCTCCGCCTTTTCCGATGTTTTTAATCGCAGAAAATTTTAGTTGTATGCCTGCTAGCGAAAAGCGCATGGCGTTAGTTATACGCGAGCGGTGCTTTTCGGTCTCAACCTTTTTCTGGAGTTCTGGCCAGGCTTCACTATTCGCAGGTTCGATGGTAAGTGCGCCGGGAAGATCCCGGCCCAAAATCCAGAGCAGAAAAAACTCGCGCCTTTTGTTCACGCCAGCCTGCTCGGCAAGATAAGACCGTAGCGGTCCTTCTGGCAGAAGATTGGAGAAGAAGGATGGTACCCTTACATTACTCGGCTTGACCTGTGTCAGCAGCTCCCCGAACTGGTCTTTGAAAGATAAGCTCAACGTCGCTCGCTCCGGATTCTCGATATACGACCTATCGAATGCGAACAGCGTTCGGTCTCCAGGAATAAGAGTGAGAGTACCGATCCTATCGCCATATAGGCGGACATCAAGAACCGAAACGTCAGGCATCGTCGTTGTCGTCGTTGAGTTCGTAGGCTGGACGCGGTGCTTTCGAAAGCGAATGGGCAACAATGGCTTCTACTGCGGGAAGCAACTTGCGCGGCACGAGGACTAACTCATAGTTGAGTGCACGCGCCAGCTCAACCAGACTGGAAAGTCTGAGATCAGTTGCCCCGCTTTCAATCTTCGAAATATGACTTTGCGGAACCCCAATTCGAGCGCTTAGGTCACGCTGACTCAAGTTGTTCCCAGTTCGGGCATTACGTAGAGTTCTGAGGATGTCGTCGGTTTCGTAGGCCATGATATGCTTCTAAATATCACTAAGTGGATCTGATATATACAAATATATCAGAAATCCACTTCTGCACAACCTTTTGATATGCAGTAGCACATATACGCTTTCAGCAATATGCAATAACATATCAAATTTACCGAGACCTCCCTAATGGGACGAGCCGAAAGATATTCTAATTATCTCCCACTCCAGTCCTTCATAGCCGGTCCCTGTATGCTCGAGGGGCCGGCTACGGAAGAACCTATACTCCAACCTACCTAACTCCGCCTTCCCAACTCCCACCAATCGCCCGATACAACGACACGATCGATGACAGATACTGCCGTTCAGACTGCACAAATGCCAACTGCGCGGAAAACAGGCTTCGTTGTGCATCGAGCACTTCGAGATAACTCGAAATTCCAGCACTATACCGGCGCTGCACTATGTCATATGCAACCTGCAACGCACGAACCTGTGTTTCCTGCGCAATCAACTGGTCACGCCCTAACCTGACACCGGCTAATGCGTTGCTAGCTTCGCGAAGTGCATTAAGCAGAGTTTTTTCATACAGTGCATCAACCTGTTCCGCACGGGCACGTGCAACTCGCTCCTGATTGAGTACGCGACCACCCGTAAAAAGTGGCAGCGAAACTCCAAGCTGTACTGTATAAATCTCACTCTGCTTGTTAAACAATCCCGTGAACTTATCGCGCTGCGAACCATATTGTCCAGTTATCGTAATAGGAGGAAACCGGTTCGCTGACGCTACGCCAATCCGTGCACGAGCGGCCTGATAATCGCGCTGTGCACGCATTACATCAGGGCGACGTGTTACGAGATCACCAGGGAGTGAATCAGGGACCGATATCCCAGAAATAACCGCATTTAAATTCCCACCTCTTGCAATCGAACCTGGTGGCACTCCAAGAAGAAGCGACAATGCGTTTTCCTGCTCTCTACGAAGTCGGAGGAAGTCCGCAACACGCGCAGCTGGTTCCGCCACTTGTGCTTCGAACTGCCGGACATCAAGCTCAGATATCAGCTCCTGTGCAAACCGACGTCGAGCAATATCAAGCGTAGTTTGACGGGATTCCAAAGTCTGTTCGGCAAGTAACAGGTTTTCATCGATTTCGCGCAGTTGCAGATATCCATTGACCACATCACTCACAAGACTGAGCACAGTGGCACGCATATCTTCTTCACGGCCTTTCAAATCGAATGATGCAGCTTGCGACTGTTTACGAATCCGTCCCCAAAAGTCGAGCTCCCACGATAGATCAGCGGTTGCACGAACATAGTTGCTTGCGACAGGATTGGAGCCAGGGAAAGGTATTTTGTTGCGGCCACCTGCCCCGTTTGCTGATAACTGCGGATAAAAGGGTGAACGAGCAACATTCAACTCTGCACGATATTCCCGAACGCGTGCCTGGGCCATACGAATGTCACTATTGTTGGAAACAGCCGTTCGCACTAACGCTACCAGCTGCGTATCCTGTAATACATTCAACCACGCCAGATCCCGGCTTTGTTCCATCGCCAGTGGTACGTTTGACCACAATGGGCTTGATGATGTATCCGCACGTTCTGCATCACGGACTTTGCGCAACGAATCAAAAAACGATTGCGTTGCCGGTGAGGTGTGATCGGCTCGTGAGGTAACTGGAATCGGCTTTGTCTCAACGTTGGTTGATGGATAACATCCAACAACCAACGCCATCATTGTCGCGACACCTATCGAACGAAACGCCCTACTCTGTATCAAGCTGGAATGCTCAGCGTGACCAAGAGGATCGAACCGATACGATGGATAAGATCGCAGATTTTTATTCATAATATGTGTTACAAAATGCGTCACAATATGCTTCGCAGAAATTCCGAAGGTTTGACTCATTAAGCCTCCGGCCGTATCTGCACGGGAGATTCCGGGTTAGGAGTCGTCACACCGACACCGTCACGGTCGACCATCGAACGAATCACGTAAAAGAAGAGCGGGATAAAAAAGATTCCGACGATAGTTGCAAACAACATCCCTGCGAACACGCCGGTACCAATGGCATGTCGGCTTGCCGCACCTGCACCACCTGCGATTACTAATGGCAATACGCCAAGGATGAACGCAAATGATGTCATTAAGATAGGACGGAATCGTTCACTTGCGGCTTCCATCGCAGCCTCTCGAATGCTCAGCCCTTGCTGACGCAACTCAGTCGCAAACTCAACAATCAGGATGGCGTTTTTCGCCGCAAGACCAAGTACCGCCATTAACCCAATTTGAAAGTAAAGATCGTTAGGCAATCCACGGAACCAGATACCAAGCAACGCTCCAAGTGCTCCAAATGGCAACCCTAGTAGCACAGCAAACGGAATCGACCAGCTTTCATACTGTGCAGCAAGCACAAGGAAAACAAGAACCATACCTAACACGAGCACCAATCCACCTGTCCCTTCTGAAGCACGTTGCTGGTACGATTCACCCGCGTAGGCATATCCAATTCCCTGCGGCTGATATTTATCTATCACTAATTGCTCGATACCATTCAACACCTCTCCCGAACTTTTCCCAGGTGCGTTTGCACCTGTGATCTGTGTCGCGGTAAATCCATTAAATCGAGTTAAGACGGTTGGTGCACCACGCATTTCACTTGTTACAAGTGCAGATAGCGGAATCATCTCTCCCGATGTGCTACGAACATAATACCGCCCAATATCTTCAGGACGCTGTCGGAACGGTGCTTGCGCCTCTGCCTGCACACGATAAGTACGGCCGTATAAGTTGAAGTCGTTGATATACAGCGTCGACAACATCGATTGCAGCGTGGAAAACACCTGGCTCGACATGACACCACGCGCGCGCGCTGCTTCTTCATTTACTTCCACGAAGAGCTGCGGCACGTTGGTGCGCACACCACCATTGGGATTCTGCAATAGTCCCGTCCCGCCAACATCAGTCATAAAGTTCTGCACCGTACCAGCGAACTGATTGATGTCATCGCCTGTGCGTTGTTGCAGATACATGTCTAAACCAGCGGTGAGACCAAGCCCCGGAACTTCAGGAAAGTTGAAGCCGAAACCAATGGCGTCTTTCATTCCAAACAGCTGCCCATTGATTCGCGCAAGAATCTCATCGACATGCTCGCTTCGTTCATTCCACGGCTTTAACATGACGAATATGGCGCCGGAGTTTGATTGTGTTGAGTTTGTAAAGAGATCAAATCCGAGGGCACCTCCATAAGTTTTTACAGATGGTTCGGCTTTGATAATTGCTTCGACACGCTCAACGACTTTTTCCGTACGCTCTAACGAAGCACCATCAGGCAATTGCAATGAGACAACGAAAAACCCTTTGTCTTCAGTCGGAATAAACCCACTAGGCACATGTCTGAACAGGACTGCGGTTAATACGAGCAACACACCAAAAACCGCCATCCACATCCGAGGACGTTGCATAAGCCTACCGGACTGATTGACGTAGCGACTCGTCATGCCTGCAAACCAGTTATTGAAGCCCTTGAAGAATCTGTTTTCCGTTTCTTCAGGTGCATGTTTCAATAACAGCGCACACAGTGCTGGCGTTAATGTTAATGCTACGACACCAGACAATACGATCGCGATAACCAGCGTTACTGCGAACTGTTGATAGAGAGCTCCTGTAATGCCTCCCAGGAACGCAACCGGCACGAAGACGGCGCAGAGAACCAGCACGATCGCGATCAATGCTCCAGACACCTGTCGCATCGCCCTGTTGGCAGCAACTCTGGGCGATACACGGTCCTGCGCCATAATACGTTCGACGTTTTCGATCACCACAATTGCGTCATCAACCACGATACCGATCGCAACGACCATCGCGAACAGTGTAAGCGAATTGATAGTGAATCCTAAAGCCTGTAAACCCAGGAAAGTTCCGACAAGACTGACTGGAACAGCAAGCAATGGAATGAGCGTTGCTCGCCAGCTTTGGAGGAAGAGGAACACAACCAATGTCACCAGGATCATCGCTTCCGCTAATGTCTTGCCCACCTCTTTAATCGACGCTGTGATGAATGGCGTCGTATCGAACACAACCTGATACGATACTCCATCTGGAAACACCTTTGCGAGCTCGTCCATACGCTTAATGATATTGTTGCGTACTTCAAGCTGGTTGGCACCAGGGCGGGCGTTGACGAACATAAAGCCGGACGGAACTCCATCCGATCGCCCGATCATGTCGTAGTTACGAGAACCAAGCGTGACTACAGCGATATCACCTAGGCGGACCAACGAGCCATCTGGACGAGCACGCACGATAATCTTTTCAAACTCAGCCGGAGTGGTGAGACGTCCGCTGGTGGACACTGAGATTGTTAGCTGCGTTCCTTGCGGCGACGGTTGCCGCCCCAGGCGTCCTGCTGGTTTTGTCGAGTTTTCTTCCTGAACTGCGGCGGATACATCATCGACCGTGATCCCTAACTGCGCCATCTTTTCGGGATCAAGGCTTAATAGCATTGAGAAGTCGAGTCCACCGAACGCATCCGCACTACCCACCCCTGGGATACGTTTAAGTTCATCAGCTACATACAACTTCATGTAGTTGGTGAGATACGAAGCATCGTAGCTAGGATCAGTCGACGTCAGCGCCATTACCAGCAGAATGTCAGCGTTGACTTTATTTACAGTCACACCGTTTTGGCGTACCGATGCGGGAAGCAACGGTAATGCGGTATTGACAGCGTTCTGAACGTCAACAGCTGCTAAGTCAGGATTTCGGGAGATATCGAAGTATATCTCCAAGTTCATCGTACCATCGCTGGTGTTGGATGACTTGTAGTAGAGAACCCCTTCGAGCCCTGAAAGCTGTTGTTCGATTGGTGCTGCAACCGCGCTTGCTACGTCCTGAGCCGTCGCCCCCGGGTACACTGTCGTCACCGAAATAGACGGTGGTGTAATGTTGGGGTATCGATTGAGCGGCATCGACATCATTGCAAAAAGACCAAGCAGTACGATGACGATAGAAATTACCGCAGCCAGGACCGGTCTACGGACGAAAAAATATTCCTTCTCTGGCGGATTCATAGAATCGCCAGAGGGCATCTTGGTGGGGACACTCATTGTGCAGGTGCCTTTGCTGTGGCTACTGCGGCAGTGCTATCAACTAGTGGCGAAGCATTCACAACGGCGCCTGGGCCGATCTTCTGCAATCCTTCTACAATGACACGATCGCCCGGATTCAGGCCTTCTTCGATGAGCCAATCCTTGTTTGTCCAGATAGTTGCTTTTACGGGACGAATAGCTGCTTTACTGTCGTTATCGACAACATATACTATCTGTTGACCCATCTGCTGCACCACGGCTCCTTGCGGAACTACGATCGCGTTGGATCTATTCAATCCACGAACACGCACGCGCACAAATTGGCCGGGTAACAAAAACCGGGATGAGTTCTTTAACTCGGCCCGATATTCCTGCGTTCCTGTAGTTGGATCAACGACAGGATCGATAAATCCGATAGCACCAGTTAATGGGGCACCCGTATCACCTGCCAGTATAACTTCTACTCGTGCGGAACCACCTGGTTCGAGTGCACGACGGAGATCGGGATTACGACGCCATGATAGCTGTTGTTCTGCGGATGGTCGGAAGCTCACATACACAGGATCCACCACATCAATAGTTGTCAGGATATCACCTGGTCCAGTCACGCGAGTTCCTACATCCAACTGCGCACGTCCAACGCGCCCACTGATTTCGGCGCGCACAACTGTTTCAGATAGACCTTTTTGTGCAGCCTCAAGCGCGCCAGTTGCATCTTCGACAGCGGCTTTAGCCTGCTCGACCTGCGTTTCTGCGTTGTCAACTTCCTGTTTAGCGATGGCATTGCCCTCGAGGAGTGGCCTCAACCGATTTGCGTTGGTTACGCTGTTTGCGAGCCTCGCTTTGCTTTCAGAGAGTCGAGCACGAGCGCTACGGGCAGCCGCACTGAGTGCGACAGAATCGATGCGATACAATACATCGCCCTTTTGCACCTGACTCCCTTCGCGAAAGGGACGTGCGAGAATTACCCCAGACGCTTGTGAACGAACTTCGACCGTCCTATATGCCTGGACCTGTCCGGTGAATTCAAGGTCCTCTTCAACCATGCGCGGAGTCACGGTCACAAAGGTGACTTCGGATGGAGGCATTCCTCCTTGTTGCTGTTGTGGTTTGCTGCAGCCAGCGACGAGTAACGTTGCTAACGAAAGAGTGACAAATCCAGCGCTTGGCCGGAGGAGGTGAGAATATGACATAATACGGAAATGCACGACGTTTAATAGATTTTGAAACGAATCCGGTCGTATATAATTTTTTTTGCGGTTACATACCCGCTGGTATGTAACTAGTTTAAGAGATTCCTGTCAAGAGTTACCAAACGTTTTCTTCGTGAAATCTTCGGTATTGGCAAGCATTTTTTAACTGGAGATAAATTTGGTTCAGTGGATGCGATGCTCATCGCAGCAAGACCGGAAGCGAATGAGTCCGGAAGATCGATGTAGCATCTTATTTGATGCAGCGCTGGAAGTGTTTGCCGACGGTGGATATGGTCGAGCGACGTTGTCAGATATTGCAACACGCGCTGGTGTGACAAAAGGATGCTTGTATCATCATTTTGAATCGAAAGAAGCACTTCTTTTGTCCTTGATCCGTGAGCGAGCTTCTCCGCCCTTCAATGAAGTGCAGCAGGAACTGAGTACCGCCACTTCGCGTGAAGAGGCGATTGCCATTTTTGTACGAGCAATGTGGCAGCACTTCCAACGCCCCGGACAGTTGGAGTTGACTACGTTGGCCTTTGAGGAGCTCCCCAGGAATCCGGAAATCGCGCGAGCCTTATTTGACGACGTAGTAGAGTTTGGACGGCAGTTTTTGCAGGAAGTCGTTCAGAATATTCCGGAGCAGCGACCTTTGACTGACGAGGAGATTACTGCGATGGCCGCGGTTATTCCGTCGCTTGTGATGGGCGGGGCGTTCGGACATCAGGTATTTGCGAGTGTTGACCCTCAGATGTCTTCGTTGATGGAGCAGACGATTACGGGGATTTTGACTCGGGGGGTATAGAGCGTTATCAGGAAAAAGCAGCATCAGTTTGGCCATAGCTGGCGATACAACCAAGAACGTCCCACAACTTCAATCAAATGACAAATAGTAAAAACTTTGACGTAATCATTATAGGTGGAAGCTATGCAGGCCTGTCTGCTGGAATGGCTCTAGGGCGTTCATTAAGGGATGTACTTATCATCGATAGTGGCTTGCCATGCAATCGGCAAACACCCCACTCGCATAATTTTATTACGCATGATGGTGAAAAGCCAAACATAATAGCCGAGAACGCAAAATCTCAGGTTTTAAATTACACCACCGTAAAATTCCACAACGATATTGCTATCAGCGGGAAGAAAATCGAGAAAGGGGTTGAAATAACAACTAAAGACGGGAATGTGTTCACGTCCAGAAAGCTCATTTTTGCAACAGGTGTTAAAGACGAAATTCCCGATATTAAAGGGTTTACGGATTGTTGGGGTATCTCGGTTATTCATTGTCCTTACTGCCATGGTTATGAATATCGGGGAAAGAAAACAGGAATTATGGCGAACGGAAACAGAGCTTTTCACCTTGCTTCGCTGGTAAATAATCTGACTGATAATGTAAAAATTTTAACTTCAGGAGCAGCGGATTTTACCGACGAACAACTAACCAAGTTACAAAAACACAACATAGAGATTATAGAAACAGAAGTTTCTGAAATTGAACACCAAAACGGTCATGTAAAAAATGTGGTTTTCAAAGACGGCAACAAACTGGATTTCCATGCGGTGTACGCAGCTATTCCATTCACGCAACATTCGGACATACCTGTCTCTCTTGGCTGCGAACTTACGGAGCACGGCCATATCGCCGTAGATATATTTCAAAAAACAAACGTACCAGATGTTTTCGCGTGTGGAGATAATTCAAGTCAGACACGTTCCGTTGCAATGGCGGTTTCAACAGGTAATGTTACTGGTGCTATAGCTAATCACGAAATGACGGAAGAGGGTTTTTGAGTGTAACTTCTGTGGCGTGGTATACATGTGGAAAGGGCTGAGTCAATTAAAATGAGCGACAAAGCTAACCTGCTTTTTACTACTCCTATTATCATACTGTTCCTTACTAACCGTCTTTTATCATCGAAAGACGGGCAAAGAAGCACGCCGTTACACCAGAGAAGCATCAGCTCTGGAGAGAGCGTTTGGTGAGTCGATGGGAATAGGTTTTGTATAGTTTGTTGAACGCAGTGGCGTCGCCCGCGTTTATGCGGGCGACTAGGTCTTGATGGGGCATTGAGTGGGGATGAGAGGTTGAGGCTGATTATATCAAATAGTGGTATAATGATATAAGGTGATAATAAAAATTCGATTTATGATTGGGAAAGTTCTTTTAGTTTCTTCAACTCTTCTTCAATCTGCTTTTTATATTCGTGATCGTTGAAGTCTTTAAGGGGAAGTTTTTGAGCTGCGAGAAATTGTTCACGAGCTTTGGCAATGTTTTCGCGGTCCTTATAAATACGACCGAGTGTAAGTCGGTGGATAATTGTGTTAGGTTCAGCCTTTACTGCGCGCTCAAGATAAACTTGCGCTGTATCCCAGTTGGCGGTTAGGTAGATGGGCTGCTTTGACATGGTAGCAGCGACTTTCATAATGACAGCACCTTGTCGCACAAGTTCTGCGTTCCATGCTCCAATAACGTGTGCGCAACCGGCGTGGGCTGGTTGAATTACAAGGCACGCAGTAGCATGCTTGTGTACCAAAACACCATTGGTAACTGAGATCATAGGTCCACGAACCTTAGCTGCTCGACCTAGTGCCTGCGCCATAACGAAGTGAGATTCAGCACTGGTGGAATCACGGCTGAATGCTCGAATAGCATATTGCTCAGCTTTAGTAACTAATGCCTTTTGTATCGGCCGTTTCCGTTCAAATTCACCCATGGAAACAATGGTTTTTGTGGCTTTACGCAAAGCATCGACGTTAAGGGAATCTAACGCAATTACGGATTCGTACGCGGCAAGTGCAGATGCTGCGTTACGAGCGATAGTTTGACGATCGCCAACTGAAATATGCTCAGATAAAGATTGTGCGCTTGCGGGGATAGCCATGCATAGGAACAACATAGCGGTAATATATTTCCAGTGAGGAATATTGGGCATAAGCATACGGATGCTCTATTGTTATAGTTATAAAAATAGAGCCACCGATTGGTTAATTGAGAGCTCTCTATTCATACTCGCCTATTAGTGCTGAGATGCAGAATCTTTCAGGTATTCTGCAATTTTAGTTTCTGTGAATAAGTAAACTCTCGTACTGCTGGCAATACCGACCCACCTGATAGGTGGAACATAGAAGGATGTTAACACCCTAATTCTCTCGCTTTGTAAGCGCGTTAAGCATACTAATTAGAGTAGTCTCAGCTTTAACACGACCATCAATACTAGGATTGAATAGGCTAGCGACCCTAATGATGACCCCCTCCTTATCAACTAGATATGCTCCCCTACAATTAATCTCACCACCTCTGATCTTAGTTGTGTAACAGCCATAATCATGCATAACATCTAGCGTCCACCTTGTATTAACAAATCGGCTGTCCGGGTCTGGTAACCGAACAAAATCAGCTTTCTCTACTGCTAACGTAATCGGTAATCTTGATCCACCCAAAAACCACCGCTGCATATCATCAGCCTCCAACTCAAACGTACCTGGCTCCGAGAGTATAGCCCGTCCCTCTTGAGAACTAAGTATTGTTATTTCCAGAGCAGGAAACTGATCCTTGAGACGCTTTAGAGATGTAAATAGTTGTTCGCAATAGTTAGTTTCATTACCATCTATACGCTTACCATCGTGCATTCGACAATCGGCAAGAGGTACAATGAGAGAAAGCTCTCCTTTTGATGGACGCGAATTGGTTGGAGCAACAGGAAACCAAATATCTGCATCAATATTTGGTGCGACTGCCCCCACATCTAATCGATCATCTCGATATGGATCCGCATTTTTGGTCAATCGCTCTCTCAAACTATGCATCAGGCTCACATATGCCTGTGTGCTCCGTGCAAGGCTATCCATAGCTTCGGGAAAGTTCAGGTATAGACTATTGTCTTTTGCTTTACTAATAGAACCAATTCTAGGATCGACATACCAGGGACTAAGGCGCTGAGCATCAGTGAGCGCTGCAAATCGATCATCCGCCTGACGAGCGGCCCACATAAATATGGAGTCGTTTCCGACGAGTCCAGCTGCATCCCTCAAAAACCATAACCGGCTAATTTTCCAGTACCAAAAGCTACCCGTATCTGGTAAAACAAGCAACGTTTTCACTAATGAATCCAGTTCTCGTAAATGCAAAGGACGAGCGGAGAAATACATACTCATCGCACTGTCAATCACACTTATTGCTAAACTATCACCATCGGCGACGGATTTGACAATACGCCGAGAAAGCAAAACTGATGCATCAATCCTACGACCTGCGATAAGGAAAAGTTCGAATAGTTGGCCGAAATCATTGAGGGGCGCTGTTGTTGCGTTCCACTGAGAACTACAACGTTGCGCTGTCCGAATAACAGAATCAGGCCACTCCATAGGAACTTTAGACTCTTCTGGAGAGGCTAGAAACCGCTGTATGGGGCCACGCTTATTCACTACTTCATTAATGCGCCAGACGGCAACCAGACACTGTTCTACAGTATTGTATTCCGACATACTAAAAACGTCTTGAGGTTCTTCAAAGCGGGTCTGCGCCGGAAGAGTCATACTAAAACCACTTAAAGCAAAAATTGACCAAGAGAAGAGTGTTCGTAATTTACAGGAAAGCAACGACTGTTTTTTTTTGTTTGCGTAAGGCAATCGCGACGATGTATAATGTTTTTTCATATAAAACTAGATGGCATCGAGTAAGCCCGTGAAGCTAAAGTCATTAATCTTCATGGCTGGAACGATTGATGGGGTGATAGAGAAATCATACGGATCTACTACAGGACGAAATATTGGTTGAGGGATGCCTAAAAGATCTATCTGATTGAACGCAAAAAGAGGTGACTCTGTAAATCGCATGTTCCAAAGTGATTTTGTAACAACTCCCTTTTCAATAAGCCATAGTCCATCACGGGTAACTCCCGAGCCAAGCATCGTGTTAGAATCCAGCTGTTCCACTCCAGAAAATCGAGTTACTAACAAACCACGTTCTGTTTTTGCGATCATTTCGTCGATTGTAGTAGTACCACCACTAACGCGAAACCCCGGACGATAAAGCCTTCCAGTTAGTCGTTGCAATCTTGATCTTGCAAACTCATGATCATGGTGCAATTCAGTTAGCACACCGTTCTTGATCCATGTAATCTCCTTTAAACCATCCTGTGAAACAACGCCAAGATCAGGATCATCAGGAAAATGACTGACGGTTATTCTTTCATCTATAATCTTAAGTCCAAGTTTTGTCTTATGTACCTGCAAAGCCTCATCAAAAGCAAGCCAAAACGGATGTGGACTAGTATTATTGGGAAATTCGTTCGAGATTCTCGACAATGGTGCCCTAAAATCACCGCCTTGCATCAACCCTTCTATTAGACCATACACGGCTTGCGGTTCAAGGATCACGGTGTATCGTCCAGGCTCAATTCGTACAGGATTAATTGATTTGATACACTTATCAAGTGCGCGTTGTGTAATCTCACTTCCATTAATACGGCTAGAATCGTAGCTCGAATTCCCAGCCCAGCCAGATCCAGTGCCAATCGAGTTACGCACGGTACATGAACACTGTGCCTGAGTGAGTCGCTGATAATCCATAAGCGGCGTTGGGTCTCCTCTATACATTTCAAGATTATTCATGGAGGCATGAGATCCCATACGCATCTCTAAGTAACCTGCCGATAGCATTCCTTTTTTCTCAGCACTCTCGGTAAGCATTACGGCTACAGCGCTTCGATCTTCTGGAGTAACAGCATAAGTTGCATCGCTCCATATTTTAGTATCGGGACGTTGAAGAGGAATCATTGTATTCCAGCCATTGTATTTCGGTTGCATTGAACGAAAGTTTTCGCGTTCCACGCACCTACGCTCAGCCGCACGCACAACAGCCTCAAGCGATATATCATCAGTCTGATTTGTGACACAAGTTCCGCTCGCGTTAGCAGAATCCGAAGTTCGTGTAATACTTACTCGCACATCGCATCGATCGCTAGCATGACTTGTGCGATTACGAGCCCAACGTAGTTCTCCATTTAACCAGCTACTTATCGTTACCCCGGTATATCCCCATTTAGCAAATGCATAAACCTTATCTATAATATTTTGGCATTCGTCTCGATTCAGAAACATACCTCCCTGTTGGTAGCGGTTCATTAGGCTTTCCTCAAGCGATCAATAATCGTTAAATCTCGGACGGCAACAGGAACTGCATCGATACTAAACAGGATATCCTGCGGTGGCTCTCCTTTACGAGAGTTACCAGTGAACCGTTTCATAGTACTTGAATCGCCAATATTGATTATCGATTTCCAAAACTCTGGTGCCCTTAATAGACATCCAGCATTTGCCAATCTGGACGTCCGTTTACCGTTCTTTACCTCAAAAGCATTAATCCCGCCATAACCATTAAGCTGTTGAAAATCCATCGAAATATTACCGGACTTAACAAGAATTCCATTTTTTAATCCTGAGATCAATGAAACTTCGCTTGTTCCGGTACTATTTGGAACCAACGCCAAGTTGGGTGTATGCGTCATCGGTAAATACATCGCTTCTGGAGCTGCCGCACAGCCGTTTGAACGAAATACGCTATTCGAACCTGGCTTCAACTCATTTAACCATCCAGCACTCTCGCGTGTTGTTTGGAAATTATTTAATACACCATCCTTAATAAGAACAAACGGTTGTGGCACGACACCTTCGTCATCCCACCCAACAGTGTTTGCTCCACCGACGGTATCACGGCTTGCGTTAATGGTCAATTGCCCCCCTCCAATTCCTAATTCACCTAACATAATTGCTGGATCATTTATATAACTTGTGCCACCAGAATTGGCTTCATAGTCAAGAGCACGATCCAATTGAGTAGCGGCTCCAATAGAACTACTTAGTAACCTCGCAACTACCTCCGCAGCAATAACTGTATCGTACCTCCTTACGTCTACTGGTTTCACAGGATATGAAACATCTTCCTTAAGCTCTTCATATAACGCTCTAAGGTGCTCCCGAAGTGGTTGACTCTTATATAGCTCCCATCCCATTCCTCTTGGCGAAAGATACTCTTGCAAATTACCTGAGATTTTGCCTTGATAAATCCAGCCTCCAAATATTTCTCCAGATAAAGTCAAACATTGAGTGCAGTAACTACCATCACTTGCGGCAAAGGCCTTATCTTGATTAATAAAACTATGAGTCGTAAAGTCGATTGGATTAAAACTACTGTCTAAATTCTTTCCATATCTATATAAAGATGCAAGAAAATCTGAAATCTCCTCGCGCGGAACATCCATTGGGTTAATACCAACTGGTGTTATCCAGTGACCATTTTCTACTACAGGCCTTGTAGACATATCAACATATCGCTCTTTTCCTCGAGCATTGTATTTCCCCAGATTAACAGACGCCTGTCCAAGCCTGATCATCTCCTCCTGTGTCCAAAATGGACTAGAGGCAAAACCCCAATAGCCATCCACAAGTGATCGCACACCTACAGTCATCGCTTCACTATCAAACGAATTCCAATTTCTAACCATGCTTGAAAGTGCAGCAGAAAACCGCCGCTCTTTCTGATGTGTCAGCCTGACGTCAGCATAAACAGCTCCGGCAGAAATTGCTGCATCCACAGCAAGAAGTGCTAGTTGCTTCACACGCGAATTTCCAATATGTTGAAAATTCTGGTCAACCTGGTCATCTTGGGAAAGTAAACTCCGCGCTCCAACACTAAGCGATGCCCCACCTAAAGCTGCACCGCTCTGCTGAATAAATTTCCTGCGATTTGTATTAATGCTATTCATGATAAATAAGTCTTAATCAAAAATCTTTGACAATAATTGTTCCGCTAATGCCCAGTGGTTCAATACGATAGATATATGTACCGGGCTTGAGAAACCTTCTGAACCTGGAACGCTCCTCGTAACTCAGCGTAGTATCTCCTGAAAGAGAAAGAATATCTCCACCTCCACTATTTTGACTAACTACAGAAGATGGCAACACGTTGTCAGGATCATTGAAAAGAATATCAATGGTTTTAATATCAGAAACAGTAGTCTCAGAAGCGCATTCACCAAAGAGCTTCCCAGTACTATTTGTCCATCTAATAACTGCCCCTGGCCCAACAGTGATCAACTTAGTAAGTTGATCGATAAACGGGTGCGATCCTGGTGCTGAACAAACAGTCAGCGGTTTGTCAATATTGAGAAACTTTAGAGGCCACCCAACAGTAAAAAGCAACGTATCAACCTTTGAAACGCCATAAACCCATGTTTCTGCCTGTATCCGAGCAACACCAGGTTGAAATGCAGTAACCCTCTTTGTAGCAGCCCAAATATCACGTTGTGCAATAAATGCTACTGACGGATCAAGGGAAGTTACATATACCGGTAAGCCAGATATTGGCATCTCACTAGTATCTCGTACAGTGAAAGACAGGTTCAAAACTGACGTAGTACCTCCCCAACCAACAGCTATTTTAGCACTATCATTTGTACCAGCACCAAGAATAAACGTCTTTAAAACAGGTGGCGACGGTATATTGGAAACACGAACAAGTGCGGAATCTGTTTGAATAACCCCATCTAATGTTCTTCTTGCAACTACAAAGACAGTTCCAGACTGTAATGCTCGCGCGGTAACAAGACCATCACTTGACACCACGACCTTTGTGGAATCGCGCGAAACAAATTCCGTCGGCGATTCGGCAAGCAAGGAATCAGCACCACTACTCGAAGTAGTACTAGGGGTCCATATTTCACCATTCGCCATATATGGCGTTGCAAGTAGCTGTACAGTATTATGAGGCGGGTTCAATGATAGTTGTACCGCACGATAATTCAATCTTAGCTCCCAAAACGACTTTTCTACTGATTGGATGGGCGCAAGTGTCGAATCGCTAGTACAACCGCTAAGAACAAATGCAAATATAAAAAATGAATATATATGACGCATAATTAGTCTTCGCACCCACGGTATAGATGATTAGTCTCTTGTTCACGAACCGGTACAGGCAAGTAAATTCTCGAACCGTAAGCGGCCAATCCCTGCACTCCCCATAAACCGATTGGGTAAACTGTATCCTGTTCTCGGTTATACTGTTGCACAAGTCTGCGTAGATCACCCTGTCGCCGTCCTGTTAAGAAAAGCCAGTATGCCCGTTCCCGAAACAGAAGATCAAGGCGTACATCCTGAACTGTTTTACCTTCGGGAAGCGACTCAATGCCAGGATCATTGAGGAGCGGTAGATTAGCAATACCACCAGTTCCTGCAGGTGCTGGAGTTGGACACCCGATGGCTTCCAGGCACGAAGTTCTCAACTTATTAAGTATTGCTAACCAGTTCCCATCTTCAGAGATCAGAGCAGCTTCAGCCTCGATTAACCGCGCCTCAACTCCACTAGCAAAATTTATAGGCCCGCTACCTGGATTGGATCCTGGAATACCTCCATTGACATATTTCCGCGGAACCCAGGGACCACCAGATCCGGTCAAAGAATCGCTTACTGTACGCGGATCTGCATCTGTAATGAAATGCAAACCATTATGACCTTCCTTATTGGAAACAGACAACGACCATGTGTTTTCCGAAGTTTTGAACAGACTAAAAGAATCAACTCCAAAGAATAACAGATAGTTATACTCTGTCGGTACATCGGCCACTGCCTGCGCTGCTGCAGAAACATCGTGTAACGCAATAAGTGCACGCGCACGCCCTATAGAGGCAAAATGAATAAATCTTGAGCTATCTGCAGACAAAGCCCTGGCAGAATCAAATAACGAGAGCGAGTGTTGTAGTACATCCTGGGTTGAAGATCCTGCCTTTAGGGTGTAATCTCCCTCAAAATTCAACGTACTCAGTGGAATTCCCGAGCAAAAAAATTCAGCTAGCATCACTTCAGCCATTCCCTCAATTGCGAACAGATGAGCAATCAGATCAGGTGAAGCTTGCGGATAATATTTACGCAACGCACCAACGGCCTCCCGTGTGCGACCACGCACTAAGTTTAAAGCATTATATAATGGTTCACCTTCCTTATCCATCGCCTCGGCCCGGGCATCAACTGCAGACACTCCCGTTGGGAAGGCCGCTGCAGCTGTAAGAAGCCTAGCATTAATAGAGTGTAATTCGTCGGTCATCAGGCCGGAAGCCATAACAACAGAACCACCCCAACCAGCTCCAACCGCACGAGTAAGAGCAACCGTGGCAGAATAATAAGCACCAAGTGCTCCTTCAGGTGTTTTTACAACCCCCGGATCGCTAGTATCACTTGGTAATGAATCACCCCCAACGAGATCGCTTAAAGAACATCCACTAGCACATAAAAACAGGCTTAGAAAAATTATACTACGCATTTTGGCAAATCCGGGAATAAAAAGTTGCATTATCAATTAACTCCAATCGTAATTTGCCACTCCCTATTAGGGGGTAACACACCTGTATCACGTAAAACTTCACTCATTGAAGAATTAACTTTTGGATCTTTCCCCGTGTAATTTGACCATAAACCCAGATTTTTACCTTGCAGTGCAACCCGCATCTTGCGTCCTGTGCCAAGCAACGAAGTAATCGATCGAGGTATCGTATAACCAACAGATAAATTGTTGAAGCGCAAAGCATAAACGGTTTGAACAACTCCAATAGAACTGCAGAGTGTCGTCCTACCAGGGCTTCCAACACCTGTTCCTCCTAAACTGGCATTGCTAACGCTACACCCACCTGCTGCAGAACTATACGCCTGAGTAAAAAACGGTGTTCTAGGATCGTTTAGTGCTTTGCTTTTCGATGATCCACTGAATGATTCATATGAATCCAGCTTCTGAGTGAAACCATTCTGAAAATTAAACGCAAAGCCGACTGAAATATTCCTGAATAGTGATAACGTACTATGAAGAGAAGTTTCGTATTTGGGGTATGGCGCCCCTAAATACACCGGCGTCTCGCCAAGCTGGATTTCATTTTGAATATTAAGTCCTCCTCCTGTAATCCAACCATCCCCATTGAGATCGGAATAGCCAACAATAGGGAGAGCCCATTGACCGAAGAGCGGATATCCTTCAACAAAGCGAGTCTGCACTCCTCCATTCGCAACTCCGAATAAACTATCACGTCCTAACTTTATCAGCTCATTCTTCGTCCGCGTCAGGTTAAAGGTCAGATGCCACCAAATTGCTGATTTCTGCAGTAACGTTGCCTGAACCCCAATCTCCTCGCCAGAATTGTCAACATTTCCAACATTTCTCATCTGCTTCCCTCCCCCATTTACAGAATTGGGAACATCAATCGTTACGTACGCATCCAGCGTTCGCTTCCGATATTTAGTTAGCGATAAGCTCAAACGTCCATCCAGCATATCAATATCGGCACCTCCTTCGATTTCTGTTGTCCGTTCAGGCCGAAGCAGAAGGTTTCCTAATGAATTAATATCGGTAGTCGCTACTGAAGTGCCATCTACTATACCACTTCCACGAGTGTATGTACGGAGTTTCTCAGCAACTGAAGGCTGTACACCAGATTGTCCATAGGCTGCACGAAGACGAACAGTTCCTAACTTGCCTATAAATGGAATACTATGAAATCCAGGCAGATCGCTTACAAGAAATGATGGATTCAATTTCGGGAATTTTGGCATTACACTTTCGCCAAGACCACTACCTGCATCTGCTCGAATCGCAAAAGGAAAGTAAAATTGGTTTGCGAAACCCAAAATAGTCTCCACATATACTCCAGCGGTGCGGCGATCACCTCTAGATTCGCTCATAATCTGACGATCAGCTACATTGCCTGAAGTCGCTCCCAGACTGAGCCCCTCAGCTTTTCGTGAAACTTTGTCTGTCCGACGGCTTTGATAGTCTCCACCTATGGATGTTTTAAGCGAAATCCAACGATTCAGAGAGACAGGGATTGAAGCTCCAACAATAAACGAATTCTGAATAATAGTACCCTGTGACGTATTGTGCCTTCCACCATTCCCCAACACAGCACTACCGCCCAGATCATCACCGCTACCGCACCTATCACCAAAAAGTTCAGTGCACTCTCCCCGTCCTATCTTACTAACGCCAATCATATTTTCCAGATCTATTCCTGCTGTCACGGTTGTCATTAGCCAGGAGTACGGATTAATCTGACCCTGTAAAGAATTAATCGTTCTTATAGACCTATTCGTTGTCTGTTCCCGGAAATTTCCTATTTCTCGTAGAATACCACTTCCAATAGCTGAATAGGGATTCGACTCAAATCCAAACCTAGTCAAATCCACACCAGCCGGATCTAATAGTCTTGCTATCGAGATCGCTTGCTTCAAAGGTGTAGTCCTAACAAAATTGCGAGTGAGCCTGCTGGTAAACAGAATTCGCGACATCCCAATCTCCGCGGTCAGATTACCCATACCAGTTTGCATTTCGCTTCCTTCCGGGCGTCGCTGCCAAGCAGGGACATGGGTTCCTAACTCTCGAAGAATCTGAAAATCCACATCCGGCATCTTAGTAAGACCAATTTTTTTCTCGGCAGATCCAGAAAACGAGTATGTGAGACCACGTACTCCACCACTAATGGTTCCCCGATAGGTCTGATTGCTCCCCTTACCAAAAACTGTTGTATGCGGGTCATTCAGGATTTGGTATTCCAATAAGCTTCCATCAATTCCTTTACAACCAGCTGGTCCTCCGAACGGTGAAGTTGCTTCTCTGTTCCCTGCACAATCGGTAATAGTTCCATCAATTGTAGTTCCGAATCTCATATAATTAGACGGCCATTTCCCTGGCATTGTAGATTGACCCCATATACCCTCAGCCGTCCATCTCGTTGGTCCAGCCTGACCACGCTTAGTTGTAATAACAATAACACCGTTTGCAGCATCAGTTCCATATAATGCAACGGCAGATGGTCCTTTGAATACTTCAACAGTTTCAATGCTATTAGGATCAATCCCATCTAACGGAGATGGTACTAATTGATTACTTCCTCTGCTAGCATCTCCTGCCTCATTCTCACTATTTTCTATTTGAACTGCATTGATCCTTATTCCATCCATTATTACGATTGGATCGTTCGTAGCATTTATGCTACTAACCCCACGAATACGTATCCTCGACGGAGCTCCTGGCGAACCTGAGGTTGGTGACACGTTTAGTCCAGGCACCCGCGTCGCCAAAAGATCAGTCAACGAAGAAACTGGCATAACTTTCATTACGGAATCGACCTTAATTACCGTTATATCGTTCCCAACTTCCAGCTTACGTTGAGTCCCAGTTGCCGTAGTCACAACCCCCGTCAAAGATGTTGCAATAGGAACCATAACAATACGTATCAGTTGATCTTTGCTCGTAACGGACACAGAATGATTTACAGATTTATAACCGAATAATTTTACATTCAATTGGCGCTCACCAAGAGGTACGTTATAAATCGTGAAATTTCCATCGTCGTCACTCACCGTAGAAAGACTAGTTCCAGAGATTGCGACAGTGGCACCCGGGATTGCCAACTTGGACGCCGAATCTGTAATCTTACCAGAGACGCTAACAGCCGGTTTCTTACTCAAAGTGTCGCTTGTTTCTGGGCGCTGATCTGGAGAAGAAATAACTATCGTATTACCACCCGGGGTAACTGTAGCAGCTAAAGATGTCCCTTTAAGCACAACTGCAAACGCATCCGAAAGTGAGACTTTATTCACCGTCACACTCACGCGTCGTGCAAATACCGGATTAGAGTTAACGTAAATCACCTGTTTCTTTGCCTGCTTTCCAAGCTCTCGCAACACATATCCCAGCGTACTATCTTTTACCGATAAACTCACTACAGTTGCGGTAACACTAGATTTTGCATCACCGGGCGATTTATCCTGGCGATCACTATCCATCATTTCATCTGTACGAACAGTTACACCTTTTTGTGCAAGCAGCTCCGATGCCGGAGCCAGGATCATTGCACAAAGCATTATGAGTATACTCAATGTTTTTACAATCATGCTCCTACCCGGCAAAATATGTTTGTTAGTTTAGACATATCAGGTTGATTTATCTCCTCGGGTAAATGGTGAGTGTTTGTCCGTCTCTAACAACCTTCATGTTGTTGGTCATCTCCAGCAATGTTGCTAAATCGGTGATCGAACCAATCTCAAACCCGCCAACCAGTTTTAATCCGGCAACTGAGGGATCGGCAAGTTTTATGTCAGCGTTATACCATCGTCCCAGTTCCGGTAATGCTTCGGCTAATGTCACATCATTCAGAGTTAATACTCCAGTTGTGAAGTCAAACTCTGTGCTTTGCACAGATGTTACCTGCGATGTGTGAGCTTCTGATACCGTAACGCGTTCGTTCGCTGTCACTACCTTGTTTCCCACCGATACTTTCCCTTCTTTAACTGAAACAATAGCAGAGGGATCTGTTCTATAATGTCTAACTTTAAAGACTGTTCCCAGCACTCGCGTCAGGCTAGGTCCCGATAATACCGTAAACGTTTGCGATGAGTTGTTTACAACTGAGAAAAGTGCTTCACCATCGAGCTTGATCGTACGGTTACCCGCAGTGTAATCGGACGGAACTTCGAGTTTACTTGCAACGCTTAATAGAACCGTGCTACCATCTGGAAGTCTAACAGTAGCTCGCTCGCCACGTCCGGTTGTGTAGGTATACACGTGCTTCCCTGTACTTTGTGTTGAAATTGCATCTTTCAACTGCCGTCCGGCTGCAAATACCAGCAGCGCAGCAACAGCTCCCAATACTGCAAAGTTGAGCTTACTCCATCGGGCTGATAGGCCTCGCTTAGGAAGTGGGCTGATATTCCCAACTGTATTGGGATCCATTCTTATAGCGCGTAAAACAGCTATAGTGCGTTCGGCTGTCACGCTCGCGGTTAGCGGTTGCCATTTCCCAGCACTTATAGCATTGTGAAGGCTACCGTAGAGCTCTCTCTGCTCCCGATGCTCAGCAAACCACAACTCCACACGAGCGATTTCGTCCGGTGTGGCTTCGTTGAGCCAGTACCGTTCGATTAGTGCGTCATCAGGCCCCACCGTTTGCGGTGAAGGAAATGGGTTCTTCATGTCTAATAAGCGATTGAGGATCGCTAAATCAGACGCCAACCCCAAAATATTTTCTTAAATCCGTAATTGTCCTGCTTATCAGCTTCTGTGCCGCCTGAGGGGTTATTCCCATAACCTCAGCCACCTCGGCGTGAGAAAGACCATCTTCAATGCGTAAACGTAATGCGGAACGTCTGTGCTCCGGAAGTTTATCGATTACTTCCTGTACTTTATCTACGGTAAAACCAGGTACATCACTATTGTAACCAACGATACTGTGTGATAGTAAGGTTTGAGCAGTATACTGAAGGTCAGCTTCATATTTTGCTCTTATCTGTAAGGATTTGCGCTGGTCCAGGCATCTGTTGCGCGCAGCGCGCAATAGATATGATTTAACAGGACGATTAGTTGGTATGTATTCCCGCTTATCCCATAGCCACACAAACACGGTTTGAGCTACTTCTTCAGCTTCATCTTGTGATTGAAGTATATAATATGCAAACTTTGTTACGTCATCAATATAACGTGTAACTATCTCGGTAAACGCCTGCGCGTTACCATTTTTAACTCGAACAAGGAGTGCGGGTTCACCCTGCAGCGACTGATTATCGCTGTCCATGGTGCGATAGAATGGTTTGGATCACACATTCAGTCATCAAGGAGAATATTATGCGAGGTACGGGAGAACGCAAGTACGTAGATCTAGATCGACAGTATTGACAACGGGACGTATCCGAAATTTTGTGCTTGGCAGTTATGTAGCTATTGGTAATGATGAGTGAATCGCTGTCCAAAGACAATAGCGAAACATGGCATAGCGTTAGCCCATTGGTGTGACGCACCGCTTCTCAACTTCTTGATGATGTTCCTGAGTGCTAGGAAGATGAGCGTTACAGCAGCTTCATCGTTTGGGAAGTGTCCTCTGTTCTTGATGACTTTTCTTAGTTGCATGTTTAAGCTTTCAGTAGCATTTGTGGTGGAATACAGGAATGATCCTTTCCCAGTGCCTGCGCCAGATCTGTGCTATTGTGGGATATTTCTCATTCCACTTTCCTTTTTCAAAAGCATTCAGAGCTTCTTCTACCGCTGATTCGATTGGAGCGTTATAGATCTCCTTTAAGTCTCTGGCTACAGCTTTTCGGTCAGGGTAGGAAACATACTTCAGGCTCTAACGGACCAAATGTACCGTGCACTGATGGATCTAAGTCTTTGGGAAAACAGCTGTTATCGCTTCAGGAAAGCCGCTTAGGCTGTCGATCAACGCGATCAGAACTCTTCTACACCTCTAGCCTGTAACTCGCTGGACGTAACTGCGCTGATAACATCCCGAGACACCTCTGTCTGGTACATCTTCTCCAGATAACCCTTTATCTCACGCACTGTCATGCCTAGCGTGTACGGGGCTAAAAAAGACGTGAGTCAAACTTAGGTAGGCAGCACACGCCCTTGGGTACGCTGGACTAAAACTGCCCTCTCAGTCCCCGGATGAAGCAGACTTCGACTCCGATAGAACTCTCTTCTTAGGCATTTCGTTACTCCTCTGTCTCTAAAGTTAAGTTAATTAGAACCAAACACAAAATTCAGAATAGAGCCCTTCCCTTATTCATATTCAAAATCATTCGAATGATCGCTGCCAGTATCCGACGTCAATGTATTGCCCAAATTTGTACCCGACCTTTGAAAGACGCCCAACTTCACGAAATCCAAGCGCAACATGTAGGTTAACGCTTCCAGGATTCGGTAATGCAATAACGCCAAGCACTTCACGAAACCCTCGATACATGGCTGATTCCATGAGTGCCTGATATAAAGTTTTGCCAAACCCTCGCCCTACCGCTGTATCAACAAGGTAGATCGTGGACTCAACTGTATGATTATATGCTGCCCTCTCCCGAAACGAACCATAGTAGGCGTATCCAATGACCTGATCATCGTGGATACAGATCAACCAATCATGTTGCAATAATTTTTCGGATATCCTCTGGCTCATATCCGTAACTCTGATGGGATGCGTTTCGAACGTCGCCACCGTATTGTTGATGTACCAGTTATATATTTCAGTCAGTG
>JBEBRK010000026.1:0-20167 GCA_040394885.1 Gemmatimonas phototrophica
CAATCGTTCCTACGTTTACGTGCGGCTTGGTGCGCTCGAATTTTGCTTTTGCCATCTAGATGTAGTCTCCTTAAAGAAGAAAAAGCTTAAGTATTGTTAAATGTCGAAGCTCACGACCGGGATTGAACCGGTGACCTCACCCTTACCAAGGGTGTGCTCTACCAACTGAGCTACGTGAGCAACTCATGAAAGGCGAGCCCTTCAGACTTACTACGACGCTACTGCAACAACATTTTACAACGTCCGGTACAGCAACCTTGCTACTTCTTACCTGCGATACCACAAACACTCTACAGGAACCAGAGCGAGTAATTTCGCAAGCGGGAGACGGGACTCGAACCCGCGACATCAAGCTTGGAAGGCTAGCGCTCTACCAACTGAGCTACTCCCGCGAAAATACTGTTACTAACTTAACTACTTACTGCAAATAAACAGCATAAAAACAGCTATGCTGCATGGTGGGAGAAGGATTCGAACCTTCGAAGGCGGATGCCGGCAGATTTACAGTCTGCTCCCGTTGGCCACTTGGGTATCCCACCCCTTTTTCTCCTGCTCCGAATGTGTAAGCTGACGATCGGAATCGAACCGATAACCTCCCGATTACAAATCGGGTGCTCTGCCAGTTGAGCTACGCCAGCGAATCACCCATTCGGTGCAAGCCTGATAAAATACGCAGATTAGGGCCAATTAGTCAACTGGTTGTGGCCCGATTTTTGAGATCAGCGCAGCTGTTTCCACTTTGTCCCATCGGGACCGTCTTCTATCGCAATTCCCCTCGAAATCAACTCATCGCGAATCGCATCTGACGTAGCAAAATCCCTCTTTGCGCGAGCATCCTTTCGCTGTTGCAGCTTTTCCAGAACGTATGTTTCTAATTCCGGATCAACCCCGATGGCATCTGGAACGATATCCAGCACTGAGTTAACCAGTTCGAATGCGCGCCTGGCTTTATCCAGAGCAATCGAACTGTCTCCGTCAGCTCTATCCAATTCGGCGTTGGCCTTACGAATAAATGTGAACAGTGCCGCCACAGCGCCTGGGGCGTTCAGATCATCATAAAGTGCTTCTGTCGCAGACTGGATTAATTCGTCTGCCGCAACTCCCAACGGCTCTGTCCCGACCTGAGAAGCATTCAAACGTTCGACAAAGTCACGAACTCTTCTAACCCCTTCAATTGAGGCTTCCAGAGTCTCTGGAGTCAGGTTGAGCTGCTTGCGATAATGCGTTGAAAAGGCAAAGTGCCTGAAAGCAGCGGCGGAAACACCCTGATCCTGTAGATCCTGGACAGTAGCGACATTCCCGATACGTTTTGCCATCTTTGATCCGTCGGTCAACAGAAATTCGCCGTGGCACCAGAACCTTGAAAATTCCTCCCCGGTTGCCGCTTCGGACTGCGCAATTTCATCTTCGTGATGCGGAAATATCAGATCGATACCACCGCAGTGGATATCCAGAGTTTCACCCAGGTAGTCCATTGCCATCGCAGAGCATTCAAGATGCCACCCTGGTCGCCCTCGGCCCCAAGGAGAATCCCATACAGCTCCGGTCTTTTCATCCTCTTCTTTTGCGGCTTTCCATAATACGAAGTCCTGTGCCTGCTCTTTACTGTATTCGTCCTGAGAGACTCTGGCCCCTGACTTAATATCGCGGGTATCCAGTCTTGACAGCTTTCCATAGGAAGGGAAACGATCGATGGCAAAATAGACCGAACCATCTTCGGCTGCGTAAGCAATGCCTTTATCAATCAGGCTGGAAATAAGACCGATCATCTGAGGGATAAAGTCTGTGGCCTTAGGGTAAGCCTCAGCATCCTCAATGCGCAGATAGCGGCGATGATTGTGGAACAGATCAACGATCGGCTCAGTAACCTCGCGGATACTTAACCCTCGTTCAGCTGCTCGTTTAATGATTTTATCTTCGACATCGGTGAGATTCATCACCTGAAAGACGTCGAACCCGGCCATTCGAAGCACCCGCCGCAACAGATCTTCAAAAAGAAAGGTTCTGAAATTACCCAGATGCGCCGCATTGTATACAGTCGGCCCGCAGGTATAGATGCGGGCCGTCTTTCCGTCGGCGGGTACAAAGGTTTCGACTTCCCTTGATATCGTATTATACAGGCGCAATTCAGGCGTTTCAGACATAGTCTGCGGAAGCTACGGACTGACTCGATATAGGTCAACTGACTGTGGCAGCCAAAAAACTGCCAGGACAAAGCATCTTCTCTACTTAAACCGGGAGCACCGGAAGTATGTAACTACTGGTTACTCCAGTCCATCAGGCAGAGAAGATAGCAATATCCAGCAAGTCACATATACCAATCCCTATCTCTTCTTAGGCTTCAAAAGTGGTTTGAGATACTGACCTGTGTAAGACTCCTTTACCTTCACAACATCTTCAGGAGTGCCTGAGGCGACCACGTTACCACCTCTGACTCCTCCTTCCGGACCAAGATCAATAATCCAATCCGCGGTTTTGATTACATCCAGGTTGTGCTCAATAACCAGAACCGTGTTGCCCCTTTCGACTAAAGTGTGCAACACCTTTAAAAGGACACGAACGTCTTCAAAGTGAAGTCCGGTAGTCGGCTCATCCAAAATGTAGAACGTCCGGCCGGTGTCACGCTTTGAAAGCTCTGTAGCCAGTTTAATTCGTTGAGCTTCACCACCAGACAGTGTTGTTGCACTCTGACCAAGGTGGATGTATCCAAGACCAACGTTGTTAAGAGTAAATAACCGCTGATGAATACGTGGCTGATTTTCAAAGAAGGCCAATGCATCTTCAACGGTCAATTCCAGAACATCAGAGATGCTCAAACCTTTAAATCGAACCTCAAGTGTTTCACGATTGTAACGCTTCCCCTTACATACGTCACATGGTACGTATACATCAGGGAGGAAATGCATCTCTATCTTTACGAGTCCATCGCCTTCACATGCCTCGCAACGTCCTCCTTTGACATTAAAGGAAAAACGCCCCGGCCCATATCCTCGAATTTTTGCTTCAGGCAACTCTGCAAACAGTTCGCGGATAGGAGTAAACAGCCCTGTGTATGTGGCAGGATTTGAACGTGGGGTTCTACCAATTGGACTCTGATCGATATCGATAACTTTATCGATATGCTCTAAACCGGTAACTGTCTTGTGAGCCCCTGGAATCTGCCTCGCTCTAAAAAAGTGACGCGACAAAACACGCTTCAAAATCCCTTCAATTAACGTCGACTTTCCGGAGCCGGACACACCAGTTACAGCAGTGAACGTCCCTAAAGGAATTTCAATGTTAACGTTATTTAAGTTATTCTCGCGCGCCCCAAGCACCTTGATCGTTCGCCCGGTGTCGATGACACGACGTTGTTTAGGAACCTCAATACTCAGTTCCCCATTCAAATACTTGGCAGTTAGAGACCGTTTGGATTTAAGTACTTTCTCAACTGTACCTTCAGCGATTATCTCGCCTCCATGCTTTCCTGCCCCTGGCCCCAGATCAATCAGATAATCTGCAGCCATCATGGTTTCTTCGTCGTGCTCAACAACGATTACCGTATTTCCAAGATCCCGCAATTGTTGCAGCGTACCAAGAAGGCGGGAGTTATCTCTCTGATGCAAACCAATAGACGGTTCATCCAGAATATAAAGAACGCCTACCAGCCGTGATCCAATCTGTGTTGCCAGACGAATGCGCTGAGCCTCACCACCGGATAAAGACTCTGCTGAGCGCCCTAAAGTCAGATAATCGAGCCCAACATCTACAAGAAAGTTGAGGCGCTCTTTTACTTCTTTTAAGATCGGTCCTGCAATCTCGGGATCGAGTGCGCCCGGCAGATTTCTACCTTCCTTTAAATCTTTTACAGGAACGCTGGCAAAAAAGTCGTGAGCTTCGTTGATGGGGAGAAACACCACATCTCCAATGTTCTTACCTGCAATTGTTACAGCTAGTGACTCAGGTTTTAATCTCTTTCCCTCGCAGGTGGTGCAAGGGAGCGTTGTCATAAACGTATCGAGATTCATCCTTGCAGCATCCGAAGATGTATCCTGATAACGACGTTGAATCGTGTTGAGAATCCCTTCCCATCTTACATCACTTGCCTTGTCAGCGCCCTTTGACTTGCCCTTTGGTGGCCCATAAAGAAGTATCTGACGAGTTTTTTCCGGGAGACGTTCCCAGGGTGTGTCCAACTTGAAATTAAGCTCTCTGGCGAGCCCTGGAAGGATTGTACGCCGTAGGTAACCGTCTGGTTCACCCCAGGGTATTATGACCCCTTCAAGTATTGTTAACGATCCATCTCCAAGTATGAGCTCTTCACTTACTTCCTTTCTGACTCCTAACCCACCACAATCGGGACAGGCCCCATAAGGCGAGTTAAAAGAGAACTGTCGCGGCTCAAGTTCAGGAAGCGATATACCGCAATCCGGACATCCATACTTTTCAGAAAAAAGCACTTCAGCGCCAGTGTCATAACGTTTAACCTCTATAATTCCTTCAGCCAGCTTGAGAGCCGTTTCAATGGAATCGGATATACGAGAACGATCTTCTTCCTTGACCACCAATCGATCTACAATAATCGAAATAGTGTGATTGAGCTTTTTATTGAGCTTGGGCGGATCAGCCAGTTCTATTACCTGACCATCCACATGGGCACGCACAAATCCCTGCTTGCGGGCAGCTTCAAATAAATCCTTGAATTCACCCTTGCGCCCGCGAACAAGCGGGGCCAAAATCTCAATACGAGTTCCCTGCTGCCACTGCAAAACTGATTCGGCCATCTGCACAGCGCTCTGCCGCTGAACGGGGCGATTACAGTTTGTACAGTGAGGGGTACCAGCTCTGGCAAAAAGAAGTCTGAGGTAGTCATAGACCTCGGTAACAGTTCCGACTGTAGAGCGAGGGTTATGACCTGCGGTCTTTTGTTCTATCGAGATGGCTGGCGACAACCCTTCAATAGAATCGACATCCGGTTTTTCCATCAACCCTAAGAACTGTCTCGCATATGCCGATAATGACTCTACATACCTTCTCTGCCCTTCAGCATAAATGGTATCAAATGCAAGGGATGATTTACCAGAGCCTGACAACCCGGTAATCACAGTTAATTTATCTCTAGGTATGGTAACGTCTATATCGCGAAGGTTGTGCTCGCGCGCGCCTCGAACCTTTAATGCTTCTTCTGCCATAACCGTTAAAATTAATCGACTTACGGGAAAATTTCGGGTACCCGTAAAATAATTTTTTATGACTCACATCGACGCTGTTCTAATTCTTACTACCGTGGGCTCCGAACAGGATGCGGCCACCTTCATCAAGGCGCTCCTGGAGCGTCGTCTCATTGCGTGCGGCACCATTAACTCGAACGTGCGTTCTATTTATCGTTGGGAAGAAAAGATGGCGGATGAGAAAGAGGCTTTGGTAATACTCAAAACCCGATCCGCGTGTCTCGATTCGCTTCACCATGCATTTGAAGAGTTGCATCCATACAAGCTTCCCGAGCTTCTGGTTGTCCCAGTAGCTGCCGGATTACCTAAATATCTGGAGTGGATTGCTGGTGAAACAGGGCTTGGGCTTGCTCCGTAAACTATTGCGCCCTCAAAGCTTGGATCAACATCCAGCCTTGAGGGCGCAACTTTCGATATGTGTCTTTTATTTAATTATCGGCGAGTGCAATCAGATATTAAACTGCACCAACACGGTTATTAATCAGACAGGAATCTTACGGGACAAACCTTGCTAATACAGACGGTCTAAAGCCTGACGTATCACGCGTTCCCTGTCGGGACTGACATCAACCACCAGCTTCACAACTCCATCCTTGCCTACAAGTATACCATTCCGGCCACGGGAATAGTTACGAGAGTTAATGCTTGGGCTGTTCCTTCTCCTCCCATCGTGAATCTTAACAAATTCAGATTCACTCATTGCAACAACACTTGGAAGCTTTAAGAACTCTGTGAAGTACTTACCAGCAGAATCAACTTCGGCTGAAGGTACAACCAGTTTATTACGATAGTAACCGCCTGTCGAGCTTAGTACGACATACTTAAGACCCTTGCTGCTATAATCGTTATAAACCCTGTTCAGAGTTGCAAAGCTTGGGTAACATCTGCCGCCACATGCATGGGAAAACAGGAAAATAAATGTAGGAACATCAGACCTTGGCAGAATGGTATCGCCTACCTGTATACCAAACCACTTATCTGCCGCCACAGGCATAGCGGATGTGCCTAACAGTTTGTACGGAGAACGGGAATAGTTCACTCTACTTTCAAGCGACTCATAATCCCTCGTTCCCTGTGGTCTGAGCTTTAGAATCTCCAGCTCAACTGAATCGATAAAATTCATCGCTGCGCCGGCAGATTTCTGCAACGAAACAACCTCAGAAAGAATCGAATAAAGAGTAAGCTTTACTGATGCAAGATCTATCTTATCAGAAATCTCCATCTCACGCATCGCTGTTACAGCTTTACCGGCCAGTGTGTGCGAAGAATCGACATTGCCGGCCTTTAGCATCGCAACACTATAAGAAAAGTTACCTAATGAACGATGCCAGGCTGCTGATTTACCAAAGTTATCAATCTGTGTCAGATATCCATTCGCAAGATCGAACCTTGATGGCTTCATATTAGCTAAAGACGAAACCAAGTTATACAACATATATGTCTTTGCATCCTGATCGCTATAGGAAGGTGCTGCCAACAGCTTAGTAGCAACTGCCGAAGCTTTTTGATCTTCACCCAGCATCCAGTAGAGCTTAGCGAGATTCAATAGCTCCTTTTCAGGAACGTTATCGATTGTAAAGCGAGAGGCACACGCCTTACCGCCTTGCAGTGCCATCGCAGGAATCGAATCCTTCTCTGGGCCATAAGTTACGGTATCGGGGCGTTTATCCCTCCAATACTGGTCATCCAACCTCTGTATAGCCTTTATACACTGACCAGGTACAGAATATCTGACATACTCATCTGCACTTGATCCTTGAGCCGACAGTGTAACACTACTTATTCCAGCCAGCACAACTCCCATTGCAGAATAAAGTCCTGTCTTTAACATGGAGTGTCGCATTCTCTTATTGATTTGAATATTCATTGTCTTATACCGCGTCCATCATGCCGGTAAAGCTGAAGTCGTTCACCTTAAGTGCAGGTACAACCGCAGGTGCTGAAGGTCTATAGACCCTTTGTGGCACACCAAACTGAACTATGTTATTCATAAAGAACAGTGGCGACTCTGTAATACGGAAGTTTTGAATTGGACGTGTAATCTTACCGCGCTCAATCAACCACAGACCGTCACGAGTATTGCCGGACATAAGCATACTTGGGAAGTCGACCAGATTGATTCCATTAAAGCGAGTTACGTAGATAGCTCTCTCGCTACTGGAGATCATCTCTTCAATCGAAGTAGTACCGCCACTCATACGATAAGCCCGGCTATTTGACAAAGCCGAATCCTCGTTTATCTGAGTGAGCCCATACCATCTGTTGTACGACAGCTCTTTTAAAATCCCGTTCTCAAACCAGTTAACCTTCTTGTAAGGTTCTCCAGCCCAGTCAAACGGGACAAATCCGCAATCCGGATCCATCGGATCGGCAGAAATGGTAACCCTATTATCAAGAAGCTGCTGACCAATTTTAGAGTTGCCGCCACCTGCAGCAAACGGCCCCATCCCCTGTTCGGCCATTACTCTATCCATAGCACGATCGAGAATTGGTGAGAACATATCGCTCACAGCTTGTGGCTCAAGAATAGCCGTATAGCGTCCCGGTTCAACTCTAAAGGGGTTCTGCGAACGCTCGCATTTATCTATTGCTATTTCAGTAAGCTTTTTTGTATCGATGCGATCCCACTGATTGAAATCCACACCAGCCCAACCCGAACCAGTCCCCTTTCTGTTACGAGCTGTCATACTGAATTCAGCGGTTGTGTAAGGGAAATATCTGAACAACCCGCTTGTATTCAATACTGCATGCCCAACACCGCGTACTGCAACGTACCCTGCTGAGATAAACTCCTTTGCTTCAGACGGTGTAATGGATTCGTCCGAAACTGCTCCCAGCACTTCCGCTGTCAAACCGTAAGTTTTATCTGACCAGATATCGGGGTGAGTATGCTCTAATTCAACTGGGGGAGTATCAGGATACTGTTCCGGATTCTCCGACTGAAAGATCATAAGAGCTTCAGCGCGACGAACACAATCAGTAAGAGATTCGTCATCTAACTTGTTCGTTGTAGCTGAACCAGCAGCTCCACGAATGCTGCGCGTAACAGTTATAGAGGTTTCCTGAAGATCACCGCCAGAACGAATCTTGTTGCGTCCCCATCGTACGTTTGCACGCCAATTGGTGTTGATTCCGACTGAAGTTCCACCACCGCCCTCTGCAAACGAGAAGATCTTATCTGCAATTGCCTTACACGCTTCTCTAGAGAGGAAGCGCTGCTCACCATCTACCATGCGTGAAAGTTCGGCAACCGAAACAGATGTATTTAAAAGTGATTTAAGCATTTTCGGTTCCTTATGCCTTTCGTTTAATATCGATGATATCCAACTGCTTCAGATGAACAGGAGGTGCTGTTACACTAAAGTTCCAGTACTGATAAGGTTGTCCCTTACCTCTTCCCATACCCACAGACTCAGATGCGGACGATCTGCCAAGTGTCTTAATGCCGGTCCAAATTTCAGGAGTTCTGAAAATCGTACCTGCACCCCATAAATATTTGCCGAGCTTGCCCTTTATTATCTCCCGGAACGTGCCGTTTCCAACACCGTTAAGGAATTGTTGATCAACACTGGCAGACAATGACATTACTGCAACACCACGCTCTACGCCCTTAACCATCTCTTCGAAGGTAGGTCCATTTGGATCGCCTACAAGAGTCAGGTTTGGTGTCATCTGAAGAGCAATCTCTCTTGCTGAAGCAGAGCCAGAACATGCATTGGATTCAACACTTCTTCCTAATGCTTTATAAGTATCTGCCAAAGTACCTGCATGCTCTCTATTTGTCTGGAAGTCGTTAAGAATTCCATCTTTCACCAGAGTAAAGTCTTTAACTTCAACACCTTCATCATCCCACTTTCTTGTCGCCAACAATCCAGCTTCGGAACGACCAGCAACAACATTCACATTTGGCCCACCAACTTTAAAGTTGCCAAGCATTTCAAATGGCTCGTTGATATAGCTTGTTCCACCAGCATTGGCTTCATATCCGAGCGCACGATCCAATTGAGTTGCACCACCAATTGTCTGACCGAGGAGATTTGCAATCGCTGCAGGAGCCAAGACAGCTTCGTATCTGTTTACATCTACAGGAATACCGTAACGGCTTTGCTCGGCCTCTTCAATAAACTTAGGAACTTGAGCCGCGAAGTTACACTCTGATATACGTTCCCAACCCATACCTGCGGTCGACATAATATCTACACCGTAACCGCCTGGCCCCAATTCCTTTGAATACTGATCGCGATAGGAAATTGAGAACCCTGCACCAGTCTTGTATGAGGTCTGTTTCCAATTGGAACCTTCACTGGAGCAAAAGTAAAATGTTGTGCGAGAGTAGTCTATAACCCAACTTGCACCAACACCATACATCTGCTGGCCTACATAGTCGACGTAAGAATATATCACATCCAACTGTTCTCCAATCGGAACTTCGAACGGATCGTATTTAATTGGCATCTTCCAGTCGCCATTAACGACCTTTGCTACCGGGGCAAGCTCGACTACATCCTTGCGGCCTCTACTAAAGGCTGTGGCCTGAGCAACAGCTCCTTTAGCCAGTCGCACCATCTCAGCTTCGGTAAAATTCACACTGGAATAAAAGCCCCAGTATCCGTTGAATAATACTCTGATTCCGACGCCATACTCCATTGCATCCAGCCCGGGAGGCCCGTTCATAAATCGCCTTGCCCTGGTGACACTGAATCTTACGTCTGCGTATGTAGCCCCGGCTGCGAGAGCGGCATCAACTCCTTTTCTGCCTAGTGCGTAAATAGCACCATCATCCAAGGTATCAGTTACCGGAGAAAAACTCTCGGCTACAGCGAAATTGGGTATGAGGGTAACGGCAGCGGCTCCAGCTGCTGATGCCCCCAAAAATCGTCTCCGACTTACAGTCACTTGGTGTCCTCTAATGTAGCGAAGGCAAAAGCCTCCGAAGGTGCACTCACACGACTACCTTAGAGAAAATGCCTCCTAAGGAATCGTCACTTAGAAGACACTTAATACGCGCAAACTCCTACAGATTTGCGAAAATTTGATTACAACTAATTATTGCCGACGGGAAGTTTGAAAGGATTCCCGCATTCGGAGCAGAATAAATCTCCTGCCTGCCCTCTGCTACCGCAGACCGAACATAAAACAGCAGAGCCATCTTCCGAAGTGCTTTCCATCTCTTTCATTCGAACGATCGCCCTATCTGTATAACGCGTTTTGAGCTGGAGATAATCGGACTCCGAAAGCTTTCCAGTTGCGTGATCGAACTCTATCTCTCTTAAAGCATCAATTTCTGCTGAAGCATCGGATACATCATCATTACCAGACTCAACAGGAACCAGTTCAACTGCATCACGAAAAAGCGGAGCTAGAACATAACCAAGGGCTACTAACGCTAACAAAGTACCAATTATAACCGGCGTCATTATGCTAGCCCCACTACTGAGTTTTCGCTCTTCAGGCTGGTGATATATCCACCCTCTTTAGACGATCTTGCTGCAGCCTGTGGCCACATAACGATCAGCCCACCAATAGCCATCAAAAAGCCACCAAACCATACCCAGCGGACCAACGGATTAAATGCGATGCGAATTTCGCCTTCACCCTCACCAACTACACCAACGAATGTGAGGTAAACATCCTGCGACCAGCTTTCCAGGATCCCAACCTCTGTAGAAGGCTGAAAGGTTGGAACTCTGTTCGGTCCTTCACCGGCAAAATACTGCCTACGTTCACTGGTTAAAAAGCCAACCGGCTTGCCCTCTCTGGATAACTCAAGAGCCATCGCAGTAACAGATCGATTGAGAACGTCAAAGTTTGAAACGCCCTGACTGGTAAATGTCCAGTTTTTGCCCCACGGATCTTTAAGCGTTACTGAATCTCCCGCTTTCATATTTACGTCATGTTCTGTCTTGAACGCATATCCAGCGAAGGCCGCGAAGATAATTACAATTCCTGCGTGAACAATGTATCCGCCATAACGGCGTCTGTTTTTTGCAACAAGCTTAAAGAATGCAGCAATAAGAGACTCGGAATACATCTTCATACGAGCTCTTACTCCTTTGTAAAACTCCTGCACAATTGTTGCGGCTACAAATCCAGCCAGCAGATATGATACAAGCGCATACACATTGCGCATCCCAAAAGCGACTAATACCACTGCTACCGCAATCCCGACAAGCAGTGGAGTTAAAAACTGGCGCTTTAGATTTGGCATCGATGCACGACGCCACGCTATGAGCGGACCTATACCTGTTAACAACAGCAGCAGCAGCCCTAAAGGTATGTTTACCGTATTAAAGAACGGAGGACCAACTGTAATCCTGTCCCCCTTAACCGCCTCACTTATAACAGGAAACAGGGTTCCCCAAAGAACTGAAAACGCGATTCCAACTAATACCAGATTGTTATACAGGAAGGCAGCTTCTCTGCTTACCATACTTTCCAGTTCTGCTTCGGCCTTAAGATCCTTAAGGCGCGTTGTAACCAGATATGCGCTACCTATAATTCCAACTATCAGGAACCCCGCGAACCAAGGACCGATAGGAGATTGTGCGAAAGAGTGAACACTCGCAATGATTCCACTTCTTGTAATGAATGTCCCAAATATCGTCAGAAGAAAAGCAGATATTATCAGAGTGACATTCCACTTGCGCAACATACCGCGCTTTTCCTGAACCATAACTGAATGCAGGAACGCAGTCAGGATCAACCATGGAAGTAAGCTGGCATTTTCGACAGGGTCCCACGCCCAGTAACCACCCCATCCCAGTTCTACGTATGCCCACCACATTCCCAGCACGATACCGATTGTCAAAAAGAACCATGCAAGCAGTGTCCATCGGCGAACCGCAACTAACCACTCAGAGTTAAGCCTGCGGGTAAATAAAGCTCCAACAGCAAAGGCAAATGGAATTGTCGTAGCTATGAATCCGAGATACAGCATTGGAGGGTGAATTGCCATCCCTGGGTTCTGCAGCTGTGGGTTCATACCACGTCCATCCGGCGGAATCCAATCCAGCCTTTCGAATGGATTAGCTCCCAAGCACAGAGTTGCCAAAAAGAAAACCATAACAAAAGCGATTGTGCCGGTGACATACGGCATCAACTCCTTGTGTTTGTTTCTGTTTGAAAATACCGCTATCGCTCCAAATGCTGAGAGAACCAACATCCAGAACAGCAATGAGCCAGCCTGGCCAGCCCATAGGGATGTAAACAGATAGACTTTTGGTAAGTTACGACTTGTAAACGATGAAACGTATTTGATCGAAAAGTCGTGAGAAAAGATCGCAGTCCAAAGCCCAATTGCAGAAAGAAGTGTCATTACAAACACTGCGTAAACTGCACGCTGGCCACTTGCAATCAGGTCCAGGCGGCGGGAGTTTGCACCGGCAAAGGAGACGGTCATGGCCCATACGGCCATGAGGAGCCCAACCCAGAGGGAAAGTTCACCGACGAGAATCATCGTCTCTCGTATTTAGATTTTATTGTTTAAATACCGAGAACTTCGGCATTTCTAGCTAGCTGGAGTGTATGTGCCAGGTTTGGAATCAAGATAGGCAGGCTTACCAGGTACGTCCTCATACCTCGATGCACACTTTGCGAGTAGCACAGTTGCATGGAAAGTTGAATCTTCCTTATGTAGACGACCTTCAACAACAACATCAACACTATCTGTAAACGTGTCGGGCGTAATGCCACGATATATGACTGGATAAGTACTGATTTCGTCGGTCATCTGGAAGCTAACCTGACGCCCGCTCGGATCTCTTACGATTGTACCTGGAACAACCCGAGCTCCCACCTTAACGCCTACATTATAGAATGTAGGATCGCTCTCAACCTTAGCAGAAAGCTCAGACGGGGTTAGATAATAGACACCAGTTGCATTGATTGCGTTGGTGGCCATAAATCCTACGACACCCAAAATGATGGCGCCGCCAATCAGAAATTTATTACGGGGTTTCACAAGAGTTAATATAAAAGGAAAGCCGCTCGATCTGGGCAAAAACAAGAATTATTCAAGTTTTCGAACAATCGAACGGCTTTTTTGTTATCTCAGCTCTCAGGCGAAATACGAATCGCCCAAATGCCAACACCTTACGCTCTGGTTACTCTTAAGACTTCTTCCAAGGTGGTAATACCCATGCTGGCGAGCCTGAGTCCATCCTGCTGCAATGTTCTCATCCCCTTCTTGACTGCCAACTGTTTTATTTCACCGGATCCGCGCTGATGTAGCATTTCCGCCTTGAGCTCTTCGTCCATAACTAAAAGCTCGTGCACACCTGTACGCCCCTTATAACCGGTATTGCGACACTGATCGCAGCCGGTTCCGCGCCATACAGATGTAAGCTGATAAGAACCTGCATCTAATCCGCGTGACCAATCCTCCGGAGCTGGCTCTTCAACCTTGCAGTATGGGCAGATCATTCTCACCAGACGCTGAGCTAGAACCGCTTCTACTGTACTGGCCACAAGATAGGCGGCAACTCCCAGGTCAAGAAGACGGGTAAGCGCACTCGCCGCATCATTGGTATGGAGAGTAGAAAGAACCAGGTGACCGGTTAACGATGCCTGAGTAGCAATTTCAGCAGTTTCACCATCTCGAATTTCTCCGATCAACATCACGTCAGGATCCTGACGTAATAACGCTCTCAGTGCAGTAGCAAACGTAACACCCACCTTTTCGTTGACAGGTACCTGAGGAACGCCAGGTAGCTGATACTCAACCGGATCTTCTACTGTAAGGATCTTCTCCTTGCCCGTACGAATCAGATCGACTGCGGCATACAACGTTGTAGTTTTACCTGAACCAGTTGGACCGGTTACAAGAACGATTCCATGCGGACGCTTAACTATCAGTTTGAATTTATCGAGGATATCTTCGGCCATACCAAGCTCAGCCAAACCAATCCTGCCCCGTTCTTTATCCAAAAGTCGAAGTACAACACTTTCTCCGCGGAGCGTAGGCAGTGTAGACACACGAACGTCGACCTGTCTATCCTGTAAACGCAGTCGTATACGACCATCCTGAGGTAATCTGCGCTCTGCAATATCCAGCTCCGCCATAATCTTGAGACGGCTGACAATAGCTGCAGTCAACTCGGCTGGTGGAGATGGAGCTTCCTGCAATACACCATCTACACGATAGCGTACACGTAACCCATCCGAATATCCTTCAAGGTGAACGTCGGAAGCTCTGCTGTCTAGCGCTTCAATAAGAAGAAGATTTACCAGTTTAACAACTGGCGCTTCATTAGCGAGCGTAAGAAGATCGTCAAGCGGAATGTCTTCGTCTGAGCCACGGCGACCATCCGAGGTCATCCCGGCAATTAATTCTTCAGCAGTAACGGCATCGGTGCTGTAATTCTTACGAATCGCAGACCGGATCTCATTTTCGCTATATCGGACGAGTACAACTTTGGCGTTGAATGAAATAGCCAGATCATCCCGGATCTGGGAATCAACTTCATCTAACCAGGTTGCAACATGAACCTCACCATTACCTACCGCTACAGGAAATACACCATACTGCTCCAAAAAATCAGCAGTGAAGTCTTCTGTTAGCTTAGGTACATTTTGTAGTTCTGTTGGGAGCTGCATAGTTGCCATTATGTACTAACCGGCTATTGGCGTTGTAACTGGTATGTCAGTAGGTACCAATTGCTCTGATTTTGCAGGTTGCTGAACAGGCTGAGGTGCTTGCTCAGGAGCAGTCTGTGGCGCACGCTGAACCTCCGCTGGTGGTGGTGGCGGAGCCTGTGGCTCTTCAGGAGCTGGCTCCGGCTGCTGCGGAGGATTCTGTGGTCGACGTGGAGGGAACGGGTGCTCCATAGGCACCTGCTGCGATGGCTGCTGACGGTCTTTCTGGGTTGGCTCCTCAATAGTTGGACGTTTGGGCGCCGTTGAATCCATCGGAGTAGTAATAATAGGTTCTATCTTGACGTCCTGAAGAAGCGGAGATTTTTCTTTAATTTCCTTGCGAATGCGTTCAACATCTTCATCCACCTGAACAACGTGAGGTGTTAAGAATAAGAACAGTTCTGTTCTAATGTTTGTACGCTGCGTAGATCCAAACAAGAACCCGATTCCTGGAAGGCTGCTCAAACCAGGAATTCCAGAACGAATTTTTTCTTCCTGATTATCTGTTAAACCACCAACAACAACAGTCTGGCCATCTTTCACGAAAAGCGAAGCCAGAGCTTCTCTTGTACTGATAACTGGCGCTCCAAACTGAACTTCGTTGGTGACTGAACTGACTTCCTGCTGGACCTGAAGGTTTACATATCCATCAGGGTTAATTGTAGGCAAGATAGCAAGCGAAGTTCCGACATCACGATATTGCACAACCTGATCGCGTGCAGCGTTTTCTGTTGCCAATGTACGGGATGTCTGAATGAACGGACGCTGAGCACCAACCAGTAAGCGGGATTCCTGATTGTTCTGAGCAAATATCAAAGGCATGGATAAGATGCGAACATCTCCACGTGCCTTTAATGCAGCAAGTGCCACATTCACGTCAATAGATCCGAACCGCGTAAAATCCACTACAAAGTTTGACGATGTATCAGTAAGCAGTCTACCGCGACCACGGGTTCTGTCAAAGCTTCGATCATTGTTAGCATTTATGCCAACTCCAACATTGAGATCGTCGCTACGACGTACTTCAGCAATCATCACTTCGATCAAAACCTGAAGTGGCCGCAGATCTACAGCTTCAATAGAACGCTTTACGATCTCCCAGTCGGCAGGCTCTGCTCTAACAATCAGTGTATTGGTTGCCTCTTCAGGTACGATTATAACCTGACCGCCCATTATCCCCTGAACTGCGCCACCACCACCAAAGCCGCCCTGCCCAACTCTCTGCTGCAAGTTTCCAGTATTGGCTCCAAATGTGTTGCGTCCACCCTGTCCGCCAAACTGACCTCCCTGTCCACCGAAGCCGCCACCGAAACCACCGCCCTGGTTCTGAGCGCTGAGAGTCTGCCTGCTAAACCCGGTCTGGCCACCGGCAACCACAGCACCAGAGAACGTCGACTGTAAGACACTCGCCATTCTTGCAGCATTTGCGTGCTTCAGCCGATAGATATAAACCTCTGTATTTGCCAGAGGATTCATCATATTCGGATTCATCGCCATCGGAATGGGATTCTGTGATATCATAACGACATCCCCATCTTCGTTGACTCTTAAGCTGTTTGAATTAGCAATGCTTTTAAGAAGGGTCAGAAACGCTTCACGACCAACAACATTTTTAACGTGAAGTGAAACCGTTCTCGCAGGGATATCACCGTATACGATGTTAATCCCACCGGCTTTAGCAATCGATGATAACACACTGCGAATATCCGCATCGGTAAAATCGAAAGTCATTCCCTGCTGTGGCATAGGCCGCCCCATTCCACCTCGGCCACCTTCACGGCCACCACCCTGCGCAGCGGTAACCGATGGGAAACTTGCCCCAAGCACTGAGGCAATGACTGCAGCTGCCGCAAAACCGTACCTGACCCTCTGCATATCGATTTTGATTTTCGCGATTAGTGTAGCTGATGTTTGAGCCTTATGCTCAAGGATCTGCGCGTTGTTTGTATTAATCATTATGAGTTGAAAGAGTCAGTTACTTAGAGATATTCTTGGACTGTTTTACAGACTGTGAATCTGGTTTTGACTGTGAGTCCAGCTTTGACTGTATTTCTTGAGTCTGTTTAGGTTTTGTAATGCTAGAACCTTGTTTGCCATCGCCTGTTGCCTGAGAAGGTGCTGGAGGCGCAGGTGTAGGAGCTGGCATCGTGATGACATCAATAGCACTATCGGCCCCTCCGGATCCTAACATCGACCGACCAAGCTGATCAGCAATCTGCCTTGCCATCTGCTCCCTTTGCTGCGGGGTCATATTATTCATATCAGGCATAGACGGCATTGGCATAGGACGCGCCATCCCAGGTGGAAGCCCGCCGATTGACTGAACTGGCCCGCTGCTGGCATAGGTTCCTGGAGGAGCTGTTCTCAACACCATTGTTCCACCGGTTGGAGTTCTAAGAACCGCAGTCTGCGAGGTTACATCCATGAGTGTGTATCCAAATGCATTTCCACCGACAGGTACGACCTGTGCTTTGGGATCAGCCCCCATACTTATTAATGCAAAACTGTAATTCTCCGAAATACCTGTACCCGACAGTCTAAGAGCGGGCTGCTCATAAGTATTACCGCCACCACCAGCATATCGATTGGTGTTAGGTGCTCTTCTATTTGGGTCGAATGGATTGCGATCGATCACCTGCTCAAGAGAGACAAGCCCTGATATCTGTCTTTCAAATGGAGATGGTGCTCCACCGAAATCCACACCATCCATATTGAAAGGAACACCATCCAAACGATACCCATGCACACTTGCCGTAAGGCTTAGTATTTCAACAGGTTGTTGAGGTTGCTGCGGCATTGGGCTCGGGATTCGCTGCCCCTGCTGCTGCCTTGCCATTGCCTGTTGGGCGGCCATAGCTGCACGATATTGAGCATATGCAGCCTGTCGCTCAGCAGACATCTGCTGCCCTCCCTGCCCAGCCTGAACGTTGATAGGTGCTCCAATAGAGGTTCCGCCAGCTATACCAATGCTTGTACTCATCCCTACAGCACCACCACCGATACTCGTCCCAATGCTCTGCATACCATTTCTATTTCCGGATCCGCGCTGTCCACCCATACCACGACGCTGGCGACCCTGCTGCTGCTGAGGCACAGGTTGAACGTATTGCGTTTGCATCTGTTGTGGTTGCTGTGGAGTTGGGAACGACGGCATACGCGTACTCTTTTCGAGCGTTAAACTGCTAATGCGTACCAGCTTTTCACCAGTTTCGAGATCCTGAAGAAAGTTAAGAACAGCATATACATCACCCTCGGCACGCACTTCCACTTGCAACGCGCGAACACCAGCAGCGACCTGCATTCCAGGACGGGTTTCACTCTGTTGTAGAGTTACCCCATGCTGATCGGCAAGTTGAGTGATGTATTCCGCAAGATGTCCGGTTGCGACCAGTTCGTCTTCACCAACAAAAAGACGAGCAGCCTCCTGACGAAGTTGCTCTGAAGCTCTTTCCTTCTCTTCCGGAAGCAATGGCAGCCTCTGAGCAATACCCTGTTCTCTTTTGAGCATGCTTTTTTCGTCTTCGATCTGCTCGCGTATAGTAGTGATCGATCCAAAAAATGGCTTGACCACAAACACAAAAAGAAGTGACGGAATTAAAACAAAAGCCGCGATGCTTAACGCCCGCTTATCTCTTGATGACAGCGATGATAAGGTCATCGTTGATTCCTCCCTCTAGGAGCAAAAAGTGGAGCTGCATTGGGAATCTGGCCGGCAATTGTGAACTGATCCAATGGTTTAGAAGAGTTTGCATTCTGCTGTCTGCGAATAGGGCCCGTTGATCTAACACTATCTATCAACTTGGCTCCATTCATGGCTTCAAATACTGCAGCACCCTTTACAGCATACGCATCTGCTGAAACGCTGTCGCCACGCCCTCTAAAGGTGGTGATATATGCATCGTTTGGAAGGTTACCACCAAAGTCGACAAACACTTCTGACCAGATAGGCGAGTTTGTCTCAATCTTTTCCAGAACAGAGACTGGCCCTGATAAAACGGCAATATCCGTTTGGCCGTCCATCACCTGACTAACACTGGCACGAAGTTCAGCTCGCTCTGCCATAACATCCTTGAGCTCTTTTTTCGCATTAGTGTGGTACACCGCAGCCACAATTATTAGAGCTGCAGCAGCTGCCATTCCCGCCAACCGCAAAATCTTCTTCTTTTTCTCGGCACGGCGCACATATTCTATCTCCGGCAATACTTCCGGACCCAATGCCTTTGCAGCAGGTGCAAACCTCGCTGCGGTTGCAGCATACGATTCAATTAAGTTCGCACGCTGATGCGCAGGAATTTCTTCCTTTAAATAACGGCGAACACCTGTAAGCTTTCCGCCATCAATTTCCAGAACCTCAAAGTGATTGTTGATCGGTACAGCAACATGGTCACTCGAAGACTTTAGATTCGGCCACCTGTCCATTGCCGCCGCTGTCCAGGCTGCATGAGCTGGAACTACAGAATCCACCTCCCACAACGACGTTCTGGCCGTACGCAAAACTACATCCAACTGTCTCGCTGGCATCCCTGCGGCTAAATATGGGGATGGGGACTGATCGCTCAGGATATTCGCGCCAACCGTGAATGGCTCACGAGCTGTTGGGAAATACTTAGTTGCGTTTCTTGCCAGCAGCATACGAAGCGCTGTGCCCTGCACCTTGGGCAATTCAATACGACGCACTTGAATTACAGGAGGCAGCAAAGCGATGGTCAGCGATTTAGTCGAACTGCTAACCATAGTTTTGAGACTTTGCAGAGCAGTCGAAAGACCCGGCCAATCACCAGCGACTCGCGAATACGGCTCAAGCTCCCAAACTTTCGTTTCGGTACGACCACTCCCTAAGGGGATAACCGCGGTGAGTTGATTGTCGGAGATTGCCACTCCGATAGCACCACCCTTAAAAGATGTTGAGCTCATTACCAACTCCTCCTCGAACGAACCTGAATCACTGCTTGTTGCCCCATTTCTGTAGATTGACGAAGAACTGCTTGGACGGTTGCCTGAGTGTTACCGCCGGGACCTACGCCTACACTTGACACGAAAACTTCTTCGGTCTTAAACCCTACATAAGATGACAGGGGTAAACTACCAGATGGTTGCCCTGTTTCTGCAGTCGCGAGTCCTGGAGCTATTTCTAGCAACTCCTGCATGGAACGAATCTTTGTTCTGGAATACCTGCGACTCATAATTGAAGCAACCGCATCATCAGTCATTCCAGGTAAAGAGCGCAAAACAGGAGCATCAGCGCGATTTACATTTACCTTCATCTGAGTACCAAACATTATATATGGAGATATTCTGGAATAGATATCCGGAGTCATCCCCAT
>JBEBRK010000027.1:0-19420 GCA_040394885.1 Gemmatimonas phototrophica
TTTCTAGTCTAGCAATCCTGTCTGGCTTCGTTTTTGCTCAGCCCGTCATTCTTGCGAGAACACAAGTATATCCCTGTTCGAATCGAAATAAAAGGGGTAAATGCATAAGTTTTTACAGTATTTTTACTTTCCTATAAATACAGATTCCCGTTCACTTTTTTGATTCCGAACTCTGTCAATAATTCGCACTAATTTCTCTTCAGGTCGGTTATTTGCCCTTTCTGTATCTCTGTATAAGACCGGGCGACCCGACACGCAAAAAATACCGCCCCCTTTAACCTGGCAAATAAATCTTAAAAAGTATTACTAGCCGGGTACTACTAGCCGGGATAGAAGAATCCTAAAACCGTTCTGAATAGACTGGGCTAGAAGACTCCCCTAAAGGATTTCCGCGTGACTTACCTAACAGAAGGATTTCCTTGAACTTACCCCCTACAACTGTTGACATATCTCACAAGAATAGAACTATATGAAATCCAAGATATTTACCTTTTTTTGCGTCGTACTCGCACTGGTCTTCATCAATGCTGGGATGGATAAATTCTTTCATTACATCCCTGTTCCCAACAATCTTCCGGAAGAAGTTGTTAAAGACGGAATGGCATTAGTAGAAATAGCCTGGCTACTACCCCTCATAGCCAGTGCCGAAATCCTGGGCGGGCTGCTCATTATATTCAGAAAAACGAGAGCATTAGGGGTGTTGGTATTATTTCCAGTGGCCGTGGGAATACTGTTGAGTAATACAGTTGATGCGTCGGCCCTCCCTGTAGCGCTTGCGGTATGGGCGATTCTACTATGGATTATATATGAAAACCGGGAAAAATATCTCGTCCTGGTAAGATAGGTCAGAACAACTCATAACAAATCATAAAAAGGGGCGTCTTTGTACACACTGTTGAACCGCACCCCAAAAGTTGGACACGATGTCAACACTTTTGGGGTCACTTCATGTGTGGTACAAAGAGGCCCCCTTTATAATCCACTACCAAGCAAAGTCACTGCAAAGACCACGAGCAATACCATCCCAAAGAACTAGTAGTAGGCATATCCCGTCTCGTGTCGGTGAATTATTGAGATTTATTCTACAATAAACAGAGTCACCATTCCAAACATACCGTGAGGCCCTTCCGCATGAGACAGGACATGGCAATGGAGCGGCCATGAACCGGGATTGTTACACTTAACCAAGACATCCCACCGCTCGCCAGGAGCAACGTTAACCGTATCGCACTTCCATGGAAACGGCTGAGGCCAGCCATCCTTGGCAATAACAGTCTGATGCATACCATGAAGGTGCATGGGATGAATCATCTGTCCTTCATTCATATAACGAATTCGAACTGTCTGGCCCAACTTTGCCTTGATAGGCTCGGTTGCCGGGAAACCTTTTCCGTTAAGAGTATAACCGTTAAGACCATCGTTCAGGATCATTACATAATCCACATCTACTTTTGGCTCTTTAGATTTGTCTTTGGGATCAACAACAAAAGCACCAAGTAGTCCCATACCAACCTGCTTTGTTGAGTTGTTGTGCGAGTGATACATGTGCGAACCCGAATTTGGTACTACAAATTCATATGTATACGACTCGCCAGGCTTAATGGGAGGTTGAGATATAAAGGGTACACCATCCTGATCAAACGGGACTTCAAGACCATGGAAGTGAATCGCTGTAGATTCAGGGAGTTCGTTATGAAGTATTATACGTACACGTTCGCCTTCAGTAACACGAATGAGTGGACCTGGTACCATACCGTTGTATGTCCATGCATCCGCAAACTTCCCTGGTTCTGTTTCCCACTTAGCGATTTTTGATGTCATCTCGAAGACCTTTACCTTTCCATCCATTCGGTATTCAAGTGGCAAACCACCCTTACCTTCTGTCTTGGCAGGAAAAGCCTTTATACCCTTCTCATGCATCGCATCCATTTCATCTGATATTTCACGTGCACTGCGAGCTGCAGGAGGCGGAGCTACCACTGCTGTCCCGGAACTACTTTCAGCTACGGCAGCACTACTTTTGCCACATGCTGTAAGAACGCCTGTTGCCAATGCAGCCAGCATGCCTTTGCCAAGGAAATCTCTTCTGGAAGCATATGAAGCGTCGGCAGCTGCCGTATCATCAACATCCGGGACGACCAGTAAATTATCCGGAGCTTCTTTTATATCTATTGCAACGCTCTTAGCTTTGCGCTTTGAGCAGTTTCCATCACACTCGGAACAGCAAGCGTCCTTTTCTTTTACGCTATGATTGAGTTGACGGCTTGCTCCTGGAACGTGATCTTCGTTACCAACAAATACAGTATCGTGTTTCATAGGTATACTCCAAGAATGGATTTCTTTCTGGAAGTATATCCCGGCATCTTCTTCTGATCTGTGACGGAAATCACAGATCTCGATTTCGTTATTATTGCCTTTTAACTGTGAGCACGATCTCGCAATGCTTTAATGCTTGGGATATGTATCAGACTACTATTACACTGTTCAATCAAGCCATTTTCAATCAACTGTTTTTTTGCTCTTGATACCGATTCGCGAGCAGCACCAATAGCAATCGCCACCTCTTCCTGAGTACGTTCAAATCGAAGTCTGATAGAATCATTACCGGTTCGAACGCCCTCGCGCTCAGCCGTATTCACAAGAAAAATTGCCAATCTGGCCGCAACATCGTGAAAGGCAAGAGTATCGGTGACTTCAATCAGAGCACGAAGGCGTCTCCCAAGGCTTTTAATAATTGCGTGGGCTATCTCTGGACTGGATCGGTAATACTCTTCAAATGCCGCCCTTGGCAGAAAGAGCAAACAGGTTGGCTCAGTAGTTACTGCCGAAGCAGCGTAGTTATCTCCGTCCAGGATAGATACCTCACCGAGCATACCACCACGATCCTGAATATGAAGAATTTGCTCTCTCCCTTCCCTACTCGTTGTGTAGATTCTGGCACGGCCATGTTCTACTATGTAGAGACCTTTAGACTGATCCCCCTCTGCAAATAGCAGATATCCACTCGGAACAGACCTTATCAGGCATCTATCTGCCAGCTTTTGCAAAGCCTGTTCAGTGAGAGAGCTGAAAAGTGGGACTGTTTTAAGCAACCCAACCCGGTCAATTGGTCGACGCTCGAGAGCCATATAGGAAAATATGACAGGTATGCAATGAATTTGATACCCTGATTCGCAACGCGGACTGCATGACCGGGCCTGGACGCCCTTTACAACACAATCAACCGTTTAATGTGCGTGACCTCCCTCACCGGATATCTGCGCATTTATGAAGAATGCTCCCCTAGTCGCAATTATTGCATCCGCTGGTATCTCAGGAATAGGGGTAATTGCCGTATATCCGACCTGAGATACTCCGCGCACCACTTCAACACGTTCGAAGCTTATGGCCCCACCATTATTTGCGCTTCCGGAAACAGTTGTTTTTTTCTCATGCTTATCTGACACCGCCCTTTCTTTGTTAACTGGCTTATCGTCATGCATATCACCGTCAGAATGAGTCGTAGACGCAGACAAGTTATTGCGGACCAGGAATATGTATGATTTCCCTTCCTCATCTACAATAGCTTCACTGGGCACGGCCAGAGACAGAACATTCGTGAGGCTAACAGCCCCCGTCACATTCGTTCCATCTATCAACCCTGATTTGTCTCCACTCACCGTACAGTGTACAGGTACAGTCTTACTATCGTTTGCGAAGGACGAACTGATGCTGGACACTTTTGCAGTGTATGTACGCTGCGGATTGTTCGTAACGGTGAAGTTGACCAACTGGCCCACCTTCAGCAGTGACAGATCCTTTTCGAACACATTGAGATCCAGATGCAATGAGCTGTTGTCTACCACCTCTGCCACTGGTGAAGCCACATCGGTGTAGGTTCCAATCTTTCCATATACAGCGCTGATCTTACCAGTGATGGGACTCACGACCTTCACTTCGGATAACAAGTTCTCGTTACTAACAGTTTTGGGATCAATCCCCATCAACCGAATCTGCTGCTGAACCGAAGCCCGCCGCACGCGTAACGACGCCAACTCTGTTTCGGCACCCTGAAGGTTTTTAAGTGCACCGACATTCCCTTCATAAAGTTCCTTTTGGCGCTGCTGTTCACGTTCGGCAAAGGTGATGCGATTATTCAACGTGAGATACTCTTCCTGCAACTGAATCAACTGGGGATGGGCAATTGTAGCAACCACCTGGCCTTTTCGAACCATAGTCCCCACTTCAACATTCAATGTTTGAATGATTCCACCGAACATCGATGTAATAATTGCTTTGTTACTATTAGGCACTTTCAGGTATCCAGTTGCACTGAGTGTCGCAGTAAGGGATTTTTGCTCCAGCTTTCCAATAGTAACGCCTACAGCCTGAATCTGTTCTGATGTCAACGTAGCAACAGAAGCTTCCTTACCATGATCGTCGTCATGAACCTCTGTTGCTGCACTATTACTACTGGAGCCCTTCTCAGAGCCGGAGTTGCTACAAGCCACCGTTGAAATCACCAGCAGCAAACCACTAAACAACAAGGCAGCGATTCTATAATTGAAAATTTTTGTATATGTCATAACAACCTTTTATTGATTCACGAGGTAATAGATGTCGACAACCGACTGATTCACTTGTTGGATAGCCTTGAGATACTCCAACTCCACATCGACTGATGTCTGAAGCGCATAGAGATATTCCACCTGAGTCATCTCACCGGCCCGGTATCCTAGTTGCGCCGCCTGAATTATTCGCGATGCATTTGGTAACGCCTGTTGAACGAAGTATTCATACTGCTGCACATTGAGCTCGTATTCTGTGAGCACGTTCTGCAACCGAGCCTGAAAGACAGTCAGTTGCTGTCGTGCTTCGGCAGCTGCAGCCTGGCGCTCCAGCTCCAACGCCTGTACTCGTCCACGTGACGCACCATAAGATAACGGTATCGTCACGCCAACTCTCATAAAGTTGAATCGTCTATCGCGTCCAAAGAACTGGTCCTGTCCATTCACCGTGTGCATCCCGATCAACGATTGATTCGTATATCCAAGAGTGAAATCCGGCAACAACTCTGCACGTTCAACCGCCTTCTGACTCTCAAGGGTCCGTGCGGTTTGCTGAAGTGCCAAAACCATCGGATGAGTGGCAACCGCGGAGCTGTCGAACACAGTAGACAGTGTAAGTGGCACATACGGCTTATCGTCCGGTACTACAATCGGTTCTCCCGTTTGCAACAAAGCTCGCATTGCCGTATACGCATTCTCCAGCAGAACACCATTGCGTTTAAGCAGCAAAGTTATCTCCCCACGCTTGGTTTCAGCTGTACTGATTTCCATAGCACTGCCTTCTCCAGCTTTTACGCGTACCGACGCCACCCGCACAAAATCCCCGTAGAGGCTATCAAGCGACTTTAGCGTTCGCTGGTTATGCTGAAGATATTGAATCTGGTAATAGTATGTCCGGACCTGGCTACGGAGCTCACCGATTGTTATGTCGCGCTGTATAACGCGACTCTCAACCTGCGAACGAACCAATCCTCTGCGCGCACCAAAAAGTGTAGGAAACGGGATAGTCTGCGAAATATCGAACGAATTGTCATTTTCGATGCTGCTGTATTTTCCGTATTGCGCACCGACTTCTGTTTTAGGCAATTCAAATACAGTCTTACGCAAACGTTCAGCAGCCTTGATTTCCAACGACCTGGCACGCACTTCCTGATTATTAGCAATAGCCATAGCAACAGCCTGATCTATAGTTATTGGCGTACTTTTCTCTCTATCTTGCGCAATAGAGAAACTCGGCACAACTGACAGCAAAAATGCTATCCCTACAGCTATTGAAGAAGCGAGACTTTTGCTACGGCCCCGCGATATTGAATCAACCATGATGTAAAGCAGTGGCAGGATAAAAAGAGTAAGGAACGTAGCAGTGATCAACCCGCCAATCACCACAGTTGCCAGTGGACGCTGGACCTCAGCACCAGCTGTTGTACTTATGGCCATAGGCAGGAACCCAAGACTTGCTACAAGCGCGGTCATAAGCACTGGACGCAACCGAATCCTTGTCCCCTCTAACACTCGCGGTATAACCTCTGTCCACCCTTCCCGTTCGAGTTGATTGAACATCCCGATCAGCACGATCCCATTCAATACAGCCACACCGAAAAGCGCGATGAACCCTATACCTGCAGAAATACTGAACGGCATGTCCCGCACGAATAACGCGAAGATCCCTCCAATCGCACTCATTGGAATAGCGGTAAAAATCAGGAGCGCCTGTTTGATCGAGCGGAACGTGAAGTACAACAAAACGAAAATGAGAAACAAGGCGGCCGGCACAGCAACAGCGAGACGCGCCGAGGCCTTTTGCAGATTCTCAAACATTCCGCCATAGGTGTAGTAATAACCCGTTGGCAACTTCACCTGAGCGGCAAGCTTATCCTGAATCTCCTCAACAATGCTAGCCACATCCCGGCCATCCTGATTGAATCCAATGACAATTCTCCGTCTTCCGTCTTCTCTGCTGATCTGCGCTGGGCCTTCTTTGAAAGACACTGTGGCGAGTTGAGAGAGAGGAACCTGTTCGCCAGAAGGTAATGGAATCCATAATGTACGTACGTCATCAATAGACTGACGATGCGTGCTATCGAGTCGCACGACAAGATCGAAGCGGCGTTCGTTTTCAAAGACAACCCCTGCAATCTTACCGGCAAATGCAGTACTGAGAATATCGTTGAGATCCTGAATAGTCAGTCCATAGTTGGCAATCCTTATCCGATCGTACTCAACATTGATTTGCGGTAGCCCTGCAATTCGTTCGACCTGTGGCGTAGTCGTTCCAGGAACTGTTTGAATAACCGCACTTACCTTGTTTGCATATGTTACGAGGGTATCGAGATTTTCACCAAAGATCTTGACCGCCACATCCTGTCGGATTCCAGTCATGAGCTCATTGAACCGCATCTGAATCGGCTGATTCTGTTCGAAGAATACGCCCGGAATCACTTCCAGTCGTTCTGCTATCTGATCAGAGAGTTCCTTGTAGCTTTTCTTCTCTTTCCATTCACTTTTAGGTTTGAGAATGATCATCAAGTCAGTAGCTTCCGGCGGCATCGGATCAGTCGGTACTTCAGCAGCACCAGTCTTTCCTACCACCATCTTCACTTCATCAAACTCACGTATGATTCGTGAAGCCTGCATAGAAGTTTCGAGACTCTGACTTAGAGAGGTTCCCTGTGGCAAAATGCAATGAAACGCGAAGTCGCCCTCTTCGAGACTGGGGATGAATTCACCGCCCATGCGCGAGAAGATGAATACAGCAAGTGCAAACAGCGCCACCGTACCACCAACCAGTGCATATCGAATGCGGATCGCCTTTTCCAACAACGGCTGATACCGACGCTGAAGAGATGCAACCATACGATCAGAAAACGACTCTTTGCCACTCATCTGCTTAGGAAGGAACAGCGCACACATCATCGGGATGTATGTCATCGAAAGAATGAGCGCTCCAAAGATGGCGAATCCAACCGTCATTGCCATAGGCGTGAACATCTTGCCTTCAATTCCTACGAGTGCCAGAATCGGGATGTAGACAATCAAAATGATGATCTCCCCGAATGCTGCAGTCGTTCGGATCTTCGATGAAGACGTGGCGACTTCTTCGTCCATTTCCTGCTGAGTCATTCGGATTGTAGATCGCCGGAGTCCCAAATGATGCATCGTTGCTTCGACAACTATAACAGCCCCGTCTACAATCAAACCGAAGTCTATCGCTCCAAGACTCATAAGGTTTGCGCTGACTCCGGTAACGTTCATCATTCCCAGAGCAAACAGCATAGACAGCGGAATTGCTGAGGCCACAATCAACCCAGCCCTGAAATTGCCCAGGAAAAACACAAGGACAAAGATGACGATCAATGCGCCTTCAATCAGATTGGTGCGCACCGTAGCAATCGCTCGACCCACCAGATCGGTACGATCGAGATACGGCTCGATGATCACGTCATCAGGTAACGAGTTTTGGATCGTCGGAATTTTCTCCTTGATACGTTTAACAACCTCGTTACTGTTTTCTCCCTTTAACATCATTAAAACGCCACCGACTGCATCTACCTCACCATTGTAGGTAAGAGCTCCATAGCGGATAGCACTTCCGAATTTCACCTCGGCTACATCCCTGATGAGGATAGGCACTCCAGTCGTGCTCGTACGCACCACAATCTCGCGCACATCATCAAGAGAAGTCACCAAGCCAACGCCGCGGATAAAATAGGCGTTTGGCTTTTTATCTATATAAGCGCCGCCAGTGTTTTCATTGTTCCGTTCAAGAGCATTGAAAATATCGGCAAGGCTGATCCTCATTGCTTTGAGGCGATTTGGATCTACAGAAACCTCATACTGTTTCAGCAACCCACCAAAGCTGTTGATCTCAGCTACACCAGGAATACCGCGCAGCTGCCGCGCAACAATCCAGTCCTGCATGGTACGCAGATCCATCGCAGAATACTTGTCTTCACTCCCTTCTTTTGGGTGCAGAATATACTGATAGACTTCACCCAACCCGGTACTGACCGGCGCTAGCTCCGGTCGCCCAACTCCTTCTGGTATGAGTTCGGCAGCTTCTCGTAGTCGTTCTCCAATAAGTTGCCTGGCAAAATAGACGTCCAGATCTTCCCGGAAAACCGCAGTAACAACGGATAATCCGAATCGGGAAATACTCCGTGTTTCTTCGAGTCCTGGAACGTTGGCAATGCTTTGCTCGATTGGAAAAGTTACGAGCTGTTCGACTTCCTGGCCGGCCAAAGTCGGGGAAATCGTAATAATCTGAACTTGATTGTTGGTAATGTCCGGCAAAGCGTCGATAGGGAGCTTCGTTGCACTCCATACGCCCCAAACAACAAGAATCACCGTCATCATCGCGACAATGAGCTTGTTTTTGATACTGAATCTGATAATACGGTCTAACATCGGTCTCTGTGATATGGGCTCGCTCAGGCACACGGCATGTAGAAATCACGCCCGAAGGCGGTAGAATACACGCGTGCCTAGCACCGTCCCCAGGGTGGGAACGGTAAGCAGATAACAATCACCAGCTCGCGTATATGCGAGCTGGTAGTATCAGAGGACCTGTATTGGAGGAGGTGTAGACGGCGCCATATCAACACTGACCAGTCGGATCACAGGACTGGTTGGGAGAACCGAGGGGCGCAAAGAAGTATTGTCTAAAAGAGGCTGCTCAAAGGTAACCGTACGACATCCATGACTGTGACAATGTATATGTCCCGACATGTCTCGACTGTGTCCGTCGGAATCGTCATGGGTATGACCTCCAGCGTCGATTTCCATCACAGAGGTGATGGTCTCAGTTACAGGAGCATCGATGACGTACTGAATAATGGCATCGAATGCTGAACATCCTAAACACCACATGACAAGCACGGCAACAAAGACCCGCAATACGCGAGGAGAAAGAGAAGCCATAGAATTACATAAAGACTATGTGGGGCCGCCGTCAAATGCAAGTGTGGCTACACTCAGATTAAAGACCTTACAACCAGCATAAAAACAAAAAGCCCAGTCACGGAGGATTTACCTGTCGTGACTGGGCTCTGTTAAAGTGACCCCCCTCGGAATCGAACCGAGAACCTACTGATTAAGAGTCAGTTGCTCTAACCGATTGAGCTAGAGGGCCAAACTTAAATGAAGTAAAAAACTTCGTACATCACAAGCTACTTGTCGAAAGAAAGACTATCAACCCACCGCAGCGTTACCCGGTAAGTACAGCTACCGAACTACCGCTAGTCGGAGGAAGTACGCCAGGAGGGATTCGAACCCCCGACCTACGGCTTAGAAGGCCGTTGCTCTATCCAACTGAGCTACTGGCGCAGCTTGTGAGATGAAACTAATACGCACTTGTATCACTCGCAACCCGAATAGTTGCATCGTGGCATGATTTTTCATCTACAATTCAAACCACAATACATTACATGGATATGGAACACAGAAAAATCGGCTCCCTAACCGTTTCGTCGGTTGGATTGGGATGCAACAACTTCGGCAGGTCACTGGACCTTGGTGCAACAAAGAAGGTAGTTCACGCGGCAATCGATGCCGGTATCACATTTTTTGATACCGCAGATATTTACGGAAAATCCGCAAGCGAGTCATTCCTGGGCGAGATTCTAGGTCCACAACGCAAAAATCTTATAATAGCAACAAAGTTCGGTAAGCCGATGGGACTTACTATGCGCGGCGCCAGCCCCGCATACATCAGAAGTGCTATTGAGGCGAGTCTGAAGCGACTACGCACGGACTATATAGACCTTTATCAACTTCACGAGCCAGATCCCGACACACCCATCCAGGAAACTCTGGAGACCCTGAATCAGTTAATCCAGGAGGGTAAGATCCGGGAAATCGGGTGTTCAAACTTCAACTCGGAACTGCTTCACGAAGCCGCTCATTCCAATGTAAGCCAGGGGTTTGCAAGCGTGCAGAACGAGTACAGCCTCCTCTATAGGGAAGACGAAGAAGATGCAATTCCGGCCTGCGAAGAGTTGGGTTTGGCATTCCTGCCTTACTATCCTCTAGCGAGCGGACTTCTCACGGGAAAATATCGTCTAAACAAAGAGATTCCAGCGAATACCAGACTGGCTACAGGCTGGCATGCCGACAGGTTTAACGACGAAAACTTGCAGAAAGTTGAATATTTAATCACATTTGCAGAGAATCGGGGTAAAACCCTAATAGATTTAAGCATCTCTTGGCTACTCTCGAGAAGCGTAGTGGCATCGGTTATAGCTGGAGCGACAAGCGCAACGCAGGTCTCGGTAAACGCCAAGGCAGCAAGCTGGAAGTTTTCGCAGGAAGAACTCGAAGAAATTAACGAGATGTCACCCATCTAAACCTTGGAATCGATGATCAAATTTACGAAAAAGATATTAGCTGTATCTCTCACCCTGGCAACAGTCGCTGGCGGAGCCAGTGCCCAGACAGCAAAAGATGAAATTGCGAAAGGAGACAAGGCAACACTCAATCGAAATGGAGTAGAGGCACTGACGGCCTACGAAAAAGCAATTCGTCTGGACACCTCCAACATTGATGCTGCCTACAAGATAGTTTCAACAGCAGTAGCTCTTTCTGAGTTTGGTATAAAGGAGATTCCACAGGCTGAGCTCGTATCCGTCGCGAACAAATACGCATCGATCGCCAAGAAGCATAGGCCAAATGATGTTGAAACACATTACCTCACTGGCCAGGCATTAGGTAGAGCTGCGTTAGTTGGGGGTCAGATGGCTAAGCTGAAGAATTCACCAATGATCTATACAGAGGCTTCAACCTGCCTCGCCGAACAACCAAAGCACGCGGGCTGTGCTCATATTATGGCCAACTGGCATGCCGAAGTAATGAGACTTTCCAAGTTCGAATCGAGCATGGCAAAAAAGCTCATGGACAAAGCCTATTTAATAGATTCTGCTTCATGGGAAAACGCAATTAAGTACATGCAGCAGGCGATCAAGAACGATCCCGATAGATCAGTCCACTATTTCTCGTTGGGACGTATCTACTTTGACAAGGGCGACAAGGTTAAGGCCAAAGAAACTTTCGCCAAAATCCAAGGCCAAAAGCTGCGCGATTTCAATGATGAAGAGTATAAGAAGCGCGCGAAAGAGTATATAGAAAAAATCGGGAAGTAATTAAAACTATTGAGTTAAAGATTTCATTGGTCCCCGACGTACAAGTGCATCTCTTAAGAACTCACAACATCCAAGAAATCTGATATAAACAAAAAGACTGACCGAGGAATTCTCGAATCAGTCTTTTTGTTTTAGTATCTACACCGAATGCTTTACTGTGAATGCTTTACTGTTCCTAAAGCAAATCAGCAATTAGAACTTCGGTAAAATTTAGCGAAAAACAAACACCGCATTCAGCCCGAAGACCAGGCTGTTCAGCGTCATAGTATCACCTGAAATCGTACCGGTCATAACAGCTGCCGTATCTGAGCGCGATGTATAAAAGGCGATCTGACCGTTGCTTCGGGTGTATGTTCCACCTGTTGGCAGACGAACATAGGCTGGGGTGGGCGTATTCAAGTTCTGACGAACTTTAAATGCTGATTCAAAGACACCGGCTGGACGGAGCCGGATTGAGGCACTGTGAACCAGATATGCCATTGTATCTGTGCCGTTACTAATAAGAGTATCTGTAAATGGGATCTGCTTATTATTTACAGCTGTTAACACATAAGCATTCCACCTTGGCTCTGTGGAATCGCCGCAGGCAGCTAGGGCCGCTACCGTAGTCATTGCAGCCACCGCACCGGCAACAGCTCTGACTCGCAGCTTATTTGACATGAATTTGAACATGAAGGGGGTTCTCAATATTGATGGTTGTGTAATTACAGTTCCACTGACCAGAGTATCGACAACCCACTTCAAGTTCTTTACATGTCTGATAATATCAGACTATTTGTCTATTTAGTCTCAGATCTAAGACCTGAGATATCGCAACTATCGTTTAACCAGCTTGAGATCTGCAACGCCCATAAGATTCTCGAAACGAATCGTATCAGCCAGGATCGAACCGGTTATGTCTGTTTCAGAACCATCTACATCAAGAACAATAACGCCTTCAGTAATGGTAACTGTACCAGCAACATTTAATTCAGTGCTACGACGTAAGTTGGTGGCAGTTGGGCCAGTATCAAGGGCAAAAGTGGTTGTGAAGCGATCGCCATTCAATCTGAGAGTGCCGCTCGAAACTTTATACACATTGTAGCCATCTTCATCGTTTGCTACTGAATCAATAAATGGAAGCTCCTCACCATTCACCTCACGTAATGTATATGGTGTACCTCCTGGGCCCGTTGAATCGCTGCAGGCAGCTAAACCAATAGCGCCAAAAATCGCTGCGGCTGAACCGATTGTGAATGCTTTTCTCGCAAAAACTGTTGACAATTTAGACACTTGAAATTCTCCCGAAATGAATGGTTTACAAAAAGGGTACAACCTGCGCAATTATGAGGCCCACTAAACCTCACTTGAGTTAGTGATTCTATACTTGCCGCCCCTTAAACCAATCCCATCAAACAAAAGTCACAGCATTAGGCAGAAAAGTTGCTATCGTTCGAGCATTAGTATTGTCTATCCAAGTTTCTACCACAAAACATGAACAAACTTTCATATCTACTGACTGTCCCAGCTATAATGCTGGCAAACTCCAGCGAGCTCGGCGCAACTGCAGTGGGGACGCCATCTCACTCATGGCCAATAGAATCATCGACGTCGCTAAGTAGCGTAACAGCAGGGATATTTTCCCAGGACCCTGTAGAAAATGCAGATCCTGATCAGCTCACACTCAAATCCGGTTCAGTATTAACCGGCTCCTTTGTGAGAGTTGTTGATGGGGCCGTTGTCTTTAACGACAAGGTTCTAGGCGATGTTAAAATAGACCTGAAAGACATCGCACTTCTAACTGTCGAGAATCCTGTTGCGGTAGTAGGAAATGGAGACAAGCTCAGCAAGAAGACACCTTTAAGCTCAGTAAGAAGCGGCAAGTTAAAGGTCGAAAATGGTATTGTGACCATTACAACCGACACTGACGGTGCAGCATCGATGGGTATTTCGGACGTCAAGTATATAGTGGACAGGGAGACACTAGAGAGTGAGATCGCTGGTTCTCCTGGATTATTAAAAGCCTGGAAAGGATCGGTGACTGCTGGTGCTTCTATAGTTCAGTCTGCACAAGATGCACACAACTATGATGGATCACTCCTGCTGGTCAGACGCGTTCCAACTGTTAGCTGGCTGGCTCCACGCAATCGTACTTCCCTGTTTTTAAATGGCGCATCTGGTAAAATCAATCAGCCATCATACACAAACTCAGGCGGGACAATTGTGCCTGAACAGGTTACCAAGACGAATGTTTTGCATGCAAAGTTACAGCGCGATCAGTACTTCTCTTCAAGAGCATATTATTTTGGAACCGCACAGTTTGACCACAACTATAGTCAGAACTTACAGCTTCAGCAGCTATACGGTGCAGGTCTTGGTTATACAGTAATCGACATGCCAAGACAGACACTGGATTTCACTGCAAACGTTCAGTATGTACGGCAGAGCTTTATGAATGCACAACCCGGCGACAATAAAGATCTCGTCGGTTCAACGCTTTCAGCAAACTATACTGCAAAGCTATCTGATGGTATCACCTTCAATCAGTATGTTGCTTATCTGCCAGCATTTAATGATGCGGATGCATATTCGGTTATAGCACGCAACTCCCTGTCGCTACCAGCATACAAAGGATTCAGAGTCGTTCTTGGTTCAGTTAACTCATATCTGAATTCGGTTTCTATCAGCGAGCCGCCATCCAAGCGTAATTCGTTTCAGTTTACGTTTGGCGTCGGGTACGATATCTAGCAGTTTGGGATGAAGCAGGTTGGAACTATTTCGGTTCCAACCTGATCAACCGCCCGCCAGGACTTTCAGTCAGTATGTAAATGTAGCCATCAGGTCCGCCTCTAACGTCGCGGATCCTTGCTCCAAGTGATTTCAGCATCACAGTCTGTTGCGTAATCTTGCGCCCATCCACCTTCAGATGCCGTAGATGCTGTCCGGCAAGCGCGCCCACAAAAATATCACCGCGCCATTGTGGGAATTTATCTCCATCGTAAAACGCCATTCCACTAGGGGCGATAGAAGGCACCCAATTAATAATCGGATCTTCCATGCCAGGAGCGCTCGTCTTGTCAGTGATTTCACGACCTGAATATTCACGCCCAAATGTCACCACTGGCCATCCATAATTCGCAGCGGGTTTTAGAATATTTACCTCATCCCCACCACGCGGACCATGTTCATGTTCCCAGATGGTAGTAGTCCCAGGCTGCAGAGCGATACCCTGTATATTTCGGTGCCCATAGGAATATATCTCCGGCTTAGCAGATTTATTATTTACAAATGGATTGTCCTTGGGGATACTTCCATCGGGATTTATTCGGACGATTTTACCCAGATGATTGGTGAGAACTTGAGCACTGTCACGATATTCAAATCGATCTCCCAAAGTCAGAAATAACGTACCATCAGGAGCCATAAGAATGTGGCCGCCGTAATGACTGCTGCCCTTAACTTTTGGAAGTGCGCGGAAAATAACCTTTACATCTGACACAATGTGCTTTTCCATATCCAGCTTTGCACTTGCAAGGGCCGTGTTATTCTGGCCCGACGTCCCTTCCGCAAAGGCAAAGTAAATCATTGAGTCTTTTTTGAACTCTGGGGAGAAGATCAAACTAAACAATCCGCTTTGCCCGGCAGCATAAACTTTGGGAAGACCTTTTATCTCTATTTTTTTCGTCCCGTCTGGAGATAGATGTAGCAACCTACCGCCGCGCTCTGTTACAAGAAAACCTTTAGCATCCGGCAGAAAAGCGAGAGACCATGGGACCGTGAGGTCTTCAGCTAACATGACCACTTTATAGCTCTCATCCTGAACTACTTTATTGTTGTCGTCCTGAGTGTTATCATCCTGGGCCATTTTATAATTGTCATCCTGGGCTACGGAAGCGGTGTCTTTTGCATGCCCATTGGTATAAAAAAACCACGTACCGGCAAGTGCCGCTACGAGAATCAAGGATGTGACAATATAAGATATGGTTTTTGTTTTTTTATTTGTCATGGCGGGACCTTCAATGGTGGTGTTAACCGGCTGCCGGCGATGTATTGAAGCTGATTGGAGATTCCTGCACAATGCTAGCCATGGAGTTAAGCTGAAGGCTCTTTTCTCTTAGATGAAACGGGAAAGTAAGAAATGTAGCGCACCCAGGGTACCAGTTACTCAGGAATCGAGATAGTTGCGTAGGGTGAATAGATTGACCATCCCAAAGCCGAATAGAGTTTGCGACCATCCTCTGTAGCTACAAGTATTTCCGGAGTGGAGGATGATCGTCTGGCTGCCCCTAGTGTAGCCATCACAACGCGACCGAGTCCCTTCCTTCGATACTCGGGGTAAGTCTTGATGCGGTCGTATATGAAAACATCGGCTGTTTCTGCTGCATAGCCCCGAGCTGCCACATCACCATCAGGGGTAATAATGTGTACCGATGTAGTGTTTTTGGCCCTTAGTATCTCCGTTTTAAAACCTGACGGGAGAACAGCCGCTGTTAATGATACAGCTGGCGCTATCATCATATAGCCCGGTGGATGTAGCGCCCATCTTACAGGCGCCACACCGATCAAACAGTCTCCAGATCCACAAAGTTTGAGGAGATGACGTGGACTATCAATCTTATTCGCCAAGTCGATGAGCCCCGGAGTGACCGTAGGAAATACCCAGCGGCAAATCTCGGTGTCTGATTGTGTATCGACTCGGAATCCGCCTCGATCTGGAACAGGACGAGGCAATCCTCTAATCATTGAGCGCGCTGTCAACCATGCTAAGACAAGTTTCGCATCGATCTGATTCGTGGGATTTTCAGTCGTCATACAGGAATTTACAGCCTTCTGAACTTGGTGTGCAGGAAATATGATGAAATTTTAGAACCAGTCGAACCAGGCAAGCATAAAGCACACGACGTAGTCAACTGTAAAACCTTCAGCTTCACCTACTATTGTCGCATTAATCTGGGTTAACTCTATCCGATTGCCGATATAGCCATGTAGATGAAACAGTTACTCAACCACCGCTATATATCCCCCATCACAACTTGCTTTCAACCTGCTAATTGGGATGCCAAAGTATCCGTGAACAATTAGAGTTGCGACCGAATCAGTAGTCGGCTTGTTCTCCAACGGACTACACGAACCGGGCTCATTCAGAACGTTCCCTAACCTCAGTTTCGTAACGATCAGATGATTAAATGGCCTTTTGTAAACAAATATCGAGCCATAACGATAGGCGTTGACGGCAAACTCTGAGTTCTTTCCCGCTGTACCATCTGGTATTAAAAGTCGCGGAAGAACATATGCGAGAATGAACAGTCCAATTACAAAGCCTAGAATTTTCATTACAGGAGCCCCTCGTTTAGCATGTGATGCCGCAATTAAGATACTAGTAGAATATATCTTCCCATAACCCAACCACTAGCTCGTCTTTTCCCATGAAAAAATTGACACCGCCTTGAGGTTGTCACACATTTTCTACAATTATAGCCTTTATTGGTAATGAGGTGGACAAATGACAGGACGTAAAAGGCGTATATTCGGCCTATGCATAGCTGGCGTTATCGCTGTTGCTTTTTCTGCAGAGGGTCAGTCTCCTCTGATAGGAGGGGTTGAACAAAAACGCCAACAGATGATAAACCGTACCGAAAAGAGTCTCGCTGAATTGGGACGAACGGATGCTTATGCGCAATATCTGAAGGAGTATGGCACGATAGAGTGGGCCAAGAAACAATTTCCAGGCATGAGTGAGGACTCCTTAGAACTTGCGAGATTGATGTTCAAGGAACGTGCTGGATGGATGGCGTTGATGTATACTCCTGCCGAAATTGCCCGACTCAAAGAAAAAGGACTGAACGTGATCCACTATTATGTGGAGAAGAGGCACAACTATACACCGGAACTTCTACTGTACCATAACGAAGAAACAGTAATACTGAAGCCCATCCGGGCAGAGCTAAAAAACTTAGGTGATGGTTACATGTCTAACGGACTATTCACTGTGGTGGAAGTACTTAAAGGTTCTCTGAAGAAGGGAGATACCGTTCGTGTGCGACAACATTCATCTGCAACAGTTTATCATCCACGTGATGTTATTCATCCTAATGCACAAGCGGATGGTCCATTGGGAAAACAATTTTTGGCCTTTCTTACGAAAGTCGGTGCAGTACAGCATGTTCACCCCGATAGCGCACTAGTCGCTCTCCCACCAAAAACATATTATAACTCCTTTACTGTGGAAATTGCCGGCGACAAACTACTAATTGAAGAAATGGGTATCGATCCTAATTTTCACTTCAAACTAGTCTCGGATGCAAGAAAATATGCAAAGAGATTTTAATGAGATCTAACTATCTATAGATACTTTTTTTATTTCATTTCTGGTGCGGTTGTCATTTGAGCAAGAGGATCGACATAGTTAACCGCAACGCGGTATGCTATAAAAGAGGATACCGAGACCGAGACCTGGGCTAGAAAAGACCTATCGGCCCAAAGACGGCGCTGGATTGCTAGCGAGATCATCACCTGGTCGTTCTGGAGTAATCGCAGGTATCGGAGCGGATTCTGGACGTAGGTATCCAGTAGTCCTGTTTATTTCAGTGAAGCGGGCCTAAGGAAATGCGATGGGGTTCTCTACTTTCTGTTGCAGGCTGGACTATATACGGTATTTACTGGCTATTCCAGCACGTAAGGATAGCTATGTATGATCTTAACTGAAAACGAGCGTGCAGCGGTTATAAACCTCACCAGTGCTATACTAGTCACTGATGAAACTGAGCCTGATCGTGTGCTATTAGAAGCAGCACGGCGGAAACTCGGATTCAGCCATCATCCAGACGAAGAGTTTGAAGAAGCAGTTAATCCACCCCCTAAAGAGGTATAACAACTATGCCAAACTTAGTAGAGCTTGTTGGCGGACCATTATGTGGACAGTGTATTGAACTGTTAGAAGGTGTAGACTCATTTAATGTACCTCTCAGGCCCGAGTTCATGGTTGTTGAAGAGAAGGCTTACATGCGAATTCCCTCACGCCGAGAATCGGCGTTTACAGCAGATCAAATAGCGTGCTGTCCGATTTTATCTGGAGGGGCGAGAAATGATATTATTTGACGACGCAGACTTAGAAGCTGAAGAGAAGAAGTTGGAGAAGAAGGAGAAGGCTGGGTCTCAATGCAGGAATACTTTTTGCTACTAAGCTGAACTCGATGTATCCCCCTCACCCAAGGAAACCATGCAGGATATTATTTCCACTCTGATGAATTTTGTATTAGTTACCGTCCCTGAGACCGCATTCCCGCCCATCATGGATTTGCTATCCGAACTGAATAAGCTGTTTCAGTAAACACCCTCCCAAAAAGAACACCCCTACTCTGCTTAAAGAATAGGGGTGTTATCACATACAAATGAGCCACTTAGCGTGGAAGCCCTTCGCCGAGCAGTGTGACCAAGACGCGGCAGACTCCGAGAACCGATTCAGGAACTGCTCTATCTCCGGCTAGCCAGTATCGTAGAGTACGAGGGTCTACACTCTTGCGCTTGTTTTGCCTAAGACACATGAGACGGCGTCCGATTCATACGCCCGGCAGCAGAGTCTGCTGCCGACTGTTCTGACCAAGCGGCCTACCCGTTAAGTGTACGCACACTAGCGCCACAAGGAGGGCGCTAATGGTACATTACATTGTTGTCCTCAAGGATCAGCATATCCGTATATAGAAACATTATCCTGGCACACTCCCTCCAAGGCCGCCGTACCCCCAAGTCGATTTGCCGTTC
>JBEBRK010000028.1:0-18900 GCA_040394885.1 Gemmatimonas phototrophica
CCCCCCCCCCCCCCCCCCCCCCCCCCCCCCCCCCACCCCCCCCCCCCCCCCCCCACCCCCCCCCCCCCCCCCCCCCCAAGTTAAATAGCAGTATCTGTAATGCAGATCAAATCTCATACGGGTGCAAACAACCAGATCAAAAACGCAGCAATTTCAATCATAACAACCAGACTTATTTTGAATGTCATCTATAACATGCATCCGAATAAAATCCCGAATGATATCATCTTACAATGACTAGATCGCACCGAATCGCTTTAAAAGTTCGAGTTGTTTTTGTAGCTTATCAATATCCAGGCTGGAGTCGAGCGTAACATTCACATTAAAAACAGCGCGAGGGTCAAGCCTAGATGCATTTATTGACAATGCCGAAGATACAAGATTTGCATCACAGCGATCGTCCTCCTCTATCGATGCCAAAGCGTCTGGGCCAAGCCCTTCATTAAAGTCCACTTCAGACAGATCATTTGCCCCAATATCTTCTAGCGAACCGATATTGTTCTCACCCACAGGAAAGTTCCCAGGTACAACTGAGGAATCACATACGTGCGTAACGCGATCACCTTCAACAGTAACTAAACCGGCAATAGTCATACCGGAGAGATATAGTTCTACGCAGGTTTCTGTCTCTTCAGGATGAACATTTAAATCCGCAGCGCGTTGCTTTAACTTAGCTTTTGTTACGGTATCACTGTGAAATGTCTCAAACAATCTTTTGAATATCGTAGGCTTCAGTATTGCCTGGCTATATAATGGACGTAGCTCCTCTGGCGGAGCCGCCACAATCTGTTTAGCCAACTCATCAGCAGAGAATTTCGATTTTGTATCACCCTTGAGAAAACCGTATTGCTTGAGAGCGGACAGTCGAACATTTCCAATACCAGCTTTAGCTCCCACTACGCCGGAAAGAATAACATCTCTAGGCTGTGCACCTACATGCGTTTTACTGACCAGTTTTCTGGCATAGCCAAGTGCATCTTGAAATGTTACTCGAGGAAAGACAGCTCCCCCTTTCCGTCCTCCCTTTGGCATCTGGCGCACTTTTTTCTCTTTAGCAGTCATATTTCACCTTTCAGAGTATTCAGCAATTCATCCAAACCAATTTTGTAAGATTTCGAAAAATCCGCATACTTTTTGTCATTAATGATCTGTGGCATTGGTGAATCATCTAGTTTCAACGGAAGAATATGAACTTTTCGTCGCTGTACTTCACTAACAAGTGCATTGCTTAGCTCTTTCTGAACCCATGGAGAGTTCACCGAATGCTCGCTCACACCAATCAGAAAAAAGTCAGACCCGGCTAACCCTTGCGCGATCTTCTCCGGCACCGAATCTCCTACTCGAATTCGCTGTTCATCAAGCCACACGTCAATTCCATTTGCTGTCAGATCAGCTGCAAGCTGCCTAATAAATGGCTTGTCTAGGGAACTATGCGACAAGAAAGCAATACGACGATCCTTTTCTTTTTTATGACGATGTTCTTTCCTACTTTCCGCTATGTCAACAAGATCTTCAGACACAAGACTTGGCAGTAATGCATCAAGCGACTGAGCCCATTCAAGCAGCGGATTGAGATCAGCAGGGACGAACGGAATGATACCGGTAATCGTTGCCGCTTTTCTAAGAGCAACGCTCATGTTGTCTCCTAACCTTAGAAACTGCCTAATGCCAGTTAAAAGTGGAAGTCGAACAAGTGCCTCTCTAACTACTAATTCTTTCTGCTCTTTCGACCCTTTGAAGGGGTAAGGGAGCACCAAGGCATAACCAGAGCCTACACTATCAACCAACCCTATCTGACAAGCATTCTTCAAAAGTTTTCCTGAGGTCCGTGGATCAACCCCTGCGAACTGAGCAATCTGCTTGTTAGAAGGGGTGTCTAGCCACGCAATTGCATCTAGAACAACAAATAACGAATCCAACTTAGCGGGTTCGAACCGTTGCGAGTTAGCTGATCTCAACACCTTCTTCTTTGTTTCTTTATTAAGCCTCATTCTGATAAGCCCGACGCTTCTTCACAAGACATTGATCCTTCTTGCCTCCACCAATCAAGGCTTTGCATAATTTAAATTCCTCAAGCATGGTAGGACAGCAATATCCGCCCTACCATTACCAATGTTTCTAGTGTTGGCCCACCATGTTTGAAATAATAGTTGACTTAGTGCTTCCCCTTAGAATTTCAGCTTTGCAGGCAGAATGTCTACGCTACTTACGGAAAGGGATTATCTCCTAAGTCACGGTCTCCATTATAGTTACATGCCATTTCGATCTCACCCGAACTTATCACCAACTCATTCCAAGCCCACGCCAGCGACCCAGAAACACAAACGTCGTGATTCTCACGAATCACGACAGCATTTACCACAACAACTTACCTCAAAGCGGGTGATGGGGCTCGAACCCACGACATTCAGCTTGGGAAGCTGACACTCTACCAACTGAGTTACACCCGCGAAGCCCCTAGTAACACGCTCTAGAGCAACGCTTTACAGTATCACAATTTCATCTGATTAGCAAGCAGCACTCCCTATTCAGAAACAACTTACAATCCAAAACTCTACCGAACCAGGCAACTTAGGCTTGACTAACTTTTCAAGTCCGCCATATTTACTTAGTCTCAACTAAATAATTTAGGATCTACTAACTATCTTAACGATATACCGGACTACAGAAAAAGATGTCTATCTATCAGTACCTGACGCTATTACTGCCACTCATCACATTAGCTGGCTTACCAGTCTATTCTCAAACACCAGAACCTACACCTGAGATCAGGATCAAGGGGCAAATCAGCGTCATACTACCTACAGATACATCGTCCAAGCCCTCCCCTACCAGATATGCGAACAAAGTAAATCTTCACCTGGTTTCAAGCACCTCTGACGGAAACAACGAAGTCAAAACAAAACATGCCTCCCCTCGCTTAAGCACGGGCACAAGCCGTCCAACGCAACCTCTCCCAGCCAACCTACGCCACCTCGCCACAACCGACTCCCTCGGAGCGTTCAACTTTTCCCTGCCACAAGGCTCTCACACACTCCGCATCTCCGGGATCGGATATAAAACGAAGCATATATCCATAAATACCAAGGACATTCTTGGCCCAAACGGAGAAATCGACTGCTTGTTGCTAGAGATAGAACCGATCGAACTGACACATGGCCGTAGCGCTATACAGACACAGGATGGAATTACAATCCAAGGCTACAAACACTCGCACTACATCCCCAACAGCGAGATCAAGATGTCGGTTATTACATCGCAGCACTTTGAACGTAACCAGGTAAACAACTTAATGGACGCTGTAAACACAATATCAGGTCTAATGCAACAGATAGATTGTGGGGTTTGCTATACCAACAGCATTCGGATAAATGGAATGCCTGGCCCATACACAACAATCCTCATCGATGGCATACCTATAATTGGGGCTCTAGCATCTGTGTATGGCCTGAACGGTATAAATCCATCACTTATAGATAAAATCGAAATTACAAAAGGACCAACTTCAGTAGTGAATGGATCGGAGGCTATTGGAGGAGTTATAAACATTATAACCAAGAGCGCCAAGGAAAATAGGTTGGCATCCCTTTCAAGCTTTGTTAACTCAGATTCAGAACTGGCCATAGACGGTTCTAACAGCATTCTTAGCAAGTTAGGTTCGACGCTAGTTAGTGGAAGCTACTGGACAATGAATAGATATATCGACAAGAACAGTGATAATTTTTCAGACAGTCCAAACGGCAACAGAATATCTCTATTTGCTAAACATACGGGGCGGTTTAACGATCAAAGAGAATTGAGCGTCTCAGCAAAGGCTTATCTCGAAGATCGCAGTGGCGGTGTTAAAGGATGGAACAAATCCCACAAAGGAAGCGATTCAGTATATGGCGAGTATATTAAAACAGAAAGGATAGAGTTTTTATCGTCCTATCGAATGAATAGCGAATCCTACAAACTGGAGATAAAGGGTTCAAGCACTTTACATAAACAGAACAGCTACTATGGAGATGTTAATTACAAAGCCAATCAATACATTAATTATTTACAGTTAGTCGGTAACGAGCAAAAAACAAAGAGGAGCACGTTTCAACTTGGTGCCGGCCTAAAACACGACAGATATATCGACAAAAGCCCTGTAAATTCAGGCAACTATTCGAGAATAACTCCTCATGTATTTGTAGAGAATACCTTTGCAATAACATCGGATGTATCGACACTGTTAGGTGTAAGGCTTGATCATCATAAAAATCATGGGTCTATAATCTCACCTGTATTTAACTTAAAGGCTAATACAACACCACATCAGACTATAAGGCTATCCGTAGGCACTGGCTTCAGGTTAGTAAATTTAGTAACCGAAGACCATGCAGCATTAAGCGGGTCCCGTGAGGTCATAATAGTGGGACAACTATCTCCCGAACGGTCTGTTAGCTCGGCCTTAAACTTAAACCAGATAGTTGAATTCGGATTAAACAATATGATGATAGATTTTGATGCGTTCTATACAAGATTTCACAATAAAATTGTACCGGATTACGATACAGATCCATCAAAGATTTACTACTCGAACTCAAAGGGACATTCAATAGCACGAGGAGCTTCTTTATTTCTAAATCAGAACTTCTATAGATTCCCCCTGCTCTATTCTTTAGGAATAAACTATCAGGAAGTTTTTAACAGCGGCAACGAAGGCAGCATACTGGAAAAGAAAGTTTGGGAAACATTCGTCCCTAAAACTTCCGCTGTGGCAACGATAGGATACACATTTAAAAATATAGGACTCGGAGTTGACTATACCGGGACATTTACTGGAAGTAAGCCGATGCCCAAGTACGCAGATCAATACAACAAAAGCCTGCGCTCTCCCTCTCATTCAATACATGATATCCAGGTATCATGGTCTCCATCCTCTGCAAGAGCTACAAAGTATGGCCAAAATCAGAGCCCAATTAAAATCTTTGTCACTGCAAAAAACATCTTCAACTTTATTCAGGGTACCCCATTAATAGAGAGCAATAATCCATACTCAGATGGATTCGACACAAACTACATCTGGGGGCCAATTCGTGGACGAACGGTTGGACTTACAATCAGGATTACCCCGGGCACTTATTGAGGATCGATCTCATTCACTACACACTAAAGAATGAAGTCGCTGATAAATCTGATTCCAAGCATCAATAAATAAGTTTGAATAAGAGCGATTATCCATCCCAATGCCTGCATCCAATAAGGTGTCTTTCGAGACTTATCTTTCACAACCACTGTACCAGCAACAAAATCACTCAGGCGCTTTTTTCCCTTTGTAAACAGCAAACCACTACCATCTATAATCCACATAATCCAGTAATACCAGCTAACATTTCGAACAATCACCTGATAGATCTTTACCCTGGAACCATTTAATCCTTGAACTCTTAATCCGAATAGAAACTTACCTAATGAACTTCCCCAAACTATTTCTGGAATCAAGCGAATCAAGAAAAACAAATAGAATGGAAGGAAAGCCAAGCTTATATGTCGAGATGTCAGGTTACACCAAAGAGAACTGGGACATTGAACCAATAAAACTATTGGTAGATATATGATTGCATCCACCATGAATGCGGCATAGCGTTCTAGAACAGACGCTGAAGTAGGGGTGTAGCCAGATACAAGTTCGCGAACGAGATCTGATGGATCACCCAGGCGGGTAATAGCCTGCTCAGAAGCTACCCCGTCCGATATCATAACCTCATAATGTTCACGAAGATCAGCAGCAATTCGGTCTCTATTCTCAAAATCAGCTGGGAGCTTTCTTAGAACCGATTCTATGAACTTATCTATATTGCTCATGACATCGCTTCTCCATCATTCAAAATCCCTGATACGGTCTCTGAGAACTCGTTCCAGATATCTATCTGCCTGGACAGTTCAGCAGCTCCACTTTCCGTAATAGCGTAATACTTACGAGGCACACCTCGTTCAGGCGCCTCCCAATGATGTGAAATCAATCCCTTGCTTTCCAGACGATATAGTATGGGGTACAGAGTCCCATCTTTTATCGACAAATGGCCTCCGCCAATCGAATCCAAGTGAGAGACGATCTCGTAGCCGTACCGCTGGTGGCCCTGTAAAAGCTTCAGTATCACCACGTTGAGCACACCTCTTTTGAGCTCTGTTTCCAAACAACCTCCATCGCTATACCATATATCTAGTGTCACAAGGCATCTTGCGCAACGATATACCGAAGATAAGTCACTCGGCCAAGAATTTCTCAGGAAAGAGCGAGGCTAATCGGAGAAAGTTGCGGTCCCGCTATTTTTTGCCTCTGAAGACAACGCTCTAGTTTTGATAATATCCAATGCCTTCTCATACCCAACCGCTCTGGCTTCAGCTAACGCTTTATTGATAATTGTCTCAGGACTGAAACGGCCTGGAACAGCTGGGATATCGCCAACTGTTCTTAAAGGAATATCACCATTCGAAGTAGATGAACGAGCTAAAGGATCGGAACGTAATTTTTCTACAACATCTTTTGCCCCTGATATACGAACCGCATAGATAATCGCCTGACCCTTTGCTGCGTCTTCAACGAGCCAACCTTCTTGAATTAATGAGGCAAGAATTCCAGTAGCTCGAGATTTACTATCGGCTCTGCCCTGGTCGTGCTTCACAAACCTCTTTGCCAGAATATCATTATTTAACTTTGTATGTTCGACATTCCGACTAAATGTATTTCGAACTTTTTCAACTACATCATCATCTCTCTCTTTCTGATCAGGCCGGAATGTCCCGGCAAATCCAGATGAGACAAAATACACCTCAGTCACCACAACATCGTATTTGCTTAGTAGCTTTTCAACAAGATCATCATCTACAACCCCACCAAATTCGACTACAGTAGATTTAGCATTACCTGGAGATAGAATTGATTGAAACCCGTCCTTAACTGTTCGTAAAGCACCGTGATTACTGACTAGGAGAATAAGTCCTAATCCCAAGACAACAACAGGCAACCAGATTCGTAGTTTCATAATTAAGTGGTACTCCCATTAGTTTGTGTAGATGCAGCTAAACACTTCGCTTACCTGCATACCTCTCGACCTCACTCTTTGTCTTAGCATCAATCTCCGCATCTATAATCTTCTGGAGATGCATATCGAATTCAAAGCCGTATATATGAGAAACAGAACGAGGGATTAAAAGATCACGATCACCATACCATGTTACAGTATCAGGGTGACTATAAAGTGTGCTTCTTATCTTTTCTATCGCTAACTGTATTGCCTGGATCGAATCAGCTCCATACATATCTTCCGCTATTATATCGTCACCCAATCCATCAATTTCAATCCGGCAATAGCAATTATCCCCATCTGCAACCGGTTCATAGATTGTTGCGACAACCTCAGTACCACCTTTTGAAATATTCGAGAAGGTTCTTGAACCAAATTTTTTGAGAGCGGCTTTATTACTCATCATTTAGAAGAAATCTTTGAAGTATGTGATTTGGCAGCATTTCTGCATTGCGTAATACTTAGTGTTTTCGGTAGTGTTTTACAAAAGGCCTCCATTATCTGGAGTGTTAAAACTTATAACGCATTACCCAGGAACCATTGACAACCGGTCCCATTTTTTACAGAATGAGAATATAAGAGAATATTAATGCGTGGAGAGTAAAATGTTTACTAGTTCAATATCGTTTCCATACTTGCATATGTCTTTATCGATTAGAATGACCCTCTTATTTATCACATTGATGATGGGAGCGGTATCCTGCGCATCTTCCCCATATGAAGAGAAGTCGCAATCGAATCGTCAACCGAACTATCAACTCGTCCTTGCATCTGATTCTTCCATATCTCGGTTTACTTCTGCATCACTTACAACAACAGGAGAAACTGTGTACTTGAGTACCAATCCTGCTGATATGATTGTGAAATTTGACAGTGTAATTCCATCTGTAGTGGCGACTGGACTACATATATATCTTTGGATTTCTAAAGATGAACTTAATCGATTGTCAGAACTCATTAAACATAATATAGGAAGACGCCTGGCGTTTAGAGTATCTGATGAAACCCTGACAGCTGCCAAAATAATTCAACCAATGACGTTCACTGGCGGCCCAATCAATGTAGGAGTTACTACAAGTGAGAGCAATGCAATAAGATTACTTAGTTTATTCAATACAAAGAAATGAGAAATTCCAGGTAAGCCTCGCATCGCTATTTTTGAGAGCTGAATTCCACAGTCCACTCGATACCGTACTTGTCTCTAAACATTGCGAAGTAGGTACCCCATGGACTTTCCGCCATGGGCATTTCAACTGTCCCGCCCGCTGAAAGTCCGTTGAAAATCCTGTCTGCTTCTTCTTTACTTTCTGTACTAACTGCGATCTTAGATCTGTTTTCGTTCTCGCTTACTCGTCCCATGCTTTCCGGAACGTCATTTGCGATCAAGACATTGTTACCGATAGGCAAAGAAATACGCATTATTTTGTTTGCCTCATTTTCTGGCACTGGGAACTCGGCACTTGCTATGTCTTTGAAGCGAATAATAGCAGCAAATTCTCCTCCGAAAACAGATTTGTAAAATGTAAACGCTTCTTCCGCATTTCCGTTAAAGTTAATGTAGGGGTTTATCGTTGCCATTTTACTACCTCCGAAGTGTTAACTATAGAATTGTACGTTATTTAAGGCCTCTCTACAAGGAAAGTCAGACCTCTTTTGAGGTTTATACGTGCTAACTCCATGAGACTTCTTGAGCGCAATCTCACGCAAAAAGACCGTCTATACCTACTAGCCTACCTTCGTCGACTGGCGTCTAGAGGTTAGTTTCGCCCGTCATTATACAAAAGCAGACGTAAAACAGTTTAGCTGGAAGACCTGTATCAGCAATACTTTATGGGCGTCAGCTGGGTACACCGCTTGCAAGACAACACGGTAACAAATTGATTCTTTTATACGGATTAAATCTCTAATATATGCAACGTCTGATTGCCAACTCCCTCATGACGATAGCGATCGCATTCATTATGTTAGCTGCGCTTCAGATGGCGTGGGGATTAACCGGCTCTATACATAGGCCGGAAACACTAGTTCTTCTAGACAACAGCGAAGAAGGTCTAGGAAAAAGTAAAGTCAGAGCTAGAAGAGCCTTGGTGTTTTTCTTCGTAGGACTTGTCGCGTTTGTTCTAAGCTTTGCGGCAAGATAGATATATAGAAAAACAAAAGCCCCGTTCTTGGTTGAGAAATGCTGCAATTGCAGGCATTGCAGCTAAGTTGAAGACAGACAACTTACCACTCCATAATGCACTACATCATTTGGCGGTAAGGCAATTAAGGGCGGGAACACCAAGTGCCAAGCCAGGTTCGGACACAGAGCCACAAGTGGGAATTGAACCCACGACCGCTCGATTACGAATCGAGTGCTCTACCCCTGAGCTACTGTGGCGAGTTGAGCAAGTAGCTTCTCCAGTGAACCCGCAATGAATATTGAGCATCGGATCCACACAGAAACCACCCCTGCAATTTAACCAAAAGTCCCGCAACTATTAAGCTAAAAGCTATAAGCTGCAGGACTCTTTTTTATCGGTATGCCCTGACGCGGACTCGAACCGCGACGCCTTTCAGCACCACCCCCTCAAGATGGCGTGTCTACCAATTTCACCACCAGGGCATCGGATCAGCGCCCCATCCGGGTGGGGCACGACCCATTTCAAACTAGCTCATTAACATAATACCGACCGGGGGAAAATTGCACTCCCTGGGTGATAATTTTTTTGTGAGCTGGGGCTTGGCAGAAAGGTTTTATCGGGCGACAACTACGCCGCAAGCAATCCTATCACCGGCATTTCCAGCGGGATCGGTTTTATAATCGTCCTTGCCGCCGTGAATAACAACAGAGGCACCGTCCGCGTCGAGAAGCCCGCCTTCACCCCTGAGTGTGCCGCCCATAGTGACCTGATCGATTGTGACGCTGCTATCTGCTGCAATGGTCACGTTGAGGAGATCTCCATGGTGGCTTCCTGCGGGGTTGTCACGCCCGTGCTGTTTGTTGGTTGGATTCCAGTGAGGACCTGCAGTCGTAAATGGTGCTTCGCACTGGCCAACAGTGTGTAGATGAAGAGCTCTATCCCCAGGAGGCAAACCTACAAGACGCCCTGTAACGCGAAGCCCTTCTGCTGTCTCAGATATCACCAGCTCGCCTAACTCTCTATTGTTGGCATCACGTACAACAGCTGCTGGATCCATAGGAACCATAGCGCCCGAATCAACCATTACATCACCAGTTACAGTTACGTCTTCAGCTGGTTTCGAATCTGACTTTTGACAGGCACCGACTGCTACAACAGCCAGTAATAACATCGATTTTTTAATCATGTTGTCTCTCTACTCGTTAAATGTATTTAGCCAAACTTACCAACCAACCATCATCTTTAGCTGCCAGACTCTAGGATGCGGAACTTGACCAAGATCGAAAGTTGAGCTGCCAACTGTGAAGGCGCTAACGTCAGGATCTAGACCAGTGTAGTTCGTCGACAACCATAGGTTGGAACCTTGAATTGCTAAATCTACAAAATTTGTGCGCAGGAGTTTAGCATATCTGTCGGGTAAACGGCCGCTCAAAGACAGCGACTGCAACCTCAATGCCCTTACCTTCTGAGCTGGCCCATAATAGAACCCCATAGCCGTAATACCACCGGGCTGCCCTTCCAATGCAATATCTCTCTGGAGCATACCGCTCGTGAAGTTAAAGGTCGTGGATAAGTTCACCTTCCTCTTAAGCACATCCACGGACGATGTTACTACACCCTGATAGTTAGGACTTGCCGCTCCCATCTCATATCCTGCATCCTGATCTATATCAAATATTGTCGGGGGAACAGGATCCAATCTAAGAAGTTTGTTTGTGCCACGAGTAATGGAGCCGGAAACCATCCATCCATACTTGGGATTATCGACTACTTCGTAGTGGCCACCGAGTTCCAAGCCTGAAAACTGCAGATCGCCACCACGTGAAATCACGCCAAACTTTGGAACTGAGGATGAAAGCGGAGGCGCTAAAAGAGCGTTCACTCGCTTTTTCCAGTAATAGGTAAGATCAAACCCAACTCTACCGTCCATCATTTCAGCGTCAAATCCACCTTCAATCTCTACCGAACGTTCCTGTACCATGGTCCTATCGGCGAGAGCAGTACGCCCCACCTGATCGTTGGCAATACCTGTTAAACGCGAACGATAAAAATCTAAATAATCAGCTGCTGTACTCTGAACACCGCCATAACCGATTGCACCACGAACTCTCAGGGTCTGGATCTTTTCTTCGTACTTATACGACTTATTGTCAGACACCATCCACGAGACGCTCAACTTAGGATAGGCAGCGTATCTCGCTTTCTGCTGCGACAGAGCTGTATTATCAATTCTAATACCTGGTGTTATGTAAAACTGATTCGATAAAGATATCTTTGGTTCTACAAATAAACCCACCAGCCTCCAGCTGTTCTCTGGCGCGGTCAACTCAACAACATCACCTGAAGAAGGTGTTGTTACACCAAGAGGAATATTCTTGAATGCTCCATTCATGTCAGAGACTTTGCCATGTTGTGCATTCATTCCAACAGCAAGTGTGAAGAAGTCATAAAATGGAATTATTGTATTAATTCCAACACTTCTCTCAATTGCGGTGCCCTCCCCTCCTCCATAAAAACCACTACTATCTGACGTCAACAGGAACCCGCGAGATACCAGATTTGCATCTTTTTTCATTAACCTTGAAAGACCAAAATTAGCGAAGATAGGGATCCACTCAATCGGATTATATATCGCCTGAAACGACATCATCATATTGTGCTGATCGGAAGAGACTTTACCGTAGTAATTCTCTAATAACGGATCACCATCAACAAAGCTCTGCCCCAATGTCTTTCTGCGAATCTCCGCAAGCGCTCCTCCCATTGCGTTAGACATTGAGGACTTCTCCTGATTCTGGAAATTCATCAGGTTGGAAAGAGTGAGATGCAGACGACGGTTAACCTGAATGTTTACCTGCCCGTTTCCACCCCATCCCGTCAACTTTTCAGGCTGTGTCATCCATCCTGGTGCAGCCATCCCGAATCTCTGAGCGTATCTGCTTATTTCATACTCGGGAAGACGAAGAATACCTGTACTGACTCTACGTCCAACAGTATAAGCATACTGAATCGCAGGATTACCACCGGCAACCGATCCTAGAACTGCGGAATTACCACCAGCACCAAATGGTGAATACTGCGCTTCAAATGGATCTTCCGGTGCTTTAGCAATTCCACGCTGACCGATCAATACCCATTTTGTGTCACCAGCCTTTCCACGCTTCGTAGAGATAACGATAACGCCATTTGCAGCATCTGAACCATATAGCGCTGAAGCACTGGGCCCTTTGAGAACTTCAATACGATCGATAGTGCTTGGCTCGATCTGATCTAATGGTGATGGGGTTGTATACTGTGTATACTTTTGTTCGGCCATGTTCATATAGCCGCCGCCATTCAGGTTTCTCAGATCTGACTGCCTGGAATAGACCCTGATCCCATCCACTACAAATATTGGATCATTATACAGGGCGATACTTCCCAGATTACGAATCCGTATACGACCAGGATCTCCAGGGGTGCCAGAAGACATCTGGACTGTCAGCCCTGGGACGCGACCCTGCAAAAGCGCTGTAACTGATGGAATCGGACTCCGTGCAGCTATGGAATCAGCGTTCAGGCTAACAATTTTAGCTCCAACTTCAGTTTCGCGCTGCCGACCGGTAGCAGTTGTAACAACGCCCTCGAGCAGTTCAATCGCGGCGCGATCGAAGCCTTTACGTTTAAAACCGGTATCCACTTCAATACGCTTTGCGGATGGGGACAGCTCATCCTTGTCCAGCGCCAGAACCTCAGCCGGCCTGGTAAACTTTGGCTCCGTGGCCCGATGTACAGAGATTGTGGAGTTTGAAGACGAAAGTGTGGCCTTCAGGTTGGTGCCTTTTAAGACCAGAGCCAACGCTTCGCCAACACGCACGTTAGCCACCGAAACAGAAATCCTGTTGGCCAGCGCAGCTTCGTCATGCTGATAAACAATCCCAACACCGGCCAGCCCAGCTATCTCACGAATAATAAATTCGATAGTGCTGTCCTTGATGTTGAAGGATATCCTGGGCTCCTGAGCACGGTTTTGAGCCTCTATGTAGGGATTGGTATAGACGGTGTCCTGACGACGGTCACCGGAGGCAGGCTTCTTCTGGCTACTATCCTTGGATTGGGCCGCAAGCTGGCCTGTCAGCGCAAAAGTCATGGCGCCAACAACCCCCACGAGGCTCACACGCTTGAATAATTCTTCTGGAAAGGTGCGCACACCTGAAGTTAGGCCCGGTATCAGCCTAGACGCAAGCTTTTACTCATGAACTAAATAAGAAAGAGGGTAGAAAAGATCTGGGATCCGAAGAAGGACTTTTATTCTTATATTATGCCCATGAGAAAGAGTATGCAGGTATCAACTCCGTTTTTAAAGGAAAGTTGGCAATCCATCTCCAAAAGCATTCTGGCGAACTGTATTCTGACGGTTGGCCTGGTAGGGTGCTTCGGGCTGGGAGGCTGCGAAGGAACTGGGATTGAGACAATTGACGGTGTTCTGCCCTTCACGCCTACAGATAGTGTAGAAGCAGTTACCCCTACCCCCGGTCCGATTGCATCTGAACGCGAATGCGCCAACAACAAATCGGAATGGATATTTTGTGATGATTTTGAGATCGATCGCACATCCAAGTACTTCGAATATGACGATGCGAACAAAAGCTTCACCCGTGTAAAGTCAGTTGGCATGGACAACTCTTACGGGATGAAAGCGTCGTTCTCAAAGGGACAGATCAGCGCAGGAAACTTAAAGCTTGCATTCGGCAAGACGCCAAGCGCCTATATAAAACCCGCTGCAAACGACGGGAAGATCTATCAGGAAATCTATTGGCGGATGTTTGTGCGATATGATGCGGACTGGATTGGTGGAGGCGGCGACAAACTGTCTCGCGCTCAGAGCCTGGCCAACGCAAGCTGGGCGCAGGCAATGATGGCACCAATCTGGTCTGGCACAGGGGACAACAGCAGCTTTCTCGCAATTGATCCGGCTACTGGGATCGCCGGCACAGGTATCCTGCTAGTTACCAAATACAACGATTTCGTCAATCAGAGATGGTTAGGAATGGTAAAAGGCAAAACTCCTATTTTTCAAGGAAACAACCTGGGTAAGTGGCATTGCGTGGAAGGTTATGTAAAACTCAATTCAGCCGATTCCGCAAATGGAGTATTTACCATGTGGATAAATGGTAACCTTGAGGCCACTAAAGACGATCTAAACTGGGTTGGGAAGTATCGGGAGTATGGCATCAATGCAGTTTTCCTGGAAAACTACTGGAATGATGGCTCTCCGCGCGCTCAAAGCCGATACTTCGACCGATTTGTTGTTAGCACAACACGAATTGGCTGTTAATTTTCTACATATATATTTTCTCTAAATTGCCAGATGAACTTCAAAAGATTATTTCAGGTAGCAACCGTCGCTGGATTCGCAATAGTTTCAACAGCGTGCGCAAGACATAGCCATGTCCCTAAGCCTGCACCAATACCTGGTCCTGGGCCAGCCATAGTTGGCATTAAGCAGACTGTATTCGCTCTTGAATATGTTGACATGGTGGTCGGCACCGGCCCTGTTGCAGAACTTGGTCGAGATGTAACGGTTCACTACACAGGCTGGCTGGTAGATAGCTCCAAATTTGATTCTTCATTTGACCGTAACGATCCTATCAAGTTCGTTCTTGGTCAGGGAAAGGTAATTCCAGGTTGGGACTACGGTCTTGTTGGAATGAAGGTTGGCGGTAAGCGTAGATTAATCATTCCTTATCAGCTTGCATATGGCACCAAGGGTCGCCAATCAATCCCACCAAGTGCACTGCTGACATTCGATGTTGAACTGATTGCGGTTGATACAACACGAATGAACAACGTTACCAGATAATCTGCAACAATACCTGCTCTATAATTACTTAAAAGCCGGCTCCCTGTTCTCCAGGTAGCCGGCTTTTATAATATTCCACAAAATATAGTGCCAGTTTAAAGCTTATCTCTCTAATTAGCTCCGGCACGCCATACGTTATTTCTTCTATTCAAGTCTACAAGCTTACGGCCTGGATCGATCTCAACGCTGACAACTGACTTTCCGTTGGTATTGTAGCTGGTTTCAAACTTAGCGGGATTGTCTTTCCAGACCTCTGCATCGTGACGCTGTTCCAAAACAGTATTATCCGAAAAGACAATCTTTACATGAATAGGCAAAACACCACTCTGAAGATTTGCGTATGTCACCTTAACAGAGTTTGCATCATCTACATTTACACTCTCAATTGAAGGATCAAATTGCGGAGCGCCATAGATGAACTGTTTCCAGAACCATGATAGATCCTGTTTAGTAACATCTTCAAATGTTCTGATGAGATCTGCCGGCGTTGGATGCTTATATGCCCATCTGTTAAAATATGTTTGCAGCGCTTTATCAAACAACTCAGGCCCTAAGACCTCAGAACGCAGTATCTCAAAAACTGCCGCAGGCTTTCTATAAGCCTGATACCCCAACAGCTGACGATTGACCTTATCCGGAGCTATCGAGGACGCTATATCCGACTTCCTGACCATAGCAGTGTCAATCAAACGAACGAGTGCCATACCCCGTCGTGCCTGATCTCCACGCTCAGGATGTCTTGCGCCATCGACAAATGTATTGAGAAACTGATTGATTCCCTCATCCATCCAGGTGTCCATTCTCTCATTCGAGTTAACTATCATTGGAAACCAGATGTGCCCAACTTCGTGCGAGATAACTTCAAACAACGTAGGAATATCTTTGTATGCCTGAATGAATGTCACCATAGGGTATTCCATCCCCCCTTCCAGTGTCTCGACTGATGACATCTGCGAATATGGATACTTGTAACGAAGCAGTTCCGAATATCCTTTCACCGAAAAACGAGTCATATCTGCAGCTTTGCTCCATGTTTTAGCAGATGACTCACGGTAAAAAGACTGCGCTAAAATTCCATCCCAGCCAGTAGCATCCCACCTGTAGTTCGGAGACGCTGCCCAAACTGCATCGCGTACATTCTTTGAGCTGAACTTCCAGGTAAGCGTACCTTCATATGTTGGGCGTGCACTCTTCTGAGCAAGATCCTGTAGCGAAACTATGCTCACTACTGTATCAGACTTGCGCGCCAGTTCGAGCCGGGAAATTTGAGCAGGGGTAAGAACTTCTTGAGGATTACTTAGTTCACCCGTTGCAGCAACTATATAATTTGCCGGAACTGTGACGCTCAGATCAAAGTTACCGAGATGACTATAAAACTCTCCCGATCCAATATATGGATCCAGATTCCACCCTTTTACGTCATCATAGACGACCACACGTGGATACCACTGCGCAACAGCATATGTAGCACCTTCTTTCATATCCCGTCCCATCCTGTTACCTCCAGGTGGAACATAGAAATAGTAAGTAATCTGAATAGTCGTCTTATCACCTGACTTAACTGGTGTATTCAGCTTTATCTTACCAAGAGTTTCAGGTCCTTCTTCAACGCTCGTAGCAGATACCTTTGATCCAACTACCTGATTAACAGAAACAATGTTATAGCCGTAATGTTCGCCATGTCGCTTAAGCCGAACACCATCTCCCTGCCTGGGCTTAGTTCCCTTAAATCTGTTCTGTTCCAGATGTACCCAGATTTCAGACAACTCATCTGGTGAGTTGTTGTGATATACAATGGACATGGATGCCTGAACGCTTCCAGCAAACGTATCCAAGGAGGCGAGAATTTTATAGTCTACCCTGTTCTGCCAGTATTTTGGGCCCGGCGCTCCATTCGCAGATCTGGTTGCACTGGGAGCTGGCGTGAGCACCATAGGAGCAAATACCGACTCCGTATCATTATCAGAGCGTTCAGATTGTGGAGCCTGCGCTGGAAGGTAAATGGATGACGCCGAGATTAAAGCTGCAACAGCGGCCGTTGATACAACTCGTTTTGAAGTAAATATCATTGCGACAAGAGAAAACGGATAAGACGTATGAACAGATCTAAATACAGAACATACGGTGGTATATGAAAAATACGATAAATGAACAGCGGGCGCCGCCATCTCTTGGCGGCGCCCGCTTAAACTACTACCTGTAAACGATTACTTCGCTAAGTCTTACTGTCTGCAACCAGATCTTGGATTTGGCTTTGGACCATCAACTTTCGGACGCTCTGCTCTGTTTGCGACATGCAGAACGAGATCACTAATGTAGTTCGTGATCTTTGTCATATGTGGATAGTTGATGTACTGTGGCTCATCAGTCAACATATGGTAATCAGAGTGAGTCCCTGTGAAGAAGAACACAACTGGAATTCCAAAGCGTGCATAGCTTGCATGATCACTGCGGCAGTAGATCTGAGCTGGATGACCGTTCGCATCAAGAGTATAATCGAATTTGAAGTTATGGCCCTTTGCTGTATTGACCTCTTCGACCATAGCACCAAAATCCTGCGATAATCTCTTGGAACCGACCAGCTGGAGGAAATCGTCACCACCCAGCTTCTGATCGTGCGGATATCCACGTCCGATCATATCGATGTTGATGTTCGCAACAATCGAATCATGAGAGATGCTCTTTAAGCTGTCTGTAAAATATATGGAGCCCAAAAGCCCTTTTTCTTCACCGGTGTGCCAGACAAATAAGATGGATCTCTTTGGGCGCTTATCCTTCTTGAGTGAGCTGAGGTATTCAGCAATCTCAAGCACTGCCATACTTCCAGATCCATCGTCGTCGGCTCCATTATAAACGGAGTCAAGCTTCGGCAGATTCAACTTACGGTGTTCAGCTAAAATGCTGTTTAGCTCATCCTGTAAATCAGAGCTAAGTGTTACTCCGCCACGGTTCTCTGCACCACCTGGGCGAGTCATGTAGTTATGAATGCGCAGAGAGTCGTGGTCTACCATACCCAGTGTCTGACCAACGTGATCGTTATGTGCACCGATAGAAACGTAGGTGTGCTTTAACTTTGGATCGGATCCAGGTAGTATCGCGATAACGTTCCTTGCTGGGTAAGGAGCAGGGATTCTCTTGAACGCAAGTTTGATAGAAGCGCGTGTTCCTTCGTCGCCAGGCTTAAGCTCGGAGAGCTTCTTACCAAATATCTTTTCGGCGCCTTCAGCTGACAGATAGATGGTTGGACCGATACGCATCTGACGGGCCATCATTATGTTAATCTGTTGAACTGCGGCTTTCATTTCTGTTATGCGGGACGCAGAGAGACGACCCATTCCAATGTAGGCATTGGCACTTGCACCGCGCGCCATTGGCTGGTACTTACCCATCGCGTTTGGATCAGCTTTTAGAGACTCTTCAGTTGGGGCGCCGAAAACGACGATCTTCCCGGTCATCTGATCCTGGGTGAGCGGATTTGGAGCACCAGCTGGACCGGCGTAAATAACGTCTAACTGAGGGCTGTCCATCTCCAATCCCATTGCTGGGAAGAAATCTTTCCAAACAGTTAGCTGAGAATCACCGAACTTAAACCACGACTGAGTTGAGTCCATCTGGGCCTGAAACATCGGATAGACCTGGAAATACGTTCCATTATCTCCACCAGGCTGTAGCCCCATACGCTTTAGTTCGGATGCGATATACTCAGTACCCTTCCAGTTGCCAATAGTACCAGCTTCACGACCAAGCATAGAATCATCAGCAAACTTGTAAAGCCTGGTCATTAAGTCTTCAGAGCTAATTGCTGGCTTGGTTGGCTTTCCTTCGTACTTTCGTGGCAAGGTCGGTGCTGGGAGATCAGCTCCAGAACGTCCGCCGC
>JBEBRK010000029.1:0-18180 GCA_040394885.1 Gemmatimonas phototrophica
CAGGTGTTTGGTGTATGGCCCAACGATAAATACGAGCGCGCGAGTGCGCTCAATATCGCGAGCGTGATCGGCATTGAAGCGGATGATGCCAGTGCAGCCGAGTTCATCCGCCGCCTCGTCTTCAACACGCTGATCGGCAATGCAGACATGCATCTTAAGAACTGGTCGCTGATCTATCCCGACCGGAGAACTGCAGCTCTCGCACCCGCATACGATTTCGTATCGACGATCCCATACATCCCAGACGAGTTCGCCGCCATAAAGTACGCTCGTACCAAGCGTATGCGTGAATTCTCCCTGGATGAGCTGCGCTATCTTGTGGCGAAGGCGCGTCTGCCGCAAAAGCTCCTCGTCGATGTTGCGGCGGAAACCGTTGCGCGCTTCCATGAAGAGTGGCCGGAAGCGAAGAAGGCACTCCCTATCGCGCGCCCGGTCGCGAATGCCGTCGATGCCCACTTGAAAAGCCTTGCTCTGATCTCTGACATCTGATTAGCGGTGTGTGTTTTGCTGGCATGACCAAGTATACAGGGAACAACCTTGAGATCGTGGTATTTGTAGTAGGATCAACGTAAAGAGAGGACGCATGCGGAAAATCATTGTCGGCGCTCAGGTTTCTATAGACGGCGTCATGCAAGCTCCTCACCATCAGCCTCTGGGTGCAGTGTCGTTAAAATCGGACGGATAGATGCGAGCAAAGGAGGAAACAGGGCGAGCTGATCAGGATCACTAAATACGACTGCAAAATCATCCGCCCTGAGTCCTCTCGCAAGTCGTTGTGCGTAAGTTGTTTTTAACAATCTTGCGTAATAGTCTACGTCATAATCTCGAGGATCGTTGACTGAAGCATCTTCTTCACTTGAAACAATGATTCCAAAGGTTCCGCCGTTTGTGTGCCCACGTCTTCTATAAACTCGAATTCGATCTCCGACACGCCATGTTGTTTGTCCTGAGCTGAGTAATGCTTCGTATGATAGCTCTCGTCGCTGGAGCCTCGTTCTCAGATATGTCTCAGGTGATTTGGTAAGACGGACATTTGATGATACATCATAAGTAGGTAGCGTTCGATTTCTAATAGCATCGAGAGCCTTAAGATACTCAACTCGTACTCCAACAATATCGCCCAATAATAACTTTTCAATAGCGGCTTGCAGAAACCTTTCTCCAAAGGATTCTGAACGACTGGAACGAAACGCGACTCCGCGAAGCTGCAAATTCCCATTGTATGAGAGCAGTGCATAATTTTTTGGTTCATGCGAAAGCATCGCCGCATATCGACCCTCAAATTCCAGGTGAATCAGTGGCGGCAGCAATGTACCCACTTCTTCAACCACGCGGAGCTCATCTTGTTCATTCCAGCTTGATGGAACAGAAAAATAAACGCCATCTGTATCAGCTTCGAGTAGTGTTACTCCGCGTACAGCCAGCTCTCTACATAGCAGTCCCAGCACCTCCCGACCGCGACGAGTAATTTCGTTTGCTGCATGTACATCTGAAAAACGAGTCAGCCTGCCAGCACCGAGATATCCATAGGCGGAGTTGACAACAATCTTTAACGCTGCCGACAGCGCATCATGAATATGACGTTCAGTCGACCCTGGTATTGCAGATCGCGCTTTTGCTTTGGATTCCAGGCGTCGTTCTACAAGTTTGTCTATGAGTGCCAAAAGCACCCCAAGGTTATCTCGCGCTGATCCAATTCTATATGTTCGCATCAGCGATGGATACAGACTGGCTACGTCAGCCTTGACAACGCGGTGTGCAACACCAGACGCGAATAGATACAACGCTGCGCCGCTATGAGGTGTTCCATCCCCACTTTCGTGCTTTGGAAGTGCCACACCAGAACGAATGTATGCACGTACGAGTAACGGATCTATTACTCCCGTAGCCGGACCAGCATCGGCAAGTCGTTCGTATCGTCTGGGAACCATTTGTGCCAGTGCGTAGGCTGCACCGCCAAGCAAATGAGATAACGCAGCAACTTCCTTTACATCATCGGTTGCATAACGCCGTATACGATCAGGATCCACGAGATACGTTGTATATATACTGTCCCCGCGAACATATTCACGATCCGGTTCTGCAATACCAAGGTGTTTCGCTACCGCCTTTAATCCGTGACTCGGAAACTCTCGCGTAGAGAAATCATGTCGCAGTACAGCATCAAGTGTATCAATGAGTTCTCGTCCTGGCGCAACAAACCGTATACGCTGCTTGTCGTTAGGGTTATTCGAACGCATTCCGCGTCGCGCTGAACGCTGTCCCAACTGCATCCCCTCAAGACGGCCAAGCGTAAGTGATACTTTAAGTTTGCGAGCTCGATGGTATAGAAATGGAAGGTCGAATCCGTGTAAATTATGATTCTCCAGCACATCAGGATCTATGACTCGCACATAGTCAACGAATCTACGAATCAGATCTGCTTCGCCGGCATCATCATTTGTCTTCGATTCCAGCACAGATGTCTCACCAGCATGCACTCGTATGGAAATCATAAAGATACGATCATACTTAGGATCAAGACCTGTTGTTTCAAGATCGAACTGCATGCGATGCAGTTCATCAAATGCAAGATCCTTGAAGTATGTTCGTCCTGTGCTTACAAGGTACTGTTCTTCAGGAGGCAGAAATAGAACGCTTTCATCGTCTCTAAGTCGCGTAATCTGCTTTTCACGTCGTTTTGAGATACCCTTGAGTACAGCATCCATTAAAGCTCTGCCATCAGAGCCAGTAACGAGATAACGGAGCGGATCGTTGCCTTCAAGCGTCTTAACTTCCAAGGAGAATCGGTTGCCTGCAGTTCGTCCTACAACGGGAAACAGTGGACCAAGATCCTCAAGATGTTCCAGCAGCATCCAGCAACGGAATTTCTCTTGCTCCTGGATTACTTTGCCAGTCTCCTTGATGCGCCGCCACACCCACGCTCTGCCATCAAGGCTCGCGTGGACCGATACAATACCCGGAGTGGGATCCCAGCCCCATACCCATTCTTCTCCGGATTGTTCTAGCAAATCGGTACAATTGTAGGATTGTCAAACATTTTTGTCGGTGACGTGTACTGCTATTACTTGAAATTTATCAGTACGGGCACTTAACGCAATCGTTTTCCAGGCCTGTTACTCTACAAAATACTTAATCCTTAATTGCCGCAATACTAATAGAGATCTTCACTTTGTTGGAGAGTATCATACCGCCACCATCAAGCGGCGCGTTCCATGACACTCCGAAATCAGAGCGATCTATTGATACTTCAGCATCAAACCCAGCTCTCAGCTTTCCATCGGGTCCTTTTTTGATTGCGTTTAACTCACCATCCAACACAACTGGTTTGGTTACGCCTCGAATGGTGAGGTTTCCATAAACCTTGATATCGTTATCATCATCATCTTTGTCGTCTTTGTCACGTACTATCCTCGTACTCTTGAACGTAATCGTTGGAAATTTCTCAACGTCAAAGAAGTCTGCGCTCCGAAGGTGGGTATCCCGCTTTTGGTTATGTGTATTTATACTGGCCGCTTGAATCGTTACCTCCACAGAGCCTTTAGTCCAATCCGCTGTGTCGGCTGTAATAGTGCCCTTCCAATCAGTGAAATTTCCACGCACTCTACTAACCAGATGGCGGACGGAGAAGGTCAGTTCGGAATGAACGATATCAATTGTCCACGTCGAAATATCGATCGGATTTTCAGTAGCGGCATATTGATTGGAATGTAAATCTGATTGCCCCGCATAAGAAATAGGAAGGCTGATGAGGGCAGCAGCAGCCAATGTGAGAGGAACAAGCATTGATCATTCTCCAATGAGTCTAATTGTCCATAGGAGGCACAGCCGTATTTGTGATACGGGAGACCTGGCTACCACCTGCAGTAAACATCTATTCCTTAAAGCGCAATTCTCGCGCCCGGAGGCAGGGGTAGCCTTCGACAATCCTGCGTCCCTAGTGGTCCTCTCCCGTTAGACTCAAGATGAATGATCGTGTGTAATCTGCCATCGACCGTCCAGCCACCGCATGATCAGCGACGTCGGACCTCGTGATGTGATTGAATCACCACGCATAAGTTTATAATACGCAAGTACGTGCAGTGCATCGTCGGCTAATACGTCTACTTCAACATTTTCGAAAGACAACGAGTCCTGCTTTACGCCAGCTGCAAATCGAGGTGAATACATTTGCTGGATAGCCTCCGGCCCCCGTAACACTCCCTTGCTCGTAACAAATGTTGTTGCACTGCCTGGTGCATAGTCAGACATAAACCCGTCCAGATCGCCGCGGTTCCAAGCACCGGCCGCGTTATTAAGCAGGCTAACCACGGCCGTATGTGCCTCCTGTACGGCTCGCGCGTGCAGTTGTGAGTCGGCTTGTGCTTCCTCTGCGAGTGCTGTCGTTTCCGTGTTAGTGTCCTGTGCTGTGGGCGTGCATGCTGATATTACGACAAAAGCCGTACACATCGCCAGGCGTGTGCTTAATGTATCAGTTGTTTTCATGTCTATTCTTATTGGGAGGTCCATTTGCATTATTCCAAACCGTGTATGTACGATATGGAGTCTGAAGCTGGCTGGAACTGAATACAAGACTGAATATAAGCTGGATGCTACGATATCGCAGGGCTATGCCTATGTGCCCCAGGAACACAAAAAAGCAGTCTCAATGTTTAACCATTGAGACTGCTTTATTTATGATGACCCGTCAATTAGGTACTGCTATGGCAGTATGATAATCGGTGCAGTTGTTAAGTTTTGGCTCGTCACCACTACACCCGTTATCAGTGCTGGCTGATTTGTGGAAGTTGCTGGTGGGGTAGCACGGATGGTATAGGTGGCTGGCAGTAAAAAAGAGACAGTATATGCGCCGGTATTATCGGTTTTTGTTGTTGCAAGCACATTTGCCGAGACAGTGTCGGTTAGCTCTGTTCCTGCTTTTAATACTTCGATTGTTGCATCGGCAACAGGATCTCCCTCTGCTGTGAGGGATCGTACGAATCCGCTAATCGTTCCGGTTATATCTCGTGCTGTAGCACGTATGACGGGTTTGAAGAGAAGCCCGTTCTGGGAGATTGTATTGCCGCGCATAACGAAGCTCTTTCCCAAATCGAAATCAAATACAAACACCGCTCCTTCGGATGTTACTGAAAGGGGCGCATCCAATACAACCTTCACACCGGTACGACCTGCGCTCGGGAATTTGATACCTGGAATACTTGTTCCGGTAAGTACCTCGCCGTTTGTCAATGTGATAGATGATTTATCGACATCAAGAATCAATCGAAAACCGCGATATGTTCCGGTTGCTAATGTTGTCTGTCCCAGATTGACAGTTTTGCCTCCCTGAAGATCCAGGAGATTATAGCTTTGGTTTGGTGTTGCGAGGGTAACCCAACCTTTGGAGACATCGGTGTTACCTCCATTGGTATCATCATCTTTGTTTCGTTCTGCATCGCTTGAATCTGTCGCCGCTATCTTACCGTCTATACGTACAACAAACAAGTCGGCACGTGCTACTGAATCGAAGGGGAAGGGAGCGTCGGTTAAGAGAAGTTGGACGGTCGCCTGTCCTGAAGGTGCATTATCATTGTCGTCGCATGCGCTGAATATAAGTGCACTCGCAGCCAGTGCTATAGGAGCGAGCATGGTGCGGGCACGTCGGATATTATGGGTAATAGACATAATTTAAGACCGGATAGAATTGAGAAAAAAAGTATTGCACGAATACCGTTTGCACTGAACTACATTATTGCGCCTAGGGGTGCATCAAGCCACTTACACTCCGTAGTGCGCTATGGGCGCGGGTTTGCAGGTGTCGCAGGTTTGTCACCTTTTCCTCGACCCGGATTTGCAGGAACCCCAGGTGGCGGGCCACCAACTCCTTTACCGCCACCGCTGCCCATCCCCCCTCCAGCTCCGGCTCCTGTTGGACGCTTCGAGGGGCCTACGCCACGGCCAGGATCATCAGGTCGATTCGACTTCCCGGCCACAGCTTCTGGGGGCAGTTCTCTAGGTAGACGCTCTAATGTGGCGTCATCTGCACGAGCCAGAAGCCTGTCTCGGACACGACGAAGTGCATCGTCAGCAGAGAGTCCGCGATCGATCAAGCTTCCAACAACATAAAGTGGTACTGCAACAGACCGTCCAGAAGGTGCACTTTTGGCCAGGTCCTGAACCTTAACAGCATCGACCCCTTTACGCATAGCTTCAGCCCCCGCATCAATTTCATCGCTACTTGGCTTGCTTCCACGCGCAGATTTAAGAGCTTCATTGGCTCGTGCCATTCGATTTGCCTGCTCGTTAATCGATGTTTCAATTGATGCAGGATTTACACCTTTGGCAGCGAACTTGAGTGCCCGCTGTTCCAGTGAGCCGGTCGGTAACCCCTGTTTATGTGCCGCTGCAATCCTGGCCATGATGCGTCGCGCAACATCCGGAGGAAGGACTTTGGCAAGACGTGCAGAGGCAGATGCCGTGGCATCTGACGTTTGTGCATGCAGTGGGGTGGTTGCGGACATTGTTGCTGTCAAAGCAAAGATGATTCCCGCATACCGGCAAGCTCTTAGGAAAACAGCTAATGTGATATTATCAATCATAGTCACTCAATCGTATTAGATGATGGCACGGCAAACCGCGACATGGGGTTGGCTAAGTAATGATTCATGATGACGTCTATGTAATAGACAACACCTTTTTGCATTCACGTCACATTGACGCAGGAATTGTAATGATTCCCACCGATCCACCAAACTCATCCACAAACGGGGTGAGCCCTTTAGGAATTCGCCAGGGACCACCATCCAGGCGTACGTTCATCTGATGGACACCAGCTTTAATGGGGAGCGTAATTGACCACCACCCTGTAGTGTCACGTATTAGCGGAATCGCCTGCCAATTCGTAAAGTCTCCGATAATCTCAATACTCTCGGCTTTTCGCACTTTAATAGAAAACTTCGTATATCCCGAAGAGTCCGATATCGCACGCATTACCATATCATCCGACAGAGCGGGTATTGTAGGCAGAGACACGTCGGGAGTAGTGCGAGTTTCGTACAGATTTACGCGAACCCCAACTGTAGCATAACGTCCTCCTGGGAATCCCTGTGTCCAATCTACAGGATAGGTACCTGCACTAGCGACAAGTGCAAGCCTCTGTATTAATGGCGCTGTGATACTTATGTCACCCCATGTTTTACGTTGCTCGCCGAGCGAAGGAAGATTGTGCCCGCTACGCCCGCTTCCGGAAACGCCAACGGTTAATCGTGGCCACTCCCACTGAAGTGCAATCTGCGCGTCGGTGTAAGATAAAGAATCATGGAGGCGAGTGGGCGTAATCATGATTGAACCAGTACCGGAGGCCCATCGAGCCCACCCTCCAATTTCGCCTCGTACAATTTTTTGCCGATTCAGTGTGTCCGATGCAATCCCTCGACCCGCGCCAAGCCAAACACCGCCGGTGCCAACACTCATATGTAGCCGGCCACTTAGTATTGCCTGAGTCGTATTCGTTCCATCACGATTGGTAGTGCCTCCAGCCAACAAAGCAATTTCTCCCGATGCACGGCCAATAGATGGTGTAAACCATGCTGCGGCCATAATACCTTGTAATCCCCACCGACCGTCACGGGAGATAGAGTAGCTTCCGATTACATCTAATGTTGCTTGTCGCCCTGCGAGGCGAATTGATGGGGTGAGCGCTGCTGTTCCAAGTTGAATAGAATCAGAGTATCGTACCTGGGATCCACTTACGTCGATTGCAGCACTTACTTTTTGTGCAGTAGCCGAGTGTGAACACAAGGACGTGCTCAGGATCACGGCTAACAGAAAAGACCACAGGGGCAGTGCAGGCAATCCAGGAATATATGCCCAGGGGTTCACAACGTGTGTTCTGACGTCAGGATCGGTGGAACCACAACAACAGAACTTTCAGTGTCGAAGTCATCATGAACTGTCCCTGATGTTGGATCAAGTACCCAGCGTTCCTGCGAACCATCTCTTACAATAAAGGCATACTCGTGTCGTCCTGGCGGTAATACTATTGATGTGGTCCAGACTCCGGGGCGAGCTGCTGTGGTAAGAGGTGTAGCAGTTTTATCCCAGCCATTGAAGTCGCCTACAATGGATACACTCTGAGCATCGGGAGCCATTAGTACGAATCTTAGGATGTGAACCGTATCGGGAGTTGTTGCGTTGACAGTAGTTACCGGTAGTGTGGATTCGATATTGACTTCGCGGGAAAAGTGCGATTGTATAGCGAGGTTACCTAGTAATACAATAAAGGAAAAGCCTGCCGCAATAGCAAAGCCGGCCACTGGAGAAATATGTATGGTGTAGGAATTCCGCCACCATCCACCTGCCTTGTTATTGCGACGTATTATATCTGTATCAATATGTGAGTCTTGAGTCTGCGAATGCACAGCCATCATAACGCGCTCTTCAAAGTCTGCATCAAGCTGCTCATCCGCGCGCATATGTTGTATGATACGTTCGAAAAACACATCTTCACCATGTTTTTCATGACGATTCATTTCGTTATTATCGTCCATCTATTTTTCCTCCCAAGGCGGTACGCAGTTGATCACTAGCACGTTTCACGCGCATTTTGAGTGCAGAGATCCCAGCACCGGTGAGATGCGCCATATCTTCATAACTGATCTCTTCTATGTACTTCAGCACAAATGCCTCTCTATGAGCTATGTCGAGCTGGTCCAGAGCCTCTTGAATGTTGCCTCTGAGGAGTTTATCCGTATTTTCCACATGGCTCGAGGTACTTTCATCTGAAGGCAGTTGGGCCAGGACCATATCATCACGAACAAGGCGTAGTTCGCGACGGTTACGACGTGCTCCCAGGGTGCGGCACTCATTGATAACAATTTGATGAAGCCACGCCCCAAACCGCTCCGGTTCGCGGCATTTGGCCAAATTTGTATACGCTCGGACAAACGCCAACTGCAACACATCGTCTGCATCATCGTGGTTTCCTAGCATTCTTACTGCGAAACGGACGTAGCGGTGGCTATACCGACGTACTAGGAGGCGGTATGCGTCAATATCCCCAGCTAGAACTGCGGCAATGATTAGAGCGTCGGAGGTCTCCGGTGTTGGTGACACACAAGAATAGACTACCCCATTAGCTTTTTGGGTCACATTTTGGGGGATATTGCGCACTTAAGCGATAATATAAGCCTCATTATTCTTCCACTCAATTATAGCCGCATACCCCAGGCTCGCCGGGTCATGAGTTAAATAATCGGCGACAACGCCAATGACCGTGAACCCCCGTCTGAGCTGAAAGATCAGTGTACGATCAATAATCTCCCCGTCAATTACAGCGTTGACATATTCATGCGCCTTCATCACATCAGCGTATTTATAGTAATCACGCAACCGTGACCCCGCTCGTATTCTCCAAAGTCCCAGTCTGCGTACGAGTGACTCTCGCTCCGCGTACAGTTGTGTGCCTATTCCGTGATCTTGCATTGCAGGAGCCACCATTATCTCGGCACCATAAAGAGTATGCCCCTGTTCAGGATCGTGGTTGGTAAACATCCCACCATCGGTAAAGTCCTTCCATGACGTAGTGAGATCATAATCGTTCCATAAAACGATGAGGCTCGCGGCCATCCCCACAATACGGGATGAGTCTGTATCTACCGCGACAAATTGTCCTTCCGGAAAAATCTGATGATGAGATGTCAACTGTGACTCGGACCAACTCGGGGAGTTGGGATAGACCGTTTTTGAAAGCTCGATGACCTGCGCAAAGTCATTTGGAGTCGTTTGCCGAACTATGATTTTAGGAATGCTACTCATATAGGGAGCAACGTTATACGTCAGTTATGTCTGTAGTGAACATCCTTTCAAAAGCTGGGCCAAGATCTACTCGTAGGGTTGATTTACTCTGGGCTATTCCCTTCGGAAAAGCGATACTATATGAGTGTCGCGATGAGTGTCGCGTCAGCAAGCGTCGTCGAACGTTCTCCTGTTTTGGTGATGCGAGCCGATATTCTGCAAGCATACGAAGGTGTATTCACCCCTAGCGCGATCCTGTTCTTCTTACTACCATTGAAAAATTATAGTCACTCTTCTTCGATGGAGTTCTTTTCTCAATGTCAGACATGAATGCTAGAAATGAACATGAGAATGAAGATCAGGCGCGCAATCTTGCTCTTGTAGAGGGGATAAGAAACGGAGATAAAAGGGCTTACAGAACTCTTTTTGAGTTATATATAGATTCCGTTATAAATCTTGCCTATGGATATACAAGATCCTACGAAGAAGCCGAGGATATCTCTCATGATGTGTTTATGTCCTTATGGGAAAACAGAAAAAACGTAAACATTGATAACAGTGTTACGGGATATATTTTTCGAGCTACTCGCAACAAAGCCCTCAACCACCTGAGGCAACGCAGGATGGCCGATAAGTATCGCACGGTGGAAGAACTATCGGTAGGGGAAGATATAGGGTACAATGCCAGTTATAATTTGGGGCCTGCTACTCTGGAAAATGAGGAGCTTCAAAGAGTTGTACGTGCCGCGATCGCTCAACTCCCACCTAGATTGCGAGAAATTCTGCTTCTGAACAAGGAGCAGGGAATGTCTTATCAGGATATCGCTACCACTCTCGAAATAAGTGTATCATCGGTTCCGGTCCAGATGTCCCGTGCGCTTAAGCGCCTGAATGAGCTTTTAAAAGACAGAATTTAAGGATTTATAAAAGAAATTTAGAAAAAATTGTTAATGTGAGCGGGAGAAGTGTGTCATTAAGACATGCAAGATGAATCCAGAATTGATTGGCTGAAAATTACTGAGCAGATTTCGGGGGAGCACTCGGGAGATGCACGGGAGAATGATGCCGTTTATGGCACAAATCAGAAAGGGATTCATCCTGATGAACAGCATGAAATTGTCAGGTATCGCCTGGCACGCGCGTTAGATACAATTCCAGTAGTGAAGGCTGATGACGCTTATGATATAGATACTCTGTGGTCTCGTCATGAAGCCTGTATGGGAGCAGCAGAAGATTCTGCATCCGCGACCAGGGGACAGATGAACTCTGTCTGGACAAAGAAGGCGGGTTGGGAAAAAGCCGGTACAGCCGTAAGGCTGGGTTTTTCCATAGCTTTGGGAGTAATGGCCGTATTAATCGCCGTTCCGGGAGTAAGAGAGGCGCTATGGAAAGATCCAGCCGGTACCCCAACCGTCTATATGACTACCGCAGGACAGCAGAGAGTAGTGACCCTGCCCGATAGCAGTACCATTCTGCTTAATGCACAGAGCAAACTTGTTGTAGATGCGAATTTTGGAATTAATAACAGACTGGTTGAACTGAGTGGCGAGGCACTCTTTACGGTTACAGACAACAGCGGTACCCCCTTTACTGTTACATCAGGAGAACTTGTCACCAGTGTTCTGGGTACCGAGTTCGCCGTCAGAAATTACCCTGGCGATCCTTCAACATCTGTAGCTGTAAGATCAGGTCGTGTATCTGTTCAAACCTCCAGACATGCCGCAGTAGCGTCATCAACAGTACTCATTCCTACACAACAGGTTGAATACACATCCAAAGGCGATTTTGCTGTAGCAGCAGCACTTCCTACAAAATTTGCTTTTGCAGAACAACAACTGGTCTTCGACGGCACTTTATTGCAGGATGCTATTCCCGAGATATACCGCTGGTACGGTATTCGTCTCGATGTAAAAGACACAGCCCTGTTACGTACCCCTCTCAGAGTTACCCTCACCGGTCATGATACAAGTCGCGCCATAGAAATATTGAGTCTTATTCTGAACAGTGATGCCATCTCAGTGAATGATACGCTCGTTACAATCACCACTAAAATGTCGAGATAAAATGACACCTACTGCTGCATTTTTCGCGTTTATAGTTGTTCTTTTCACACAGGTGCCTGCTAAAGCCCAGGGGGCATATAACGTACTCCCGGGAGTGGAGTCGGCGGCGTTGATGCAGTCAGAAAGCGGCAAGGCTTCGAAAGCAGCCTCCAAGGCTATTACCGTCTCAATTAAGGATTTACCGCTGGCAGAGGCATTGGATTATATAGCTCGCCAGGCACAGATGCGAGTGGCTTATGCCAAGGATATTCCGGGCTTGAGTGATAAACTCTCTTTGGAACTGAAAAATGTTAGGCTGAGAGAAGTATTGAACAAAGCACTTTCAGGAAAACATCTAACTGCTGTTTTTGCTTCGGATGGTGAGACAATCGTTATACAAAGGGACACCGGATCAACTGTCAACACAACTGGGAGAGCGCAAGATAGAAAAGTGGTTAGTGGGCGAGTTGTAGACTCGGCCAGTAAAGAAGGATTGCAAGGTGTGGCAGTGGTGCTGAAAGGGAGTAATCTGCACGCTGTGACTGATAAAAAAGGAAACTTTGTATTGATGGGTGTTTCGAGTGATCCTAGTCAGATTATTACGTTCAAGCTGTTGGGGTATAGAAGCCAGTCTCGTTCTTTTGAGATTGGCGACGGCAAGCAGATAAAATTGGATGATGTTTCGCTTGCCCAATCTGCAAGTGTTATGTCTGAGGTTGTTACTACGGCGACGGGAAGGCAGAGAAGAGTCGAAGTTCCAAGCGATATTGTCAAGATAGACGCTGACGAGATAAAAGAACGTACTCCTGTCAGAACAGTTACAGATATGCTAGAAGCGGCACAGGTGCCAGGTGTTCTGGTTCAAAGGGGTGGTGGTGAGCCCGGGGCTCCAACACGTATAAGAATGCGCGGCATAGGAAGCATCTCACAAACCAACGATCCAGTTATAATAGTTGACGGAATCTGGATCAATAATAAAAGCGATAATCAGGGCTCGAGAGGTATAGATGCAGTTGATCCAGAGACTATTGAAACAATCGAAATAATACGTGGGCCATCAGCTGCTACCATGTATGGAATGGATGCGGCAAATGGTGTAATTGTTATTACTACAAAGAAGGGACAGGCTGGTAATACAAGGTGGAATCTTGGTTATAGCTATGATTGGGGTAGCATTCAGGGTAAAAAGCCTCTGCGATATATTGGAGTTGGGCATATCTCGGATATGGCATTTCCTTCGCCTGTGTATTGTCCCGCATTAGCTGTTACCAATAATGAAGGTAGGTCTGTGGCACAGGGCACTTGTGTTCAGGATTCTGTATTAGTCTATGACCCTAATAATGATTTAGTCAACAATGAAGGCGTAGAAAGTAATCACAGATTAAATCTCTCCGTAGATGGTGGAAGTGAAGCCGTTCGATATGCTATAACTTTCAGCACCCAGGACCAGTTGGGTGCAAGGCGCCAGGCGCCAGTTGACTTAATCCGTATGCGTAAACTTGACATTGTGCCGGAGAAAGATTTTTTGCAGCCGAGTTTTCTGGACGATAGAAATATTACGATGAACTTCAGCCTGAATCCACGTCGTGATCTTGATGTATTAATTGCATTATCTGGGGCTCAGCGAGGACTAAGAGACAATAGGTATGACTTTAGCTTCCAGGTTCCCGATCTGACAGATGTTAAGAATCTCTCACTGGATACAGTTCTTTTTATAGAGAACAGCTCATTGAATCAAAGTAACAGTCTAATGCCCAGATCAAACAATTCAAAGATATCCACAATAAGACTAAGCAGTACATCTTCATGGATGCCCAGGTCAGGCACTACCTTTAGAGGTATTATTGGTATGGATCGAAACATCAATGAAAGTAGTCAGTATAGGTATTCAATCAGATGCGCAAAATTAGCATGTTCTGATACAAATGGGGTGCGACGGGAAGATAGAAGGGAATTAGATAGTTACAGTGTAAGGCTTTCTGGTTCTACCGTAATTGATTTAGGTGGGTTCAACAGATTTCTTGAGTTGCGTCCTTCTGTCGGTGGAGACTATAGAAAAAACAACAATAGCTCTCTTTATCTGGAGAAGGGAGGATTGCCGCCGGGTGAGTCAAGTCTTGGAACTTCTGCGCAAGGTGTCCAAACTATAGGCGCATATAACAATTTTGCCAATGCCAGTGCCGGCTGGTATGTTAATACAACTATACAGGTATTTCGTAGATTATACTTTGACGTAGGTGTACGTCAGGATATTGGCAGTGCTATTACCTCTACTTCGAGCTCTGGCGGTTTCCCTTTTGGATTACCTAAATTAGGAAGCTCATGGCTGGTTTCAGACGAGGCCTTCTGGCCTAGTAACAGTATTATCAGTCTTTTTCGTCTGCGAGGTGCAATAGGGTATGCTGCTGTTCAGCCGGAGATTACTGATATCAGAGGAAGGTATATGTCTGGTTCAGCGTATGCTGATAGTGGAAGATTTTTTAGATCTGTAGTTTTAAGTGGAGCTCCTAATTCCACCCTGGTCCCAGAAAAATCAGGTGAAATTGAAGTTGGCTTTGATGCAGATATGTTCCACGAAAAATTATTTCTTGTCGTTACATATGCTCACAAGCAAAATAAAAATACAATAATAACTCGTCCTATTGCTCCGTCCGCAGGGTTGGCAGGTGGAAGAAAAGAAAATATTGCCAGAGTGATGAATAGAAATTTTGAGCTTTCTGGAACCGGACGTATGATTGAAAACAAACGGATACTACTTATTGGTAACTACGCTCTTACATTAAGCGAAAACAAAGTCGCAAAGCTGGGAAATAATATTTCCCAGGCATCGGATGGAGGGCGAATTGTTGAAGGATACCCTCTTGCTGGACAGTGGAGTAAGGTAGTACTTGGATTCCGTGATATCAATGAAGATGGGTTACTGTCGCAAGATGAAATAGTTCTTTCTGATGACGCTGTGTATCGTGGCTGGTCACAGCCGCGACATAGATCTTCTTTCGGTCTTTCTCTAACCCTTAACAATCAATTCACTTTTGATTCCAGGTTTGCATATCAGAGCAACTATGCTCAAAGCTACAGACTGGATGGATTACAGGGAAGAGAGGACGCATCCACACCCTTGATTGTACAAGCTATGTATGCGGCGCGAGCTGGTAGCAGTACCTCCGGCATGAATGGCACGAGGCCTGTCTCGGATGTCAGATGGAGTTCTGCCAGTATAACATATCATGTTCCTCAGCACCTTGTTTCTAAGCTTAACTCAAGATCACTGCAGGTGAGTATGCAGGCAAGCAATCTTGCTTTATGGACAAACTATGTAGGGCGTGACCCTGGTATAAATTCGGAGCTGCTAAAAGATAGTCCTTTGGAAATAAGTTCCGATGATGGTGCTGCTCTTCCGCGTCCACGGCTGTTTGTACTACGATTCCAGTGGGGAATATAAATATGATGAGCTATATACGGACTTTTGTATTAACACTTGTTCTAGCTTCATGCTCATTGGATGGAATCGTATCGGTTGATGATCCAGAGGGAGGAGCCCGTGAATTGGATAATAAAAGTGTCAAATCCAAGGCAGGCGCTATAGGGGTGTATTATTCATCTATAGCTTCACTAAAGAAAGCTGTTTCCATAATCTCAAAAGATGTAGCTCTTTTTACAGATGAAGTTCAGGTGATGCCATATTTATATTTTGGCGATAACGGCCGCCCAAATTCTGATGAATTGCTTGACTCTCGAACAGCGAGGGGGGCTACTGATATATTGGGAAATACCGCAATAAGATTTAGCTCGGACTTTTACACACATATAAACTCGGCCCGCATACACGCATCACAGGCTAGACAGTTGTTTATGCAGTATGGCGACTCTTCTACGCAGTCGTTAGTGGCTAATGCATATTCTATAGAAGCATATGCTATTTTGCTTCTTGCTGAAAATGGATGCTCCGGAATTCCATTGACGGATATTCCTTTTGAAGGATCTGTCGAATATACGGAAGGATATACAACGCAGGAGCTATTCGCTAAAGCTGTATCTCTATTCGATTCATCCCTGTCTATGATGCACGATAGTATACACTTTTACACGCTCGCGCGCGTGGGGTCAGGCCGAGCTAATTTAGGTTTGGGGAATTTTGAAGATGCTGCATTATCTGTAGTTGATGTAGAGCAATCATCTCCTTCATTCACACTATCGTATTCCGAAGCATTTACTCCAGGAAGTAATTCTCAGGATAATCGGTTCTGGACTACTACATCTGCTTCGTTAGATCCTGTAGTTGCCTTTCAATATGTTGAGAATGGTGAAGGTATCAACGGGATGGAATGGCTATCTCCTCCAGGTGAGGTGCAGGATCCCAGGGTCCCTATAGGGTTGTCTTCGTCTCACGCTGTACCTCAGCAGAGGAAATTTGTGGGAGGAAATCCAGAGTTTGTACTTGCGAGCTGGATAGATGCACAGATGATTCGGGCAGAAGCAACATTGAATCGAAACGGTTTTGCCGGAATTGAATGGCTTGGACCGGTGAATGATGCCAGAAGATCTATTGGATTATCTGATACCTCTGGTCTTGAATCTCCCATGGCTAGGGTTGATTTACTATTTAGGGAAAGGGCTTTTTGGTTTTATTTGACTGGAACCCGGTTAGGGGATCTTCGCAGGCAAGTAAGACAGTATGATAAACTGATTCAGGATGTGTTTCCCGTAGGTGAATATACTAAAAGTAATCCAAATTCAACTTCGCGCATCTTGTTTTATGGCGATTATTATGTATTTGCTCCTCCATTAAGTGAGATCGAGTACAACTATGAATACTCAGGCTGTGATCACCTTAACCCATAATGAGTGATATGTGAGCATATGAAAATTTATAAAAATATATGCTGGTTAACTCTGGCTTTGTTGATGAACATACTATCAGGTTGTTCAGATATAGAAAGCCCCACGGTTGATTCTGTACTGCCTAAGGACATACTACATGAAGTACGTGTATCAACTAGTTCCGTGAGAATGAAGCTGGGGGATAGCCTTAAGTTGGATCCTCTGATGTTTGCGGTTGATGGCACTCAGTTAGATGTTGCAAATATCGATCAGATCACATGGTCCTCCTCAAATTCTGAGAATGTTACCGTAGATTCCAGTGGGTTGATAATCGGTTGGAAAGTTAGTGCATCTCCAATTAATATCACTGTTTCTGTGAAATATAACCTTGTTACCAAGACTCACAGAATACCTGTTTATGTTACATCCGAGCAACTAGACATCACCTCAATTAAGCTGGTTGCGCTTGATAGTCAAAAAATAACATCAAGAACATTTCCAGGGGTGAACAGCTTAAGAAGATATCCACGGGTAAGGATAGATCTATATCAAGAAGATAGTATTGTTCAGTCTGGACTCAATCTACCTTTGACGGTGCCTCCAGGTGTTACTCTGCAGTATATTCCTGCCGAACGTGTATTCTATGTTTTTAGAACTGACGGAGTGACTGGAAAATTTAATATCAAATTATCGGGAAATATGTACGGTAACGAAGTTGGAGACAGTTTAGAGTTTATATCACTTTATTCCGCGTACTCCAGGCATTCTCAAGTGGGGTACAAAGCCACCTTTTTTGAGGATGTTAACAGTCCATTTGGATTAGGGATCTCAATTGATAGTAGCGCCTGGTATGATGCTATTGACAGGAGCATTAGCTATATCATGCAACCATGTGCAATAATAATCTTTGACGTATACGGCCGGGAGTTATTTGACTTTGTTCCGCTGCTGTATAACCAAATGTTCAGTTACCCCAAAATAGACATTGTTTTTGATGATTCGGCGAACGTTTCTGACTGTAATTCCAGTAATCCCGATATGTCCACATATGAACCTGAGGTTATAGGAGGAAATGTTTATGGTTGGTCGCCCTTCAAGAAAGTTATACGTAAATCTTCTACGATTGGAGAGGTCAATTGGTATATGCGGGATGCCGAGACAAAGGAGCCAATTGGTATTAGTGGAAAGTATATAGCGAGAGAGCTAGAAATATGACAATTACCAGATCTTTTTGTAAGAGATAGATAAACAATGATAGAAAGTAGAAGAAGTTTTATCAAACAGGTATCAGTGGCTGTACTGGGCGCTTCAGTTCCTTTAACCAGCGTAGCAAGAGCCGCAGATATGTATACATCGTCTGCTTTTTCACTTGATGAAAAAGCGGAACGATTGCGGGAGCTGGCACTTAACAGAGCTAAGGACCTGGGGGCAGACTTTGCCGACATTCGCTTTACCTATACTCAAAAGCTTATGGTCGGCTCCCCTAGAGCTATGGATCCACGTGAACACTTTGCAGTTGGAATAAAAGTTCTGGTAAAGGGAT
>JBEBRK010000030.1:0-16947 GCA_040394885.1 Gemmatimonas phototrophica
ATCAATTCCGCATCTCGCAGCTGCAAATGATATCGAAGAATGCAAGAAAGGGGGCGATCTTTAGATCGCCCCCTTCTCTAATTCAACGATGATGTTTTATGAAATGAGACGCTTTGGCTCTGGTGTCTCTTCAGATGCAGCCGATGGACGGTTACGCAGCTCTTCCTCTGTAAGGCGTGGACGGCTGTTGAAGCTGTCATCCGAGGTCAAAGCGCGCTCTGCACTGTTAATGTGTTTCTTGAATTCTTTGATTCCCTTGCCCATGGACCCAGCGATCTCTGGAATTCGCTTGGCACCAAAGACAAGCAGAATCACCACCATGATGATTACAAGCTCTGGAATACTAAAATTTGGGACCATAACCGGAACTCCGAATTAGAATGAACGACTGTTTAAAAAATTTTGGCACACCAAACCGCCTACTACTAAAATAACGAACGTGCTAGCAGATACGCCATAAGTACACCCAAAAGTGCCAAAAGTGACACATCCATCGCGATTGGTCCAAGGGCGAACTTGACCACTACTAGATCAATCGACAGGGGACCGATCGCAGGGGTTACTCCTGTTGTGAAAAACTCTTTAACTGCGCTAGCTGGAAGAAACTTGCGCGCCACCTGAGTTAGCAACCCTCCGACTATAAAACCGGCAGCCAGAACGATTGCGTAGAAGGTAGCTCCTCTGTGGGTAACCCCTCTAGAACGAGCCATTATTGATAATACTCCATTTTTACGAATTTCTCTCCATAACGTACGAAATTGTGGAGATAAGGGAAGACTTGTATTGCGAGTTTGGCAGATCTTTCAGAGCCAGCTCAGCTTCACTGGCAAACTGTTCACCCCGCTTCCTGGCGTAATCCAGACCGCCACTTTCACTAACTATCGAGACAATCTCTGCAACTTCAGCATCAGAATGGTCTTCCGTTGCACTGAAGAACGCATTTACTGTCTTCCGTGCAGCTGGAGACATGCTTTTGAGAGCCGCAATTATAGGTAGAGTTACCTTGTGCTCCCGCAGATCCAAGCCAGCTGGCTTACCGGTTGTCTCTGCAACCTGAGTGTAGTCTATGAGGTCGTCAGCAATCTGAAATGCCATTCCCAACGAATATCCAAAAGCCGATAACGGTGCATCAAACTCCTTCCCACCGAGAAGTGCCCCACAACGGCAAGCCGACTGAATCAGTGAAGCTGTCTTGGAGCGAATGACTCGCTCATACTCAGCTTCGGTTGTATCGAGTACTTCGCGGGCAGACATCTGCCACATCTCACCCACACTCATCTGAGTAGAGGCATCCACCAGTATCTGCAATGCATCGTGCTCCTGGCGATTAACCAGCTGCATAAGGGCACGTGAGTACAGGTAATCTCCTGTAATCACAGAAACCTGATGGCTGAAAATAGCGTTTACTGTCGGCATTCCTCGCCGCAGCAACGAGTGATCCACCGCATCGTCGTGAACCAAAGTGGCAAGATGAACCAGTTCAACTACTGCGCCCAGATGAACTGCGCGCTCAGTTGGAGCCGCTGCAACTCCGCTACAGAGAAGAGTAAGGGTGGGGCGAAACATCTTCCCACGCATCATCATAAGATGATCCCCTACCTGATCGAGCAAGGGGACGTCTGCAGTTACCAACTGCCGAATAACCTGTGACACGTCATCTAACTGCCCTGTCACGGGGTTCTGTATTTGCTGGAGTAAGGATGGGGAGGATACAGGCATGTTACCTACGGAATCTAATGGCAATTTGAATTCCCTACCATTGCCATATCAGACTTTATGTGAGGTAACGTGAATCTTCAGCAATCTTTTAGTCGTCGATGCTGATTATGACTAGGCTATCGTGCCCACTTTGACCAGAGTTCGGATTGTTAATATCTGGAGATTGCGAAGGCGTGAAATCAGGGTCAATCAAGCGAATCCTGTCTAGCGTAGCTGCAGCTTCCATATGGCGATGTTCTCTTGTCATCGTATTGAATACAATCTGAAGTTGAGCGGAAGCTTCACCAGATCGACCGGCCGCTGCCAACTGATCAGCCAGCATTAGTCTGACATCGTCCTGTTTAGGACAGAGATCGACAAACTCCATTATTGCAGAAAGTGCATCGTTAACTCTACCAGCAGTTCTCGCCCTTGCTGCATATTCTATAAAGTTCTGCTTGGCATCGGCAAAAAAACCCTTTCTGGCGCTCAGGCGCCCTAAACTAAGATAGATACTATCCCGTTGTGGGTCCTGTCTCAACACTTTATTACATAGCGCGATAGCATTACTCAACATCCCTGTCGCACTATACAAATCTATGGCCTGTTCGTAGTACTCAATAGCAGATTCATCCCTATTCTGACGACGACACAAATCACCAGCTCTGTTGTACAGCTGAATGTCTCTTTCATTGTCAGGAACCCGTATTGAGATGGCCTGCTGGTAAACGAGCAACGCCTTGTCAAACTGTTTTTTCTGCTCAAATATCAGAGCTTTTTTCTTAAGCGCGGCTACCTTTGGCATCCGCTTTACCTAAGCCATGACATCTTGAATGCGCGAGATTCGCAATGGCGCTTGAGCCTCTCCACGGCATGCGTAGTAGCAGGCATTGCAGTCCACCTTCTCATACTTTTTAAACTCACTCCAATGGAAGTCAGTTGGAAAATCTGGACAGCGTTTAACATGGCCAATCGGATCAACATGAATGGTTTTTATCCCCGACTCACAAGATTCCACCATCTCACCTCTGACATATCTGGGAATCTGTTCCAGATAATAATCCGAATTGGTGATCACGCCGCGCTTTTGGCGCTTGTAGGCCAGAAGTTCACGTATCGCTTCCTCCAGGTCAGACTGCAACGCGGAATCTATCAACCCGTCAGGGTTACCATTCTTATTATCGGTATAACAGCTGAAATTCACACCCACACCTAGCTCTTCAGCGCGTTTAACGATCGGCAGCAGTTGATCCAGGTTCGATTTCTTAATAACCGTGTTAAATCGAATACTGTCTATTCCAGCACTCTGCATAGTGGGGATATTTCCCATCACCTTCTGAACCAGTCCAGGTATTCCACGTGCCTCATCGTGGCGCTCATCAAGAAAGTCCAGCGAGATATTGAACTGGTTGATTCCGGCATTCCACAACGAAAGAGCGCGGTCTTTTGTGAGCATACCGCCGTGCGTGATCATCGTCATGTATTTTACCGATATCGCTTTATCTACAGCAGATACAATATCCTCCAGATCACGACGCAGTGTTGGTTCACCACCGGTAAAGGTGATCATCATGGGATTAAAAAACTTCGCTGCATCTGCAAACGATTTGAGCTCGTGTTCTTTTTCCGATGCAGGTGTCTTCCAATAGTCACAGAAGTTACAGCGCGCATTACATCGCATCGTAACTTCAAAATGAACCAAAACCGGAAGACGTCTAAACGAAAGATACGCGTACTTTGCTAAAAATACGGGAACATCCCATGGTTTGAAACGTGACGATAACACTATAAAGTGGCCGAGCTACAAAATGATGAGATCAACTATCTGATGTCTTGCTGACGATATGTAGACTGTTGATACGGCAGAGTTAACTGAGGCTGCGCCTTGTTTGTTATTACAAAGCTAAAGTAAAAGTTCCCATTTGGACTGCTTGTAAATGAGAAAGTCGCCTTCCAGTCGTGAAGCTCTCGTTCGAGATTTACCTGATGGCTGGCGAATGATTTATTCACCACATCATACATTGTATTCCAGCTTGCAGACCAGTTGCGTGTTATCCTGAAGTTGTTCTGCGCCTGTATGGTCGCTGTTGTTGGCATACGCACAAACACACCACCAGCGATTGGATCAACATAAGGCAGCGATGTCTGTGGGTTCAACAGCACAGATTGCTGACACTGATCGTAGATGATTGGATTGGCAGAAAACGGAAGACAGTAAGTTGCCGGGTCATATGTGAGAACCCTACCCCCTGTCGGCGGACGCTGTCTTCTGGTTGAGAAGCTGATGGAACTGGCCCACCCGTTTACCTGCGGTACAGAATATTGCCTGTCACGTGCCAACGTCCCTGCTACTGGCAGAGAAGCTGGGGTTTCAAAAACCGTCGTGTCCTTAGGCTCTTCTGCATTTTCAGGCTCTGCGCGCGCGGAACGATTCAGGAACCTGGAGATCTTTGCTCCCAATCCATTGTCGCTGTCCAGTTTGAAAGAGGCACTTATCTCTTCCCTGTATGGCTTGAAGCGGGCGGTATCACTTAGGATTGAGCCCTGGAACAGGGAATAGCTGCTTCTGAACGACAATCCTGGGAGCAGGTCACTGGAAAGATCGTAACTGAAGCGGTCTGTTGCAAAGCCACCCGATTTGCTCTTCCGCGCCTTTTCAAAGTCGTATGTGAACGAAGAGAAGTTTACTGCCAACAGCTTAACCTTTTTTCCATCGCCGGTATCGGTCTTAAACTTCGCTTCAAACACCTGCGATAGATTCATTGTTACCTGCTGTTGCGCAAGGTTTCCTAGGAAATCACCGCCGGTTTGATTGAGCGCTTGCAGATATTCCTGATTTACTCTCCCGCGCGGCGCATACCGATAACTAAAACTTGGGCTTATTGAGTGTCTGATGCGCGAAAATGGTCCAAAACCAGGCCACAATCCAAAGACTGTGGGTGATATACTGACACCGCCGCTAACACGCTTTCCCTGACTTACGAACTTACCACCGGATAATTCAGATCGAACCCAATAACTCCCGCTCATAACGTTATCAAAGGAGATACTCGGACTGACCTTTAACGAGTTATTCAGGAATGACGGAAGTGCAAAGTTGAATGACCAGTCGACCGCATCCAGATAGGACTTGGAATATGTACGTGTGTATCTCTGCGTCGTATCAGTTGTATCTATGAAAGTACGGTAAACAGGAAAGTTACTTTCCTGACTTTGAGCGGAGATATTTGCGCTTACCCTGAAGCCCTTGATATTGAATGGCGTATTGAAGCGAAACGACGTGTTTTCGGTTCCGCCCTCAAGACGGCTGCTGTCTGGCAACCCGGCAGGGTTAGTAAAGTACCTGTACGATATAGACTGAACCGCATCGCTTTTACGGACAGCACGTCTGTCGAAGTTAAATGCAGGCGTCCACTCGAACCAGTCAGAAACTCCTAAAGTAGGGCTGCTGATGCTGATGTTCGGATAGCTTTCATCAATCTGAGTTCTGCCAGGATACTGTGTTCTGTTGCCACCAACATCTAACGAAAACGGACCTATCTTTCTGTTATAACGCGCATCGGAGCGAATGGTAGCTAATACACGTCTCGGATCGAAGACAGTTTCACGCTGTACTGTAGTGTTAGTAACAAAGTTTATGTTACTGACAAACCTGCTTGTCTGCGAGAACTGCTGTGTGTGATTCCAGCTAACAGAAGTGTTTGTTGACCCGTCTCCACGATTCTCCCGACTAGCAGCAATTCCACCGTTTACGAAACGGTCGAGCCAATTATAACGAACCTCTGCATTATATCGCATGAAACCTGGATCACCCTCTACACTTCTAGCACCGCTGCGCCAGTCCATAGCGACCTGAGCATCGAAGTAGTGACCAAGGTTTGCATAGTAACCAATGTTCTCAATGTGCCGACGATACGTTGGACTGTTACGAACAAATTCGCTGAATCCTAAACGCGGCCTCAACAACCCACTACGACGCCCCGGACGAATATCCTGGAAAAAGAAAGGAAGCCAGAACACCGGCACATCTGCTATGTATAGAGTTGCAGGCCTGACCGCGATGATATTCTTCGATACATACTTGAGCTCACGGCCACGAATATGATAGTGAGGTTCAGTTTCATCGCAGCTCGTGATATCTCCCTTGCCGATGAAAAATACCGTTCGCTTTGCTGTTGTGTCGTTATGGAAAGCAGCAACTTTACCAGAGACAAAGTAACGTTCACCACTTTCTATAGAAGTTGATACGTTCGTTACCGCCCCACGTCGTTCTGCGATATTGTAGGTTACACGTCCAACCGCCACAACATCAGCACCCTGCTGATCCGGGTCGCGTAAAACAACCGTATCACCGTAAGCAACGACTACATTCGTAGAGTCATTGAAGATTACAGTGTCACCAACAATCAATGTCTTGTCACGGCCCACACCTGCGGGACTACCAACAATCTTGATAATCCGCTCATTAGCTCTGAATTCAACCTGAGCACCCTGATAGCGAGTAGCTTTGTATCCAGACTTCGTCAGGAGTCGTTCGATAACTGAATCCTGTTCGTCCCACTTAATAACTTCTTTTATCTGGAGCGAATCGGTTTTGGCAACTGAGTCCTTGAGGTTTAAAGTGTCTCTTACTCTGAGAGAGTCTTTGAGTGCTAAAGAATCTCTTACTGGCAGAGTATCTTTACTCGTAACGGAATCCCCAATTGAGATAGAATCTTTACGGGAGACTGAATCTTTAACTACAAGAGTTGTGTCTTTCTTGCTTACAGAATCCTTTACCCTGGTTGTATCCTTCGCCTGAACCGTGTCTCTAGCTCCAGAACGGTCATTCCCAGCATCGGTATTTTGTGCAACGACGTTGGAGCGCCCCCAAAGCAGCGCACCCAACAAAAGACCAACCCCGGCCCAAGGCTTCATAAGAATCAACCCAGCTGATCTAGCCTGCGCGGTTCGCCACGAGACGGCGCAGCGATGACTTCGTCCTCTTCTTCATCCAATGCGTCTTCTCTACCATCCCGCCATCTCTTCACAAATGAAGCGATCCATATGCTTACCTCGTAAAGACCGTACAACGGTATCCACATGAAAAACATGGTTGTAGGATCCGGAGTAACCGCGGCGGAGAGGATCAATACACCAACTACTGCATAGCGCCTGAACTTGCGCAGCATATCGGGAGTTACGATCCCAATCGCTGAGAGCAAAAGGATAACAATAGGGAGCTGGAAACAGATTCCAAATCCAACGCATAAATAGATCGCCATCGATATGAAATCACTCAGAGTGATCATAGGGACGGCAGCCTCGGTTTCGAAACCGAGGAAGAATGTCATCGTCATTGGAAGGACGACAACATATGCGAGTGCAACACCAGCAAGGAACAAAGCAACTGCTGCGAAGATAACGGGTATTACTACCCGCTTCTCTTTTGCATACATCGCAGGTGCAACAAATCCCCAAACCTGATAGAATATGACTGGGGAAGCTATGATCATCGCAACCACGAATCCGGCATTGAAGTACATCTTGAACATGTCGGTCGTGCCTGTATAGATCATCTTCTTACCCAGCGCCTGCGTCGCTGGACGTGCGATAAAGTCTAATAGATCGAATCCAGGAATCTGGGTCATAATTACATATGCGCCCAAAGCTCCTACCAGCACCGCGATGGCGGAAAAGAAAAGCCTTCTTCTCAGCTCTTCAAGATGAGAAAGGATTGGCATTGACACATCGTTGTACTCAGGCCTTCGTTTATTTTTTGCGGCCATATTTCGTAGATAAGTCGATCAAGTTCGCCTATGCTTTGTGATTAGTCCTTATGGTCCAATAGCTGGAGGCGTTCTTTAGCTAGGACAGCTTCATCCGAGCTACCGTACTTCTTAATGACTTCATTGAACAGCTTACGGGCATCTCCATCTTTACCAGATGTAGCAGCTGCAATTGCACGCTTATACAAAGCTGCGGGTGCACGAGGTGACTTGGGATACTTCGCAACTACGATCGCATATGTAGAATCTGCAGCCTTGGTGTTGGCCTCTGCCGCATAGCTATCCCCAATAGAATACTGTGCATCCGCTGCAATATCAGACTTAGGGAATCTGTCTAGAAGATCCTGGAATGCAGTTCTGGCAGATTCGTAGCTTCCCTGGTTAAGCTGCTGCTGAGCAATTTGATAAAGCTCGTTTGGCCCTGGCCCGCTTTCCTGTGTTGTAGGTGTTCTGGTAGCAGCACCACCACCTGTCGATGGGGTGACAGGATCAACAACAGAGATATCACGCCCTTCAAGGGAGGTACGCATCTCCTGCAATCTGCGCTGACTCTGACCTGTAAGCTCCTGAATCTGAAGCAGTTGTTGTTCAACTGAATTCATGCTTCCAGCCATATCGGATCTGAAACGAACGAGACGACCATTCATTGCAACCAGAGAGTCGTTCAAACGGCTCAGCTGATCCTGCGATTTAGACATGGTCCGAATCACTTCATCCAACTGCACCCTGCGAAGCGAATCGGATACAGAAGCCTCGTTGCGAATCAACATAAGGTCACTCTGCAGCACTCGAACATCCGCCTGCGATGCAAAGCATGCAGATAATCCTACGGCCACGACAGGTACCAGCAACTTCAAATTCTTTGCACTCATGATTTACTCTCCAACTAGAGGTACAAACTCGGCTCTACGGTTCTGAGACCAGGCATGCTCGCCTTCACCCAACACTGCAGGGCGCTCTTCACCCATACTCATGATCTCGATCCTTGAAGACTCAAGGCCGTTATTGACCAACCATTCTTTAACCATTGCAGCACGACGTAAACCGAGAGCAATATTGTACTCCGAAGACCCACGACTATCTGTGTGTCCAGTGATCATTATTGAAAGAGTAGGGCGTGCCTGAAGAATCGGGATCTTGGCAGCAAGGAGATCCTTAGCTGCTTCACTCAGATCTGCACGATCATATTCGAAATAAATTGTCGCACGCAGAATCGCCATCTCATCGGTGTTATCAACAGCATCGCGCTGCTCGTTCTCACGGGCTCTTTTCAGACTGTCAGCAGCACGTTCCTGTCGAGCCAGCTCAGCATGGCGGATCGAGTCAGCTCTCCACCTTGCAATTGAATCCGCAATCAGACTATCCCTGTTACCATCGCGCACTGGACGCGGAGGTAATGGCGCTGGTGGTTTACAAGCCGCTGCAACGGCTGCGATAACTACAAAAGAAAGGACGACTAGACGCTGATTCATATTGATAGGAATGGTATTAGAAATTGGTTACTTCTTTGCTGGCAACGGAGACCACGATGGGAGCCTTGCACCAGGCTGCTTTGTCAGCTGCCTGAGTCGGCCGGTTTCAACATCGACTACCCATAGCTGCCTCACCCCGCTTCTGGTGGATGAGAAAACTAAATGTCGTCCATCAGGTGCCCAAGATGGATCTTCATTTTCACCATCACTTGTATACTGCTTGGTAGATCTATCGCGCATATCTATGGTCATGATCTGAAAATCACGACCAACGCGAGACTGATAAGCTACCATTCTTCCATCCGGACTCCAATCGGGAGATGCTCTCCAGCTCTTTTCACCGTAGTCAGTTTCCGTAAGGCGCTGAACATTCGTACCGTCGATATCCATTGTATACAACTCGGGATATCCGGCTCTTCCGCTCATGAATACAATACGTCTACCATTAGGGCTGAAGCTGGGTGATGTATTGTCGCTCCCCTTTCCTACCGTAATGCGTTGTGCCGGAGCAGTGCTTCCGATTTTAGCAACAACGATATTGGTACCACCACTCGCAACACCGTTTGAGTATGCGATAATGCTTCCATCAGGGGAGAATGCAGGGGTAGTATTCAGCCCGCGCATGCTGGCACTCTTAAAGTGAGTCACACCTGATAACAGATTGTGTGAACCAATCTGCCAGCCACGATTCTCCTGAGCTGCAAAGACGAACTCGGTACCATTTGGGTGCCACGATGGAGACATCGCATAATAGCTTCCCTTTGCTACACGCCTTGCATTTGCGCCGTCGCTATCGATCATCCAAAGCTCTCCTGCTCCCTGGACGTCAAAAAGAATCCTTGTCTGAGCTGCGCCACGGGTCCTGAACATCCAGAATCCGATCTGATCCGAAATTCCGTGAACAGCCATTCTCCACGAGGGAGAATTTGGTTCAGACGGTAGCGGGAATGTGGAAGTATTGGCAGCCTTCTTGGCAGCAACATCGTAAAGAGTAACGGTGATCCCTGCAAGTGTAGCCCTTGGATGAACCACCCAGACTACCCCAAGCTTAGCCAAAGCAGCAAAGTTGATGGGTTTACCAGCTACAGGTACAAAGGCTCTCGAATCTGCAGCAGACATATTCACAACACTAGCCCGATCGTCATAATCGATATCACGTCGTATAATAGTCCAGATCGAGTCGCCCTTATCACCTTCCATTGGGAGAACCATTACTCCTGGGCGGCCTCCTAGGGTATACTCCATCCCAATACGCACACCATCCTGCGCATTCAAAGAAGTAGAGGAAACACCAAACACCGCTACGGAGGAGAGGACGAGTGCCCTTATGTTCCTGACCGCAGCCAACCGCTGTGCATTTTTTTTATTCTTGAAACATCTATTTACGAACGAGATAGTTACCATTAACGCAAGAATTTAGGGTCAAAGCTAAAGACAACCGGAAGCGCATCATCCTTGAAGCCTTCTGGTAATGGGCCAAAAGATTTGGCCGCTTTTTCAATAGCTCCTCGAGCTTCCAGGTCAAACGAATAGACGCCAGACTTTGTTACATATTTTATATCGGAGACAGTTCCATCTCGCCTGATGATGAACGATAGTTCTGCAGCCAATGGGGAGTTGGGATTACTCGGTTTGAAATTTAGCGCAATCTGTCGAACGATATTGGTCAGGTAAGCGGGATACGGGAAGTCGACTCCACTTGTATTCACATTCGCGACATCGCTTCCACGCCCACCATTTGGTCCACCGCCAGCTCTCGGAGCTGTTGCCGGTTTTGCAGTACCCTTAGCTCCCTTATCTGCTACAGGTGTCTTTGAGGCGGCCGGGTTTGTGGTTGGAGTTGCCTTTTTTGTCGCCTCCACAGCCGATTTTGTAGTGGGAACTCTGTTAGGAGTTGGAGCAACATCACGGCTTTTAGGAGGAGCCGCCGGTTCAGATGATGGGGCTGGAGTCTCCGCTGCCGCAGATGGTGGCCTTACTTCGCCAATTGCTCTTGGTCCAGGTGGGGCCGCAACCATTTTCACTTTATAGATTGGCGGCAACTTGACTGGAGCATCACCTTTAGCGGCAAAGAACAACAGGCCGAACATACCAACGTGCAGCAAGGCTGAGACGCCTAGAGGCCCCTTGATAAGGTTACGCGGTTCTCTTCCCCAGGTCTGACTCATCTCTCAATAGATTCGGGCTCAGTTACTAAACCGACATCGTCCGATCCACTTGCTCGCATAATTGCCAGCACCTGGACGACGATACCATAGGAAACGTTCTGATCTGCGCGCAGATAGACACCATCTCTACCCCGCTGAGACGAAATTGCCCCAAATGCTGCGCGAAACTCTTCTAGCGTTAGACGGTCTCTGTCTACAAAAATGTTACCGTCACGATCAACTGTTACAACTAAACCGCTTTTTGGCTCCAAAGGCTTAGCATCAGCCTGAGGCAGGGAGACATCTACCCCGCCCTGCATCATAGGAGCCGTGATCATAAATATGATCATCATTAACATCATAACGTCGATGAGACTGACCACGTTAATTTCCGCGTTCATCCCCAGCTGCTCTCCTCCGCGACGCCGACGCCCAGCCATTAGATACGCCCTTCTCTAACTAACAAGGCAATAACTTCGGTACCAAAGCCTTCCAACTCAGTGTCAATACGATTGACCCTGGCAGCGAAGAGGTTGTATCCGAAGAAGGCAGGAATAGCTACGGCGAGAGCCATGGCAGTGGCAACCAGGGCCTCTGCAACACCTGGAGCTACCGCACCGATATTTCCAGAGCCGGATTGAGCGATACCCATGAATGCGCTGATAACGCCCAGGGTTGTACCCAGAAGCCCGATTAACGGACTGACGGACCCGATAGTCGCAAGCCATGGAATAAACTGCCCCAGCCTGTCACGAGCACTATTTGTCTCTGAGTCCAGGATGAGTCTGAGAGCTTCGATCTGTGAGCCGCTGAACTTTGCTGCACGCCCTGGAGTGGCACCAAGGGCCGGCGTGACCTCATCCATAAACTGACGAGCGCGATCCATCAGCCTCGCCTGAGGTGTGCTTGAGAGACGCCGACCAATATCCACCACCTCGTTAAAGGTTCTTGCACGCTCAAAATCACGGGTAAACGTGTCAGAAGCTGCCCTCACCTTTCTAAACTCCAGCCATTTCGCCAGCATGATTGCCCAGCTTACAAGGGACAATAAAACGAGAAAAAGGAGCACCACCTTGGTAACGGTGGATGCACTATTCAATAACTCCATCGGTGTAGATGGCACAGAATCAGAGATCTGTGCCCAAATCATTCCAGCGATCACCCACTATTCCCCAGTAAGAGAGCTAAAGTATCACAGCTAACAAGAGAAGGAAAATCCTACTCCGTCGATACAATATAAAAAGAGGGTGGGATGGGTCCCACCCTCTCGCTAAATACAAAAATAACGACTAGAACGGTAGATCGTCGTCTTCGTCCTGAAGTGCTCCAGGGAAATCATCGAATTCCCCTTCGTTTTCGTTGCCGGAGCTCCCCATGGAGGAACCACGTGAGCTTGTAGCGCGACCACGGGGAGGGCCATCAGAATCGAAATCACCACCGCCGGATGGACGCACACCACTCAACAACAGGAGTTCGCGAACATTTATCTCTGTCGTATAACGAGTAACATTCTCCTTATCCTGCCACTGGCGATATTCAATACGCCCTTCAACATAGAGCTTGTCGCCTTTATGAACGTACCGTTCGATGATATCGGCGAGTCCCTGACCCTTGCCGATATTCCAGGCTACGCAACGGTGCCATTCCGTTTTTTCCTGACGGTCTCCGTTTGGACCATTCCAGCTGCGAGTTGTGGCTAACGAAAACGTTGCGACCCGACCTCCGTTCTGTGTAGAACGAACTTCGGGATCCTGACCAACATTACCAATTAATGTTACGCGATTTAAACTACGACTCATTTGATCTCCTAAGCGAGTGAAATGTCTCGCTTATGAAAGTATACGACCTAGGGAAAATGGGGGCAAGCTTTTCCTGTCCACTCTAATCATTTTCAAACCTGAGTCACCACAAACCTCACCAACCAAAGTTGGCCCAACAACAAATCGAGAGAAAACTCTCTTACATTTAGCTACAGGTCCCTTTGAAGGAGTATTGCATCTTCTGGAGGACTATCGTAGTACTGCACCCTACGCCCAATCTCATTGAACGAGCGTCGAGCATAAAATTGTCGTGCGGTAGAGTTTGAATCCCGCACTTCAAGAAATATCGTTTGCGCACCTTTCTGTTCGGCTAAACTCACCCCTTCTGTCAAAAGAGCAGAAGCGACACCAGAACTACGGTACTCAATATCAACTGCAATATTAAGTAACTCTGCCTGGTCGGCAACTACCTGCAACACAACAAAACCAACCAATACATATTTTCCGCCTTTGTAAACATCTGCAACCAAAAAAATGTTCGAATCACCCTTTAGGTGCGCAGACAGCATCCTTTCGGACCATGGATCCTGAATAGATCGCATTTCAATGGCATGTATGGTCCTTATATCTTCTTCAGATGCATCTCTCACCACAGGGATCATACAGGAAGCTTTCTCCCATGTTGTGCCTCCCATTTCACCTGAGCTTCAGCAAGACGTCCATAAGTAGGCTCCCAGGCATTTAAATCAACAACACCATCAGATAGAATCGAAGGCATTAACCTGGAAGCACATGCTGCAATGTTAACAGGCTGTACAGCAGATAAATTATCCTCAGATAAATTACCCTCAAGATCGGAGTTACCAACTGCGCTGCTGGTATGGGGAGCCGAAGATTCGTTCGAGTTAAGCAAAAAACCGTTCACATTACTACTGAATTCCTGTAAAAGCTCATTCGAAACGATGCTGACGTCACCAACGACCCTTGGCAAGGTATGGCCACCTTTCGGTTCACCCATAATCTCAACGACGCTGACATAACTTTCATTACGTCCAGCATCCTGTGCCACAACATAACGGTCGTGTTCGTGGAGTTGTATCGATGCAACCAGCAGTACCGGAGTGGGAACAGAATAGAGAGGAATAGACAGCGAACTACACATGCCCTTTGCAACCGCAGCAGCCCCTCGCAAGCTGGTAAACCCTCCAGGTCCTGAAGCACATACAACTCCTGACAACTGATCCGGCGTAACATCGGAATCCTGAAACAGTTTTTGGACCTCAGGCGCTAATGGTTCCGAACGGGCACCGGTAATCGGATCGCGTGTATGCAATATGGCGCTCGCAATTACTGCCGAAGTGCTCACTTCATCATCTCCATCGACTCTGCCGCTCTGAATCAGCGCAATAGATGGTTCCGAAGTAGAGGCTTCAATTACCAGAAATATCTCTTTTACCACCAATATCAGCCCGCTAAAAGTATTCGTCGTTCAGGATTGTCTGGAACGTAATCCAGCATTATCGGCAATATTCCCTTTGGCATGCGTTCAGCAGCCCGTTCGGGCCATTCTACAATAATCAGCGCACGTTCGATCAGCATATCATCCCATCCCAAATTGTTGAGTTCTTCCGGACTCTCAATGCGATAGAGATCGATATGATAAACCTTCGTTTCACGGCCCTGATATTCATGGATAAGCGCATATGTTGGACTCGTAACCTCCTGAGTTACACCGTAGCCGCGACATATTGCCTGTGCAAGTGTGGTTTTCCCAGTACCCAAATCACCAGATAGCGCAATAATCAGAGGCGCCTTAACGTCTCTGCCTAAAGACTCGCCCCACTTAATCAAGTCTGATTCGGAGAGCATAAGTTTTCCCGCGTATGCTCCAGCTGGCACTACATGATGATTTGCATCCATAAGTGTTTAAGTATAATTAGCTATCGGCGATAGTTACCGCGTTGACGCTTAACCGTACTGTTATCACGCTTAGCCTGAAGCTCAAAGAGCTGATCACGCATGCGTGCAGCACCTTCAAAGTCCAGTGCTTTAGCGGCTTCTTTCATATCCAATTCTAACTGCTCTATCATCTTGCCTATATCCTTAACATCATAGGTTTTGGCAGGTTCTCCGAGCGCATTTTTCTTTTTCCCAGAGCGGGAATCTTCTTTTTCTGTTCTGGCATCGGCCACACGAGTAATAAACTTCACCTGTTCAATACTCTTAACAACACCGCGAGGCACAACACCATTGTCCTGATTGAACTTTAACTGTATTTCCCGACGCCTCAGTGTTTCATCCATGCAACGACGCATAGAACCAGTAATACGATCAGCATAGAATATCGCACGACCATTGAGATTTCTGGCAGCTCTTCCTATGGTCTGAATTAGCGATCTGTCACTCCTTAAAAAACCTTCCTGATCCGCATCGAGAACAGCGACTAAAGATACTTCCGGAAGATCCAGCCCTTCTCTTAGAAGATTGATCCCAACCAGAACATCGAACTCACCCAGCCTTAATCCACGAATTATCTCGACACGTTCGATAGCATCGATATCGGAGTGCATGTAGCGAACCCGAACACCCATCTGTTGCATGTAATCGGTGAGATCTTCGGACATTCTTTTGGTAAGGGTCGTAACCAGAACGCGTTCGCCAAGCTTCTCGCGCAATCTGATCTCTTTAAGAAGATCATCGACCTGCCCCTTAACCGGTCTTATCTCGATCTCCGGATCCAACAAGCCGGTCGGCCGGATGATCTGCTCGACCACAGCGCCTTCAGATAGGTTCAGCTCTGCATCGCTAGGAGTAGCTGAAACATTCACCGCTCTGGGCGTTAATGAAAGGAACTCTTCGAACGTTAGAGGACGGTTATCCAGTGCACTGGGGAGCCGAAATCCATATTCAACAAGAGTCAGTTTTCGTGCACGGTCGCCGTTGTACATCGCTCCGATCTGAGGAAGCGTAACGTGAGATTCATCTACAACTACAAGAAAATCTTCTGGAAAGTAGTCAAACAGGCATGCAGGGCGTTCACCCTCCAAACGACCTGAAAGGTGACGCGAATAGTTCTCGATACCAGCGCAGGTACCGATCTCAAGCAACATCTCGATATCAAACTGAGTACGGGATTCCAATCTCTGCGCTTCAAGCAGCTTCCCTGCTCCCTTAAGCTCAGCAAGACGCCCTTCCATCTCAGACTGAATCTGTTTTACTGCACGTTCAATGATAGGCCTGCTTGTAACGAAGTGTTTTGCAGGGTAGATGGCGGTCTTTTCCAGTGCAGAGATAACATTTCCAGTAAGTGGATCGATCTTGGATATACGCTCTATCTCGTCTCCCCACAACTCAATACGTACCCCCTGTTCTTCATATGCAGGAAGGATTTCAACCGTGTCACCGCGCACACGAAATGTTCCCCTGTCAAATGAAACATCGTTACGCTTATACTGCACTTTAACAAGACTGCGCAGAATATCATCTCTTTGGATCTTCTGTCCTTTCTGCAATGTAAGCATCTGCTGCTTATACTGTACAGGATCACCCAAACCATAAATTGCAGATACAGTTGCAACGATGATTACATCCTCACGCTCCATCAGACTCGATGTAGCACGTAGCCTCAACCGATCTATATCTTCGTTGATGGATGCATCCTTTTCGATGTACACATCTGAACTGGGAACGTACGCTTCAGGCTGATAGTAATCGTAGTAGGATATAAAGTATTCAACTGCATTATTGGGGAAGAAGCTCTTTACTTCACCATAGAGCTGCGCAGCTAACGTCTTATTATGCGAAAGTATGAGCGTGGGGCGACCAAAGTTCCGAATGACATTTGCCATTGTCATCGTCTTTCCCGATCCAGTTACACCTAGCAGAGTCTGGAACCTTGTCCCTTTCTTGAGCCCCCGAGTCAGCTCCTCTATAGCCTTTGGCTGGTCGCCAGCAGGCTCAAATGGAGCCTCCAATCTAAAATTCGCCATAATCCCGAAATTTAACCGAAAGTGATTGCGGAAGCGACTACAGAAACGACTCTAGAAGCGACTGCAGAAGCAATGGGACGCACGGCTATGGAAGTAAGGCCGCGCAACGGCTA
>JBEBRK010000031.1:0-16480 GCA_040394885.1 Gemmatimonas phototrophica
GGTGGGCCAGAAACAGAGTAGGAATGGCCTCTAACAGGAGCTATTACTCAGTCATAATTGCGCGAGGTGAATCCAAGGGATACTGGCGGTTATGTTTGCTGAATCAGGTTGATGATGAATCATTGAAGAATGCTGTTAAGTATGCCGAGTGGCTGAGTAAGAAGGAAAATAGGGAGATTTTCCCCCAGGAATTCCCTATCGAGTTACCGCCGGTGAACGATCGTAAGGCTAATGTGTGGAATGATTCCACTGCTGGCTACAGCTTCTTTGACTCGGGTAAGATAATACAGCTTACTTGTGACTGGGCTGAAAAGGATAACCTTATAGCGGCAGGATATATCGATTGTACAGCTTTCTCAACAGCTTACATCAGGTCTAATGACACAACTGGAAAAGTCGATCGTGGTTTTACACGTCTTACACGTGGGCAGTGCTCCATAACCGCTAGAGAGCCTAAAGGGCAAGGTTCGGGATGGGCTGGTAAATCAGATATTGATTTCCAGAACATTGATGAAGAAGTAATAGCAAAAAAGTCTTTTGAGAAATGTAAGGCTTCCTTGAATCCCGTTAGATTGGAACCGGGTAGATATACAGCTATTCTCGAGCCACAGGCTGTAGCTGGGTTGGTTGCTGAGCTGCTATTTGCCGATCGCAATACAATGGATAGAGCAGATGCTGAGTTAGGCAAAACTCCCTTTTCACTCCAACCGGATATGGCGTCAGGGTTGGGGCTTACTAAACTTGGGCTGAGAGTTTTTGATGAACGTATAAGCGTCTGGCATGATCCATCGGATCCGGAACTTGGTGTAGTCGGTTATGTAGATAAGTATCATGGAATGGGACCTGTGACCTGGGTCCAAGATGGAGTGTTGACAGAGTTGGCCCATGGTGAAGTCTATAGTGTGAATCGATTAAGTACCGAAAACAACAACAAGATTCATAGAAAATCATTTCGTATGAGTGGTGGCACTACGAGTATCGACGAAATGATAGAAAGTACAAAAAGGGGTATTGTAGTAACAAGATTTTCAGATGCAGCGGTTACTCACTCTGGAAGTATGTCTGCATCTGGTATGACACGTGATGGTCTTTGGCTAGTTGAGAACGGCAAGATTACTAATGCATTGCGTAACTTTCGTACTTTGGAATCTCCATTTTTTATTCTTAATAGCATTGAAGAACTCGGAGTTCCCGAAAAAGTATTCGTCAATTATGCTGGACAGGAAGAACCGTGGCTCGATTTCGGCATATCTATCCATAACTTTGCACCACAGTACATAGTTCCGAGTCTCAAGATAAAGGACTTTTCCTTTACTTCAACCGTAGATGCGGTATAGCGATGATATCATTGTTTGAAAAAATCAGCCTCATTGTAAAAAGAACATTATTCTTCTCTGCATTTGTTTGCTTAATGTGTCCTGATCAATCGGTGTCTGCACAGGCTGCATTCAGGATTCCTAAAGAGGTTACTGACTTCAGTAATTATTCCATACCAGAGCATTGTATTGCTCTCAAGAAACGATTGGAAAAACAGCTGTCGACTTGGCAGGATTCAACATCTATAATACGTGATATACTAGCAGAGATAGTGATAGATACTACTCCACCAGGTGTGCGTGAGCGGCTTTCTGCGTGTGGGAAGAAATTTCGGAATATGAAGGTCCCCGCCGATTCTGTCTATGAAGAGACCATGGATGCTCAGATTGCGGATGCACTATTGCTTGCGTGGGCAGCAAGAGATATCAACTGGTTTTTTTCCATTATTAATAATGATTTTGAAGAAAAATTATCTGTTTCCCCTCATGCAGTAGGTAGTGTTATGCAGAGAGCAACAGATGCAATGTTCTCATTCTTGCCTGTAAATGATGATGATTTCAATCTATGGGATTCCTTATACACTGCTATTGTTACAAATCAGTATGTTCAGCATAATGGTGACCTGAAAGTATTTGGTGGTTTGATTAGTTCTCTTTCTACTCAAGGGGTAATCCTTTCTCGGTATAACCGATCTAGAGAATATAAAGTCCTTCGTGACCTTGTCTCAAAGGTAGACAGTATGGGGGTTTCTGACCTGGATTATGATAAGGATAAAGATCATCAATTTAGGGAAGCGGTACGCATTATAAAATATGGAAAAAAAGCAGCTTTGTGGCGCCTTCTTGACGACAGTCTTCTCGGTACTCTAAAGGATGAGGGGCCTAATCGGTATATAGATGCTTTGGTGAAAATCGAACATGTCTCCGGCTTTAAAGATGCGGTACTGCCTTCTACTAAGGGTATAGGTAGAGATATGAGAGCGCTTCCTGGAATAGTTGTTTATAAGGACAGAGAGTTTCTGTTGTCGGATGGTGTAACTCACAATCAACTCGTTAATGAGGAATCGTACTCGTATAACTCTGCGCTGCCATATATAGTGGTTTATATGGAAAGTTTGTGTAGCTCAAAAACTGGAATAACATCTAGTGCATACCGAACCATTCTTGAGAAGGGATCCGCTTGTGTAAAATCAATGGAAGCCTTGAAGTGGATCAGTAAAAATCACCCAGGTATCAAAGTTGTTCTGTGGACTCCTTTTAGAGGCCAGGTCGGCTCTATGTTAACAGAAACACCAGCAAAGGAATCCAGGGAGCTGGTTAAGGCATTGCATGATTTTTATGGTATTTCTGCAGATATCGTTATGTACAATACAGAGTTCTACAATATGCCTGACAGTCTTGATAGACGTAGAGTAGATATTTCCGTTGATTTCCTGCAGTGGATGATGAAAATGATTCCAGGAATGTACGAGCGAGAGCCCAAGATGCTAGTTGTTGCTCCTGGCGGAAAAATCGTGGCCAACACCTATAATATCAAGGTGATTAATGCCATGATGGAATGGTATCGAAAGTCTCCTGGCCTAGCTGGATTGGGAAATAAGAATTGATGATTCTCAAAGCTTTGCTGGCTGTAGGTATTCTGATACCATCCCTTGCGTATAACTATGGGGATACCAGACTCTTACCCTTCGTGTCTCTTGATAGTAGCGGCATAGCCGATTCGGTAATAGTGGATACTGTCTCTCCGTCAATGTTTGTAGAAGGGTCTATCAGTTACGGCATGGATACAGCTATTCATGCCTGCGAGGATTTCTATGGTCATGTAAACGGAGATTGGAGAAAGAAGGCGGTTCTCCCTAATAACGTTAATGCTCCTTTCAAATCAGTAAGCTCATTTGTATACGCCTTTGACAGAATGCTCAAGGGAATGGAATCTGTCTTTGACTCGGCTCGAAGGAATATAAATGGTCTGTCTGATCCAGCTCTACAGGCGGTCGGGGTATTTTATGAAAGCTGTATGTCTGCTGATACCCTTGAAAATCCTAGAATCATTAAAAGGAGTAGAGCTGGTATGTTTTCGCAATCTTCTACGGATACCATCGTTCAACCTGTAAAGGATACTACACGAAAAGAAAAATGTCGTAATCGTGTCTTGCAATATCTGGGTGGAGCTGCAGGTCAGGTATACACTAATGAGCTTATCGCTTCCGGTGCAGTGACACATATGGAAGAGATTCTGACGAATATACGCCGAGGTGTTGTCGAGCGTCTAAAGAATAATCCCATTATGACAGCGGACGAAAAGGAGTATGCACTTGAGAGGCTGTCTCGTCTTGTATTGCGTGTTGGTATTCCGGAGGAAATGGTCGATTATTCGGACCTCAAGTTAAGTCCGAATGACTATGAGAAGAATAAGAAGGAGATATACAGTTTCAGTAATCTTCAGTGGGCAGGTAATCTCGGAGCAAATACACGAGAGCTGTGGAAAATGAGCCTATTGAGGCCCAATGCTTCCTATCTGCCATTTGAACATGCAATAGAGGTTCCTCCAATTATGTTTTCGCCTCCGTTCTTTTATCATGAAGGCCCTGATGTTTTGAATTATGCAGGTATAGGCTATGTAATCGGTCACGAAATCTTTCACAGCGTAGCGCCACAGGTAGTTGATATGGAGTCAAAAGAAATGAAGAGTGAGTTGGAGAGATTCAAGGATTTTAATAGCTCGTTAGGTGAATTAGACGGCTGGAAGGCTGATGGCAAGAGATCGTTCAATGAAGATATCGCAGATCTGGGTGGTTCTAAAGTCGCTTACGCTGCATGGAAATCGGCTATAAAAAAAGATCCATTTTATAAAGATACTCTTATCGACAATTTCACTCAGGAACAAGTGTTTTTTATTGGAATCGGGCGTGTCTGGCGATCTGCTTGGGAAGGTGTCCCACCTAGAATGGCACACGCGCCCAATTTTGCGAGGACAAATGGAATTGCAAAACAGATGGGTGAATTTTCTACCGCCTTTGGTTGTAAAGAAGGGAGCAGGATGTATCTAAATCCGAATGATAGATCAAAGATTTGGTAAACTATTTTCAGAACTCAATTATGTCAAAAGTTAATACAGGAAATAAGGAAAGGTCCGGGATAATAATAGGGGCAGCATTTCTCATATTAGTTCTAGCGGTGTTTTCACCACTGCGTGTAGTTAATGCACAGGTTAAGGTAGGGGACCTTTTCAATAAAGTGCTGAAATCAAAAGGTACAGCAAGTAAGACAGATTCCACATGTCGAGGTCTCCTTTGTCGTCGCGCAGATATATCACCTGTAGATATAAATATTAATTCTGATTCTTTACGTGGTGACTCTGTCGTAATAACGCTGGAGTTTAAGAATAGGTCAGCTGACACTGTGGTTGCCTTGCTAAAAACATACGATATAGTGCCTCCCCAGTTTGTTCCCCTTGACGAAGATTCATTAAAAAGAAAGGTAGAAAAGAAGAGTGGATCTTTACTGGCCGAAGAAGACACTTCTGACGTGGCATATTTGCCGCTTGGCGGATGGATAACTGGCCTACCAGACTCTATTAGTGTTCTCCCGCATTCAGTAAGAAAGATTCAAGTGGTACTAAGAAAGCCAGTGGGAGCAACTGAAGGATTGTATATGGGGTGGATAGGAGCGATGTCCAGCGTTCTAATGCCCCCTAAACCACCTCAAGAGAAGCCTGTCAAGTTAGGTCTAATCACACGTACTCGTATCATATATGATACGAGATCCAATATTGATTGAAGAAATCAATTGAAATAATATGAAACATAATATAAATAGAAGGCAAATTTTAATCGGGACCGCCGGTGCTGTTTCCGCATCCTTATTATCTAACCATCTATATGCATATGGTCGAAGTAGTGCGGAATCAACTGTCTCTTCTTGCCCTGCCATAGATAACCGTAAGGCCTTTGCTATTGCGTCTCGTGCAATAGAGGTTGCTCAGGCACAAGGGGCTAACTATACCGATTCCAGAGTTACCCGTAAGGTAAGCCAGGGCTTTACCTTTAAGAGTGAAATTGGAGCAGATGTATTCGATGGTGAATACATGGGATTCTGTGTAAGAGCGCTTGTAGATGGATATTGGGGTTTCGCTGCAAGTCCATATTGGGACGAACAGGAAGCTGTAGCGCTTGCAGAAGAGGCTGTTCGACAGGCTCGAGCTAATGCTTCTAAAGGTGCGAACAAAATTGAATGGAATGCAATAGCCGGTAAAAAGGAAGAATGGATTTATCCTGGTGTAGATCCAATGAGTATTACTATCGAGGAAAAGATTGAGTTCGCAAACGCATGGAGAAAAGATGTTTCCGAATATCGTGACGGTATACATCAAGTAGCTGTACACGACAGTACTTTACGCTTCAATCGCTATGAATGGTGGTTCTGTAATAGCGAGGGATCTGAGCTGCGCCAAACTTTCTTTGATAGTAGTGGATATTTGAGCCTTCAAGCCGCATCACAGTCAGCTGGACGAGGATTGCCAGCAAATATCGAAAATATTCATATGCAGATGGGTGGATGGGATGTGCTACTCAAAGCCAATATAAAAGATAAAATCCCGTATTTAATAGATAAATCGATGGAGACGGCTGGCCTTAGCGTAAGCCCTGTGGATATAGGGCGTTCCAATCTCATTATGGACGCTCCTACTGCCGGTAGATTGATATCGAGTACCTTTGCCAAGACAACTCAGCTGGATGTGGCTCTTGGAAACGAAGCCAACGCAGGGGGAACAAGTTACCTCGGCCCGGAGTTGACTGATTTTCTTGGTAAGCCAGTAGCTAATCAATCAGTTACGATAACTGCTAATAGAAGCGATCCCTCCGGTCTTGCCACCAGAAAATGGGATGACGAAGGCGTTACACCAGAGTCATTTGAAATAGTAAAAGATGGAGTATTGATGAATTATCAGACCAATAGGGAACTTTCTCCAGCTCTGAATGATTGGTATGCCTCTCAAGGAGTCAAAAAAGGCTCTCTGGGATGTTCATCTTCAGCTTCGGGATTGGACTTCCCCATGATATTTCCTCCCAATTTGGAGCTTTCTCCTTCTGTAGAAAGCATGAATTTTGAAGATTTAGTTAGAAATACTGAAAAAGGTTATGCTCTTTTTAACTATCACATAAATACATCATTTCAGGGTAAGGACGGTTTTGCTGTGGGAAGCCCTTACAGTTATGTAAGAGAAATTGTCAACGGGAAACTTGGAAATTTTGTAGGGGGACTGGGCATCATTTTTAATACGGATGAACTTTGGAAAAATGTTATGTTCATTGGTGATACAACTACAATGGAACAGATACCTGTAGGATATAGTAAAGGGGAGCCTGACCAGTATCTCGGATCGTCAGTGAAATCGGGCCCAATTAGTATAAAGGATGTAGCTATTATTGATCCATCGAGGAGAGCATGAGGAATCAGAATTTGTTTGAAAAACCATCTGGTAGGTTCCTCTCAAAAGACGAGTGCGAATCTCTGGCTTCGGAAGTTCGTAAATTGGCAGTGGGAGGGGGTAGAACTAATTTAAGAATCGAAACTCAATGGATGGGAAATATTAGGTGGGCTAGAAATAAAATAATTTCTAGCGGTGATACTCGATCAAATTCTATAAATGTTGCGAGAGGTGTAAATGGTGCGATCGCAGGGGTGTCTATAGATCAGGTATCTATACGCGCTGTGGAAAGTGCGATGCGACGAGCAGAAAGACTAATGAATCTTAAGGTTGAAAATCCGGAAAGTATTACGGATGGTTATATGGAGCCTTATAAAGAGCCTAAGATCTGGTTTGACAGTACCTATTCACTCTTGGCTGAAGAACGGGCGGATCTGGCTCATGATCTTATGCAGCCTGCGGCCAAGGCCGGACTAATGTCTGCGGGATATATCCAGGTATCAGGTAGCGGAAGATCAATTCAGCGCGAAGGTGCAGTTTCTCCGTATACCAGATTTACTCAGGCTCAGTTTAGTGTTACAGTCAGAGACCCCAAAAACTATGGATCTGGTTGGGCTGGAATTGATTGGAATGACTGGACCCGCATTGATGGAAAACATATTGTGGAAGTCGCCCTTGATAAGTGTATGAGGTCGAGAAATCCAGTAGCAATTGAGCCTGGTCGATATATGGTTGTTCTAGAGCCACAGGCTACACATGATTTGGCATCGGGTGTAGTGGCAGGAGCATCGTTGGAGAGAAGGGATGCTGAATCATCCCAGAGTCCTTCCGGGCCCTATAACCTCCGTCGAGGCTATTCCAAAATCGGGTTGAAAGTGCTTGATCCAAGAATAACCTTTAAGTTCGATCCTATGGATCCGGACTGTTCTTTTGTGCCATTTTCTCAGTCTGGAGATGTTTATAATAAGACCAATTGGATAGAGAATGGAGTTCTGAAAGAGTTATCATATGACCGAAAATATGGCATTGAGAGTCTCGGCAGAAATTATGGTTTGCCATCACAAGGGTCGTATTCCATGTCAGGAGGTGAATCTTCTATTGAGACCATGATAGCCAATACAGAGCGAGGGCTATTGGTTACCAGATTAAATGTTGAGAGAGTTGTTAGCTATAATCAATTACTCGCGATTGGGGTAACAAGAGACGGACTCTGGCTAATTGAAAACGGCAAAATTTCCAAAGCTGTCAAGAATCTTAGATTCACAGAATCTCCTCTTTTTGTCCTTAATAATCTTCTTGAGATGGGTAAACCTCAGAGAGTGTTTAGCCCCAAAGCTCCTGCTGTTGCACCTCCCATCCGTGCCCAGGATTTCTCTTTCACCGCTACTGTGGATGCGATTTAGCATGTCAACTCTTTTTCATACTCGAGGTATCTCTGCTATTATCGGTGTGATGGTAGGTTTGTCAGCCATAGCTCATGCACAGGTTACTCCTTCACCTGCTGATACCGCTCGCATGCAGTGGGGACACAGTGATTTTAGTAGATATAACCGTCCCAGCATGTGCGATAGAGCTGCCATGCTTACCTGGGGTTATGAAACCCGACGTTATAATCCTGACACGGTTCTGCAGTTCCAGGAAGGTATAGAACGACAGTTTCCAGAGAAGGCTGTTGATGTCACCAGAGCCTGCATAAATACTCTTGATATAGATTCAGTATCACCTCGTCAGACCTGGAGTCTTGCAAGGGTGCTGCTTGTTGTTAACGAGGATGCTAAATCAAAGTCTTCAATTGACAGGCTTCTTGCCCGTGGAGTAACGCGATACGATACTCTTCACGTCCTTGGTAAGGCTATTGAACTTTATATGGACGCTTTGCCTGTACGCATGGATTTAGCTCTTTCTTACGCTAGACAGATAGACTCTCTACCGCTAGGTCCAGGAATTCAGCCGATCAGGTTTAATGTCAGGAATATGATTGCGGGATACTGGATGCGCAAATACGAAGTGGATAGCGTAAAGAAGTATGCAAATGAAGCTATCGAAATATTCAGGTATATGGAGCCGATGGAGCGGGATATGGCCGCCATAAACTCTCCGTTTAATTCCCTTATCAACATCGCAAACGAGAAAGGTGACCTTGTTGAACAGGAGGCTATCATGGACACCGCTCGAAAGCTCATGGCGGAATGGAGACAGGATAACGGGAGAAGGTGGTTGGATCAGACCGCAAGAATGATAGATCTCCGCAGTTCTATGTACGGGAGAAAGACTCAACCTTTAAAAGGAGCTTTCTGGTTAAATAACGGAGGGGTTCCCAAACCGGTTGAAGGTAAGATTTCACTCGTGGTTATGGCAAACCATAACTGTGGAAAAAATTGTACAAGTCAATTTATAGCACTTAAACGTCTTCAGGAAATGTATGGAGATAAATTGGACCTGACAGTTATATCAGTTACGCAGGGATATGCTCCCGGTTCAGGAGTTCTTACTCCGGAAGAAGAGGCGAAGGCAGCTGCAGATTATTTTACTAAGTTCCATGGTTTATCTGCATCTATACTGGTGGATGAGGCTCCGGTTTATACGTATGAAGATGGAAGAGTTGTCAGAGATCACGCCCCTATTGTGTACACGTTTAATGAACTTAGTGGCGTAAATGCAATTCTTACAGACACCAAAGGCCGAGTGAGGTGGTTAGGGAAGCTTTCGAATGACTATGAGAGAAAGCCTCTTGTACTGACTATCAACCGTATACTGGAAGAAGAGTAACTGGACAAATGCGAAAGAGAATGCAATTGCGCAGTATTAATTTAGGCATAGCGATAGGGTTGGTTTTCTTCGTAACTACTGCCGGTGCTCAGAATAAAGCTTCGGATTATATTGCCGTTGGAGACTCAGCTCTGGCTGAGTTTCACGGTATGGATGCTCTTAAGGCGTATCAATCTGCCTTGGAATTGGATTTTAATAACGTTCCACTGTTATTAAAAACAATCACTCTTATCAAGGATCTGTTCGAATCTAAAGATCTAGTGTATCGGGTAGGAAAAACATATGGTGAGATCGCTAAATCATATGTTGACCGTTTGAATAGGCTGGACTCAACCAGTAAAGACGCTCTTATTGCTCGTGCTCAATATGTTGACATAGATCACATGTCAGTTCACAGTCATGATCCTAAAAAGGTAACTGATAGATATAGAATAATAAAAGCGTGTGTCGATGCTGTTCCGGAAAGCGCAGAATGTGCTGGAATGCTGGCTGGATGGTATCTAGAAGAAGTTGGTATGCATCCGGAAATCCGTATCAGGGCAGTAAATAAACATATTAAAGAAGGGTATGCGACCCCCGCTGATTCAATCATTCTAATGCAGATCAGCTGGGACAGCACCATGAAATATTTAGAGCTTTCTCACAAGCTTGCCCCCGACAATATGGGCTACGCCTTCCTTCTTGGACAGGTTAGCTTCTCCCGCGGTGATACAGCTAAAGCTAAAGAGATGTTGTTAAAAGTAGATTCCATGCCTGTCAGACACTTTCGGGATCCTCAATACAAACGTAATCTGGCTAACTATAAAGCAAGATTAAGAATAAAGAATTAGGTTTTATGAAATTTTTATGGCTGATGTTAAGTGCTTCCATTGTCTCTCTGGCAGGATGGAATATCTACGATGCAAATGCTACAGAGAATAAATCGTATTTTCATGGATTGTCTTTACAGGGCGTTCATGGCTGGATAACTGATTCAACTGAATCAGATTCTGCAGCAGAGAGGGCATCGATGTTAAGAGACCAATTCGATAGTCTCGTAATGAGTATGAATGGCAACTCCGTAACGTATGGCCTGGATACTACAATCTCTCCTTGTGAAGATCATTACCAGTTTGCCAATGGCGGTTGGCGTGATGCGGTGAAGATGCCAGACACGAGAGACAGGCGTTATCAGATGATTAACTTTTTCAGCTATGCTCAGAGGCGTATGTATGACCGGCTGGAGGAAATTCTTGATTCTGCTCGCCTGGTTTATTCTACTACCACTGATCCTACAGTTAGAGCGCTTGGTACATTCTACGAAGCCTGCATGACAGCTGACTCTCTTGAGTCCAGCTTTTTTCGGAACAGAGCCGCAAGAAACAGAAAGACCCCTGAACCACCCCGCAATAAACAATGCATATCGCAGACGCTTGAGCAGATTGGTGGAGCAGCGGGGCAGGCATTTGTAAACGATCTTAAAAATTCAGGAGCAGTAGGGAAGATGGAAACACTTCTCTCGGAACTTCGTGTGGCTGTGGAAGAGCGTTTGAAATCCAATACTATAATGTCGGATGTTGAAAAAGAGTACGCTCTCGACCGGCTAAGCAAGTTGATTCTAAGAGTAGGTATACCAGAGACAGAAGTAGACTATTCGGAGCTGAAATTACTTGATAATAACTTTCACGAAAACAAGAAGATAATAGCCAACTTTAACAACTCTCAATGGACTAACTCAATCGGGTCAAATCTACGGGAGAAATGGAAGGCGAGTCTCTTGGAGACAAATGCTTTTTACATGCCTGGCGATCACGCTATTGAAATCCCAACAATCATGTTTTCCCCTCCATTCTTTTATCGTGATCGTGAAGCTCTGTATAACTTCGCCGGAGTTGGCTACATAATCGGCCACGAAATATTCCACAGCATTTCTCCGCAGCTTCCCATGATAGCTGACCCTCGAATGAAGGCAGAGACAGACAGCTTCAAGGCGTTCCACACCTCCCTTGGCGAATTCGAAGGCTGGAAAACAAACGGTGCCAGAACATTTAACGAAGATGTGGCTGACCTAGGCGGTTCAAGAGTTGCCTATGCCGCCTGGAAAGCCACACTTGCAAAAGACCCGAACTATAAGGAGGAGACAATAGAAGGATATACCCCGGACCAACGGTTCTTCATAGCCATGGGTAAAACCTGGCGCTCCAAATGGACAAAGAACGGTATCTCAAATGGCGTACACGGCCCTCACTGGGCACGCGTCAACGCAGTTGCCATGCAGAACCCTGAGTTCAATGAAGCTTTTGGGTGCAAGCAAGGCGATGCTATGGTATTGCCACCAGAGAAAGTATCTAAAATATGGTGACGGGATAGATAGTTACTAATTCTTGGCAACCCCCTCCATGCCATGTCCCGACCTTGCCGCCGCGGTAAGAGCCGGGGATGAACTTGCTTACCAGAAACTATACACAAAGTACGTCCCTTATCTTACTCGCTACCTATCCCGCAAAAACAGGGACCTATCACCCGAATCCATAGAAGACATTATTCACGATGTACTTCTGGGTATCTGGATTCGTAGAGACACCTGGAATCCTGTATCCATTCCAGCCTATCTCACCTCTGCTGTAAAAAAGCGTGTAATAGATCATCTTCGGCTGAGGGAGCGGAGTGATGAATATAACAGGGAAGTGAAAGGAGATCCTTTACAATCTGTATTACCGTCTGATGATGTCACCACTATCACTACCTCTGCTGGTCCCTTTGTTGTCTCATCAGTTGATTGCCTGGTTCAACAATCCATACTGCGTATCCCCTACTCAATTTATAAAGAGATCTGCGTTCTTCATTTCTACGAAGGCCGCACTCCCGGTGCAATAGCCAGGATACTTCAATTAAAGAATCTGGAAGTACGTCGCATAATAAACACAGCGCGTGAGCATATTGCAGCTGATCTTTATTCACATGGTATCAAGAACTTTCTCGATGATATAAACAAAGACCGAATATCTCAGTCATTATCACCTGTAACAAACAGCCCATTTCAGGACATTATCGATCTGAATAGTCGAATGAGACGCAAACTAGAACTGCGTCCTGACCTCGCTGCTAGCCTTATTAAATACCGATACTCATATGCCCGTTTTGCGGGATATAACTATGAAGAGATAACTCTGCTTAAGCAGTTGGTGGGTGTTTAGGGACATCACTTGCACCTTATTTATCTCCATAGGGTGATTGATCAAGTCAATCATACACGACTTTGGTAAAAGTCGAGATGCGGGTATAAAATACGAAGAACACAGTATCAATGCCCAGCTACACCCTAGCATCATAGATACAGGGAGTAAAAATTGTGTTTAAGCTACCGACACTTTTTAATAGTCCCTCCAAAATCTGTTGCTCGCTCGGTTAAATCCATCTCTGTAAATTCTCAAACTACAGACATCCGCTGTTAATTCGGTAGCGTTACTACGAAATCGATACATGCGAGTGTATCAACCTCCATCTCCCTCCTATCATCTTTACAATGCAACATGAAAATCTCCTTCATGTGCCTGACGAAGGAGATGGGACATTGATAAATCCCTATCGTCGCTCTGAAAAGGTATCTGATGCGGCAGTAAGTGCGCGTAACCAACTACTTTCCTCAAACACCCCCCTCTGGCACGCAATGTGACCCTTTCTGTAATTCTTGCTACTTCTTCCCGAATACTCACTTAGGAACAGCTGAATGCTTTATGTGGATATCCCCACTCGTCCGGAGTTCAAAGCTCTGAACGACCTACGGGCCGACGCCTGCGTCTCAATTTACATGAAAACCACTCCACTAACTCAGGAGTCCGGCGCGAGTAGGATTGAGCTGAGAAACCTCGTGAAGCAAGCACGTGAGCAGTTGACTGAGGCGGGATTTGACAAGCGTCGCTTGGCTGTACTGATGGAGCACTTTGATGATCTGGTGGATGATGAGGAGTTCTGGCTGTTTTTGGCTAACAGTCTTGCTGTTCTGGCCACACCTGAAGCTCTTCGTACATTCCGGCTGGCAAATACCCTGTTGCCATCGGTCTCTGTCTCTGACCGGTTCCACTTAAAGCCTCTTCTGCGGGCAATCACCTTTCCCCATTCAGCCTTTATTCTTGCCTTGTCGGAGAACGCTGTCAGATTAATCGAAATTCACTCTGACCTTCCGCCTACTGTTGTAAAGGTGGATGGGCTGCCAGATAACGCTGCTGGTGCGGTGGCGAAGACCACTCTTAATGACCGTTCTCCCAGTGGGCGTATTCAGGGATCGGAGGGCCAGAATGTAAGACTCCGGCAATACGCCCGTAAGGTGGATGCTGCGTTGCGCTCCGTACTTTCTGGCCGCGAAACTCCGTTAATACTGGCTTCCACAGAGAGGCTCGCGTCTACTTATCGCTCGATAAACAGCTATCCAAACCTGCTGCCCGATGGAATTGACAGCAGCCCTGACAGGATCAGCGATGCGGAGCTGGCCGCATCCGCCCGTCCTCTCCTTGATGCTGCGTATAAGGCGGAGCTTTCGGAATTGAAGTCCTTATATGAGAAGCGTATTAACGACGGTCGTGCCACTTCCGACCTTTCCGATAGTGCCCGAGCCGCAACCTACGGGGCCGTTGAAACGCTGCTTGTGGATATTGATTCTGTCGTACCGGGAGTTATAGATGACCAGAAAGGTATTGTTAGCCTGGCAGAAAAGAATGACGCTACCAGCTATGGAGTGGTTGATGAAATTGCAAGTCGTGCACTGGCAAGTGGAGCTCGTGTTATGGGAGTGAGGAAAGACGATCTTCCAGATGGAGGCTATCTCGCTGCCATTCTTCGATACCCGGTGTGAGCCTTCTTATTCTTTACGGTGAGTAGGCGCACTTGAGGTGATAGTTTTTAAAATTAGCGATGCTCTGGGGTGATTCCCACTACTACGGCCTCTGGTAAACCGACCGCCCCTCCTTAATTGTCTCCATAACCTTAATATCCACAATCTTCATCGGATCCACGGTCAACGGATTCTCTGAAAGAATCACCATATCCGCGAGCTTCCCAGGCTCCAACGATCCCTTTGTTGCCTCTTCATGATATTGATACGCCCCCCAAATCGTCACAGCTTTAAGCGCAGTCATCACAGGGATCCGTTGATCTGGTCCCAATACCTTCCCGCTGGTAGTAATCCTATTCACCGCCGACCAGACAAGGCGTAAAACATCGGGTGGAACAACGGGCGCATCATTGTGCAGTGTAAACTTTATATCACGGTCAACTGCCCAGCGTAGCGGGCTGATATTCGCAGCCCGTTCAGGGCCAAGAACTACATCGCGATGCCAGTCGCCCCAGTAATACGTGTGTGTTATGAAAAATGAAGGCATTACACCAAGACGTTTCATCCTGTCAAGTTGATCCGCTCGTGTGACTTGTGAATGAACAGCAACAGGGCGCAAATCACGTTCTGGCGTGTATCCCGATCGTTCAATTGCCTCAAGAAGTTGATCAATTGCAGCATCTCCATTTACATGAACAATTGGCTGCATCTTTTCATCCAGGGACTTCTTAATCCCTGAGTATGCAGCGGAATCCGGCATACTTGCATATCCTCTATAGTCAGCTGATAAACCATCTGGGACTTTGAAATAAGGTTGCGTAAGCCATGCTGTCCGTCCTTGTGGCGAGCCATCAAGAAAGAACTTCGTGCCTCCGAGCCGTACATGCCGATCGTATTGCATCGGTGGATTTCCCGCGAGTGATACAGGAAATGTCTCATACATTACAACATCAATTGTCATGAGTCCGCTGTCGCGAGCTGGTCTTATAAAACCTTCCCACAGCTCGTCGTTAGTGGCACCTTCCTGTGCGGTCGTTATACCGTAACTGGCGTATCTGGCGAGTCCGGCTTTGACGAGATTAAGTCTTTCGGATGGCGGTGGAATAGGGGGATGCTTACCACTCGCGAAGTAGTGAAGATAAGCAGACTCTTCGAGTACTCCATTTGGTTCCTGACTTCCTGCTTCTCTTCTGATCACACCGCCTTGTGGGTTTTGTGTCTCTGCTGTTATGCCTGCAATGCGTAGGGCAAGACTGTTTCCAGTTCCCAGATGTCCTGATGTATGCCTCAGTACAATCGGATGGGTTATAGAAACAGCATCAAGATCTGCTCGAGTCGGATGCCGTTTTTCCTTGAGATTCGCATCATCGTATCCCATTCCAACAATCCAGGCTCCCTCTGCAGGCTGTTGTTTTTGTATGTATTCCCGCAGGCGGTTCTGAATATCTGCAATCGATGTTACCGACCCAACAGGAGGTGGAGAAAGATCTATCTCTCCCATCGACACTGCCATTGCGCACACGTGACCATGTCCATCAAAGAAACCAGGAAGTACTGTTTTTCCCTGCAGGTCGATAACTCGTGTATCCTTGGCCTGGTGTTTCATTACATCATCATCGGATCCTACGGCGAGAATACGACCGTTCCTGACTGCTATAGCTTGAGCCGATGGCTGTGCATCATTCATTGTGATGACTGTCGCGTTATAGTAGATGACATCCGCAGAGTCTGTGGTGTCGGATCTGATCAGAGTGGCCGCATATGCCGCCTGTGCACCGCTTAATTTTGTGTTGCCTTGCATAAGGAAAGCAGTGGCTCCCGCTACACCCAGTCCTACAATCGAATAAAAAAACGTGCGAGCATTTGACATTAGAACCTCCGGAGTGTGCGGGCGCAACTTCCAAGCCATGCTCTTTATACGAGAATAAACAAATGCCTGGAAACGTTATTCCTTGAGTGATGGAATCGCGTTTCCAGGCAACTTTTTGTACTTTATCGAGCTAGGGTTTAATCAGGTTTTGCTGACCATCTTCAGCCCTAGAATCCCACCAACAATTAATGCTATACACAGCAATCGAATTGCAGTAGCTGGCTCCTTAAACAGCCAGATTCCAAGGATTGCTGTTCCAACTGTTCCAATACCGGTCCAGATGG
>JBEBRK010000032.1:0-12821 GCA_040394885.1 Gemmatimonas phototrophica
TGGCTAATGGCTAATGGCTAATGCTGCTGGTTCTCGTTAGCTCTTCAACCTCAAGCTCATACCAATCCAAGTGCTTTCCGTACTTCAGATGGAGAGTCGGTACAGATCTCAATGATCTTTCGTCTTGAGCTAGCCCCGGCCACAATCTCGATATTGGCTCGGGGTATTTTTAATAGCTTCGACAAAAACTTTTCCAGCTCAATATTTGCTTCGCCGTCCACTGGAGGGGCCGCTAGCCGTACTTTGACCGCATCCCCATGCATTCCAACGATTTCAGTTTTGGAAGCGCGAGGCTGGATGTATAGCGAGACCCGTACTGACTGCGACAATATAGAACCCTATAGGAAAGTTGGAGTGAACTACTAGCCGAAGCACCCTACTTAAGTTACATTCTCCCAGTTTTTCGTGGCAGATTGATGCCACTTTTTTCAAGAAACAAATAGGAGTTTGCTTAGTGAAGGGTGAAGATTCCGGCTTTGTAAAAGCGATGACGTTAACCGATGCTACGATGCTGGTAGCAGGTTCAATGATAGGATCGGGGATCTTCATAGTCTCGGCGGACATTGCCCGCACAGTAGGTAGCCCTTTCTGGTTAATTCTGGCCTGGGTATTAACTGCTGTCATTACGGTATTGGGCGCTTTGTCTTACGGCGAGCTAGCCGCAATGTATCCAAGAGCCGGTGGCCAATATGTATTCTTGCGTGAGGCGTTTGGTCCTTTAACAGCCTTTTTGTATGGCTGGACTCTCTTTATTGTAATTCAAACCGGGACTATTGCCGCCGTCGCTGTTGCCTTTGGGAAGTTCATGGGCGTATTGTGGCCAAGTATAACTCCGGATATGTACTCGTGGTTCCCTACGTTTTCAGTGGCCACACCTGGCGGTACAATAGATTTTGGGCTTTCTCCTCAGAGGCTGGTTGGATTAGTCTCTGTGTGGGTGTTAACTGCAATTAACATCAGGGGAATTAGAGAAGGGAAGTTTGTTCAGACGACACTAACCACAGTTAAGTGCGCAGCTCTGTTATTGTTGATTGTACTTGGATTTACAATCGGCAAGAACCCTGAAGCGATAGCGGCAAACTTCGGCCCTGGAAACTTTAATCCGCCGGTTGGATTGACAGGAGCCTTTGTGCTCGCGTTTGGAACTGCAATGGTGGGGTCGCTTTTCTCTAGCGACGCCTGGAATAACGTGACCTTTGCTGCAGCGGAAGTTAAAGATCCAAAACGCAACCTGCCTCTGGCGCTTGCACTTGGAACTGGCTCTGTCTGTCTCCTTTACATCATAGCGAATTTCTCGTACCTGAATGTTCTGCCACTTATAGGAACGCCTGACGGAGCAACTGTAATACTTCGAGGCATTCAGCATGCAACTCAGGACCGGGTAGGTACCGCGGCTGCTGAGATAATATTTGGGCCATCAGGAGTAACTCTAATGGCCAGTGCAATATTGATTTCAACATTTGGATGTAACAACGGTCTGATTCTGGCTGGAGCTAGAGTCTATTATGTAATGGCCCGAGACAACCTCTTCTTCAAGAAAGCGGCTAAGATGAGTCGACGTGATGTGCCTTCTCATGCTCTTATATGTCAGGCTGTTTGGACCAGTATCCTATGCCTTACCGGAACGTACGGGCAGTTACTCGACTACGTAATATTTGCGGTTCTGATCTTCTATGCTGCAACAACTATAGGATTATTTGTTCTTCGTCGTAAAGAACCCAATCTGGAAAGGCCATACAGAGCATTTGGTTATCCAGTTTTACCAGCACTTTATATCGTGCTCGCAAGTTCAGTTGCAGTAATTCTCATTCTCGCCGAAAAGACAAGAGCTCAATCATTATCGGGTTTAGTCATAGTGCTTCTCGGCATCCCGATCTACTTCCTTTGGCGCAGTGTGGCGGGAAACACTACGCATGAAGTATGATCTGTTGTTGTCCCGCGTCTGTCCTCTGACCCAAAATACATGACTGTTGCATCGCAATCTTTTCTGCTATGGGTAGTTCTCGGTGGTAGTGCATTTGCGCTAGCGTTTGGAATATGGTTAGCACGCTGGGTGCTAAATAAAAGTCGAGGCGACGCGGAGATGCAAAAGATCTCCAATGCCATTCAGCAGGGTGCAGAGGCCTTTTTAGCGCGCCAGTATAAAACGATCTCGGTATTATCTGTATTGGTTGCTGCTTTGCTGGCGATAGGATATGGATATCTTCGCACAGGGCTCCCAACCGATCCTGTTGGCGATACAAAAGTTATGGCGTTGTATATCACGCTATCATTTCTTCTTGGTGCTATCAGCTCTGGGATCGCAGGATACATGGGTATGTGGGTATCCATACGAGCGAATATCAGAGTTGCTGCTGCGGCTACAACATCATTAAACTCTGCGTTGCAGATTGCGCTACGTGGAGGGGCTGTGTCGGGGCTCTTTACAGTCGCAATGAGCCTGCTGGGAGTTGGGGGATTGTTTGCGGCAATCAATATGTTTGCACCGACAGGTATGTCTGCGGATGAGTGGACGCAAAAGATTCCGTTTTTGATACTTGGTTATGCCTTCGGTGCCTCCTTTGTTGCCTTGTTTGCACAGCTGGGTGGCGGTATCTACACGAAAGCGGCAGACGTTGGTGCAGATCTGGTTGGAAAAGTTGAAGCTGGAATTCCTGAAGATGATCCGCGTAATCCGGCCGTTATCGCTGATTTAGTTGGTGATAACGTTGGAGACTGTGCCGGGCGTGGAGCTGATTTGTTTGAGAGCACTGCGGCTGAGAACATTGGTGCAATGGTTCTCGGTGTTCTTCTTTATGGTCAGTTTGGTGTAGCTGGAATTTTATTTCCTCTGGTTGTCGGTGCCCTTGGGCTTGTCGCATCTATTATCGGCGTTATGGCCGTTAGAACCAAAGAAGATGGCGATCCGATGAAAGCTCTGAACAGGGGATATTACATAACCGCAGCTCTCGTTGCTGTTATTCTCTTTTTTACAACCAAGCTGTTGCTAAATACACCAGAGGCTCCGGATGCATGGTTCATGTTCTTCCTCTGCGGACTGGTCGGTATAGTAACATCCGTCGCATTTGTTTTCATAACACAGTATTACACAGAGTATAGGTACCGACCGGTTCTTGGAATCGCTGATGCAAGTCAAACCGGACCGGCTACAAACATAATTGCAGGTCTGGCTGTAGGGATGGAGTCTACAGTCATGCCAGTGTTGGTTATATCGGCCGCGATCATATCAAGCTACTACATGGGATTGAGTACCGGAATCGAAGGGGCTGGTCTGTTCGGTACTGCTGTTGCTACAATCGGTATGCTCGGCACCGCTGGATACATTCTGGCGATGGATGTATTTGGTCCTATTACAGATAACGCTGGTGGAATAGTAGAGATGTCCAAGCAGCCTGCGGCTGTTCGGGATATTACAGATCGTTTGGACTCTGTCGGTAATACAACCAAGGCTCTGACAAAGGGATATGCAATCGGTTCTGCGGCGCTCGCGGCATTCCTGCTCTTCTCTGCATACTTGGATGAAGTCAGGCATTACACCGGCGTAGCTATCGAAGTAAATCTTGCAAATCCTGAACTGTTTGTTGCAGGCCTTTTGGGAGCAATGCTGGTGTTCTGGTTCTCATCGCTGGCCATGACCGCGGTCCGCAAAGCTGCATCATCGGTAATTACAGAAGTGCGCAGGCAGTTTAAAGAGCGGCCTGGAATTATGTCTGGTACAGAGATGCCAGACTATGGTCGTTGCGTAGACATCGTTACTTTGGGTGCATTGAAAGCAATGGTCATACCCGGGGCTCTGGTGCTTGTATTCCCAGTGGTTGTGGGGCTGGTCTTTAAGCAGTTCGGACTTGGGGCTGAGGCAGTGGCAGCATTCTTAATGATTGCTACAATCGCCGGTATTCTTATGGCTGGCTTCCTGAATAATGGTGGCGGCGCCTGGGATAATGCGAAGAAGTACATTGAAACAGGTGCATATGGCGGAAAGGGATCTGAGGCCCATAAGGCCGCGGTTGTAGGTGATACTGTAGGTGATCCATTCAAAGATACCGCTGGCCCATCTTTGCATGTATTAATTAAGCTGCTTGCAACGATAACTTTAGTGTTAGCTCCGTTGTTTATCTAAATATTATAGAAGAATGAAATCTCTTTTTACCCGCAAACCCGTATCTGATTATCTGAAGGAAGATGAGTCGGGTGTCACATCGTTGAAGCGCAGTCTGGGTGCAGCTGATCTTATGTTGCTTGCGATCGGGGCTGTTATTGGCGCCGGTATCTTTGGAGCTATTGGATCGGCGGCTGCGGGGGAGATTAACTCGGCAGGGCAGGTGGTTCGCTTTGGTGCGGGGCCTGCTCTGATACTATCATTTGTACTGTTGGGGGTTGTTTGTGCCCTCGCGGCTTTATGTTACGCAGAGCTTGCATCGCTCATTCCCAAAGCAGGTAGTGCGTATACTTATAGCTACGCAACATTGGGAGAGTTGGTAGCCTGGATTATAGGGTGGGATCTCATTCTCGAATATGCAATTGGAAATATCGCAGTTGCTATATCGTGGAGTGGATACTTCACTTCTATGTTAACTGGTTTCGGGATAGATCTGCCGCTCTGGTTGACCAATGGATACAGGACCGCACTATTAAGTTCTAATCCAGATGTTCATGGCCTATTGCAGACAGCTCCGAGCATTGCTGGCATCCCCATCATTGTAAACCTCCCAGCTTTCATGATAGTCGGGTTCATAACATGGATCTTAATGTTAGGTGCCCGAGAAAGCTCGCGGGCAAACATGATTATAGTTGGAATTAAGCTGCTGGTGCTGGCATTGTTTGTAGGGGTTGGGATGCTACACATTAACCCGGACAACTATACTCCGTTTGCACCAAATGGTTTTAGAGGTATTCATCAGGGTGCTGCGATTGTATTCTTTGCCTACATAGGTTTTGATGCTGTATCTACCGCTGCCGAAGAGACACGTAATCCACAGCGTAATATTCCGCGCGGGATCCTCGGTGGATTGGCCATATGTACTATCATTTATGTAATAGTTGGTGCAGTAGCAACGGGAGTTGTTCCATATACTGAACTGGCTGGATCCAATCCGTTAGCCAAAGCTCTTACAATTGCTGGTCTGCCAATGATAAGCTGGATAGTATCATTTGGTGCTGTGATATCTATGGCCGGCGTATTACTTGTTTTTCAGTACGGTCAGCCAAGAATATTTATGGCGATGGCTCGCGACGGGCTTCTCCCAAAATGGGCCGCAAAAGTTCATCCCAAGACACGCATCCCGCATTATACCACTCTTGCAACAGGCCTGTTCGTTGCAGTTGGGTCGTTGTTTGCTGAGGAGAACGAGATATACGATCTTACCAACATTGGGACACTGTTTGCGTTTGCAGTTGTCTGTATTGGTGTGTTAGTCCTTAGAGTGAAAGAGCCAGATCGTCCCCGCCCATTTAAGGTGCCCTTTGTCTGGCCTGTTGCGTTGTTGGGAGCTGGTGCGTGTGTGTTCGTTATGTTCGGACTCCCAACTCATTCGTGGGAGCGTTTTGGGATCTGGTTGTTGATTGGAATGGCGATATATGCGTTTTATGGATATCGCAATTCAAATTTGAGAAAGAAGTTAAACTAGTTCAGTTGAAATTTATTTAACTAAACATCTTCGACACTGTTTGCGCGGTTGTCGCGAGTCTTATAGTCTATACTGTCCGTGCGATTGTAACGAGTCTTGTAGTCTATCGGTGTAAGTCCGGTTATACTTCTAAAAACACTCCGAAACGCCTTAGGGTCAGTATAGCCAACCATTGACATTACATCATCGACATTGTCGTGAGTTGATTCCAGTGCTAGTTTAGCGGCTTCGACCTTAGCACGCTGAATGTATTCCACAATCGTATTTGCAGTAGCTTTTTTAAAGCGTCGTTCCAGATTGCGTCGTCCCATAGAAACAAGGGATGCAATCTGATCGACGCTAATTTTTTGCTTGTAATTGCTTTCTATAAATTCCTGAGCCTGCTTGATAGCTTCATCTCCATGATCTTTCTGACCATTAAAGACTATGAACGGAGATTGTGTTCCTCTGTCGATATCGATTGCAAAGACCTTGGAGCAATGGATTGCAACATCGCGTCCTGCGTACTTTTCAACCAGGTACAGAATTAAGTTGAGATGCGAGTACGCTCCGCCGCTTGTATATATGCCGTCATTGTCAGTAACTATCTTTTCAACAGCTAGATCCACCTTGGGAAACATAGATCTAAAGGAGTTTGCTGCGACCCAATGAGTGGCGCACTGCTTGCCATCAAGCAGCCCTGATCCGGCTAATATAAAAGCTCCAAGGCATAGGCTTGCGATTTCAGCACCCTTTGCCCTCATCTCTCTGATAAACGCAACTATCTCCCAGTTAGCCTCCACTTGTTTAGCTGGGTCACCGTATATCGGCGGAATTATCACCAGATCCGATGATGTTATTTCACTTATAAGTCTGTTTGGGCGAACTGCGTAAATCCCGTCGTTAAGCCTAATCTCGCGAGATGCGCCCGCGAGCTCAATTAGAAACGGCTTGTTTCGTCCGTTTCTTGCACAATATTCATTTGCCTCAAGGAATATTTTATGGGGGCCTTCTATGCCGCTCAATACCGCCCCTTCGGGGACCAGAATAGTTACTCGCTTCATGAATTAAAGGTATATGCTGTACCTGTCGCGATCAACGCCGTAAAGGTGGTTTCCGATATCCTCAGTAAGTAAACCGGTTCCGTCAACATCCCGAATGTGATAAACTTTATTACTTAACCCCCTCAGTTATTGTTATGCCGTCAATTCTATCTACTTGGAGCTCGAGCCGGGCCTGGGAAGAGCTAAGTAGAAATCTGCTGGATCTGTCAATTTTGATGGTCGGGATGACAGTTGCTATTTTCGGGACTGTGTTATTCCGCCCCGCCGGGCTTTTTGATACAGTCTGGCCCGCCAACGCGGTTTTTCTGGGCCTGATGCTTAGGAATTCACGTTATGCAGCCTGGTTTTTCTGGGCTTTTGCTGGAGCTCTGCTGTTGGCAGCAGATCTGATGACAGGAGTGGCGTTTATGGATTCCGGTTGGCGAACCATCGCCAATCTGGCGGGTGTGGGTGCTGGATATCTCATGTTCTCAAGGGTAGATACAAATGATATTCAGCTAAGAACTCCCGGTTCTATCATGTACCTTCTGCTGATCGGTATAGTTGCGTCGTTTGTGACAAGCATGTTCGCTGTAGGAGTGAACGTTGCGGCGAAAGGGAGCTTTGATTCGCATATATGGTTTGGCTGGTTTGGATCTGGGATGGTTGTAAACGTTGTAATGCTTCCAACAATACTATCTGCTCCGGCGCTTGCCGACTTTAGGCATGTGTTTAAACTGCAGCCACCTATCAAGGCTAACTTTTTTCGTGCAGCGGCTCCTGCTTTTTCTGTAGTGCTGTCGCTTGTTGCTGCCTGGTATGTCGGAGGGCCGGGTGCTATGGCTTTTCCCGTTCCTGCACTTATATGGTGTGCGCTGACATATTCTACGTTCTTGACGTCTTTTGCCACACTGGTTGTAACTCTCTGTGTAACTGTTGCTATAGGAGCAGAGCTTGGTATTTACGCAGGGGCTCTTGAATCAGAACACTATATAAATTCACTAAGGCTTGGTGCAACTCTTTTAGCCGTTGGGCCGATTGCTGTATCTGCTGTATCCACAGCAAAAAATGATGTGGCCAACAGACTTAAAAGAACTGCTACACATGACTATTTAACGGATGCTCTTACGCTCAGTGCATTTACAAAAGATGCTGCCAAACTCCTGTATCATCTGTCTTCTGTGCGTAGATCTGTTGCAGTCCTTGTCTGTGATGTAGATAAGTTCAAGTTTATAAACGATAGTTATGGGCACTCGGTTGGTGATCAGGTTCTGGTTGCATTTGCGAATACGGTTATAAAGAACATCCGTCACACAGACTTGTTCGGGCGTATTGGAGGAGATGAGTTTGTGTTGATATTGTCAGATGTGCAGAAAGAAGAAGCCGAGATAATTGCAAGCAGAATTCAAAAGATGTTTGCTAATGAAGCAATCCAGATTTCAGACGAACTTGTTTTAAATGCTACCGCGACTTTCGGTGGTATTGCGCTGGTACAGGCTTACTCGGATCTTATGCATCTGGTAGAGGTGGCCGACGGTGTTCTCAATCGTGCAAAAGCAGATGGGCGCAACCGCATAATGATGTCTGATTATCATCAGGTTGCACTTCTTAGTACAAAGGTCCCTACGCGAGTAGTGTAATGTCTGATAGATAATAGATACACAGTGTTAAGAAGTCTTAACAAGAAAGGCCAATCAATTACGATTGGCCTTTCCTGTTAACTGAAGATCTGTTTGCGATACTCGTGAAGAGATATCTGATTAAAGGGTATAGGTTCTGCCCTTATTCTGTTCCTTAAGCCAATCCATCAATGGCTGGAAGTATTCAACCATTGCCATTGCATCCAGTGGACGACCTGTTGTCTCTTTAAGAACATCTCTCCATGGTCTGCTTGATCCGGGCGACATCAGGTTCTTTAAGAAAGTACCTACTTCCTTGTTTCCATAGTAATCGGTGTCGTGTGGATTCTGCTTTAATATGTTACGTGAAATATGATCGTGTAACTGAAAGAGGAGTACCTGTGACAACGCATAGTCGTAGTACTGGGCTGGGTCGTCGTTGATGTGCGTCTTGGTCAGCCCATCTGCGTAATCTTCGCCGCGGTCAGTTGGTGGGACGACACCTTGATATTCTTTCGCATATTTCCACCATCTTGAGTTGAACTCATCTGGTGAGAGATTGTTTGCGTAAAGATCGTGTTCAAAGCGCGTCATGGTGCCGGCGCTGAACGGGATAAATACCGCGTAGTTTAATGCAGTTTTGAGGAGCTGAGAAATGCTGTCAACCTTTGCATCTGCTGATGCTAATCCGCGTCCAACCAGGAACTTCTTCTGGGAAGAAGCTAATTCCATCATAGTTCCAATGCCTTCGTGGTAGGCACGGTTGGCTCCGTCACGCAACACCAGTGGAACATTGGGGTTGCTGTAGGACATGTAATAATAGATGTGTCCCAGCTCGTGCAGGGTGGTGTTGTACCAATACGGATTTACTTCCACACTCATTAAAGATCTGACGTCCTTGTCCAGATCCATATGCCATGCGGAGGCGTGGGTGTTCTTTTTGAATGGGGAGTTGGCCGGGAGTGCATACAGAGAGCTCTTTTGCCAGAAAACAGGCGGGAGGGAGTCAAACCCTAAGCTCACGTAAAAGTCTTCCCCGGCCCTGACGATCCACTCTTCAGATTTGCCCTTAAAGGCCGAAGCGAGATCGAGCCCTTCGACATTGACCAGCGGTTCCCACGTTTGCGCCCAGCGATTAGGGAGCCAGTCTGCTGGCAGATACTCTGGTACAGGCTGCTTATATCTTGCAGCCAGCTCATACCTCGCCCATGTGTGTAGTTCGCGGTACAGGGGGCGGAGCTGTGATATCAGGGTGTCGCAGAGATCAAGCATTTCCTGCTTGGTCATTCCATAGTCTGAGACCTGGTAGGAAAAGAAATCGGAGTAGCCTAGACCCTGAACGGCCTGATTTCGAAGATTCCTTAGATTTACGAGCCCAGGTTTTAGCGACTTGCCGACTTCTTTAGATGATACCCATGCGTTGCGACGGTCGGTAAGATTGGAGCTTGAATATAGAATAGAGTCGATCTGGTTCGGAGTGACGTCCTTTCCCCCGATTTTGAATGTGTAGCCGTATAGCGTTTCGTTCTGGGCGGCTTCTGCGGCAATCCTTGCCTTAACAACTTCGGCCACCGTCTGCGGAGCGCCAGCTGCGATGTACAACATTTTGTCCAGTTGGCGGACCTGCAGGTCAGTCAGCTTGTCTTTGAGACCTAGATACTTCTTGATAGAGTCGATTGTCTCAATGGCTCCTGTAAAGCTGGTTAAAGCTTCGTCGGCAGCACGTACTCTCGCCGAGTTGGTTGTATCTCCTTCGACTATGTGGGTGTTGGCTTGCCACTGCGCTTCTGATGACTCGATAAACAGAGTCTGGTACTTTTGTGCGTAGGCATCGAGATAGGTCTGAGCGTCCTGTTGGACCTGCTTTGCGTCTGAAGAGCAGGCGATGGCACCTCCAACGGCTGCCACAATCGCCAGGTGACGGGTCTTGAACATTGATGCTATTATATAGAAGGATAGGAATAGGCCGCTTCGATAAATTCGGCCGATAAATACTGGAATAATTGTATGGCCAACGGCTCGACTCTGCCACTATTTGGGGCGATTCTGCTATCCGACCACAGTTCAGGGCAATTTTATTGAGTCTGATACTATTTACCTGTTGACGTGTGGGCTTGATCCAGCGATAATTAAGGGCTACACCGAAAACCATCGCCGGTAGTGTATCTATTACCGGCGCGCCTCGAGTCCCCAACCGCGCTACAATGGCGGCTGCACCCGGCGGCGGCGGATGGATACCGATCCCAGATGGGATGCCTGGTCCACCCGGTTTTTTGTTGGTAGCAACCAATCTTTCTAAAAATCAAAGTGAGTCTGTGTTTACCTGTAAATTCAGGCTCTCCTATAAAAAAGAAACTAAGACTTTATGGCACGCACCACTCCGCTCGACCGCTACCGTAACATCGGCATCATGGCTCACATCGATGCTGGTAAGACGACCACGACTGAGCGCATCCTGTTTTATACCGGCCGCCAGCATAAAATTGGCGAGACCCACGAAGGCTCTGCAACCATGGATTGGATGGAGCAGGAGCAAGAGCGTGGTATCACAATTACGTCCGCGGCTACAACTGCTTTCTGGACACGTCACGATATCGAATATCGTATCAATATTATTGATACCCCAGGGCACGTTGACTTTACAGCTGAAGTAGAGCGCTCGTTACGCGTACTCGATGGTGCAGTTGCATTGTTGGATTCCGTTGCAGGTGTTGAGCCTCAGACTGAAACGGTCTGGCATCAGGCTGACAGATACAAGGTTCCACGTATGATCTTCTGTAACAAGATGGATCGTACAGGTGCGAACTTTGAGCGTTGCGTTGAAATGATCCGCAACCGCCTCTCCAAAGCTTCATATCCAATCCAGCTTCCAGTTGGTTCCGGTGATACCTTCAAGGGTCACATCGATATTATCGAGCGTAAGCAGTACATCTTCGACGAAGACACAATGGGTAAAACCTTCCAGATTCAGGAAGTCCCCGCTGACCGTGTCGATGAAGTCGAAGCAGCTCGTAACTCCGTAATCGAAGCAGCTGTTGCGCTCGATGATGAGTTGATGGAAAAGTATCTTGGCGGCGAAGAACTCAGCAACGAAGAGGTTCATCGCGCTATTCGTAAGGCGACAGTTGCCAACGAGATTATCCCGATCATGTGTGGCGCATCCTTCAAAAACAAGGGTGTTCAGGCATTGCTCGACGCAGTTATCGACTATCTCCCATCACCAGTCGAAGTTCCGGCTATTGAAGGGCACGACGTCGAAGATCCAAACAAGATTGATACAAGAGAAGTTTCCGACAACGCTCCGTTTGCTGGTTTGGCATTCAAGATTGCTACGGATCCTTTCGTTGGTAAGCTTACATTCTTCCGCGTATACTCTGGCGTTCTAAAGAGCGGTTCTTACGTATACAACGCAACTCGCGGCAAGAGAGAGCGCATCGGTCGTATCGTTCAGATGCACGCAAACAAGCGTGAAGAAATCGAAGAAGTGCGTGCTGGCGATATCGCCGCAGCTATCGGTTTCAAGGATACCCGTACAGGCGATACAATCACAGACGAGGATAACCCAATCATCCTCGAAGCGATGAAGTTCCCAAACCCAGTTATCGACGTGGCTATCGAGCCAAAGACGAAAGCTGACCAGGATAAGCTCTCCATCGCTCTTGCAAAGCTTGCTGAAGAAGATCCAACCTTCCGCGTTCAGTCAGATCAGGAAACAGGTCAGACCATCATCTCAGGTATGGGTGAGCTGCACCTCGAAATTCTCGTTGATCGTATGCAGCGCGAGTTTAAGGTTGAAGCTAACGTTGGTCGTCCTCAGGTTGCTTATCGCGAAACGATCAAGAAGCGTGTTGATAAAGTTGAAGGAAAGTTCATCCGTCAGTCTGGTGGTAAAGGTCAGTATGGTCACGTTGTCATCAACGTCGAGCCAAGCCAGCCAGGTGAAGGATTTATCTTCCATGATAAGATTGTTGGTGGTGTCATTCCTCGCGAATACATCAAGCCAGTTGAAGAAGGTATCAGAGAAGCTCTCGAAGGCGGTGTTATCGCCGGATACCCAATGGTTGACGTTAAGGTCGAACTGATTTTCGGTTCTTACCACGACGTTGACTCCAGCGAAATGGCCTTTAAAATCGCTGGATCCATGGCAGTCAAGGATGGTGTGAAGCAGGCTTCCCCAGTTATCCTTGAGCCAGTTATGAAGGTAGAAGTTGTTTCACCCGCTGATTACATGGGTGATGTTCTTGGTGATCTCTCCTCGCGCCGCGGTAGAATTGGCGGAATGAACCAGCGTGGTGAATCCCAGGTCATCGACTCACAAGTTCCGCTGTCTGAGATGTTTGGTTATTCGACCAGACTTCGCTCGATGACTCAGGGACGCGCTGTTTATTCAATGGAATTCAGTCATTACGAAGAAGTGCCAAAGTCGAAGGCTGAAGAGATTTTGAGCAAAGCAAAGTCATAATCTTTCATTAATTCCCTAAATTCATCGAAGTTAAAAATGGCAAAAGCAAAATTCGAGCGCACCAAGCCGCACGTAAACGTAGGAACGATTG
>JBEBRK010000033.1:0-9518 GCA_040394885.1 Gemmatimonas phototrophica
TACACGCTTTCCAGGCGTGCGCCTTCAACCACTCGGCCACCTGTCCTAACTGTTTTGTGACAGCCTTATAAACTAACCAGTTAGAACCGAAATTCAAACTAAATTTTTCTGTGCGTGAATTCCTGTTGAACCGAAGCCGCCCTCACCACGAACGCTATCTGGCAGTGATTCTCCCGCTTCAATGACACGATAGTTGGGCACCAGATACTGTAGGCACACGACCTGGGCGATCTTCTGACCTTTTTGTATATAAATCGTGTTTGATTCCACCTGTTCGGCCAGAGCATCACGAACTGACTGAGGGGATCTTTTACCTTCTATCGCGTCAAGGACCTGAGCAATAATTTCAGGTTCAACCGTAGGATTACTGTTGTATAAAATCACTGCAATCTCGCCGCGGTAGCCGGAATCGATTGTTCCGGGGGTGTTAAGTAGTGTTAGCCCGACCTTAAGTGCCAGCCCGCTTTTGGGGCGTACATCCATCACAACCCCTTCTTCAAGGAAAAGCCGCTCGTTTGTATTTTCCACCACTGGCAGGGCTACTCGTAGGCCAGTAGGCATCAAAATGCGCTGTCCTGGGCTTATAGAGGCTTCCTGGGCGGCGTATAGATCAGTGCCGGCATCTCCAGGTCTCGCCTGAACCAATGGAGCCTCTGAGGACGGACCTGCGTAATTGGGGAGAATTTCGATTAAGGGCTGATGCGACATTATTTAATATGCTGGAAGGGGTGGTGTCATTGGCAACGCTGGTACTGTATCAAACTGTCTACAGCGACTTTAAAATACGATCGATAACAGGTTCGGCCTGACCACCGAGTATGTTACTAAAGTGGGAAACGCACTCCGATTCAAACCCTTCTTCTTTTCGATCAGCCGGGAGTCTTACCACTACGCCGAGAAGAGCAATCGCAGCCGGAGTGTCTTCGTCCGGCTCGGGCTGCCAGGGTTCGCGGGGGAGCTCCGATGCAGGGATCAGGACGTACAAGCGTGCTCTAATGGTTTTGTCTTCCAATTCTTCAGCACGATACATGATCTGTCTGGGTTCCTGAAACAAAGAGCCTTCCGACTCCGGCGTCCAGTTCTCTGTCGCTACAGATCGCGCTATCATCTTACCATTTACAAACGAACCCACAATTGCCATGTCTGGCTGTAGCTCCGGCTCGTCCTCAAGTCTTTTTCTTTCGATTACGAAAGGGTCTGCTGCGAGGAGGGTAATTTTGGCGTCGAAATCATCGCCCTGCTCGTCGTTTTCACCTTCAAATTCTGACATGAGGTAAAATACGCAATTCATACGTATAAAAAAACGCTCCCCCCCTCCATAGTTTTTGGAGAGAGGGATTGCGCTGTTCCGTCGGCATGTTGAGCACGGAACTTCCTAGGAACAAATCACGGTGTATGCCCACCGTCGCACTATTTGTAATATGGGCAAGGGGTATGCCACTCCTGGGAAGCCGCACGAAGAATGCGTTTGTGACTACATACAAGAGGTGAATATACGGTTAAGATGTAAGTATACGTTGACCCCACTTTGTCAAGATCTTGCGCCTGGGTGTTATCGTTCGCAATCCACTTATTTGTTAGAATTTCGATTGTATCGTTTTTTATGAGTAGTGGAGCGTCCCTCAAATTCGTTTTGTACCACAAACAATAGTTAGTGAATCGATGACATCATTACCGAACTTCAGCCAGATTATCGCTCAGGAGCTATCGCTCACACTGCAGCAGGTAGCCGGCGCACTCGCCCTCTTCGACGAAGGAAATACACTTCCCTTTATCGCGCGATACAGAAAAGAAGTAACAGGGGGGCTCGATGAAGTTCAGTTGCGCGACGTACGCGATCGTGCCGAATACTTAAAAGAATTAGAAGACCGTCGTGCAACAATTCTCAAAAGTATCGATGAACAGGGCAAGCTTGATGATGAGCTCAAGGAGCGCATCATCGCAGCGGATACAAAACAAGCGCTCGAAGATCTTTATCTGCCATTCAAACCAAAGCGTCGCACTCGTGCAATGATCGCAAAGGAGCGCGGTCTAGAGCCTCTCGCAGATCTTTTATGGGATGGTGCAACAACTGATGCCGCTTTGTTGGTAGAAGCCGAGAAGTATGTTGATGCAGAGAAAGAAGTAGCCGATGTTGCAGCGGCACTTGCCGGAGCACGTGATATAGTCGCTGAACGCATATCTGAAGATGCAGAGTTGCGTGGTATGATCCGTGAGCTGACTCGCACAAAGGGTCTGGTTAAGTCGCGCGCAATTTCTGGAAAGGAAGAAGAAGTTTCCAAGTTCCAGGATTATTATGACTTCTCACAATCTGTGCTTGAGATCCCATCGCATAGAATGTTGGCAATTCGCAGAGGCGAAGCTGAAGGGCTGTTGATGTGGAACATCGAAGCTCCACTTGAAGAAATTCAGGAAGAGCTTGAAATAGATTTTGTTGACGAAAATCTTGCAAAAGAACAGATGCTCCTTGTTGTGCAGGACACCTATAAACGTCTCATTGCTCCATCCGTTGAACTGGATCTTAGACTTGAACTTAAGAATCGCGCTGACGAAGAAGCAATAAAGATCTTTGGTCAGAACCTCGAACAGCTCCTTCTAAGCTCGCCCGCCGGCGAGAGAGTTGTAATCGGATTGGATCCAGGATTCAGGACGGGTGTGAAGTTTGCTGCGGTATCTAAAACGGGTGCTGTACTCGCTACCGATGCTCTTTATCTGCATCAGACTGAGCGCTTTGCGGTTTCGTTGCTTGCATATATAGCACGTTTTGATGCCGACCTAATTGCAATTGGAAATGGAACTGCATCAAGAGAAACCGAAACACTCGTCAAGCAGACATTGGCTGAAAAGAATCTCAGCAAGCCAAAGGTTGTTGTTGTTAATGAAGCTGGAGCTTCTGTTTATTCTGCATCTGATGTTGCGCGTGAAGAGTTCCCAGATCTGGATGTTTCACTTCGTGGTGCTATCTCAATTGCTCGTAGATTACAGGATCCTCTGGCAGAGCTGGTAAAGATAGATCCTAAGTCTATTGGTGTTGGTCAGTATCAGCATGACGTAAATCAGAACAGACTTAAGCAGCGTCTGGACGAAACGGTTGAGAGTTGTGTAAACAGAGTCGGTGTTGAAGTTAATACGGCATCTATTCCATTACTTTCTTACGTCGCTGGTATTGGACCTTCCCTGGCTGCAAACATCGTTAAGCTTCGCGATGAAAAGGGTGGTTTTACATCGCGTAAGGATCTCAATGAAGTCCCGCGTCTTGGGGCAAAGGCTTTTGAACAGGCTGCCGGGTTCCTGAGAATCAGAGGTGGAAGTCATCCATTAGATGGGTCTGCCGTTCACCCCGAGCGTTATGCTTTGGTCGAAACTATGGCCAAGGATATCGGTGTTGAACTTGGATCCTTAGTGGGCAACTCTGAAGCCGTTCGATCTATATCCATTCACAAGTACGCATCGGACGAAGTTGGTCTTCCAACACTTCAGGATATTGTATCCGAATTACAGAAGCCGGGTCGCGATCCACGTAACTCTTTCGAGCTTCCAGCATTCCGAGATGATATTACGGAAGTGAAGCATCTTAAGGAGGGAATGCAGTTAGAAGGTATTGTAACCAACGTTGTAGCGTTTGGCGCCTTCGTTGATATTGGTGTTCATCAGGATGGATTGGTTCACGTATCACAGATTTCAGACAACTTTGTTTCCGACCCAAATGACGTTTTAAAAGTCGGTCAGAGAGTTAAGGTTCGGGTGGTCTCTGTTGATATAGCTCGTAACCGTATTGCTCTATCGATGCAGTCAGAGGGTGGAGCTACAGCTGGTGCCCGAGGTGGTTCTGGAAAGGGGCGTCCCGATAATCGTGGCGCGAATAATAACAGGGGTGGCAAAGTTTCAGCTCCACCAAAACCAAAAGCCTTCGAAATTCCGAAAGCTGGCGGGATTGCTCCAAACGGAATGCGGTTTAAGTAAAAGAATGAGCAACCGCGTCGTAGTGATAGGAGCAGGTGCCGCCGGTATGATGGCTGCAATCTTTGCAGCCACGTCTGGTGCACAGACAACGCTTATCGAAAGGACCAAAGATGGTGGGCGTAAAATCCTCATTAGTGGCGGCGGGCGTTGCAATATTCTTCCTGCAAAGCTGGATGAATCGAGGTACTTTACCGATTCATCCAGGAATACAATGGCCAAGATTTTACGATCCTGGCCATTGGATGAACAGATCCGCTTTTTTGAAGAAGAGCTTGGGTTGGAGTTAGAGGAAGAAGTAGAAAGCTCCAAACTATTCCCTTCTACTCATAGGGCCCGTGATGTACGGGACGGGCTAATAGAGCTTGCCAGACGCAGGGGTGTGAAGCTCGTAATGAATACAAAGGTTGTAGATGTTCGTCCTGTTGCAAATGGGCGTTGGGCAATCACAACAGAAGGTGAAAAAGAAGGTATCCTTGAAGCTGATAAGGTTATAATTGCGACCGGTGGCCTATCGGTACCAAACACTGGAAGTGATGGAATTGGGCTGAACATTGTTAAGAGGCTTGGGCATGAAATGCATGTCAACTATGCTGCTCTGGCACCGATAGTTGCGTCGAATGGGCCTTTTGCAGAGTTGTCTGGCGTTTCACTGAATGCAGAGCTGACTGCAACTTCCAAAGACAGGTCCGCATCCGCTGAAGGTGGTTTTCTTTTCACGCATAATGGATACAGCGGACCATCGGTTCTTAATATCTCTCATGTAGTGGCTCGTGCACCTCGCGGTTCCGCTTCGCCAGCTGATGTACGTATTAACTGGGGAGGCATTACCAGGGATTTTTGGGAAAGCCTTTTTACAGCATCAGGAACTCGCACTGTTCTCACAGTGGTACGGACTCTTTTGCCCGAGAGACTTGCAGTCAGCCTTGTCGAAAAATCAGGGGTCGATCCAATGACCAGACTTCCCGAGCTAAAACGCGCAGACCGCCTGAAGCTGATCAGCACTTTAACAGAATTCCCGCTTCCATGGACTTCGGATGATGGATACAGGAAGGCTGAAGTTACGGGCGGTGGAGTCAGCTTATCAGTGATAAATCCAAAAACGATGGAAAGTCGTGTACACCCCAACCTCTATATGTGTGGGGAGATATTGGATGCTTTTGGTCCAATTGGTGGGTTTAACTTCTTCTGGGCATGGGCAACCGGGCGTGCGGCCGGAAAAGCTGCCGCTGTAACCAATTAGTTACAAACCCGTCATACAACCGAAATACAGATTATTGATGATTAGGAGTCACTTAAAAAAGACTCTTAATTATGATATTTCGTACATATATAATGTTTGTTGTTATTGCCATCGCGTTTTCTCCTCTCGCGATGACGGCTCAGTCTGGAGGCGGGCCAGGCAAACAAACAACGACTGAAAAGCCGACAGCATCACCTACCGGCCAGACCGTCAGCCAGGCTGGAAACTCCAACGCTGTTGAAGCCAGCGGCACAGTTGTAGGAAGAATAACTGATCAGAAAACGAATGCCGCTATTGCAAATGCTTCAATTCAGGTAACTGGCACGCGAATCGGCACTATGACTGATGACAATGGTAAGTTCACTCTCCGCGGAATCCCCGCTGGAACTGTTGGACTTACCATTCGTCGTATTGGATATGCACCAACTACAGTAAAATCCGTAGTTATCCATGCTGACTCAACAGTAACCCAAAATGTACAACTAGCATCAGCTGCTGTAGAACTGCAGTCGCAGGAGATTACAGCCGCAGTTTCGAGAGGGGGGGTAGCTGACGCACTGGAAGCTCGCAAAGAAGCCCCTGCAATCGTCAATGCAATAACAAGCGAGGAGATTGCCAAGAGCCCAGATGGTGACGCTGCGCAGGCAGTACAACGTGTTACCGGTGTTACTGTACAGGATGGTAAATACGTATTTGTAAGAGGATTGGGAGAGCGCTATACAACGACGTCGCTCAATGGAGCAAGAATCCCAAGCCCAGAGCCAGAAAGGAGAGTTGTTCCATTGGATCTATTCCCTACCGGACTAATTCAGGGGATCGTAACTGCAAAGACTTTTACTCCTGACAAACCAGGCGATTTTGGTGGAGCAACAGTAGACATACAGATGAAGGAATTTCCACTTAAGCGTCAAATCTCCTACAGCTTTTCAACTGGCTTCAACAGCCTCACATCTGGAAGAACATTACTTGCTTCTCCAAGAGCCGGTGGTGAATGGTTTGCTTTTGCCACAGGTAACAGAGCGCTCTCAAATATTGTAAAGCATGTTGCAACGTCAGATACAGCTTCAAGAGCGACAATAAACTCAGCTATCAGATCACTAAGAAATGATTGGACACCGATCACCAGACAGCTGGCCCCAAACTATTCCTTTGGCGCCAATATTGGCGGTGTCATGCATCCATTTGGACAGAGAGTTGGTTACATGCTGTCAGGTAGCTATGGAAACAGTAACGAAGCTAAATCCAATGAAGTGAGATCACTTGCAGTAATGAACGATCAGGCGACAGGTGAAATCACACCATTCAGCAGATTTGCAGGAAGGTCCTCTACTGCAAGTGTACTTTGGGGTGGCTTGTTCAATGCCAGCACACTGATTGGCGAAAGAACAAGATTGATCACCAACAATATGTACAATCGCAGCGGCGACAATGAAGCAACAGAGTTATTTGGAAATAGGGATCAGGACGACAATGTCCCTACCCTGCGTCGTTCGATCAGATACATCGAACGGTCAGTCAGATCCAATCAGCTTAGAGCTGAGCACATGTTTAGTGAAAGGAACGCAATCAACTTCGGTGTAACCTTAGCAGGCGTTAGTCGGAATGAGCCCGATCGAACAGAGCTGGATTATGTAAGAGAAGTTGATATAGCTACAAACAATCTCATGCCATACATGCTGTTTATCAGAAATATGGATGGAGCTCGTAAAACCTTTGCGACTCTGGAGGAGAACAGCGTCAATCTGAATGCAGATTATAACTTTAGACAGTTCAAAGTAGGAGCACTCTATAGAAACACAAGACGTACGGCAGATAACTATGCATTCAGCGTAGTAAACAACTATGCTCCTAACATCTCGATCCCACAATCTCTTCTGGAGATGACCGCTGAGAATATATTCAGCGGCGGTGCTGTTTCAGATACATCATCATACTTTATCATATTGCGCAATAGCTTTGGTGGAACATACTCAGCCAAGGAAGCGGTAACTTCAACATACGGTATGATCACTCAGGAGTTTGGTCGCAAGTTAAAGCTTATTGGTGGAGTTCGCGCAGAACATGTTGATCTGACAGTTACATCCCTTAGTACTACACGTGAATCCAATATTGCAAAGCGGAACAACTGGGATATTCTGCCAGCATTGAACCTACAGTACAATCTGAATCCAGATCAAAATCTCCGACTCGGTCTTTCACAGACAGTCTCCAGACCGGAGTATAGAGAAATCTCTCCGGTTGAATACAGAGATATGGTCGAACAGAGAACCATATCAGGTAACTCCAACCTACAGCAGTCCAGGATTACTAACGTAGACCTTAGATGGGAATGGTACCCTAGCTCTCTGGAACTGATAAGTGTAGGTGTATTTGGTAAACACTTCACTGCACCAATAGAACGTGTGGAAATAGCAACAAGCGGTGCATCAAGGCTCGGTTATATAAATGCTGATAACGGATACAATCTCGGTATCGAGATGGAGTTCAGGCGCTCATTGAACATACTTAGTGAGAAGTTGGAACCTCTGACATTGTTTTCGAATCTGACGCTTATGAAGAGTGAGATTAATATGGAAAGCAACGAGGTATCCTCCTTTACTCACGACAAAAGGCCAATGATTGGACAGGCGCCGTATGTTCTGAATACAGGTATCAACTATGTAAATGCTGAAAGAAAAATATCTGCGGCACTGCTCTACAACGTTGTGGGTAAGAGGTTACAGGCTGGTGGTATAGAACCACTTCCGGATACATATGAACTACAGCGGCATATGGTTGATATGTCTCTACAAGTGCCTCTTTTCCAAAGAATACAGGCAAAGATGGACATCAAGAACTTGTTGGACTCACCATATAAAGTCGAACAGGGAGGAGTGCTCCGCGCAGGATACAAAACAGGCAGATCCATGTCACTAGGATTCAGATGGGAGCCATAGGCTGTGACAACCCCGTTACCGATCGATAACCAAACCAATACCAGCCAAACCCATCTTACTTTAACCAAACGCGACATGAACAGTCGCTATCAAATTGGAGAATACATGAAATTATTTAATAAATCAGTAAAAATTTCAGCGGTAGTTGGGTTATCCGCGATTGCTCTTGCATGTAGCGATAACTCAACCGACCCGACTAATCCACCTGAACCTGGCGATAAAGTTGCCACTCTTAGCGGTACAATAACTGCCGATAGAACACTTTCTCGCGATACCGTGTACACGCTTAAAGGTTATGTAAAGGTTGCGGCTGGAGCATCCCTGATTGTACAGGATGGAACTACAGTAGTAGGAGACACATTGGTCTCGGGAAGTTCTCTCTGGATACTTCCGGGAGCCAAGATAATCGCCAACGGAACCGCAGAGCGCCCAATTGTATTCACTTCGGGATATCGGGAAGGCACTAGAAGTCCTGGTGACTGGGGTGGCATTGTAATTATAGGTAAGGCAAAGATTAATCGTACCGCCAATCCTATCTACACTGAAGGTCCATCTACAACAGCTGTCAACTATGCAGGTGGGAACGATGACAACGATAATAGCGGAATCTTACGCTACGTTCGAATCGAATTCGCTGGATATGACGTTTCAGATGGTCAGGGACAGGAGCTAAATTCGCTGTCAATGTATGCTGTAGGACGTGGTACCACAATTGAGTATGTTCAAACCGTAGCAGGTCTTGACGATTCGTTCGAATGGTTCGGCGGTACAGTAGACGGGCGATACCTGATCTCTTATGAATCCGGAGATGACCACTTTGACTGGACTGAAGGTTACAGAGGAAGGAATCAGTTCCTGATCGCATATCAGTCCGCAGTATTCTCGATCCGACCTGGCGCAGGTGGCTACTCAACTGACCCACGTGGTTTCGAAGGTGACGGATGCGAAAATAACAAAGCAGGTTGTACCTTTACAAACGCACCATTCTCTAATCCAGTCTTTGCTAACTTTACACTTATTGGCCCAGGCACTGGTGTATACTCTTCTCAAGACGGAAATGGCGTCATGATCCGCAGAGGTTCAGGTGGCACACTAGTGAATGGTGTAATAGCAAGATGGCCGGGAACTGCAGTAGCGATTCGCGATCAGGCTTCAGATAATCTGCGCGCCGTGGACAGCCTTGTCTTCAGGAACGTCACACTTGTTCAGAACGGTAAAACATTCGACGATCTCACAGGCCAGTTCGGTGGAAATGTTAACATCCCTGCAAACAACTTTGTTGTCGAAGGGCCGACAGTTACCGCTGCATCTTTATTCGCCAGCCTTAGCCCAGTTGCGCTGGACTTTACTCCATCTGCAACCTCTTCTTTAAGAACTGG
>JBEBRK010000034.1:0-8753 GCA_040394885.1 Gemmatimonas phototrophica
TCGTATCCCTGGCTATTTCCGTAAATACGTTGGGATCTTCTGAGGATTGAGGATTAAGGTCAGGAATCGGAATAACGCACCTACCATCCGCATTCCGTTCCCCTACCAGGATAGCTCTTTGCTTTTCGATATAATCCGACTCCAGCAGAGGCGAGAAAGTGAAGACATGATCACCTTGCAATACAGCACTTTCAGCATTTGGCTTTTCGGTCTGGTCGATCTTGTCATACACTGCCGCCGCCAAAACAGTTACAGAAATGGCGAGTCCTAGCAAAACTAAACGCATGTTCTACCGCCGGCGAAGAAATAGTGATTGAGGATCGGGAATAAGGAAGTCAAAGTCCCCTGACAATAAAGACACATAAACCGCACCCAACCCTACATCATTCTTCAAAAAACTACAGCAGTGACAAGCAACATTTCACAAACAAAAAAGGCCGCCGTGAGGCGACCTTGATTTGAGGTAAATTACTATGAATGAACAACTTACAACCAACGGGGCCGACGGGGCTCGAACCCGCGACCTCTCGAGTGACAGTCGAGTGCTCTAACCAAACTGAGCTACGGCCCCTCTTGCAAGCAGAGCTTGCAAACTGAAATTCCTCACACGAAGAAGGGGCCAGACTTCAGCCCCAACGGTCACCGCATAAAGAACATTAACTACAAACCTACAAATCCTAAAAGCAGGATTCTAAAACTCTGATACTTTTGCACTTCTAACACTAACAACTCACCCAAAGGCGAAAGTAGCCCCAAGGGGAATCGAACCCCTCTCTGCACCGTGAAAGGGTGCCGTCCTAGCCGATAGACGATGGGGCCATCTATCTTGAATCTCCGTGAGGCGGACTCAGCTTTCAAGCTTTGCGAGCAAACTCTCACATCAATTCTGTGACTAACTTAACCGGGTTACAGAAGAAGAATCAACCTCTGTTACAACTCTTTTTTGTCAGTCGCACTCAGTAGCGCTAACGGGATTCGAACCCGTGTTTGGGCCTTGAGAGGGCCCCGTCCTAGTCCCCTAGACGATAGCGCCATTCTTAATGCCCTCGTAGTTACCGAGAGCCTAATAATATCGCCCAAAACTAGTCGAAGGTCAACCCGTGCGGTGACGTTATTTGAAGCTTATAATAATTAATGCAAATATCCCGCGATGAATTGAGTGTTGTTGTGGTTGGGGGTGGTCCGGCAGGACTTTATAGTTCGATTCTCTTAAAGAAGTTAAATCCATCGTTCGACATTAAGGTACTCGAGCGAAATTCTGAGGGAAACACTTTTGGCTGGGGAGTTGTGTTCTCCGATCAGACTCTCGGCAACTTTAAGATCGCGGATCAGATATCATACAACCAGATAGTAGATAACTTCGCGCATTGGGACGACATAGATGTTCACTATAAGAACGAAGTTATTACATCGTCAGGACATGGGTTCTGCGGGATCGCTAGAAAAAAGCTTCTTCAGATTCTCGGCTCAAGAGCAGCAGAACTTGGAGTAAAGATTGATTACTCAACGGACATCCTGTCACTCCGTGATGCTATAGATTCAGGATTGCATGCTGATCTAATAATTGCGGCAGATGGTGTAAACAGTAAAATCCGTTCGGAGTTTGCGGATCAATTTCACCCGTCAGTTGACGTGCGACCTGCCAAATATGTTTGGTTTGGCACAACACTTCCCTTCGATGCGTTCACATTTGCATTCGTAGAAAACGAGTTTGGAATCTTTCAGGCTCACTGCTACAAGTTTGAAGAAGGCTTATCGACATTCATTGTTGAATGCGATCAACAATCCTGGAAAAACGCAGGGTTGGATGCGGCAGATACAGATCAAACTATAAAGATCTGTGAATCTATGTTTGCCAAATGGCTGGGCGAGCACAGGTTATTAAGCAACTCCGCGCACCGACAGCTATCTCCATGGACAAGCTTCTTACGTGTAAACAATGAAAGCTGGATTGCTGAATACAAGGGAATCCCAATTGTCCTGATAGGGGACGCTGCTCATACGGCGCACTTTTCGATTGGATCGGGGACCAAACTTGCTATGGAGGACGCGATTGCGATCTCCGAAGCGGTTAAGGGATGGCAAACAGACGGGGTTGCAACGTTAGGGACAAACCTAAGTTCGAACGCAGTTGCAAGCAAAGAGAACTTAAAAGCTTCACTTGAGAGATATCAAACCAACCGTTCGGTAGAGGCGATCAAACTTCAGAATGCTGCCCGTAACTCGATGGAGTGGTTTGAACACGTTAAACGCTATTTTAATCTTGAGCCTCAACAGTTTGCATATAGCCTCTTAACAAGGAGCCAGAGAGTCAGCCACGAAAATCTACGGCTGCGGGATTCAGTCTACCTGAATGGTGTGGAACGATGGTTTGAGGCGACTCAATCCATTTCTGATGCAAGCAGTAACAAAGGCAAAAAAAACCGGCCTGAAAACTCATCTCCTGATGGAGTTTCTAATACTTCACCCACTGATGATCTGCGCTTAACGCGTCCAACTCCCCCGCTCTTCACTCCATACCAGCTACGGAATCTGACTCTGGTCAACAGAGTAGTAATGGCTCCCATGGATATGTATCGTGCGCAAGACGGAGTTCCCAACGAGTTCCATCTGGTTCATCTGGGAAGCCGGGCAATTGGTGGAGCTGGATTGATATTCACTGAGATGACATGCGTGTCACCAGCGGGGCGAATTACTCCTGGGTGTTGTGGGATTTACACTGATGAACAGACAAAAGCCTGGCAAAGGATAACAACCTTCGTACATAACGAGAGTCAGGCGAAGATAGCTCTGCAGATCGGCCATTCCGGAAGGAAGGGATCCACAAAGGTGCCATGGGAAGGAAACAATGTTCCGTTAACAGAAAGTGCATGGCAGACAACATCGCCTTCGGCAATAGCGTATGCACCACATATGCCTGCTCCCTCGGAGATCACGCATCAGGAAATGATCGTGATAAAAGAAGAGTTCGTTGAAGCAGCTCGCCGGGCGAATGCTGCGGGATTTGACATGCTGGAGCTACATTGCGCTCACGGCTACCTGCTTTCGAGCTTCCTGACTCCTGTCAGCAATAAGCGCACTGATGAATACGGTGGATCTATAGAAAACCGTCTGAGGTACCCAATTGAAGTGTTTCAGGCCGTCAGAGCAGTGTGGCCGAAAGAGCGCCCCATGTCAGTCAGAATTTCGGCAACCGATTGGGTAGAAGGCGGGCTATCTCCAGAAGAAGCTGTCATTATAGCAAAAGAGTTCATTGCAGCTGGAGCGGATATAATTCACGTGTCCACCGGCCAGACGACCTCTGAAGAAACTCCGGTATATGGCAGAATGTATCAGACTCCATTTAGCGACATGATTCGTAATGAAGGGGGAGTTCCAACTATAGCAGTCGGAAACATCAGCGATCCGGACCAGTTAAACTCAATAATTGCGTCTGGCAGAGCAGATCTTTGTGCACTTGGTCGCCCACACTTGAGCGATCCGTACTGGACATTACATACTGCAGCAAAACTCGATTATAAAAAACAGCACTGGCCGAATTCATACTACCTTGGAAAGTTACAATATGAACGTGAGATAGAGCGTGATCAGCAAACACAGCAGGCACTACAAAGCCAGCTGCAGGCTCTGAATGCAATATAGAATAAACAGCCAAACGACTTTTATATCTGATTATCATATGACAACGCCTTCAATCTCAACGGACTCTATCCCTACCCCATCGTATCTCAGGAACAGACACGTAATTGTTACCGGTGGTGGACGTGGCATAGGTGCGGCCATAGCAATGTCACTTGCTTCAGTCGGAGCAAGAGTCACAATTATGGGTAGAACAGCAAGCGATTTGCATGCGCACGTCGACAAGATGATGTCTGAAACTCATATCGAAGCTCAGGGGATTGTTTGCGACGTGACTCAGTTGAACTCGGTGGATACAGCGTTTGGGATGGCACTTGATTCTTTTGGAACTCCATACGCACTTATCAACAATGCGGGCCAAGGAACAAGCAGTCTGTTCACAGATACGAGTTTACAGGACTGGGAAAACTCTCTACGACTTAATCTCACAGGGACTTTTCTGTGTACACAACAGGTTCTGGGCAGCATGATCGACGCTAAAGAAGGACGAATTGTAAATCTCGTATCAACTGCTGGCCTTAAAGGCTACTCGCATACATCTGCCTACTGTGCTGCAAAACATGGCGCTATAGGATTAACAAAGTCATTGGCATTAGAAACTGCGAGACAGGGGATCACAGTCAACGCGGTGTGCCCTGGATATACAGACACTGCCATGACACAACGCACAATAGCTGAACTTTCTGAAGCAAGAGGGATCACTGAAAAACAGGCATTCGAAATGTTAGTCAGACCAATCCCACGCAGACAGCTAACTCAGCCGCATGAAGTAGCCAATACAGTCGCCTGGCTGTGCTCACCTGATGCATCTGCGATTACCGGCCAGTCTATAGTGGTTGCTGGCGGAGAGGTCATGTGAGTAAACGTACGGATCTAAGGAAATCTCCTGATGCACGTGAGAAGGAAGTACCCGCAGAGTCGTCCGCGGAATCGTCTGCACGGTCATTGGTAGAATCGTTCGGAAAATCATCCGAAAAATCATCTGGGGATACCTCGCGAGAAAGTCTGCGAACATGGCTTCGTTTGCTTGCATGTACAAACGTGATTGAAGGACGTGTAAAAGGACTTTTGCGTGAGAAGTTCGACAGTACACTTCCCCGTTTTGATCTACTGGCGTCGTTGTATATGATTCCGTCTGATACGAAACGCGGAATGACAATGAGTGAGCTTTCAAAGCGTATGATGGTCACAAATGGCAATCTCACAGGACTGGTTGATAGGTTAGCACGGGAACGCCTTATATCTCGCACTGTCGATCCGAAGGATCGCAGGACCCAGCTGGTTAAGATCACAGAAAAAGGCAGAGTCGTATTTGACGAGATGACCCCTGACCATTCTGAATGGATAGGATCCATGTTTGCCGAGTTAGATGCAGAAGAATGTAAACAGCTCTACAAGCTTGTCGGCAAGCTCAAAAGTTCTGCTTTATCGGCTGAGATCTAAAAGAAAAACACCCATCGCAACCCACCTTCATCTATCTACCGTAAACAGCAATATGACAAACTTCCCTACAAATGCAGCAGATTACGTGGCGCAACACTATAAATGGAAAGTAGAAAACAGGGTTGGTATTGTTACGTTGAACAGGCCTGAAAAAAAGAATCCGCTGACATTTGAATCATATCGCGAACTAGCGGCGATGTTCAGAGCGCTGGCACATGTTGATGATGTTAAAGTCGTGGTTATAAGCGGAGAAGGTGGAAACTTCTGTTCAGGTGGCGATGTGCATGAGATTATCGGCCCTCTTGTAACAATGAAAAATGAAGGCCGTACAAACGATCTGCTCAAGTTTACGAGGATGACCGGCGAGCTTGTACTTGCAATGAGAGCGTGTCCTCAGCCAATTATATCTGCCATTGACGGAATCTGTGCGGGCGCTGGAGCAATTATAGCTATGGCTAGTGATCTAAGATACGGAAGCGATAGAAGTAAGGTAGCCTTTCTATTTACTCGTGTAGGGCTGAGTGGTGCAGATATGGGTGCCTGTACGATGCTACCTCGAATCATTGGACAAGGGCGAGCCAGCGAGCTGCTTTACACTGGCAGATTCATGAAGGCGGAAGAAGCAGACAGGTGGGGCTTCTATAATGGAGTAGTAGCACACGAAGATTTGGAGGAGACTGCCGTTTCGATGGCTAAAGCGTTGGCGTCCGGGCCAACATTCGCACACTCCATGACTAAGCGTGCACTGCATCAGGAATGGGCAATGGGTGTTGATGAAGCGATCGAAGCAGAGGCTCAGAGTCAGGCTATATGTATGCAGACAAACGACTTTGAACGTGCATACAGGGCCTTTGTAGCAAAAGACACTCCAGTCTTTGAGGGAAACTAAAAGATGTCTTCGCAGTCATTAAAGCATCAGTTAAATCATCTGGCGTGGCCATTTTTTGATGATACGCACCGCGAATATGCTACGCGACTGTCGGAGTGGGCAGCTACATATATCCAGCCACTTCCTCACGGCGGCGAATCCGATAACTCCATACTCGATAAACACTGCCGGTCTCTTGTAGAATCACTCGGTAGTTCAGGATGGCTTAAAGCTGCTGTACCAAAACAGTATGGTGGTCTTACTGATACGCTTGATGTAAGAACTCTCTGTCTATCACGTGAGATTCTTGGAGCTCAGGATGGCCTGGCAGACTTTGCTTTCGCAATGCAGGGGCTGGGGAGCGGGCCCATCTCCCTGTTTGGTTCAGAAGATCTCAAGGCGACATATCTGCCAAGGATAGCCGCTGGAAAATCCATCGCTGCATTTGCTATTTCAGAATCTGAGGCAGGATCGGACGTTTCGGCGATGACAACCACAGCCAGATTCGAAAACGGCAAGTATATAATAGATGGGGAGAAGACCTGGATTTCAAATGCGGGGATCGCAGATCACTATATCGTATTCTGTAGATTAATTGATGATGGATTCATGGGTAATCGCGCGGGAAAGGAGGCCAGCGCTACAGGTGGCGCGGGTAAAGATGGCAACAGTAATTCCAAACCAGCTTTTATCGCCCTTCTGGTTAACACAGACAACCCTGGACTAACGGTCTCTGCCAGAATCGATGTCATCGCTCCACACCCATTAGGAACAATCACATTTAATAATTGTGTAGTCGATCCATCTCATGTAGTTGGAGAACCAAATAAGGGATTGCGAGTAGCTCTTGGCACACTGGATGTGTTTCGAACGACAGTCGCAGCTGCTTCTCTTGGATTTGCAAGCCGGGCCCTACGAGAAGCAGTCAAAAGAACAACTGAAAGATCAGCATATGGCCAATCTCTTTCAGATTTTCAGATGACACGTGCACGTTTAGCTTCAATGGCAACTGATGTTGAGACAAGCTCGCTCTTGATTTACAAGGCAGCCTGGAATAAAGACTCCGGCGCGGCACGGATAACGAAAGACGCTGCAATGGCGAAGTGGCACGCGACTGAAGCTGCCCAGCGTGTTATAGATAGCGCAGTTCAGTTATTTGGAGGAAGTGGTGTTGTAAGTGGTTCAATTACGGAGCATCTGTACAGAGAGATTCGATCGCTCCGTATCTATGAAGGTACAAGTGAAATTCAGCAGCTCATAATTGCCGACCAGGTGTTGGCTGAACATAAAGACCCCAAACCAGATTGGAGAAGTCGATGAGCAACACAGCACAACATGTTACGGGGCACATAGACACATTTTGTGAGTCTATGCTGCCCCCTCGCGAACTTTGGCCGGTATTAGACTTTTCCCAGATACCAGAGCTGAATTACCCAAATCGTCTTAACTGTGCCAGCGAGCTTCTGGACGCGGCAATCAGCAGAGGAGATGGCAACAGAACTGTATTCATATACGAAGATGAAAAGTGGACCTACAACGATCTTTTCGAGCGCGCCAATCAGATAGCTCATGTGCTTGTAGACGATTTGGGAGTTGTACCAGGAAACAGAGTCCTTCTCAGAGCTCCGAACAATCCCATGCTTGCAGCATGCTGGTTTGCAGTTATGAAAGTCGGGGCTGTTGCTGTCTGTACAATGCCACTTCTCAGGCAGCGCGAACTTACATATGCAGCAGATCGAGCAGAGATCAAAGTTGCCCTCTGCGATTCAAGAATTATCGATGACTGTATAGCCGCGATGTTAAGAACAGCAGAGGGTAAAGTACGTGAGCAATCACGCGTGCTTCGGTTTCATGGCGGCATCAATAAAGCTGGTAGTTCGAGCCATAATACAGATGGGGGACAACAAGACTCTCTCGAAGAGCTGATGCGTGATAAACCCAGAACATTTACAAATTGCGATACCGCCGCTGAAGATATCTGCCTCATAGCCTTCACCTCAGGTACGACTGGGAAGGCTAAAGGAACGATGCACGCGCACCGTGATGTTATGGCGATAACAGATTGTTTCCCAAAGTATGTTTTAAAGCCTACTAAAGAGGATGTTTTCTGCGGATCGCCGCCCTTTGCATTTACATATGCTCTTGGGGGAATACTTCTCTTCCCTATTCGAGTAGGCGCGTCGACTCTTCTGATTGAACAGCCATCTCCGCCAAACCTTATTGCGGCGATTCATAAATATCGACCGACAGTATGCTTTACTGCGCCTACAGCATATCGAGCTATGCTGCCGCTTATAAAAGACTTCGATATTTCGAGCCTGAGAAGATGTGTATCTGCCGGAGAGACTCTCCCGCTTGCAACGTATCAGGCCTGGAAAGATGCAACCGGCATAAAAATAATTGATGGAATAGGTGCGACCGAAATGTTACATATCTTCATTAGTGCCTCCGATGATGATATCAGGCCTGGCGCAACAGGCAAGGTCGTACCAGGCTATAAAGCAAAGGTGATCGACAAAGATGGAAACGATGTACCTGTCGGCGAGATCGGACGTCTTGCAGTCCAAGGGCCAACTGGATGCCGCTACATGGACGATATAGACAGGCAGAAGAAATACGTGCGTAACGGCTGGAACATGACGGGGGATTCGTATCGTATGGATGCAGAAGGTTACTTCTGGTATCAGGCGCGTACGGATGATATGATAATTTCATCAGGCCACAATATCTCAGGGCCTGAGGTTGAGAACGTTCTTCTCGATCACCCTGCAGTTCAGGAATGTGCCGTCATCGGCACTCCGTG
>JBEBRK010000035.1:0-4925 GCA_040394885.1 Gemmatimonas phototrophica
ATATCCTCTGTCGCCGCCGTATCCCCGGCCTTCGAATCCGCCGTACCTTCTATCCGAATCTATGCCACCTCTACCGGACTGCCCGCGCTGCTGTTCATGCCGTTGCCGGTTGTCCATCCCACCAGAACCGATATCATCGAATCCATAATCCATATCGCCCCAGTTCGGTCTCCCTCGAAATTCTGAATGGTGGCGAGGGCTTCTATAATCCTCATCCGTATCGCGGTAATTGCGATCGTCTCTTAAGCTTCTATCCCAGTCCCAGTCGCCTGAATAATTCCCTCTGGAAAACCGGGTATTGGAGTTATGGTTGTGACGCCTCTGTTCCTGATAATACCGCCTTTCGTCTTCCTGGGATGGATGCTGCCTCCCTCGATGATTTCCGACATTATGATTAGATGTACTGTGCCTGTCTCTACCGCCCCGTGAGTGTGACCTTTTCATTGTTAACTCCCTGATTGAATAAGAATTGTAGAACTACCTCCGCACTGTTGTTTTAACAGCATCTGGCTTATGCAATAGAATTATCAAGTGACATGCCATTTCCCATATATGCCTACGTTCGAACATCGGTAGGTTCCTGTTTATTCTTTTGATTATCTGATTCTTATTCTGTTGTGTACCTGCTGAACTCCTCTTTCCAGATAAGCAATATCCTCAGCCAGACGTTTTGATCGCTTATCGTATGCCCTCCCGGAAATAGTTACTTCGCCGTATACAACGCGAACTTCCATGTCTGTCGCATCAACGCCTGGATGAGCTGTGAGACGTTCGTTAATGTCTTCTTCAATTCTTTTATCAGAACGCCGGTATCCCTTGGGGCCCTTGCCGTAGTGATCACCATTATATGATTCTCTGGTCAGTACTGCGTCCAAGTCTGTTCGCTCTTCTCGTAGTGGCGGTTCTTCAAAATCCATATCCGGATCAATGTGAAACCCAGCCCTCTCAAACATCGTTTCATTCTGATATCCCAGGTGTAACTCTTCATCACTTTCATTTTCTGGGAGTGATCTTTTTCCCGGTCTTACATAATCCGTAAAAACACCTTCTTCGCTATAGCCTCCAAGATTCCTGCCTTCAATCTCGGTTTCCAAGTCTGAAGGTTGTTCGGCTTCATCGAAGTTGATAATACTTCCGTCATACTCTCTTTTTTGACCTATACGATCAGTATATATCTTGTTGCTTTCGATCTGGGGAACGATCCGACTGTCGCTGTTCTCCACGTAATCTGAATTGAAATTTGGCATATCACATCCTTTTAAAAGTGGACAGGTAGCTGAAAAGTTCTGTCTATAGGGTGTAGTTCAAAGGGTGTGCCTCCGACGTGAAACTGACTAAACCTGCGTGTATAACGGACTATATCCAGGTACAGTGAGTCAGGACGTTAGTTCCGGTACGGTACATGCAGCTTTTCCATCGCTGTTCATAAAATGCATCTATTTTGTTTAGAGAACCGGTAACCATGAATACAAAAGATATTACACAGACATTGACTACGTTGTTTGGTGAACTGGTCGAAGGACCTACCGAGGAGGGCGGGTACATGCTAAACCGTCATGACAAGGGTATGCTGAAGTCTTTAGATAAATTATCTGCTAAAGATGCATCTCGGACTCACGATGGCGGCGCTTCAGTAGCTGCTCATGTAAATCATCTCCGTTATGGGTTGTCGCTGATGAATCGTTGGGCAGCGGGTGAAAATCCATTTGAGGATGCCGACTGGGCGGGGAGTTGGGAAAAGATTGAAGTGTCTGATGCTGAATGGAAGCAACTACGTGACGAATTGCGAGGGGAGGTGCGGCAGTGGCTCTCTACAATCAAAAATCCTCGTGATGTAATTCAGATTGAGTTAAATGGAATGATTGGTAGCATTGCACATTTTGCATACCATTTTGGAGCGATTCGTCAGATAGATCGAAAGCTGCGAGGGCCCAGCGCTACTGATTAAGGCCTACAAAATCAACCGACTTCCTACGTCGCGGCAACATCAAGGTTCAATGATATAGATCCTGAAATGAAGGCTTTAGCCAAATAAGCTCCTGGGCCGGATACTTGCAAAAGTATCGCAGGATGACTCGGCCAGAATCTGTTTATCTCTCCTTTGCATGCCTCGCAACGCAATACTAGAACCTTCCCCGCAAGGTTTGTATTGCGCGGCGGGGCATTTTTATGTGGATCCATGGGGGCCGGTTGAGCGGGCTGTTATAACGCACGGACATAGTGATCACGCGCGTATTGGAATGGGGGAATATTACACCACGGTTTCGGGCCTCCCAATTCTGAAATGGCGTCTAGGGGACCAGAACTATCACCAGTTTGAGTATGGCGAAGCTTTTAGAATTGGTGGTGCTCTGATTTCCTTTCATCCCGCCGGTCATGTTCTGGGGTCGGCCCAGATAAGAATTGAGGTCGATGGGGAGGTGTGGGTTGTAAGTGGTGATTACAAGCGGCAATTTGATCCTACATCCACCCCATTCGAGCCTGTTCGATGTGACACTTTCATTACAGAAGCCACATTTGCTCTTCCTGTATTTCGGTGGCCGGAACCGGAATCTGTAATGCAGCAGATCATTGACTGGTGGAAAGAGTGCGAAAGCTCTGGTGATGCCGCAATATTATACGTTTATGCCCTGGGCAAGGCTCAACGCATCCTGGCCGAGTTGAAGGATATTGCTGTGAAGCCAATTTTTCTTCACGGAGCAATTTCCTCCGGGGTCGATGTTTATCGACGGTACGGCATAGAGATGGCCGACACACAACTGGTTGCCGATAAAGATCGCGCATATGGTTTTGCCGGAGATCTGATTCTTGCGCCACCATCTGCAGCCGGAAGTAGCTGGCTGCGCAGGTTTCCGAGAGCGCAGCAGGCCTTTGCTTCTGGTTGGATGCAGATACGTGGCAATAAAAGAAGACGAAATTTAGATAGGGGATTCGTTGTTTCTGACCATGTTGATTGGGATGACCTTCTTCAGTCAATAGAGGAAACTGGAGCAAAACGCGTAATAGCAACACACGGTGATTCTTATGCTTTGGTTCGATATCTAACTGAGCTAAATACCGGCATACTAGCGGAATCCATGCAAACAGAATTCGGTGCAGACCAGGACGAAGAATGAAGAGGTTTGCTCAGTTATATTTTGAATTGGACAACAATACTGCTACGCTCGCTAAACGAAAGGCGATTGTTGAGTATTTATCACAATCGGATCCTGCTGATGCCATTTGGGGACTCTACTTTCTTTGTGGCGGTAAGATTAATACCTGTAAAACCCGAATTGCCACTAATGTAGAACTCAGGGAATGGGCCGGTGATATCACCGATTATGCACCATGGCTGATAGATGAATGTTATGATGCAGTAGGAGATTTGGCTGAGACCCTGTCATTGCTGATTGGTGACTCGACTTCCAGTATGGAAAACATAAATCTTGCTGGTCTTATTGAAGATATATTGCTGCCCTTATCTAAAGGTTATTCCAGATCGGATAGTGATAGACCGACAAATGGCGATCCGCAGTCCAGACGACAAACTATTATAGATTGCTGGATAGGGTTAAACACTCAGGAAAGATTTGTATTTAATAAGCTTCTTACTGGTGCCTTGAGAGTTGGTGTTTCCAGCAGAACAGCTCAGTCTGCCTTGGCAGAGGTAAGTGGAGTCGATATCTCACGAATTGCTCAAAGGATGTTAGGTCCATGGGAGCCAACTCCGGAATTCTGGAATTATCTCACTTCAAATGATTTGGATTCATCCCGTGATTTACAGCAACCATATCCATTTTATCTTGCATCCCCGCTAGAAGGCGATGCCAGTATGCTAGGTTTGCCTGAAGATTGGCAGGCTGAATGGAAGTGGGATGGTATTCGTCTACAGTTTATCAAGAGAGAAGGTGGAGTTGCGCTTTGGTCACGAGGAGAAGAGCGTTTGGATGGCCGTTTTCCAGAGATAGAAGAAGCCGGTATTCATCTTCCCAATTGCGTTCTTGATGGGGAATTGGTTGCATGGAATAGTGTTACGAATACACCTCTTCCATTTATAAGCTTGCAGAGACGTATTCAAAGGAGAAAACCATCGGAGAAACTGATTAGTGAACTGCCTGCTCGAATTATTACATATGACATCCTTGAACTGGATGGAATAGATATCAGAGATAAACCCTTGAGTGAAAGACGTAAATCGCTTGAAGAGATAATCGCATTTGGTCAAACAGATGTATTTCAGATCTCTGAGTCTATAAGATTCGGCGGTTGGAATGAGTTGATAAGCTCACGCGATTCTGCTCGTGTCAGAGGAACCGAGGGGTTGATGTTGAAACGATTGAACTCTATGTATAAGGTCGGGCGAAAGCGAGGCGATTGGTGGAAGTGGAAGATAGATCCATTTACTATTGATGCTGTTCTGATTTACGCTCAACCAGGGCATGGTCGAAGAAGTACTTTATATACCGATTATACATTTGCGGTTTGGAATGCAGAAGGAACTCTAGTTCCAATAGCAAAGGCATACTCTGGATTAACTGATAAGGAAATATTAGAGCTCGATGGTTGGATCAGAAAAAACACGGTAGACCGTTTTGGTCCGGTCCGTTCAGTAAAACCATTTCATGTATTTGAGATTGCTTTTGAAGCTGTGAACAGATCCAGTAGGCATAAATCGGGGGTGGCCGTGCGCTTTCCTAGAATTGTGCGTTGGAGGAAGGACAAACAGATTACAGATGCCGATAGACTGGAAAGCCTGATTAGTCTGGCGCAATGACAGAGGGAACCAGGGCATTATCTGATTGGTTTTCAGCACGCGGCTGGAAGGTCGCACCATTCCAGTCGAAGGTTTGGCGTCACTATCTGGATGGAAAGTCTGGAATGCTAATAAGCCCGACTGGAAGCGGAAAGACATTGGCAGTTCTCGGTGGGCCACTGATTGAAGC
>JBEBRK010000036.1:0-4453 GCA_040394885.1 Gemmatimonas phototrophica
TAATGAAACAGCTTCTTCAAAGTCTAAACGATGGCGAAACTATAGTCGCTACTCTACCACAACCAGTAGTACTCCCAGGCACAGTCCTAATTGAGACCCATCGTACTCTTGTCAGCGCTGGCACAGAGCGTATGCTGGTCGAGTTCGGAAAAGCCTCTCTACTTGAAAAGGCCCGCAAGAATCCTGAACGTGTTAAACAGGTGATTCAGAAAGCGCGGACTGATGGAGTTGCTACTACAGTTGCGGCAGTTCGCTCAAAGTTGGCTGAGCCGATACCTCTTGGGTATTGCAATGCGGGAACGGTCGTTGCCGTGGGTGATGGCGTAACAAATTTTGTAGTTGGCGATAGAGTTGTTTCCAATGGAAGCCATGCAGAGATAGTTCGCGTACCAGTTAATCTCTGTGCAAAAATTCCTGACAATGTTTCCTACGATGCGGCAGCTTTTACAGTGCTCGCATCTATCGGTCTACAAGGATTGCGTTTAGCCGCTCCAACTTTAGGTGAGACATTCGTAGTTAGTGGATTGGGGTTGATTGGACTTCTCACGGTCCAGTTACTAAAGGCCAATGGCTGTAAGGTTATCGGCATTGACCCCGATCCTGGGCGTTGTGTTCTGGCCCAGAGCTTTGGTGCTCAAACAGTCTGTCTTCGTGATGTGGCAGATCCTGTTGCTCATGTTCTCGCTGCAACTGATGGAATTGGTGTAGACGGAGTACTTATCGCTGCTGCGACTTCCTCTAACGAGCCTATCGAACAGGCTGCTAAAATGAGTAGGAAACGCGGCCGCATAGTATTAGTTGGCGTTGTTGGTCTTTCTCTTGATCGTGCTCTGTTCTTTGAAAAGGAACTTACCTTTCAGGTCTCCTGTTCCTATGGGCCGGGCCGATATGACCAGGAATACGAAGCCAAGGGAAATGATTACCCAATCGGTTTTGTTCGCTGGACCGAGCAGCGTAATTTCGAGGCAATTCTCCAACTTATTTCGCAGGGCGGACTGGATCCGATCCCACTGGTTACTCATCGATTCTCTCTGGAGACGGCTACTTCGGCCTACGATCAGGTTACTACTTCAGGGGCTCTGGGGATCTTGCTGGAATATGAACCAGCTCCTTCCGATGCGCCTAAATGGAATCGAACTGTTTCCTTCAAGTCTACAGAAGACTCTAGTAATCGTACCGTGGGAACTCCGGTTGCCGGTTTTCTTGGATATGGAAATTATGCGTCGCGAATGCTGGTTCCCGCCTTCCAGAAGGCTGGAATTGTTCTCGATACAGTAGTTACAACTGGTGGGCCTTTGGCGGTAACCTCTGGTAAAACCGCTGGATTCCGACAAGCTTCTACAGACATCGGAGAAATTCTCAAGAATCCGTCAATCAATGTTCTTGCGGTCGCAACCCGTCACTCAAGCCACTCTGATGCCGTTGTAAAGGGTCTGAATGCACGCAAGGCTGTATTTGTGGAGAAGCCGCTCGCGATCAACACTGAGCAGTTAGAGGTCGTGAAAAGTGCGTATGGTCGTGCGACTGAGGCCGGAGAATCGCCGTTAGTTATGGTAGGATTTAATCGTAGATTTTCCCCATACGTTAGTCCTGTAAAATCCTGGCTTGATAAGCGCAGTGAGCCTGCGTCATTAATTCTATTGATGAATGCAGGTGCAATACCTGCCGATCACTGGACACAGGATCCAGCCGTGGGAGGGGGACGCGTCATAGGAGAAGCCTGTCACCTCATTGATCTTGCACGTCATCTGATAGGATTTCCTATCACGAGTGTAAATGCAGTGGCTATGGGTAGAGATAAAGGAGCCCGGATTAACTCAGACAAGGTACACATCTCTTTAGCATTCGAAGATGGATCTACTGCAGTTGTACACTATCTGGCAAATGGCGCCGCAAGTTTCCCTAAGGAGCGAATAGAGGCCTTCTGCGGTGGGGGTATTGCTTCAATAGAGAACTTTATTGCTTTGAAGAGCTACAATGCCGCCGGAGTGGGTAAAAAGCGTGGATGGCAACAGGACAAAGGACAGGTCGACTGTGCTAAAGCTTTTGCAAGGGCTATTTCTACAGGCGGACCGAGCCCCATCTCTTTTAGTGAGCTGATTGAAGTGGCCGAGGTTTGCATCGAGGCCGCAGATCAGATCGCTAGGGCCAGATAAAAGCGTGAACGCGAAACTAAGGACTGCTCTTGCTGTTGGTCCGCTTAACATAGCTACAGTACTGATTTATCGGGTGCTCCTCAAATTAGGAATTCATCCCGTTCAGTCCGTTCGCGTAAAGCCTCCGATTGGGCCGTTCTTCCGCCCCTCGGCTGAAATTGACGCAACTCTTCCGTCTATTTCCTCATGGAATGATACCGGAGAGTGTTTTGGGTGGTTTCGCTATCCACTTGAAGGGAACATTCCGGAATGGCATAGCAACCCTATAACCGGCAAGGCCGTGAAGGATGTTAATCGCCCATGGTGGAAGATTCCTGACTTCGATCAGGGAGTCGGTGACATTAAGGGGGTATGGGAAGCTTCCAGGTTCGCCTGGGCGCTTTCTATGGCGCAACAGGCTCGACGTGGTGAAACAGACGAGATCGACCGCCTCAATCATTGGTTGGAGGATTGGGTCGCAAAGAACCCTCCTTTCCTCGGCCCTAATTGGAAGTGTGGGCAGGAGAGCAGCTTACGGGTTCTTCATCTTGCAGCCGCTGCAATGGTTCTCCGTCAGATAGATAGCACGCAGGCCGGTTTGCTGGATTTTATCGCTATGAGTCTGGCACGAATTGCCCCGACTCGAGCATATGCAATGGCGCAAGACAACAATCATGGCACTTCTGAAGGAGCGGCTCTGTTTGTTGGAGGCACCTGGTTAACCGCTAACGGTCGACCCGAGGGGGCGAAATGGGAGCGACAAGGTCGCGATATTTTGGAAGAACGTGTTAATCGTCTGATTGAGATAGACGGAACGTTTAGCCAGTATTCCGTCACATACCATCGTATGATGCTGGATACGATCACCTTCACAGAGCTATGGCGGAGGCGACTGAATCTGCAGGAATTTTCCAGTAGTTTTCAGCAACGGGCAGCCCAGGCTACACGATGGATATCGTCATTAGTGAATGCTGAAACTGGTGATGCTCCGAATATAGGAGCAAACGACGGTGCTCACTTATTCGATTACGTTCAATCTGGTTATCGAGACTTCCGTCCGTCAGTGAGACTTGCCACTGATCTGTTCCTCAAGGAAAATATCTATCAAGGGTCAGCAGGGACAGTGCATCGTTGGGCTGGTATAGAGCCTTCAGATATTTCAGCTACTCCTTCAAGGAGCTTCGTTTTCGATAACGGAGGCTTCGCTGTTTTACGTCGAAACTCTGCAATGGCCGTTCTTCGTTATCCGCGTTTTCGGTTTCGTCCCAGCCAGGCTGATGTGTTGCATCTGGACCTATGGATCAACGGCGTAAACCATCTTCGTGATGCAGGCAGCTTCAGTTATAACTCCGGTGATGAGTGGACCGAATACTTTTCAGGTACGGCAGCACATAACACAGTAATGTTCGATGATAGGGATCAGATGCAGCGTCTTAGCCGCTTCCTTTTTGGTGACTGGCTGAAAACAGCTCGGGTAATACCGCTTAATGAGTCGGAATCGTTTACTGCTTTCGGGGCAGAATACAAGGATCGACTGGGTGCTACGCATACCAGAGAGATTAACCTGTCTGAGAATTCGCTGCGTGTGAGAGATTCAGTGGCCGGTTTTAAGCATAAGGCCGTATTACGCTGGAGGCTTGCACCGGGCAAATGGGTGTTGAACGGCAGCGAGTTAAGCGATGGTAATTGTCGATTATCTGTTAGCGGTGATATGCCAATCGCTCGTATGGAACTAAAGGAGGGGTGGGAGTCGCTCTATTATCACACAAAGTCCAAAGTCCCTGTTTTGGAAGTTGAAGTTTCCAAGCCCGGAACTTTAACCACGCTATATGGGTGGGGTGTATGAAGAAGGTTCTTTATTTTCATCAGCATTTCTCCACCCCTCAGGGATCAGCAGGAACACGATCCTATGAGCTGGCGCGTCATCTGGTTAACAGTGGCCACAAGGTGACAATGGTTTGTGGGAGTTATTCCGGAGGTAAGACAGGGCTGTCAGGGCCGTATCGCAAAGGAAGTCGCAAGGGTACGGTTGATGGCATTGATGTCATCGAGTTTGACTTGGCTTATGCGAATGCCGATGGTCACCTAAAACGCTCTATCACATTCATCAAATTCGCATGGCGAAGCATCGTCGTAGCCATGATGGAGAAGTATGATGTGCTGTTTGCCACGACAACCCCATTAACCGCTGCTATTCCTGGTATCACTGCCCGGTGGCTCAAAAATGCGCGTTTCGTTTTTGAAGTACGTGATCTGTGGCCGGAACTACCCCGAGCAATGGGAGCTATTCGTAATCCAGTGATTCTGGGTGCGATGGA